>NZ_AKIG01000004.1:0-24702 GCF_000364405.1 Mycobacterium sp. H4Y
CCAGCTCATGAAAGGCACTGCTATCGAATTGTCGCGATCGCGGTTGTCGCTGGACACCCTCGATACTTGTGGTACCCGCACTCGCCTATGGTGCCCGGGTCGTGGTTTCGTCAAGCTCGTCTGCGGCGCAAGTACAGCGAGCGGCTTTGTTTGTTTCGAATCTCGGTGGCAATACTGAGCGACAGGAATGGGGGCCTGTCGGCGCGAGCCGGCCCCGGAAGGGAAGCTGATGACGTTGCACGTGCTGGTTCTGGGGGCCGGGTTCGGTGGTCTTGAGCTTGCCACGCGGCTATCGGAGTTGCTTGCCGATCAGGTGCGGGTGACGCTGATCGATCGCAACGATTCTTTCTTTTTCGGTTTCTCCAAACTTGACGTGCTGTTTGGTAAACGCACGCCCGACGACGTGCGCCTGCCGTATGCGGCGCTGACCAGACCCGGCGTCGACTTCCACCAAGAAGAGATCACCGCGATCGACCCGGAAAACCGCCACGTGCGTACCCGATCCGGTTCCTATCAAGCCGATGTTCTGGTCGTGGCGCTCGGCGCGGAGTACGACACACAGGCCACCCCTGGTTTCACCAAGGACGGCTTCGAGTACTACACATTGGGCGGGGCGGAACGTCTGCGCGACGCGCTGCCGGCGTTCCCGGGCGGCAAAATCGTCATCAGCGTGCTCGGCGAGCCGTACAAGTGCCCACCGGCGCCGTTCGAGGCGGCGTTTCTGCTTGAGGACTACTTCACCGGCCGAGGACTGCGCGACCAGGTCTCGATAACCGTGACGGGCTACATGGGCGCCCCGGTGCCCGTCGCCAAGGAGGTATCCGAGCCACTTCAGCAGCACCTGACCGCGCGTGGCATCACCTTCATGGGAAACCGGACGGTGAGCCGGCTGGACCCCGAACGCAAGTTCGCCGAGTTCGCCGAGGGCGAAGGAGTTCCATACGACCTTTTCATCGGCATCCCCGTGCATCGGGTGCCGGCGGTCATCGCCGATTCGGGGCTGGCGCCCGACGGATGGATTCCGGTGGAAAAAACCAACCTGGCTACCCGGTTTCCCGGCGTGTACGCAATCGGTGACGTGGCGGCCGCCTATACCGCCAAGGCGGGCCTATTCGCCGAGCGTGCCGCGCAGTTCGTCGCCGATGACATCATCGCAAACCTGCGGGGCACACCGGCGCCGCCTCCCTATGACGGGGCGGGCGACTGCTACATGGAGTTCGGGCGCGGTGAGGTCGGCAAGGTGCAGGTCAACTTCCTCAGCGGACCAAAACCGACAGGCTCACTAATCGGCCCGTCTGCCGAAATAGCTGACGAGAAAGCCGAATTCGCCCGAAGCCGCAAGGAGCGCTGGTTCGGCGATGGCTGAGGTCCGACCCCGCACACCGCTCACCCGTCGCTAGCATTGTCTCGTTTGAGCCGAGACCGATCGGCTCCTGTCTCACTTTGGTGCGCAGACGGGCGGTCTGAGACAGTGGCGCCGGTAACATGGGATCCCAGCAGGAATTCCGCCAAGGCGATGGAGCCCGCGGAGAGACGGAGATTGACCCTTTTACGTCTCAGCCGACGAGATATTCACCCGTACCCCACCTTTCGTGAGGAATAGGTATGAGCAACGAACTATTTTCAGGCTTCAGTGAAGCCGGGTGGGACGAGGCACCCTGGGACGCCGAACCGACATTCACTCCTGACGAGTTGCAGATCCTGCTTAACCCAGCGTTATCGGCGGCTGAGGCCGCCGATCGCCTTGGGTGCGTCGAACACGACGTTCTCCGGTTTGCGTCGAAGGGCCTGAAAGCATTCCGCTCGTCGATGGTTTCCTGAACGACTCCGATCTGCGGGCTTGGGTTGCGGCGAGTGCGCGTCGATGAGGAGCCCCCCGCCCGGCCATCAAAGCAACCCTGATCGTTGGTGTCTCGAATCTAGAGAAACGGTATAGGCCAAGCTGGAGTCATTCCAGAAAAGTTTGTGCAGCTCGCAACACCGCGCGGCGTCTCGTTTCTTGTCTCGGACCGGCGTGTCTCGGATCTGTTGTGCCACACGGCGTGAGACGGTGTGCCGGTGAGCGCAATCCTGGGCTATGCACGGGTCAGCACCGTCGGCCAGGACCTCGACGCGCAGCTGGCCGAGCTCACCGCCGCTGGTGTCGAGCCGGGACGGGTCTTCACCGACAAATTGTCCGGGTCGGCCAAGACAGCCCGGCACGGATTGGCGGCGATGCTGGACTATGCCCGCGCCGGCGACACCGTCGTCGTGTGTGCCATCGACCGGCTTGGCCGCTCGGTCGCCGAAGTCACCCGCACCATCGTCGAACTCAGTGAGCGGCGAATCGTGTTGCGCGCCTTACGCGAAGGCATCGATACCGCTACCCCGACTGGACGGGCCGTGGCCGCGATCATGGCCACCCTTGCCGAGCTCGAACTCGAGCTCGGCCGCGAACGACGCGCAGCATCACGCGAATCCCGCCGCACCCGGCAGTTGCCGGCCACCAAACCGCCCAAACTCGCCGCCGATCGCCAAGAACAGCTCCGCCGGCTCGCCGCCACCGGTGAGCCGGTCAGAGAACTGGCCGCGGCCTTCGGGATTGGGCGAGCGACGGCGTATCGATATCTGAGCCGTTAATTGGGCCTCGACTACGCGGAGTCCGCAGCATCGCGCCGCCGGTTAAGTTAGGCGGCGATCATTGGCCCCCAAGTGGTTTCAGGTTTTTGGGCTGCTGGAGGCCAGGGGTGCAGAGGTTGCGTACGGAGGAAACGGTCGTCGGACGCCGAATGCTTGATGGCATCATCGGCGATCTCGATTAGATCGCCTGTAACGCGTGGAATCCAGTGATGGCGCGCCGGAGGGTTGAACGCCAGCTCCATGCCGTCTTCGAAGTGTTACCTCGCCGATTGCTGTGACGAGCACCCGCGCTTACGCGGGTTAAATCTTGTCGATTAGCGTCCGCAGCCGCTGCTCTTCAGGGCTGCCAGCGTATTGGTCTAGCCAGGTGTTGAGCATGTTCAGGAGCGCGGCGGGCAGCGGCAAGCGGTTTTCTACCACGACGGCCAGGATGCGTTCGATCGCAAGATGGTTTTCGCCGCAGCCTAATTCGACGTAAACCATGGTGCGCTCGTCTCCGGTAAGGCAGGGGTCTGCCGCATCGGCAAGTAGCCAGGCCACCTTTGAGTCGCAGTTCATCATTAACCAGTTCCTAATCGTTGCGGAGGGAAGCTGCTGATCCAGATCCGACTATGTGGTTGGCGGCCGTCGTAGATGAGAAGCTGAAACCAAACACTGAGCACGCCCGCGTGGTTGGCTGATAAGTTGTGCCGGCGCCGGCGACAGGAGACGGCGGCACGAGCATGGGGGTGTGCCCGATTTTCGCTGCCGGGGCACGGTGCCTTCAAGAGCCCTGCTGTTATGAGTTGCTTTGGGGCGCAATAGCATTCTTGGTTATCCGCCGGCTGGTGAGTGTGGGATGATTGTGGGGCGGGGGTTGAATCGGGCTGGGTTGGCTGGTGAATTGCTTTCATTGCGTCCGGTCGACGGCGTCGCTAGCGGCGCGCCGTACTTGCCGGCTGGTGTACCCGCTGTGGCCGGGGCGGGGGCGTTCGTGCTGCTGATGGGGAGTGGCGAGGCGAGCGGGCTGATTGTTGGGGCGGCCCGGGTGGCCCAGCTGGGGGGCACGGACAGTGTTCCGATGGTGCCGGATCGCCCGCTGGCAGCCGACATTGTGGTATCCGCCCCGCCCGACGAGCTGGGGCTTAGCAGGCCGGTCGACTTCGCGGACCCCAGTGCGTTCGTGGCGGAACCGAGCCCGCCGGGCAGGGCTGAGCTCGGCGATGTAGCTGCGCTGCCGGCTGTCGTGGCCGGGAACAACGATTTTATTTGGTTGACGTTGGACAGGCCCGCACTGGTGATCCATCCGAGTGAACTCATCGACGACATAACCGTGTTGAGTGAGCTCAGCGAGGACAGCGGCGGGGTGGACGGGGTGGGTGAGGCGAGGCTTTGCAGGGTTTGGGGTAACGCGGTGGTCAGCTGGGACAGCGTGGCCTGGGTGTTGCCGGCGGTGGTGGCGGCGGCTTGCCCGACGGCGGCGGCTTGGCCGGCCGGCCCGGCGGGGTTGGTTGTCGGTTGAGGTGAGGTGAAGGGGGTCAGCGTGGCCGCGGCTGCCGAGCTGGCGGCGTAGCCGTACATGGCGGCAGCATCCTGGGCCCACATTTCGGCGTATTGGGCTTCGGTGGCCGCGATCGCCGGGGTGTTTTGGCCCAGCACGTTGGTGGCGATCAGCGTCATCAGCAGGCTGCGGTTGGCGGCGATCACCGGTGGGGGCACCGTCATCGCGAACGCGCTCTGGTAGGCCAGCGCGGCCGCCCGGGCTTGGTTGGCGGTTTGTAGGGCCTGGCCGGCGGTGGTGGTCAGCCACGCCACATAGGGCACGGCCGCGGCCGCCATCGCCGCCGACGACGGGCCCAGCCATGGCCCGCTGGTCAGACCTGATACCACCGAGGAGTAGGAGGTCGCCGCCGTATACAGTTCGTCGGCCAGTCCGTCCCAGGTCGCTGCGGCGGCCAGCATCGGCCCCGAGCCAGGACCGGCGTACATCCGGGCCGAGTTGATCTCCGGCGGTAGAGCCGCGAAATCCATGTCTTGCGCCTTCGCTTGCTCAAGCTATGGTCGCCATGTTGGGGGCTTCGGCGGCCGCAGACGAACCCGCACCGAGGCGCTGAGGCGGCTTGCCAACTGGGTGTCATGCGCTGCGGTCTGGCGCTGATGGGGTGACAACGCTGGGCGTGTGCGGCCATAGTGTCTGGCCGCGAGGGCTGTCCCCGCACCGGCAGCGGTGCAAATCGCTGGCCTGGGTGCGACGGTCGCGGTTGCTTTATCTGCGGTCACCACAGAGCCGATAGCGCGCGGGTCGTTTGCCGTGGTGCTCAACACCGCGGGTGAGGTAGAGACAAACGGCGTGGCTTTGTTTTGGGTGCGCCGGGCTGGACTTGTCCTGTCGGATAAGCGCCGGATCTGCGCGCCGGACACCGCGGGTGACGCGGGGCGTAGGCGGCGTGCGGGGTCGAGGCGGTGCAGCGCGAGTGCGGCGGAGGCGCCGATGAGGACTAACCCGCCCCACACCAGTGCGCCGGCGCCCAGCCGGTGGGCGGCGCCGAAGGCGGCTCCGGTGGCCAGGTTGCCGATGAGGATTCCGGCCCCGACGATGGTGTTGTAGAACCCGTAGTGGGTGCCCACCAGCCGGTTGCCGGCCAGGCTGACCACGGTGTCCATCTCGAAGGGAAATATTGCGGCCGAGCCGATCGCGAGCAAGGCCGCCGAGATGAGGAGTGCGCCCACCGCGGCCGGTGTGCCGAAGCGCTGACCGTCGGGGATGACAAGCAGCGGCACGAACGAGGCCGCCAGGATGGCCAGGCCGATGACCAGGCTGCGTCTGGTGCCCCACCGGCTGGCGAACCATCCGGTGATGCGTAGTTGTCCGGCGACTGCGATCAGGCCGGAAACGGCGAATAACGCTGCAACGAACCATGTTTGATATCGCGGGGTGAGCATCGCCGCTTGTAGCGGCAGCGCCAGGTAGACCTGGAAGGTCAGCACGTAGGCGCCGATCATCGCTGCGGCGAAGAGCAGGAATGGCCGGTTGGCCAGGACGACTCGCCAGTCCTGCAGGAACGACGCCTGCTGTGGCGCCGGGTCGACACCGCGTTGGGGCAGCGCCAGCAGCTGCGCCACGGTGAGTACGGCGAACACGGCCGCCGCGGCCGCCGCGGTGACCCGAAAGTCGACGGCTAGCAGGGTCAGTCCGACCAGCGGGCCCAACAGGATTCCGGCTTGGTAGAAGATGTTGAACATGGCGAAGGCCTCCACGCGGCGATCACCGGCATCAGCGGCCAGATAGGCCCGCACCGCCGGGTTGAACAAGGCGCCGGCGAAACCGGTGGCGGCCGCGGCGATCAGCACGGCCGGCAACGACTGGGCCACCACCAGCAGCGCGAACCCGCCGGTGCGCAGCAGACACCCGGCCACGATCAGCGGCTTGTTGCCCAGCCGGTCGGCCAGCGTGCCGCCCACGATGAACATGCCCTGCTGGGAGAAATTCCGCACACCCAGCACCAACCCGACCGCCCAGGCGGCCAGCCCGAGCGGGCCAGCCAGGTACCCGGCCAGATACGGCATCAGCATGTAAAAGCCCATGTTGATGCCGAACTGGTTGATCATCAGTACCCGGCTGGGCCCGTCGAACCCCCGCAACCGTGTCAGGAAGTCGTTCATGCTGCTGCGGCCTGTACGGGGTTGGTGATGTTGGTGGTGCGGGTCCACGAAGTCACCACGTGCCGGCTGGGGTCGGTGATGACCGCGGGCTCGGCGACGGGTTGCCAGTCCAGCAGCTGGTGCTCGCGGCAGTACTCGTCGTTGTAGATGGTGTCGAAGTAGCGTTGCGGCCCGTCGGGAAACACCGCGGCAATCCGAGTGTCGTGGGGCAAGGTGCGCGCGGCCCAACCGGCCACCAGCGCCACTGCGCCCACGCTCCAGCCGCCGCTGGCGAAATTGCTGGCCGCCAGGGTGCGCGCGGCCCAGACAGCTTCGGCGGGGGCCACCCAGTGCACCTCGTTGAAGGCGTCGTAGTCGATGTTGCGCGGATAAATGCTGGAGCCCAGCCCGCGCATGAGTCGGCTGGCGACGGGTTGACCGAATATGGTCGAGCCGATGGTGTCGACCCCGATCAGTTTCATGTCGGGGTTGAATTGGCGCAGCACCCGCGCCACGCCGGCGGAGTGTCCGCCGGTGCCCACCGAGCAGACCAGCACGTCGACGTTGCCGAGTTGGTCGAGCAGCTCTAAGGCCAGGGATTGGTAGCCGGTGATGTTATCGGGGTTGCTGTACTGGTCGGGGCACCAGGCGCCCGGGTGAGCGGCCAGCAGCTGGGCGACCCGGTCTTTGCGGGCCTGTTGCCAGCCGCCCACTGGGTGCGGCTCGGTGACCAGCTCGACATCGGCGCCGTAGGCGGCCAGCATGTGGCGCACGATCGGCTCCATGCCGGTGTCGGTGACCACGGTGACCGGATGCCCATAGGCTTGGCCAGCCAACGCCAGCCCCAACCCCAGGCTGCCGCTGGTGGATTCCACGATGCGCGCTCCGGGCGCTAATTCGCCGCGGGCGCGGGCCTGTTCGATCATGTGCATGGCCGGGCGGTCTTTCATACTGCCCCCGGGATTGAATCCCTCCAACTTGGCCCAAAACCCCCGCCCGGCCGGGGCCAACGGCGCCTCAATGCGCAGCACCGGGGTATGGCCCACCATCGCGCCGGGACGCCCATAGGTACCCGGGGCAGCGCGGCCGCAGTCCCGCGGCTCATGCACCTTCAGCGCCGAAAGGGGCTGAACATAGGTGTTGTCGAACGATAGAACTTCAGTCATTTGAATCGTCGCTTCCTGCGAACACCGCGCACCACAGCGCGGCACGTGACATGGGTCAGCGATCACCAGCCGTCGGCGCTAAGGCGCAACGACCTGACGCTGACCCGTCAGCGACGAGACAAACAGAACCGGGTCAAACGATCTTGACCGGTGACAACAGCGGCGGACCCAGCCGGCGGGCCCCGCCCGGCCGGCACCCCACGCAAGGTCAGCCATCCCGCGACGGCAGCCGCCGCCACCACCACAACACCTAAGGCAGCCGCCGCGGCGGCCGACTGCGGTAACACCGCGGTCATGAACTGCTCAGGGTGTGGCGTCGATGAACCGTTGTCCAAATGCGGATAATCCGCGTTAACCGCGAACCCACCATCCAAGGAACTCACCAACGCATGCGCCGCCGGCTGGGACACCGCCGACTGCGAACCCCCCACAACGTTATGGGCGCCGATGACCAGCAGCCAGCCCGCCATCCACAGCGCAGCCACGACCGCCACCACAGCCGGCAGCCGCGACCTACCACTAGCGCCTTCAAACCTCATGACAGCCCGACCCCACCAGCACTGAAAGCCAGAAAACCCGAGGCTGAACCCGTAGGTGCCGACTCGTAGCCACCCCGCCGCGGCGCGTTAACCCGCAGCACGCCACGACCACTGGCGAGCAGCGGCGCATCGAAGTCTCGAACGGACACAGGCAAGAGCATACCCCCCAGCGGTATCTTCATGCAGCTGCCTGGCATCGAAAATTATCTGCGTCCCAAGTCGTTTCCGTGGAGGGTGGTTGTCCGGCTCGGGCGTGCACCACTTCCTTACTGCGCGCGGCCGGCCCTGGCCCGGGCGGGCGTCTGAGCGGCTGTCCACGCTGTCCCCCCTCGACGAAGGCCAGTGGCGGTCAGCCATGCGATAGTTTTCTTCAGCGCCGGTAGCGTGGTGCTGTGACACGTCCGCGGCGATCGCTGTTCGCACGTATTGCCACCGTGATGCGCCGCGAAGTTCCTGTTGAGCGGGTCCGGTCATGGTTGCAAGCTGGGCAAGGGGCCTACCAGGACGTCCTTACCGCCGACCAGGTACGTACCGAGCTCGTCGGGGCCGGGATCGGCCCATCGAGGATGTCGCCGGCAGAAAGCAGCCAGCTGCTGTGCGCATGGGTGGCCTATGCTTTGCAGTCACTCGCAGATGAGTTCGTCGCCGCCGAGGAGTCGACTGGACCGCCGCCGGCGCCTGGTTTTGTGAGTCAGATCACCAGTGAGCAAATCCGGGTGCTCGCCGCGGACGTTCCAGGCTGGATCGCCAGGACTCGTCGAGCCGCCACAGACCCCGGATACGATGTGGCCGCTGAGATACCACTCCCAGCAGCACTTCCGCCCTGGGTCCGCGCCGAGCCGTGCCCCTTTTCGCATCTCGTCGCGATGAGAAGAGCCGCTGCCATTATGTTCGAGCGCCTTGAGTTGGCGATGGCCGATTTCGAGCGCACGGCAGCCGACGACGCTGGCGGTGCCCCGCACCAACTGCGGGGTCTGCTCGTCGAAGTGCAGACCGTGTTGGGCGCGGTGCCCGACCAACCGTTGTTGGAGCATCGTCTGGCTCGCGAGCACGAATCGATCGAGGCGACGCTTCGAGACGTCGTCGGCCGATGCTTTTCCCTGGGCCAGATGTTGTCTCGGCCCCGGCTGTTACGCGGGCCGAGCCGACCGCCCAATTGGTCACCACCACCGCAGCAAAGCCCGGATTGGACCGCCGCTGCGCCCGACCGGCCCCCACCGGATCAGTGGTATGGCTACGGCCCCACGCATCATGGCCCGCACAGCGGGCACCATTGACCGGCGGCTGCTATTTTCCGTGGAAGTGAGGAAACCTAACTCATGAGCGACACCACGATGATCTGCCCGCGGTGCGGTGCGGATATGGAAAGCTACGCCAGGGCCGGCGTCGAAATCAACCGATGCACCGGCTGTCGCGGGGTATTCCTTGATCGCGGCAACCTGGAACAGCTCATCGACGCTGAAACCGCCTACTACCAGCAGCAAGCACCCCCCGCACCGCCGCCACCGCGCTACCAGCCCGGCTACGGACAGCAAGCTTACAACCCCCCACCTTCGCGCCCCTACTACGGCGATCACGACGAGCACCACGGCGGGCACCACGGCGGGTATCACGGTTGGCGCCACTAGCGACCCGCCCCAGTTACCGGACAGGACGAGACGAATGCCTACCCTGCCCATGCCCAGAACCGCGGCTCCGTCGGTGTTGCTGCTGGCCTACAGCGCGGCGCTGGCCGGCGTCGCCGGGTTCATCAACTCGGTGGCCCTGTTGGTATGGGCGTTCCCGGTCGGTAATCTCACCGCCTTGACCACCAAGGCGGGCATGCACAGCACCTATCCGCTTCTTTATCAAGGCCGCATGATCGCCGCAATCGTGGCCGCTTTTTTCGTCGGGGCCGCCGCCGCGGGCGCGGTGCTGGCTGCTACGCGGACCGTGACCGGCCCGCGCCATGCCACGGTCTTGCTGGCTGAGGCCGCGCTGCTCGTCGCCGCAGCTGGCATCGAGCACCCGATCACCAGGGCAGCGCTGGCCGCGGGCGCCTGCGGACTGCAAAACGGGATGACCTCCAACTTTCCCGGGATGCCGATTCGCACCACACACTTCACCGGCACCATCACCGACCTCGGGCTGCTTTTGGGCCGCAGGTCTCGCCACGGGGTGGATAAATGGAAGGCCACCGTCCTGACCACGACGGTGATGCTATTTGTCGCTGGCGCTGCAGCGGGGGTGCTGCTGGGAAACCGGATCGGCGACCACGCGCTGATACCCCCCGCCGTCGCCTGCCTGGTTCTAGCCGCAGCCATCGTGCTGCACCACCGGCGCAGCCCCCATCCCCCTGCGGTGACCGCCGTTAACGAAGCTGCGCACCGATAATCCCCAAGGCCTGGCCCGCCTTCGGCGCCGCGAATCCACGGCCAGCGTCCGGCTGCCCCTGGTCAAACCCCTACTGTCACGGCGGAGGCCATGTTGGAGGTCACGGCGGCGGTCATTAACTAACTAAATTGAGCGCCGGGCCAGTGATGCCGCAGCAGGCGGCGCTCAGCTAGCCATTGACCGGCACTCTTCTGCGCAGCGCCGGCACGCCTGGGCGCATTCGCGGCAATGCTGATTGTCGTGCTTTTCGCATTCGGCCGCGCACGCCTCGCACACCTCGGCGCACAACTTGCACAGCTGCGCGGACCACCGCGATCCGCGCGATAGCAGGCTCACGCATGCCGCGCAGATCGTCGCGCAATCCAGACACAACCGCGTGCATTCGGCCATGTGTGCGTCCTCAGCACAGGCGTAGGCGCACGATTCGCAGGCCTGCTGGCATTCGGTACAGGCGTCCACACAGGCCTGATTTTTCGTCGGTACTGCCGCTGCTGCCATGACACACCCTCTCTTGTCGGAACCTTGTCGAAACCCCTAATGCCCGCCGTCGCGGCCCGTCAAACAGCATCGAGGACGGTTATCCCGCGGGCAAGAATGATGAAACGTTTGGTGGAGGAATGGCCCGCGCAGCGCACCGGCTCTGCCGTTAATTGCTTTGTGGCGCAATAGCATCCGCGGTTATCCGCCCGGCTGGTGAACATGGAACCAATTGTGAGCCCTGACCGGGCCAGGAGCCCTGGCGTGACCGTCAACCCTTCGGTTAACGGTCACTCTGGTCCCCTGACTAGGCTTTTCGCGTGCTGACAGCCTGGGCCGATGAGAGCGGGTCGCGGCCAGACCTGGACCCAGGCGCTTACCTGCTCACCGCCGCGCTGTGTGACGACGCCGACGTCGATGAAATACGCAAAACGCTGCAAAGCCTACGAATCGGCGAGGCGAAACTCCACTGGCACGGCAGCAGCGACCAGCGCCGCGCCGAACTGGTGGCTGCCGTCGCCCAGCTCCCAGTCACCGGATTCGTTGTCGTCCATGTCGACAAAGACGCAGACGACCGGCGGCACCGGCGAAAATGCATGGAGTTCCTGCTCCCACACCTGGCCCACATGCCCTGCTCCACCATCACCTTCGAATCCCGCGGACGACTCGATGACAGCGACCTGGCCACGATGCAGCTGCTGCGTTCACGACGCGTCATTGAATCCACACTGCGGATCGAGCACGCGATCGGCCGAGGCGAGCCCGCCCTGTGGGCCGCAGACATCGTGTGTGGCGCTGTAGTGCAAGCCAGGATCGGCAACCACGCCTACCTCGACGTTCTTGGCGCCGCAGTCGAATTACACACGATCTGACGGCAAAAAAACCGCGAGCCACAGGCCTCGTCGTCCGGCGAGTAATCCTGTGGCTCACTTCCAAACCCACCGCGATGGGCTGGCTACAAAGCAAGTGTAAGTGCTCAACGCACCCACACGCAACGCAGCTCGCGCACGACGCCCAAACACCCTGCACAGCGTGGTGCAGCACAACTAAGGTAGCCATGCTAGCCTAGCTAGGTGAGCAAAGCTAGCATGCCTAGCTACTCTAACTAATCCTTTAGGGGAAGGTCAACGTTATGCAGGCAAATCGGCATGCGCTCGCCAACCAGAAAGGCGGCGTCGGCAAAACAGCCACAACCCTCGGCCTAGCCAGCGCCATCAGCCACCGCGGCGGCAAAGCGCTCATCGTCGATATGGACCCGCAGGCCAATGCGACCGAAGGACTTGGCGTCTACACCACCGAGGACCAGCTCACCACCGCCGATCTAATGGACCGCACCCAACCCGGGTCTGCCATCGACGCCGTGATCGCCACAGACTGGGACGGCATCGACCTCATCCCTGCACATCTGGACCTGTCCAACGCCGAATCCAGCGGAGCCTCCGACCTCGTTTTCCGCCTCGACGTCGCCTTCGAAGGCCTCGACCTATCCCCCTACGACGCCGTGTTTTTCGACTGCCCACCCAGCCTCGGCAAGCTCCTGTTCGCGGTCCTGCTTGCCGTCGACGACGTCTACGCCATTACCGAACCCACCAAAGACTCCGTCAAGGGCGTCGCCAGGCTCGAAACCACCGTCCAGAAGGTCAAACTCCGCCCCAACCCCCGCCTTGAGTTCGCCAAAATCATCATTTCCCGACGCCAAAACAAAGGCGAACACATCGACCGCGAACGCGAGCTCCGCGCTGCCTACGGCGACCTCGTAGCCCACACCATCGTCCCCGACCTTGGCGCCCGCCAGGACGCCCACAGCGCCGAAGTGCCGATCCACAAATACCGCGGCGGCAAATCGCTCAGCCTACAAGTCGCCTACGACGACCTCCTCAACGAACTCGGCATCGTCATCGGAGCACCGGCATGACCACCCGCAAACCCGCCATCACCCGCACCACCGGACACCCAGCCGACACCATCCCCGACCGCCCGCACACCGAACCGCCGAAACCATCGGCCCGCGGCGCGGGCCCGGAACGGCTCACCGAACAGCACAACGTACGTATCCGCCCCTCCGTCAAAGACCGCCTGGGCAAAGCCGTCGACAAACTGCGCTACGAAACCGGCGACAGATCCATCAGCATCGCCTCCATCACCGACCACGCCATTGACGACTACCTGCGACAACGCGGCTGCTAGCGCAGCTAGGCGTGCTACCTATGCCGAAGGAAACGACCCATGAATGACCACGAGCCGGCCTCGACGATGTCCGCCGCGGAACACTGGCAAGCATGGCTTGACCGATACGGCGACGACTACACAAGCGATGAAGAGCGCCGCGCCGCCTACCGCGACTTCAAAGCCAACCTCGCCCGTCTGACCGAAATGTTCTCAGCCGGCGACGACGATGACGGCACTCCGTAAACCGCACCACTAGCTTAGCTAGCACAGCTAGCCGCGCTAGCTAGTAACGTCGGCAGCCCCTCTCCCGGCGGCCCCATTGTGCGGGACCGCCCTATGGCGTCAAGGGCGGCCTCCGGCCGTCGCCTACGGGCGATCCCAACCCCTTGACTCCTTCGGGCTTATCCCTTGAAAATGAGGCCTCTAGCCGGGGGAGGGGGCATTAGCCTCATCGCCGCCAAAAGGCGACGGGCCGAGACTGCCCTTAGCGAATCCAACAGCGACGAACTACGCCGGCACGTACTCGACTATCTCGCTGGCGAGCCACCAGAATCGCCGACAAACTGAGCGCAAGCCGAGCTTTTGGCAGCGCTGCGACCGACGTCTGAGACCCCTTCCGCGTTCAGCTTCATCACGAAAACATCACGGGCCGACGGCGTGTCTGCGGCGCATAACAGTTACGGCGGGGCAGGCTCCTGGTATGGCTCAACCGCACAAGGGCGACCGGGTCCTGATCGGTGTTCGCCCAACCCTGCCTGTCTACGACGAAGTCCGACGACGCGCGGCCGCGCTGGGCATGAGCATGTCGCAGTACGCGGCCGACGTGCTCGCACAGCACGTGGGCCGTCCTGATCTGGTCCGCGAACTAAACGACAGAGAGGTGCTGCCGCTGGCGATGTAACACGAGCCGCCCGGCGTCAAAAAAGTTGCTGTGTCTTGTTGGTCGTGACGCACGGGCAGATGTGACAGCTCAATAAACGGCGAAACCCCCGGCTGCAACCGAGGGTTTCCGCTTCCCCGAAGGGACGTGTCGTGCGTGACTCGTCTCACGGTAGCGCATACTCGTCTGCGGTTCTAGACGGCGCGCGCCGTGACTTTTCCGAAATTGCTTGCCCGCCGTACCGCGGGTGTACTTCGCTGCGGCCTCGTCGTGGTGTGGTGTGTACGCGGCCGTGGGCGGCGCGGTTGGCGGCCGCCGATCATGAGCGGCGCCGACAGCAAGAGCCGGCGGCTGCTGCTGTGGCGGCGATCGTGCTCGAGCTCGGTGAGGCCCCGTATGCCGGTGTGCCGTGTTGGAGTGGCCGGCTTGAGCGGTGGGCTACGTGGACGGTTCCGGTGGCCTATGACTGCCGCTACGCCACCCAGGTGTGCCCGCTGATGCCGGGCAACCCGATTAGCCGCCGAGCGCTGTTGGCGGTGGCGCAGGCGCGCGCCCGCTATGCCGATCACGCCACCGGGCGCAACTGCCGGCCCACCAACGAGCGCCTGGCCGCCGACACCGGGTACTCGGTGCGCACCATCCAGCGCGCCGACACCGTGCTGCGGTTGTTGGGGGTGGCTACTGAGGTGCTGCGCGGGCGGCAGCGCACCCGGGTGGAGCGCCTGGCGTCGTGGCGGGTGGGGGATCGCGGCCGCGGCTGGGCGTCGGTGTGGGCGCTGCACGACCACCGGCAGCTCGCCCGTCTTGTGCAGCGGCTGTCACCCCACCCGCGTAGCGGTCCCGTTAGGGAACAATCCTCCGGTCCAGAAGTGGTTACTACCCGATCCGGCAGCCCCGCGGGCCGCCGGCAACGCGGCGCTACGCGCCGCCGGGCACCAGACGCCGGGGGGGCGGGCCTGGCGCGGGCCTGGCGCGCCGATCCACACGCCCCACTGTGGGCGTGCCGACACACCGCGACCGCCTGGGCGGCGCTGTTGGCCGGGCCCGCTGGGTATGGCTGGAGCCCGCGGGATCTCAATCAGCTCATCACCGACTGGGCCGCGGTGACCGGTCGGCGCATCCCCGATCACCCGCACAAGCCGATCGGGCTGTTGGGCGCCATGCTGGCCTGGCATGGCCGCGACAATTTGGCTGAGCGCCCGGCCGCCCTCGACGAAGCACGCGAGGCCGCCGAGCTCGCCGCACATCACGCGCACCTAGCCGCGCAGCGCGCCGCACACGCTGAGCATCAACGCGCCCGCGAAGCCGGCCGGCGCGCCCTGCACAGCGTTGGACATGCCGCGGCGCGCGCGGCCGCGGCCGAGGCAGCGCGACGCGCCGCGCACAAACGCACCCACGCCGTCGCCGAGGATGCCGCGCACGTGGCGGCCGCCGTCGCCGCGGCCCGCACGCAGTGACGCGGGGCCGGGCCCGGGCCGCTGCGCTAGCGGTTGCCGATGTCCGGCCAGGCGCGCTGATCGCAGCACGCCACGTCGAGGCGCGGCAGCCGTGCTAGCGGTGTTGCGTACACCAGCCAGTCGAGCACACCCTCACCACCCGGGTGTGCGCGGCGCACCAAATACTCGGTCAAGTTCGCCTCGACACTCAATTGGTTTTGCGTTTCCTTCGCTTTTAGCGCCGCGAGCGGCGTGGTGCTCCCATCATCACCCCGCGCGGGGTGCCCAACCCGGTGTCGCGGTGACGTGTGGGTCGCACCAGTCAGCGCGGCCGCCGCGGCTACTGAAGGGCTTCGGTAGCCGTTCTAACTTTCGTCCGAAAATCGGTTTGTTCGCGGCGCTTGGCCAGTGTCGGTCTTGGCGGTCTGCGTGACGTAGGTGAGGTAGTCGGCCATGCTGATCTTTCCTGCCGCGAACGCCACCAGGCGGCCGATCTGGTCGGCGGTGGGCTGGTGACCTTCCAGGACGCTGTTGGCGATGGCGTTGCGCACGGCGCGCCGGTCGGGCGCCGGTAGGTCGGCGGATAGTTCGTCGACGGTGCGCCACAGCCCAGCCAGCTCGTCACCATCACCTACCGCCATAACCGTCCAGCCAACCCTTCCGCAGGTTTATCCGCCTCACCTTTTGCCAAATCCCCTGCACACCAGGGCTTCCCCTCGGCCCCTACCGCTGGCCCCACCCAGCAACCATTTTCCCAGCCCCGCGTGTCGCTACGGCACATTTGCACAAAGCTGTGCGATGGTGACTGCTGGCACACTCCCGTGTGCCAGCAGCAGCCGCCGGTCCGGACGGCTGGAACCGCGCGGCAGGTGGTGGCTATGTTGACGATCGCGAAGTTGTCGCGCTGGTCGATCAACTACTACAACGACACCGCGCGGGCGGCCGGCCAAGCCGCCAAAGATGCGCAGCGTGCCAACGGTGGGTTGGGTGAGTACTACTCCGAATGCGACACGCGGGCGCCGGTGTGGGTGTGCGTCGGCGACGCGCACAAGGCCGCCGCGTTGGTGGGGTTGAGCGATGTGCAGCGGGCCGGTGGGGAGGCTGATCCGGCGGTGGTGGCGCGCTGGCTCGACGACGGTGTAGCGCCCAACGGGGCGTGCGGGCGCGGGTTCGGCCGGCGCGGGGTGCATGGGTTTGATTTGACGTTTTGCGCGCCCAAGAGTGTGTCGTTGGTGCGTGCGCTGCGCGGCGACGAGGTGGCCGACAAAGCCGTCCTGGCCGCGCACACCACCGCCATCGCCGAGGCGATGGAGTACCTCGCCGCCCATGCCGGATACACCCGGGTACATAACCCGGGCACCGGCGAAAAAGACCTCGTTCGGTTGCCGGGGTTGGTGGCGATCGCCTACCAGCACGAGACCAGCCGGGCGGGGGATCCGCACCTACACACCCATGTGATCGTGCCCAACCGGCAAGCCCGTGCCGACGGCAAACTCGTCTCGCTTGATGGCACGTCGCTGTATCACGAAGCCCGCGCGGCGGGCGTGATTTATCAAGCCACCCTGCGGCGCGAACTGCAGCGCGCACTCGGGTTGGAGTGGGCGCCGGTCGACCCGGGAACGGGGATGGCCGAGCTCGCCGGCATCACCGCGGCGAGCATCAGTGCGTGGTCGCAGCGCTCCAGTGCGCTGCGCGAGTGGGCCGCGAACAATTTGGTCGTCGTCGACGGCGCGAAGGTGTCGGCGGCGCAGTTGGCGGCCGCGCAAAAGGCCACCCGGCCGACCAAACCCGAACAACTCGCTTGGCCGCAACTGGCGCAGATGTGGCGCGAGGATGCGCGCGGTTTGCGGCTGGATCGCGCAGCGTTTTTGGAGGCGCGGAAGGCGCGGCGCGCGCAGCGCGCCGCGGCCAAAGCACCGCTGAATCGGCGGCGGCTGTTGGCGGCCGCCGAGGCGATGGACAAGGCGGCATTCACCCGCGCGGATCTGGTGGAGCTGATCGGCGCGCAACTGCCCGTCGACACCGACCGCGGCCCGCGACAGTTGGTGGAGGCCGCCGTCGACGCACTCGGCCTGCGGCTGACCGCACCACGGGCAGCGCATCAGCGCGAAGGCCATGAACGCTTCACCCTGGAAGCATTCCTCAATGAGGAACAAGCCGTCCTGGACCTCGTCGATGCCGCCGATCCGCGCGCGCAACTGTGGGTGCGCGAGCACGACACCACCGGCTTGTCGGCGGATCAGGCCCGCGCCGTCACCAACATCGCCACCACGGCGCAGCTGGTGTGCCCGTTGAGCGCGCCGGCCGGGGCCGGCAAAACCACCTCCATGCGGGCGCTGGCCGCGATGGCGCGGCGGCGGTTTACGGCCCGGGTGATCGTGGTAGCACCCACCGGCAAAGCCGTCGACGTCGCCGTCCGAGAAGGCGCCGGTACCACCGGCTACACCGTCGCCAAAGCCCTCAAATCACTTGCCGACGGCAGCTTGACGTTAGGCCATCTGGACCTGGTGATCGTCGATGAAGCCGGCATGATCGGCACCGACGAGCTGCGCCGGCTGTTGGCCGCGACCACCGCCGCACACACCAAGACCGTGCTCGTCGGCGACGCCCACCAACTGGCGCCCGTCAAAGCCCGTGGGGGCATGTTCGCCCAACTCTGCGCCGATCTGCCCTGGACGCAGAAGCTCTCCGAAGTGTGGCGGATGCGCGACCCCGACGAACGCACTGCCTCCCTCGCGGTCCGGGATGGTGGGCCGGCCCCGGTGCGCCGCGCCGTCGACTGGTACCGGGCCCATGACCGGCTGCACACCGGGGATCCGATCGCCATGGCCGCCGACGCCCTGCAGGCGTACCGGGCAGATGTCGCCGCGGGCAAAGACGCCCTGCTGATCTGTGACACCAAAGAGATGGCCGATGCGCTCAATCGGCGCATCCACGACCAGACCATCGGCGCCGAGGCGCTCACGGTGACCGCCGGGCGCGGACATCGCATCGCCAAGGGCGATGTGATCATCAGCCGGCGCAACGACCCGGACATTGCGGTGTTCGATGCCGCCGACATCAACACCCCCGCAGCCGATCCGGTGCGCAACGGCCAACGCTGGCGCGTCCTGGCCGTCGACCCCGAGCATCAGCGCATCGCCGCGCGGCGCCTCGACGACGGCGCCCGCACCGTGTTCTCCGGCGACTACCTCCACCAGCACATTCACCACGGCTATGCGGTCACCGTGCATTCGGCCCAAGGGGTCACCGCCGACACCACCCATGCCGTGCTCGGCGAAAACACCAGCCGCAACCTGCTTTACGTTGCGGTGACCCGCGGCCGCGACACCAACCATGCGTACTTGTATGAGCGGATCGCCGGCGAAACCGAACACGAACACACCCAGGAGCCCGGTGTGCACGTGGCGCGCCGCGGCACCAGCGCCCAGGCCGCCCAACTCGTCCGCAGCATCATCGGCACCCGCGACGAGCGGGCCCGCACCGCCCACGACATCGCCGCCCAAGCCCAGGACCGCGAGCAGCTGCCCGAACACGTCCAAAGCCTGCTGATCCGGCGCGCCAACGCCCTACAGGGGCGACGGGCCGCCTACCGGCATCGGCATGATCAGCGCGTCGAGCAGGCCCTCGAGCGCGACCGCTGGATCAACCAACACCTCAGCCGTGATCGCCGCGACCAGGGCCTCGATTACGGCCTCGAACTATAGATGCATTCACGCTTTATGGAGCTTGGTGGTTGCCGCATCCGCGTCTTCACCCAGAAGAAGGGAACGAACCAGTCGACGCGGTCCGAAGGGCCGAAGCAGGTAACTGGCCGGGCGGGGCCGCACGCGTTGGGGCCACCAGAACCAGCGCCCGAGCAGCGCCGCGATGGACGGTGTCATCAGTGAGCGGACGATGAGGGTGTCGAACAGCAAGCCGAGGCCGATCGTGCTGCCGGCCTGGCCGATGGAGCGCAGGTCGCTGGCGACCATGGACATCATGGTGAAGGCGAATACCAGGCCCGCGGCGGTGACGACTCCACCGGTGTTGCCCATGGAGCGGATGATGCCGGTCTTTAGTCCCGCGGCTATCTCCCCCTGGAAGCGTGAGACCAGCAGCAGGTTGTAGTCGGAGCCGACGGCTAACAAAATGATCGTTCCGAACACGGGCGCGATCCAGTTCAGGTCCAGGCCGACGACATGTTGCCAGACCAGCACGGAGAGCCCGAAAGCGGCGCCCAGCGACAACAGCACTGTGCCGACGATCGCCATGGAGGCAACGAGAGCTCGGGTGATGATCAGCATGACGACAAAGATCAGCGTCAAGGCCGCCAACCCCACGAGCAGGATGTCGTATTTCGCGCCGGATTGTATGTCGTTGTACATCGCCGCCGTGCCGGTGAGGTAGAACTTGCCGTTGACCAGGGATGTTCCCTTCACAGCATGGTGTGCAGCTTCGAGTTCGGGTTTGACCGCTGAAATGCCTTTGGGTGTTGCCGGATCTTCAGCGTGGGTGATGATGAAGCGCGCGGCCTTGCCGTCCGGCGACAAGAACAATTTCAGACCGCGCTGGAAATCGGGATTATCGAAGGCTTCCGGCGGTAGGTAGAAATAGTCGTCGGCCTTCGAGGCGTCGAACGCCTGGCCCATCGCACTGGCCGTATCGGTCATCCGAGCCATTTGGGTGACGAGCCCGGAGAAGCTGCTATGCATGGTCAGAAGTGTCCTGCGCATCGATTTCGCGACCGCGATGATCGGCGGAAACTGGGCGAGCATTTGCGGCAGCACCGCATCGATGTCGTCCACGTCCTTCAAAAGCGCCTTCATGTTGTCGCTGAATTTGTCGACACCGTCGATCGCCTCGAACACCGATCGCGCCGCCCAGCAGACAGGGATGTCGTAGCAGTGCTGCTCCCAATAGAGATAACCCCGGAATGGCCGGGCAAAATCGTCGAAATCCGCGAGATGGTCCCGCATCTCGTCGAGGGTGGCCTTCATCTCGTTCATGTCACCGACCATGTGATGGGTCGTATTGCTCACCTGGCCTAGCAGGCTATACATGCGCTGCATCGAGGCGATCATGGCTCCGAGGCCGTCGCTCATTTTGAGGATATCGGCCACACGGTCTTTCATGAACTGCAGGTTTTCTTGTATCGGAATGGATTGCATGCTGACCTGGAAAGGTATCGACGTGTGCTCGACCGGGCTTCCCAGCGGTCTGGTGATGCCTTGTACCATAGCGATGCCCGGTAGCCGGAAGATGTCCTTAGCGATCCTGTCCAGAATGATCATGTCACCGGAATTACGCATATCATGATCACCCTCGATCATCAGGATATCCGGGTCCATCCTGGCCGGGATGAAATGGCGCTCGGCGGCGGCATACCCGATTTTCGACGGGAGATTGGCGGGAATGTAGAAGCGGTCGTTATAGCTGAGTTTCATGCTCGGCATGATGAGCATGCCGACGATAGCGATCAGCACCGATGTCACGAAGACCGGTCCGGGCCAGCGGACGGTGGCCGTGCCGATGCGCCGCCAGCCGTGCACCTTGATCGCCCGTTTCGGATCGAGCAGACCGAAGCGGCCGGCCACGGCCACAATGGCCGGCGCCGCGGTCAGCGCGCCCGCGATCACGACCAGCAGCCCCAGCGCAGACGGGATGCCCAGCGCCTTGAAATAGGACAACCGCGCCAGGTGCAGGCAAAACGTTGCCCCGGCAATCGTGAGCCCCGAGCCCAAGATGACGTGATAGGTCCCACGGAACATCGTGTAATAGGCGGTGGCCGGGTCGTCACCGGCTTGGCGCGCCTCCTGGTAACGCCCGATCAGGAATATCGCGTAATCGGTTCCCGCCGCAATGGCCAGCGACGAGAGCATGGCGACGACGAACGTGGAAAACCCCAACAGCTGGTAGTGCCCGAGAACCGCGACAACGCCTCGGGCGGTGCCCATCTCGAAGCCGACCATCACCAGAACAAGAAGCACCGTGCTCACCGAGCGATAGACGATAAAGAGCATGATCATGATGACCACGCCGGTCACACCCATCATCTTGAGCATGCTTTTGTCGGCCGCCTCGTTCATGTCCGTACTGAGCGCTGCCGGACCGGTGACATATGCCTTCAACCCGGGCGGCGGCGCCGACTTCTGCACGATCTGCCGAACCGCGTGGACGGAGTCGTTTTGTAATGTGCTGCCCTGGTTTCCGGCGATGTTGATCTGGACATAGGCGGCTTTGCCGTCCTGGCTTTGAACACCGGCGGCAGTGAGCACGTCGCCCCACACGTTCTGGACATGCTGTACGTGTTCGGTGTCGGCTTCCAGCTTTTTCACCAAGCCGTTGTAATAGCGGTGCGCTTCGTCGCCGAGTTTTTTATCGCTTTCCAGGACCACCATGACGATGCTGTCGGAATTGGACTCCTGGAACGTCTTACCGATTTGCTTTGCGGCGATCACCGAGGGCGCATCTGCTGGTGACGTCGACACCGCGTTGTTTCTTGCGACCGATTCGATCGGCGGCACGAGGACGTTTACCGCGATCGTCAGAAGCAACCAGACGAGAATGATCGGCCACGAAAACCGCTGCACCGCCCGCATGAATCTCGGGCGGGTCGTGTGGTCGGAGTTCATGCCGCCTTCACCAAGCAGAAGGCCTGGGCGTGGTGCCCGCTGGCAGATTGCTGGTCTTTGACCTCACCGTTGACCGTGATGCGACACCCGATCGTGTCGCTGTTGCCCTGTGCCACCAAGTTGGCGATCACCGCCGGTACCGTCGTCGTGACCGTGTAGCTCCACGGCAGGCTGGCGAACTTCGCCTGCTCCGCTTCGGCATTCATGCCCAAATAGCTCACGCTTCCCGCGGTGTCGCTGGGCCCGAAAACCTCATACGTCACCCGCTTGACATGGAACGCCACGATCATTGGGGCGCTGCGGGGCTGCGAAAAGATCTCGTCGGAGCCGAAAAGACCGCGAAGCTGTTCCACGCCCATCCCGCCAAGGGAAACTGCGGCCACCACGACCAGCGGTACCCACGCCCGCTTGAGAAAGACCAACATTCAAACCTTCTTCCCCTCCTGACAGCGTCACTATCAAGCAAAATTGCTGTTCACGCCCGGGCCGCCGCATCGAGCGGCGGGTGTGACTGGCGGGGACGCCGGACACCAGGCCGATATTTGTCACCTGGTCGGCCGCCGCATGATCGCGGCGCCGGTTGAGCAACGGCGCTTTCCCGGCGGCGTCAGCGACCTGCCATGACTTATATACCATAGGGGGTATGGTATAAACGAGTCATGGCAAGCATAGTTCGCGGCGAGACGCCGCAGACGGTCGGTGGGGCCGGCCACAATGCTGACGACATCGTTGCCGTCCTTAACCGATTGCGCCGAGCGCAGGGTCAGCTCGGCGGAGTGATCGCGATGATCGAACAGGGACGCAGCTGCAAAGACGTCGTCACCCAGCTGGCCGCGGTGTCTCGGGCCTTGGATCGCGCCGGCTTCAAAATCATCGCCACCGGTCTGCGCGACTGCATGGACCGGCCAGCTGCCGCACCTGGTGACAGGCCGATCACCTCAATCGATGAGCTGGAGAAACTGTTCCTGAGCCTGGCCTGACCCCAAACCGGAGGAGGCGAAAGCACATGACTCACACCCGCGGGGATGACCGACCCGTTGCGAGGTGACGATCTGGTTAGACCCCGTGTGTCCGTTTTCGTGGAACGCCGGCTGGCTGCGGTCGCCGACAAAACCGCAGTGCCCATCGACTGGCAATTGATGAGTTTGGCCGTCCTCAACCAGGACGAGAACTGCCGCCCCGCCAGCAGGCGCCGATGCGCGACACATAACAGATCGGCCGGTTGATGACCGCCATCAATCGCGAACTGCTCCCCCGCAGGAATCTGTTTAGGTAAGGAAAGGGTAGCGAAACCATGCACACGAATAAGAAGCTCGTGATTCTCGGTGCCGGCATCGGCGGACTCAGCGTCATCAAAGAACTCACCGAATCCGGCGTCCCTCTCGATAATCTCGACACCACCGTCGTCGACGAAGACTTCTCCCACTATCTGGGCTTCACCCTGCCATGGGTGATGCGCGGCTGGCGCGACCAGGACAGCGTGTCCATTCGCCCCACCGCCGACGCACTGTCCGGGCTCACGACCATCACCGGCTCAGTCGCCAGCATCGACCCGGTCGAGCGCACCGTGACTCTGGCCGACTCCACCGACATTGCCTTCGACGCATTGGTCATCGCCACCGGCGCCCGCAACGCCGTGGACAACGTGCCGGGATTGGCGGCCGCGGTGGAGGGCGGCACCGCGGTGCACTATTACAGCGCCGACGCCGCCGCCGACGCGCACCGCGCCCTGCACAACTTCACCGGCGGCAAACTGGTGTTCCTGGTGACCTCCCAGCCGTTCCGCTGCCCACCGGCCCCCTACGAAGGAGCCCTGCTGGCCGCAGACCTACTCCGCGAGAACGGTTGCCGCGATGCCACGCAGCTGTCGGTGTATAGCCCGGAAACCCAACCCATGCTCTCGGCGGGTCCCTACGCCGGCCAAGAACTCGTGGCGCTACTGGCCGATAACAACATCGGCTTCTACGGCGAACACAGCGTTATGCAGGTCAACGCCGACACCCGGGTCATCGAGTTCCAGGACGGCACCCTCGTCGAGTTCGACCTGCTGGTGTTCGTCCCCCCGCACGAACCGGCTATTACGCTCGACGGTGCGGGCTGGATCAGTGTCGATGCGACCACCATGCAAACCCAACACCCCGGAATCTTCGCCATCGGAGACACCACCGCGATCACATCGCCATCCGGCCGGCCCCTGCCCAAAGCGGCGATCTTCGCCAAAAACGGGGCCAAAGCAGCCGCCGAAAACGCACTGCACTACCTCAAGATGACCGACCACACCGGCGCTCTGTCGGGCGAAGGGTACTGCTACATCGACGCCGGGGCACACACCTCTGCCCAGGGCAAAGGAGACTTCTTCACCCTACCCCAGCCCGCGATCCACCTCACCGCGCCATCCGAGCAGCTACACCACGACAAGCAACAAGAAGAACACGACTGGCGAGCCCTCTGGGAACACCCCACCTCGGCCACGCGCTAGAACAACTTACAGGAAGGTGTGAGGTCCCATGACGAATAACCAAGGCTCGGCCCCGATTGAGCGAGGAGCGTTTCAGATGCCACGGCCACAAGGGTGGACCCTGGAAAGAACCGTGCACCTCATCGCCGGTTCTGTGGTCCTGGTGACCTTAACCCTTGGCCGCGTGCGTTCAAAGCGATGGAGGATTCTCACTGGTTTTGTGGGAGCTAACCTGCTGCTCGACGCGGCGGTGGGCTGGTGCCCGACGAGCGTTTTGCTACACCGACTGGGCATCCCCACTACGGCCGAGCGTGCACTGCGTTCCAAAGTGGAGGCAGTGCCCGGCCCGG
>NZ_AKIG01000003.1:0-819111 GCF_000364405.1 Mycobacterium sp. H4Y
GGGCAAGACCAGCGTGGTAATCCCCGTCGGGATTGCGATTGCGTTTGAGCTCACGGGAGATGACGCTGGCGTCGCGGTCGAGCTCGTCGGCGATCTCGACCTGGGTGAGGCCCTTGTCCAGACCCCGCATAATCACCAGGCGTTCATCGAAACTGAGCCGGTGTCCCCGCGCGCCCGGCCGGGTCAGATCACCTGGTTCGGCAAGGCCGGTATCAGAGCCCGTACCACTTCGTAATTGCATTGATCCAGCGTCATGCCACCAGCTCCATCCGGTCTGGATCGACACACCGACCTGACGGCCGGCTTCACGCAATGATTCCCCTGCACACACCCGATCAAAGAACTCTCGCCGCATCGAACGCGGATAAGCAACTGACACCTGCAACCTCCTCAAACGTGGAAATTGCATTGACCGTATGAATCTGCCGCCGGTTTTTCCGCCGCAGCGTTACGCTCGGCGCAATGCCAGGAGCGCGGGAGCGGAGGCGTGATGGGCGACGCGGCGGAAGGTCAAGCGGTCGAGCGTTACCTGCAATGCCTGACCGATCACGACTGGGACGGACTGGCCGGCACCCTCGCCGAGGACGGCCTGACCCGGGAGGGTCCGTTCTGCGACGTCGTCGAGGGCAAGGCGCACTACGTCGCCTACCTGCGCAAGGTATGCACCGCTCTGCAGGGCCACCGGTTGCAGGTGCGGCGGATCTCGCACGTCGACGCCCGAACCTCCTACGCCGAGCTGTCCGAGACGTTCGAGATCGATGGCGTCGCGACCACGTGGCCCGAATGCATCCTCTTCGAGCGGGACGACGACGGATTGATCGTTCACGTCAGCGTGTTCTTCAAGCAGCGCCAGGCCGACGCCGCCACGTAGCGGTCTATTCCCTCGCTTGCGGAATTGACCTAACGTGTCATGGATGGAGGCAGATGGAACTCCGGAGTCGGTGCCGGTCGAGAAATTGCACTCGGGCGACCCGATCACCGATTGTGGTCAGCGGTACATAGTTCTCGAATCGAAGGCGCTCAGCGACTGCGTGGTCCTCGAGCTCGAATCCCGGGTGGATCACCAACTGCAGGTCATCGAGAAATCGTTCCCCACCGGCTACCAGGTCGGCAGGGCGAACCACCGAATTTTATAGCCGACGAATTCTCGGCGGAACAAATGCGCGAGTAACCGTTCGACGGCTACCGCGCATTCGTGTTTTCGGGCCGCGCCAAACAGCCTGTGCCACTTAACTCTTCGGCGGCCGGATGTCGTTGGGGTTGTTCGGGTCGGGGTCACCGAACCAGCGTGAGGGCTCGTGCTCGCCGTACGCGTCGTGCCAGTCCCACCACTCGTAGGGAGCGGTCTGCGGATAGCCCTCCGGCGAATCCTCCCAGGTTTCCTGGCGTCCGAGCGCGGTCATGTCCAGGAAGCTCCAGGTGGTCCCCAGCGCCTCGTCGCCGCGGTTGTTGATGAAGTAGGTGCGAAACACCCGATCGCCGTCACGGATGAAGGCGTTGGTGCCGTGCCATTCGTCCACGCCGAAATCCGCGTCGAAGCCGTCGGTGATCGTGTACCAGGGCATCTTCCAGTCCATCCGCTCCTTGAGGCGCGCGATGTCGGCCTGCGGCGCGCGTGAGGCGAACACCAGCGTGGTGTCGCGGGCGTTCAGGTGGGCCAGGTTGCCGACGTGGTCGGCCATCATCGAGCAGCCCCGGCAGCCGCGCTCGGGCCAGCCGTCGATGTCGGGCCCGTAGAACGCGCGGTAGACGATGAGTTGGCGCCTGCCGCCGAACAGGCCCGCCAGGTTGACCGCGCCCTCGGGTCCCTCGAACCGGTAGTCGGAGTCCACCTCCATCCAGGGCATCCGGCGCCGCCGGGCCGCGAGCGCGTCACGGGCCCGGGTGAGCTTCTTCTCCTCTTCCAGCAGCTCTCGATGCGCGCTCGCCCATTCCTGGGCCGTCACGATCGGGGGTGTGTTCATCGCTGTGCGCCTTTCGAACTCGGGTGTTTTCAGGTCAGCGGCGCGAGGCCGGCGGAGGTGAGCAGGTAGGCGTCGTGGTCCGGGCCGGCGGTGGCGATCTCGAGCACCGACTTGCCCACCTGTTCGGCGGTGAGCGCGGGCCCGGCGGCCTGTAAGAAGGTGTCGACGTCGACGCCTTGGCGCTCGGCGTAGGCGGCGACGGCGGCCGCGCCGAGGCCGGTGGCCGGGGTCAACCGCGGCAGCACGGCGGTGAAGCCGATCCCGAGCCCGGCGCGTTGCGATTCGAGGGCGGCATAGCCGGCGAGGAACCGTACGGTCGCCTTGGCGCCCGCGTAGCCACCGGACAGCGGTGATCCGGCCAGGGCGGCGCCGCTGGACATCACGATCACCGAGCTGCCCGGCGCCAGCGGGCGCCGCAGCGCGTCACGAACCCAGTGAAACGCCTGCGCGACGTCGGAGTTCCAGTTGTCGCTGAACGACTCCCAGGTCTGATCCTGCAGCGGCGCCATCCGCGGCGCCGCCCCGGCGCACAGCACCAGGGTGCGCGGCCGGTGCCGGTCGATGAGCCGGCCGGCCGTCGCCGGATCGGCGGCGTCGGCCACCACCGGGGTGAAGGTGACGCCCAGTTGGGCGCGCACCTCCTCGAGCTGCGATCGGGTGCGCGCGACGCCGACGACCTCGGCGCCGGCGGTCGCCAACGCGGTGGCGATCGCGCGGCCGAATCCGCGGCCGGCCCCGGTCACGATCGCGGTGCTGCCGGCGAACCCGTCGGCGCCGGGGTTTGGGGTCTGGTTCATGTCGTGCTCGCTTCCTCGCGTGGACTGCGGCCGTGCCGCGACTTCACTGATTGAGATACGGGGGGGCGGCCGAATTCATCGCTGCCGGCCGATGAATTTCGGCGGCCGGATGTCTCTACAGGAGTAGGTTCACCACGCGGCCGAGAGGAGAGGGCATTGCCGGCGCAGGAGGAGTTCGTCGAGCGGGCGGCGCCGTTTCGTGCCGAGCTGATCGCGCATTGCTACCGCATGCTGGGCTCGGTGCACGACGCCGAAGACCTCGTGCAGGAGACGTATCTGCGGGGCTGGCGGGGCTATCAGGCCTTCGAGGAACGCGCGGCGTTGAAGACCTGGCTGTACCGGATCGCGACGACGGCCTGTCTGCGCGCGCTGGAAAACCGCGCCCGCCGCGTGCTGCCGGCCGGGCTGGGCGAGGGCTCGATGGACCCGGACGCCGACCTCGGTGCGGCGGGCGCGCACGCGTGGCTCGAACCCATCCCGGACGACATGATGTTCAAGAGCCCCGAGGAGGACTTCACCGCGAAGCAGAGCGTGCGGCTGGCCGTGATGACCGCCCTTCAGGAGCTTCCGGCGCGCCAGCGCGCGGTGCTGATCCTGCGCGACGTCGTGCAGTTCAGCGCCGCCGAGGTCGCCGAGCTTCTGGAGACCACGCCGGCCGCGGTCAACAGTTCGCTACAGCGCGCCCGGGCCCACCTCGCCGAGCTGTCCCCCAGCGAGGAACAGATGGCCGAGCCGGGCAACGCCCGGCGGCGCGAACTGCTCGACCGGTATTGCGCGGCATTCGAAAACGCGGACATGGCGGCGCTGACCGCGCTGCTGCAGGCGGACGTCAAACTCGAAATGCCGCCCCTGCCAGTGTGGTTCGCCGGCCGGGACACGGTGCTGAAGTTCCTTGCCGAGCGTGCCGTGGCGCAGCCCGGCGACATCGCGATGGTTCCGACCGCCGCGAACGCGCAACCCGCCGTCGCCGAGTACCGCCGCGCCGCCGATCACGTGTTGCGGGCCCATTCGATCCACGTCTTGACCCCCGGTCGCGACGGGATCGCCGGCATCACCGTCTTTCTCGACCCCGACTTGTTCAGCGCGTTTGGTTTGTCTTCAACCCGGTAATGTTTGTCCCAGGGACGTGATCGCAGCCCTTGCCATCTTGGGAAGCCCGACCTGCATCGACCCGCATCGTCATCGATGTCGTCGGACGGTTTACCTTCCCGCCCCACGTGTGGACAGGTCCTTCACACGCCAGGATCATTAGGCGCGGGAGACGTAGTTGAAGGGTGACGAGTGAAGATTCCCGGCGTTTCCGACGTCGTCGCCGGTGTGGCCGGCGGAGCCGCGCAGGTGGTGCGGGCAGGCGTGTCGACTGCGGCGGGGGCCGCCGGCGCGCTGCAGACGTTGGCCGGCCCGGTCGCCGAGCTCGCGGGCCCCGTCCTGCAATCGGTGGTTCAAACCACGGGCCGGGCAATCGGTGCCGACACGTCCACCGACAACGCCGCCGCCCCGATCACGCCGCCGGTGCGCTGGCGCAGCGGGCAACGCGTGCACCTGGACCTGGACCCGTTGCTGCCGTTCCCCCGCTGGGGCGAGTACGCGCCCGCCGTCGAGGAGCCGGTGCGCCGAATCCCGGGCGTGGCCGAGGCGCACGTCGAGGGTGCGTTGGGCCGGTTGGTGGTTGAACTGTCCGACGGCGCGGACCACGACGCCGTCTTGGACGAGGTGCGCTCGACCGTCGCATCCATCGCCGCCGATATCACCTGGTCGAAGTCGGAGGCGGCGACGCCGTCCGCGCCCTTCGCCGACCCGGGCAACCCCCTGGCGATTCTGGTGCCTCTCACCGCGGCGGCACTGGATCTGATCGCGATGGGCGCCGCGGTGACCGGATGGGTGACCCGGCTGCCCGCGGCGCCGCAGACCACCCGGGCCGCGGCCGCGCTCATCAACCATCAACCGCGCATGGTCTCGATCCTCGAGGAGCGGCTGGGCCGGGTGGGCACCGACATCGCGCTGGCCGCCACGACGGCCGCCGCCCATGGCCTGACGCAATCGTTCGGCACGCCGATGCTCGACCTGACCCAGCGCACCCTGCAGGTCTCCGAGGCGGCGGCGCACCGCCGGGTGTGGCGGGACCGGGAACCCCACCTGGCCTCGCCGCAACGGCCACAGGCCCCGGTGGTCCCGGTCATCTCGTCCGCCAAGTCGGAGGTGCCCCGGCACAGCTGGGCGGCCGCGGCGGCCGGCGAGGCTTCGCACGTCGTGGTCGGGGGAACCATCGACGCGGCGATGGACAAGGCGAAGGGCTCGATGGCCGGGCCGGTGGAGAGCTACGTCGATTCCGCGGCGAACGGCTCGCTGATCGCCGCGGTCAGCGCGCTGGTGGCCGGCGGCGGCACCGACGACGCGGCCGCGGCCATCGAAGCCGGGGTGCCGCGGGCCGCGCACATGGGCCGACAGGCGTTCGCGGCGATTTTGGGCCGCGGGCTCGCCAATTCCGGACAGCTGGTTCTCGACCCGGGCGCGCTGCGCCGCCTGGATCGGGTGAAGGTGGTCGTCATCGACGGCGCCGCCCTGCGCGGCGACCATCGCGCGGTCCTGCGGGTCCGCGGCGACGCGCCCGGCTGGGACGACGACCGGGTCTACGAGGTCGCCGACGCCCTGCTGCACGGCGAACAGGCGCCCGAGCCCGACCCGGACGAGTTGCCGGCGACCGGTGCACGACTGAAATGGGTTCGCAATCAAGGGCCTTCGGCCACGCCCGCGCAGGGCCTGGAAAGCGCCGACCTGATCGTCGACGGCGAATGCGTCGGGAGCGTCGACGTGGGCTGGGAGGTCGACCCGTACGCGATCCCGCTGTTCCAGACCGCGCACCGCACCGGCGCGCGGGTGGTGCTCCGCCACGTCGCGGGGACCGAAGACCTGACCGCCAGCGTCGGCGCGACGCACCCGCCCGGCACCCCGCTGTTGAACGTGGTCCGCGAGCTGCGGGCCGATCGCGGACCGGTGCTGCTGATCACCGCGCTGCACCGCGACTTCGCGTCGACCGACACCCTGGCCGCGCTCGCGATCGCCGATGTCGGTGTGGCGCTTGATGATCCGCGCGCCGCCACGGCGTGGACCGCGGACATCATCACCGGTACCGACCTGGCCGACGCGGTGCGGATCCTCTCGGCGATTCCGGTGGCCCGATCGGCCAGCGAGTCGGCGGTGCACCTGGCCCAGGGCGGCACCACGCTGGCCGGGCTGCTGCTGGTCACCGGTGAGCAGGAGAAGACCACCAACCCGGTGAGCTTTCGGCGCTGGCTCAACCCGGTCAACGCCGCGGCGGCCACGGCCCTGGTGGCCGGAACGTTCTCGGCCACCCGGGTGCTGCGGCTGCCCGACCCGACCCCCCAACCGCTGACCGCCTGGCACGCACTGGATCCCGAGATCGTCTATTCGCGGCTCGCCGGCGGCGCGCGGCCGCTGGCCGTCGAGACCGAACCCTCGTGGCGGCGCCGTCTCGACGACCTGTCCTACAGCCCGGGCCTGGCGCCCCTGCGCAAGCCGCTGCACAACATGGCCCGGCTGGCGTCGGCGACCCGGACCGAGCTCGCCGATCCGCTGACCCCGATCCTGGCCGTCGGGGCGGCCGCGTCGGCGATCGTCGGCAGCAACATCGACGCGCTGCTGGTCGCGGGAGTCATGACCGTCAACGCGATAACCGGTGGGGCGCAACGTCTGCGGGCCGAATCCGCGGCCGCCGAGCTGTTCGCCGAGCAGGACCAGATGGTGCGCCGGGTGGTCGTCCCCGCGGTCGCAACGACGCGCCGCCGGCTCGAGGCGGCCAAGCACGCCACCCGCACGGCGACGGTGTCCGCGAAGTCGCTGCGGCCCGGCGACGTCATCGATCTGGCCGCCCCCGAGGTGGTGCCGGCCGACGCCCGCCTGTTGGTGGCCGAGGACCTCGAGGTCGACGAGTCCCTGCTCACCGGCGAGTCGCTGCCGGTGGACAAGCAGGTGGACCCCGTCGCCGTCAACGACCCCGACCGGGCCAGCATGCTCTTCGAGGGCAGCACCATCGTGGCCGGCCACGCCCGGGCGATCGTGGTGGCCACCGGCGTCGGGACCGCCGCGCACCGCGCGATTTCGGCGGTCGCCGACGTCGAGACGGCGGCCGGAATCCAGGCGCGGCTGCGGGAACTCACCAGCAAGGTGCTGCCGCTGACGCTGGCCGGAGGTGCGACGGTGTCGGCGTTGGCGCTGCTGCGCCGCGCCCCGCTGCGCCAGGCGGTGGCCGACGGCGTCGCGATCGCGGTGGCCGCCGTGCCGGAGGGGCTGCCCCTGGTGGCCACCCTCTCCCAGCTCTCGGCCGCCCAGCGGCTGACGGCCCGCGGCGCGCTGGTCCGCGCGCCGCGCACCATCGAAGCGCTGGGCCGCGTCGACACCATCTGTTTCGACAAGACCGGCACGCTCACCGAGAACCGGCTACGCGTGGTGTGCGCCGTGCCGGTCGGGGTCGACCCGCACGACCCGCTGCCCCAACTGACCGATCCGCAATCGGCGGGGCTGCTGCGGGCCGCCGCGCGGGCGTCCGCCCAGCCGCAGGACGGCCAGGGCCATGCCCACGCCACCGACGAGGCTATCCTCACCGCCGCGAATTCGCTGAACGGCCATGGCGATTCGGACTGGACGATGATCGCCGAGGTGCCCTTCGAGTCCAGTCGCGGCTTCGCCGCCGCGATCGGCGCGCTGGGTAGCTCCAACGGGCATCCCGCCGACGCGCCGGTGCTGATCCTCAAGGGCGCGCCCGAGGTCATCCTGCCGCGCTGCCGGTTCGCCGACCCGCAGGCCGACCAGGAACGGGCCGAGGGCGTCGTCCGCGGTCTCGCCGAACAGGGCCTGCGGGTGCTCGCGGTGGCGCAGCGCGGTTGGAAGCACGAGACCGACGACGACGACACCGACGCCGACGCCGTGGACGCCGCGGCCGAGGACCTCGAGCTGCTCGGCTACGTGGGCTTGGCGGACACCGCCCGGGCGTCGGCGCGCCCGTTGATCGAGGCGCTCACCGACGCCGACCGCGACGTCGTGCTGATCACCGGCGACCACCCCATCACCGCGCGGGCGATCGCCCGGCAGCTGGGCCTGCCCGCGGACGCGCGGGTGATCACCGGCGCCGAACTCGCCGGGCTCGACGAGGACGCGTGCTCCAAGATGGTCGCCGACGTGCAGGTCTTCGCCCGCGTCAGCCCGGAGCAGAAGGTGCAGATCGTGGCCGCGCTGCAGCGCTGCGGGCGGGTGACCGCGATGGTCGGCGACGGCGCCAACGACGCCGCGGCGATCCGGATGGCCGACGTGGGGATCGGGGTGAGCGGGCGCGGTTCGTCGGCCGCCCGCGGCGCCGCGGACATCGTCTTGACCGACGAGGATCTGGGCGTGCTGATGGACGCCCTGGTCGAGGGCCGCAGCATGTGGGCGGGCGTCCGGGACGCCGTGACGATTCTGGTCGGCGGCAACGTCGGTGAAGTGCTGTTCACCATCATCGGCACCGCCTTCGGCGCCGGCCGTGCACCGGTGGGCACCCGCCAGCTGCTGCTGGTCAACCTGCTCACCGACATGTTCCCCGCGCTCGCGGTGGCGGTCACGTCGCAATACGTCGAGCCCGACGAAGCCGAGGAGGCGTCGCCCGAGGCGGCCGAGGAGGCGCGCCGGCAGCACCGGCGCGCGGTGCTGACCGGGCCCACGCCTTCCCTCGACGCGCCGCTGATGCGCCAGATCGTCACCCGCGGCGCGGTGACCGCGGCCGGGGCGACGGCGGCCTGGGCCATCGGGCGCTGGACGCCGGGCACCGAACGCCGCACGGCGACAATGGGTTTGACCGCCCTGGTGACGACGCAGCTGGCGCAGACGCTGCTGACCCGCCGGCACAGCCCGCTGGTGATCGCGACCGCGCTGGGCAGCGCCGGTGTGCTGGTCGGCATCGTGCAGACCCCGGTGCTCAGCCAGTTCTTCGGCTGCACGCCCCTGGGTCCGGTCGCCTGGTCGGGGGTGCTGGGTTCCACCGCGGGCGCCACCGTGATCTCGGCGCTGGCGCCCAACTGGCTGGCCAAGCAGGTCGCCGCGTTGGAGCCCGCCGAGGAGTGATCGCGCGGTCCGGCGACGGCGAGCGCCGTGGAGCGGCGCGAGTAAGGAGCCGGACGATCCTGTTCAGCCGGACAGCTCCCTGCGCAGCACCTTGCCGGTCGGGTTGCGCGGGATGCGGTCTACGACGTTGATGTCGCGGGGTTGTTCGAAGCGCGAGACGCGGCTCTTCAAGTACTCCCGGAGCTCCGGCACGTCGATGTCGCTGCCGGGCCGCGCCACCACGAACGCCACCAACCGTTGGCCGAACCGCTCGTCGGGGACGCCGATCACCACGTTGTCGGCGACGGCGGGGTGGCGGGCGAGCGCGTTTTCGACCGCGCGCGGATAGACGTTCTCGCCGCCCGAGATGATCATGTCGTCTTCGCGGCCGACGATGAACAGGCGGCCGGCGTTGTCGAGGTAGCCCATGTCGCCGGTGCTCGTCATGCCGTCGACGACGGCCTTGGCTTCCCCGGCGCCTTCGGTGTAGCCCTTGCCGGCCAGGTCGCCGCCGACGAAGATGCGTCCGGTCACCCGCGGCCCCACCGGTCGGTCGCTCTTGTTGAGGATCCGCACCGGGCAGCCCGCCACCGGCCGCCCGACGGTTTCGGGGGCCTCGCGCAGGTCCGCGGGCGTCGCAAGGGATCCGATGCCGACCTCGGTGGAGCCGTAGCCGTTGTAGAGGATCTCCCCGTAGGTGTCCATGAACCGCTGCCCCAGCGTGGGATCCATGCGGTCGCCGCTGGACATCACCACGCGCAGGTGCGGCACCGGGTTACGCGCCCGAACCCGCTCGGGCAGGTCGAGGATGCGCGCGAGGACGACGGGCACCGCGGTGAAGGCGTCGGCGCGGTGCAGCGACGCCTGGGCGAGCGCGGCCTCGGCGTCGAACTGGCGATGCGTGAGCACGGTGCCGCCGAGGGCGATCGTCAGCATCAGCATGCCGAGCCCCAGGCCGTGAAACATCGGCATTGCCACCGAGATTCGCGAACCGGTACGCAACCGGGTGCGGTCAAGGATGGTTACCCAGACCCCCACGGCGGAGCGCAGCTGCGGTGCGCGCGGCACCCCTTTGGGTTTGCCGGTGGTGCCCGACGTCAGCAGCACGATACGGCCGGGCGCGGCCACCCGCGGCCGCCGGGCGCCCTCCTCGGCGGTGACCGTGGCCGGGTCGACCGTGGCGACCGAGTCGTCGGCGGCCCGTATCCGCTCGGCGAATTCGTTGTCGGCGACCATCGTTGAGATGCGGTGGGCCTGCACGGCGGCCGCCAGCGCGTCGCTGCGGAACTCCGTACTGACCGGGACGACGTCGGCGCCCAGCAGCGCGGCGGCGAAGACACCGGCGACGAAGCCGCGCCCGTTGCGGCACATGACCCCGACCGCGCGGCCGGGCGCGACCCCGTCCGCGGCCAACCGCCGCGCCAGGGACTCGGTTTCGCGTTGCAGTTCGCGGTAGCTCAGGGCGCCGTCGTCGTCGACGATCGCCGTGCGGTCGGGCCAGCGGGCCGCCGTGACCGCCAGCAGCGTGTAGGGGTTCGTGCCGCCCCGGCGCGCCTCGCGAAGCAGCCGCACGCCCGCCGTCGGCGACGGCGGGGTGAGCAGGCCGGAGTGCACCAGGGCGCGGACGGCGGTGGTGGCGACGCGGTCAGTGGTCACGGTCGCCCCCGTCGGCATCGGTGAGGAATCGGCGGTGCCATAGCCGGGCGGCGTGGTCGGCCGGCCCGGCCAACAGCACCGAGGCAAACTCGGCCGGCAGCACCCAGGGCGGCTCCAGGGTGCGGGGCCGCTCGATGACAGCTTTCGCGATGACGTCGGCGGCGTCATCCGGTGACAGGCCGGGGAACCGGCCGAGGAGGGGCGTGGGCGCGATCATGCGGGTGCGGACCAGCGCGAAGTAGATGGTCGTGACGTCGACGCCGTCCGCGTGCAGCTCCGGAGCCACGCTGCGCAGCCAGCGGTCGAACGCCCCCTTCGATGCCTGATAGGCGCCCCACTGCGGGCCCGGCGCCACCCGCACGCCGACGCTGGACACGTTCACGATGTGCCCGCTGCCGTTGTCGCGCATCGCGGGCACGAGTCCCAGCAGCAGCCGGACGGGCCCCAGGTAGTTGATGTCGATGGTGCGCTGGAAGTCGTGCGGGCGGTCGTACTGGTGGTGCAGCGAGCGGCGCAGCGACTTGCCCGCGTTGCTCACCACGATGTCGAGCGGGCCGTGCTCCTCGGTGATCTGCTTGGCCAGGCCGCTCACCGCGGATTCGTCGGTGAGGTCGGTCGGGTAGGCGACCGCGTGCCCGCCGCCGGCGTTGATCGACGCCGTCAGGTCCCCGAGCCTCTCCTCGGACCGGGCGACCGCCAGCACGGTCGCGCCGGCGGCCGCCAGCCTGCGCGCGGTCGCCTCGCCGATGCCGTAGGAGGCGCCGGTCACCAACGCGGTCTTGCCGGAGGTGGCGGCACGCAGCTTGTCGGGATCCGACACCCGCGCCGGATTTGCCACGTGGTCGCCCGCCGCGGTGAGGACCGCGTTGAGGGCCTGGGCTACTGCGTTCAACATCGCTGCCGCATTCATTCGAGCCGCTGGCCGGGACGTGGCTGCTGCTCAACCGTGTCCCGACCCGTAACTACAAGTAGCAGACCACATTGCGGCCCGGGTCCGCGCTTCGGCCCGGCCGTGACGACCCGGTGGCACTCGCAGTGAGGGGCGGGACGCAAGGTGCCGGGCGCTCATGCCGGATGAGCGCCGCGCACAACCGATCTCGCTCCGACCGCAGCAGCGGCGGTTCTTTTATGAGAACACGGTAATTTCGGCGTTTCCTTTGTTTAGGCCGCGTGTCGAATGGGCACAATGGCGGCATGTTTGCGCGTCACATGGTTCGTTCCGTTGGTCCAGCAGTAGTTATCGCCGCGTCGGGCATGGCCGCCTCGGCCGTCTCCGGTTCCCTCATCCCCACCGCCGCGGCCCAATGTCCCGACGTGCAAGTGGTCTTCGCCCGCGGCACCGGCGAAGAACCCGGCGTCGGCCCCACCGGCCAAGCCTTCGTCGACGCCCTGCACCAACGCGTCGGCGACCGCTCCTTCGACGTCTACCCCGTCAACTACCCCGCCACCGACCAATGGGACACCGGCATCGACGGCATCCGCGACGCCGGCGCCCACGTCGTCTCCATGGCCCATGACTGCCCCAACACCAAAATGGTCCTCGGCGGCTACTCCCAAGGCGCCGCCGTCATGGGCTTTGTCACCTCCGCCGCCGTCCCCGAAGGCATCGACCCCGCCACCGTCCCCAAACCCCTGTCCCCCGACGTCGCCAACCACGTCTCCTCAGTCGTGCTCTTCGGCATGCCCAACGTGCGCGCCATGAACTTCCTCGGCGAACCCCCCGTCGTCATCGGACCCGCCTACCAAGACAAAACCCTCAAAGTCTGCGCCACCGAAGACCCCGTCTGCTCCGACGGCATGAACTTCGCCGCCCACAACACCTACGCCGACGACGGCTCCATCATCGACAAAGGCGTCGCCTTCGCCTCCAGCCACCTCGGCATGGGTAGCCCCGGCGCGATGTCGGTCGCGTCGCCGCACGGCGGTTTCGGAGAGTGAGCGGCTAACCCGCTGGCGGGGTTTTATCGCCCTGTGTCACACGGGGTCTCGGCCCGCGCCCCGCGGGCGTACAGGGGGCGGCGCTAGCTGCCGAACATGGCGGTGATCGTCTCGTTGAACCGCGGATAGATGTCGTCGTAGGTGCCGTCACGCTCGGCGTAGCGGAACATCTTGACGCGCTCCACCACGATCTCGTTGGCCTGTGGCTGCGTCTGCAGCAGCGTCATCGTCTCGGTGATGTACTCGTCGAGCGGCATCGCCCTGGGATCGAATCCCCGCTCGCCCTGCAGGGCGGTGCGCACGTGCGGCGGGATGATCTCGATCACCTGGACCGAGGTGTCGCGCAGCTGGAAGCGCAGCGATTCGGTGTAGGAGTGCAGCGCCGCCTTGGAGGCGCAGTAGGTGGGGGTAAGCGCGCTGGGCATGAACGCCAGGCCCGACGTGACGTTGAGGATGGTGGCGTGCGACTTGCGCAGCAGCGCCGGCAGCAACGACGCGGTCAGCCGCATGGGGCCCAGCAGATTGATGGCGACGGACTGCTCGGCCAGGCCGACATTGCCGCTGGTGAGGTCCTCGACCCGCTGGATGCCGGCGTTGTTGATCAGCACATTGAGGTCCGGGTAGTGGTCGGTCACCTCGGTGGCGAACCGCCGGATGTCGGCGGCGTCACCCTGATCGAGCGACAGGGTTTGGATGCCCGGGTTGGCCTCTGCGACGGCCCGTAGCTGGTCGCTGCGTCGGGCGGCGATGATCACCTGGTTGCCCAGCCGGTGAAAAGATTCGGCCAGACCGCGGCCGATTCCGCTACCACCGCCGGTGACCAGAACCGTATTGCCCGTCATTTGCATCGCGGTTCTCCTTCGGATTCGCTCGACCGGCACACCCGACCGACGCAGCGGAATGCCCCGTTGGGAAGCCGGCTAACCACGATGCCCTATCCACCCGCGCGATGTCACGGCCGGCACCCTGGGAGGGCGGGCCGCCGGAGGCGGGATTATGCCGCGGCGGCCCGGTTGTGCAACTTCCGCGGGTCGACGCCGGCGCGGGCCCACGCCCGGGCCGCCCAAGGGGTGTAGAGCGCCTTGACGGGGAGTCGGTTGATCAGCGGGTTGAGCGCCCGGATGACCCCGGCGAAGCGCTGGAATCGCTTCTCCTTCTTGGCATCCCAGTGCAGCTGGCACACCTCGCGCATCTGCGGCGGCAGCGTTCCGACGACGACCAGCCTGGTATAGGCGTTCAGCGGAGCCGACACCACGTTCCAGATCGGCTTGGGCATCCAGCGCGGGCCCGGGATGCCCTTGCGGATGTAGCCGGTGCCGTACAGCACGGTCTTGTGCGGGACGAACCGGTCCAGCATCTCGTCCCAGTAGGCCACGAAGTCGTCGTAGGTCTGCGGCTGGCCGCGGTCGCTGACGCCGTAGAGGCTGTACCAGACCTTGCCCTCGTTGAAGATCTGCTCCTTCTCGGCGTGTGACAGCCGCCGGATGAAGGTGTCGGTGTTGTAGATGACCTGGTCGACGAAGCTGGCGTGGGCCCAGTAGAATAGCTCCGGGTTCAACGCGTGATACCGCGAGCCGTCGCTGATCGTGCCCTTGATGGTCTTGTGGAAGTCCCGCACCTTTCGCCCCCACTCGTGGGGGTCCTCGGAGTAGACCGTGTTCATCAGCGGAGGCGCGGTCCGCTTGGCCCGGCCCAGCGTGTCGCTGAAGATCACGGAGTGGTCCAGCACGCCCTGCGCGAGCTGCTCGATGCAGTTCTCGACCCCGGCGGTGCGCTGGAATCCGAACAGCTGGGTTCGGTTGTCTCCGTAGAACTTCCAGATCAACGAATCGGGCCCCAGGCGCGGTGACGTGTCGTCGGTGGCCGACCAGTCGGGGCCGTCGGTGGGCATGGGCACGGCCTCGCGCACGCCGCTGTCGAAACGCGATCCCGCGCTCGGGGCGGCGAGTTCGTCGTTCTGGGCGGTCATGCCCACCTCCTCATGCACGCGCTGAGCCGGCCACGCGTTGTGAACCAGTGACACAAAGTCGTATCTTTGTTTCAGAGCCTAGCAGCCGTCCCGCGGCCTCGCACATCGCCGGTGGGCCGCGCCGCTTTCCTCGCGCCGAAAAGCGCCGATGAACCGTGCCGGAGAGTTGATACGATGCCGCCAATCATGCAGTCCGAACCGGGCTCGGCCTCTCACTCCGCTTCCGCCGAGGCGCTGACCGATCTCGATCGCACCATCCTGGACACCGCGCGCGGCGTGTTCGAGACCTACGGCGTGCGTCGGGCCAATATCGACGACGTCGCCACCCGGGCCGGGGTCAGCCGCAGCACCATCTATCGCCGTTTTCCGACCAAGGAGAAGCTGTTCGGGCAGGTAGTGCGGCGCGAGGCCGAGCTGTTCTTCAGCACGCTCGATCAGGCCACGGCGGGGTGTGATCCGCGGGAGGCCGTGGTCGAGGCGTTCGCGCTCGGGGTGCGCCTGGTGCAGGACTCGCCGCTGTATTCGCGGATCGCCGAAAGCGAGCCGGAGCTGTTCGGGATGTTCTCCCGGTCGCACGTGTTCCCGATCCGCCAGTTCGCCGACGGGATCGCCCATACCCTGCGGCGGTGCGGCGCCGAGATGTCCGGGACCGACCTGGACAACGTCGCCGACATCCTGCTGCGCGTCGCGCTCGGCATCATCGTCTTTCCCACCGACCGGCTCGACACCTCGGACCCGGCGGCAGTGCGCGAGTACGCCGCCCGCTATCTGGTTCCGATCATCGGCCCCTGAAGGCCGTTGCGGTGTCGGTGCCCTGAACTACGCTCGACCCGTGGCTGGGAGTTCTGCGGCTCCACGGACCCGGTATGCCAGTTGCGGCGAGATCGACATCGCCTATCAGGTCTTCGGCGATGGCCCGATCGACCTGCTCGTGCTGCCGGGCCCGTTCATCCCCATCGACTGCGTCGACAGCGAGCCGTCGATGTACCGCTTTCATCGGCGCCTGGCGTCCTTCTGCCGGGTGATCCGCTTCGACCAACGCGGGATCGGGCTGTCCTCCCGGGTCCCGTCGCTGGACATGATCGGCGCGGAATCCTGGGCCAACGACGCGATCGCGGTCATGAACGCGGTCGGATGCGAGCGCGCGACGATCTTGGCTCCGAGCTTCACGTCGCTGGCCGGGGTGGTTCTCGCCGCCGATTTCCCCGAGCGGGTGAACAGCCTGGTGATCGTGAACGGCCAGGCGCGCACGCTGCGCGCCCCCGACTACCCGTTCGGCTCCGATCTCGCCGAGGCCGACCCCTACACCACCGTCGCCATCGAGCCGGACGCCGTCGAGCGGGGCTTCGACATCCTCGGCATCATCGCCCCCAGCGTCGCGCACGACGACGCGTTCCGGTCGTGGTGGGACATGGCCGGCAACCGGGCGGCGTCGCCCAGCATGGCGCGCGCGTTCATCGGCAAGATCCGCGAGGGCGACGTGCGCGACCGGCTGGACCGGGTCGGCGTGCCGACGCTGATCCTGCACCGGGACAACCCGCGGTTCAGCCCCGTCGGGCACGCGCGCTACCTCGCCGAGCGCATCCCCGGGTCGCGCCTGGTCGAGCTCCCCGGCGAAGACGTCCTGTACTGGGTGGGCGACACCGGGCCGATGCTGGACGAGATCGAGGAGTTCATCACCGGGATCCGCGGCGCCTCTGACGCCGAGCGGCTGCTCACGACCATCGTGTTCACCGACATCGTCGGGTCGACCGAGCGCGCCGCCGAGCTCGGCGATTACCGCTGGCGCGACCTGCTGGACAACCACGACAGGATCGTGCGGCACGAACTGCAGCGCTTCGGCGGCCGCGAGGTCAACACCGCCGGGGACGGATTCGTCGCGACGTTCAGCAGCCCGAGCGCCGCGCTCGCCTGCGCCGACGCTCTCGTGGACGCGGTGCAAGTGCTGGGCATCGAGGTGCGGGTCGGCATCCACGCCGGCGATGTCGAGGTGCGCGGCGCCGGCAAGGACGACATCGCCGGCATGGCCGTGCACATCGGCGCGCGGGTGGCGGCCCTCGCCGGGCCGAGCGAGGTCTTGGTGTCCTCGACGCTGCGCGACATCGTCACCGGATCGCGGCACCGCTTCGGCGACCGGGGCGAGTCCGCCCTCAAGGGCGTGCCGGGCTACTGGCGCCTCTACGCCCTCGTCCGCGAGCACGCCGCCGTCCGCCGGTAACCCCGCGCGCGGCGTAGGCTGCCCAACGGGGGAATCTTCGCCAGCCCACTGTGCGATTTGGCGTCCAGCTCGGGGCTGCTGCCCGAAGGAGTTACGCATGACCGACGTGGACATCACGCTGCCTCCCGCGCTGCGGCGGGCACTGGACCTGCTCATCGATCCGCCGGCCGATCCCGACGTCAGTCACGGCTATCTCGACCTGCTCGGCTCCGGTTCGGCCGGCGACGACGGCGTGGGGAAGAACACCGGCCCGATCCAGGCCGCGTGGGCGTCACGAGTCGGGTCGATGCTCTACGACAACGCCCAGGCCTTCGCTCGCCAGTGGATCAGCGCCTGGCAGCTGCCGCTCGAGTGGTTGCAAATCCCGCCCGGCGGTATCGCGCTGGACGTCGGCTCGGGACCGGGCAACGTCACCGCGTCGCTGGCGCGGGCCGCCGGACCCGACGGGCTGGCCCTCGGCGTCGACATCTCCGAGCCGATGCTCGCCCGCGCCGTCCGCAATGAGGCCGGGCCCCAGGTCGGCTTCATCAAGGCCGATGCGCAGCGACTTCCGCTGCGCGACAACACCTTCGACGCGGCGGTGTCGACCGCCGTGCTGCAACTGGTTCCGGACCCGAAGGCCGCGCTCGCCGAGATCGCGCGGGTGCTGCGGCCCGGGGGCAGGGTGGCGATCATGGTCCCGACGGCCGGGCGGCTGGCCCGCTATTGGCAGCTGCTGCCCAACGTCGGGGCGCACGCGTTCGACGACGACGAGATCGGCGACACCTTGGAAGACAACGGATTTAGCAGCGTTCGGGTCAAGAACGTCGGCACCTTCCAGTGGGTGCGCGCCAAGCTGGGCTGACTTTTCCGGGCGGCTTGTTATTCGGCGCTCTGCGCCAGCGCGGCGAGCCGATCCATCGACTCGCGCAGCATGTCCGTCGTCGTCGCGCGGGCGCGCTCGAGGCGGGTGGCGTCGGTCAGCTCCGTCCAGTCGTACGTGTGGGTCACCGTGGTCAGCTCGGCGTTGACCGGGCTGAGCTCCCAGCGCCACAGGTGACCGGGCGGCTGCTTGCCGGGTTCGGCTGGGCGCCAAGCGATTTTGCTGCCCTCGACGAACTCGGTGACATGGTTCTCCCGCACCGCGCCGTTGGTCAGCGTGGTCTTGAACACGTCACCCACTGCGCGCACGCGCTGACCGGGCGCCGATGACGCCAGATTGCCGTTGCCGTCCCAGCTCGGCTGGCGCGACGGGTCGGCGATCAGTTCGAAGATCCGCGCGGCGTTGGCCGACATGACCCGGGTGGCGGTCACGATGCGTTCGGTATCGGACATACCGCTATCCAAACACGGAGCGCCGCCCGCCGCGCCGGGCCACGTCGAGCCGGGCGGTTCACGGCATCCGGGGCAGCGCCTCGACCGGTCCGGCCAGCGCCGCCTTCACGTAGCGGGTATCGTCGTCGGCCAGCACCTCCTTGTCGTCCGCCTCGATGCCGTCGACGATCGCGCGTGCCACCTGGCGCGGGTCGTTCTTGGGCGCGTCGAAGCCGGAGGTCATGTCGGTGTCGGTGAAGCTGAGATGCGCGGCAATGACCAGGGTGCCCTGCTTCTCCAGTTCGGCACGCAGGGAATTCGTCATCGACCACAGGGCGGCCTTGGAGTCGCCGTACCCACCGGATCCGGGCATCCAGGACAGGATCGAGGCGATGTCGACGAGGGCACCACCGCCGTTGTCGGCCAGGACGGGTGCGAATGCCTTGGCGACGCGCAGCGCGCCGAAGTAGTTCGTCTCGAAGACCGCTCGCACCTCTTCGATGTCGCTGTCGAGCAGGGTCCGGGCGCCGAGAACGCCGGCATTGTTGATGACGATTTCTGCGTCGGCCGCCGTCGTCGCCAGCGCGGCCACCGAGTCCGGCCGGGTAACGTCCAATTCGACGCCGATCACGCGGGGGTCCTCACTGGGCTTCGGCACCCGCGCCGTCGCGTAGATCTTCGCCGCGCCCCTGTCCAACAACTCGGCCACGATGGCCTTGCCGAGACCGCGCTGCCCGCCGGTGACCACCACGGCCGCTCCGTTGACGTTGACCATGATCCTGCTCCTTTGACTGAGGCAAAATTGCTTTGATTACGTCAAGCTAGTTGTCGGCAGCGACGCAGTCAAGTAGTATTTGCCTATGTCTTCATCGTGGATTGCGTCACAGCGATACGGCTGCGCCGCGGCGCCTGGAGGCCTGGGCTTGGTCCAGGACTTCCTCAACACGAGGGGCGTCGACGGGTACGGACCGGACCTGCTGGCCGACCCGGGCCAGGCGCGCGAGTGGGCGGACGCCGCGGTGCGGGCCTGGTCGTCCGCGCGCGGCGTGGACGTGTCGCCACCGGAGCTGGGTGAGGCGGATTTAGGCAGGCTTCGCGCGGTGCGGTCCACCATCGAGCGGATGGTGGACGGCGAACCGCCGAGGTCTCGGGGCGCCCACGGTGTCGTCGCGTCCTTCGGGCTGTCCGATGCCGGTGAGGTGCGGCTTGATCCCAGCGGCAACGGGTGGCGCTGGTTGGCCTCGGCGTTGTGGGGCGAAATCCTGCTGAGCCAGCACGCCGACACCTGGCGGCGGATCAAGCGCTGCCACAACCACCGGTGCGGGTCGACGTTCTACGACCGCTCGAAGAACAACAGCGGGGTCTGGCACGACGTCAAGACGTGCGGCAACGCCGTCAACCTGCGGGCGTCCCGGGCGCGCCGGCGCGAACGCGAAAAGGCAACGCGCTCAGCGGTTTCGCCACAGTAGGCGGTAACGGTAATAGAGGCCCCGCCGGATGGCGGCCCCGGGTAAGACGTCGGCGGCGACACGCCGGATCTCGTCGAGGCCCTCCCGGGGATCGGCAACGGGCACCCCGATGTCGCGGGTCTCCCGATGCAGTAACCCGCCGACGCGCGCCCCCGGCACGCACAGGCCGGCCCACACCCAGTCGGCGATGCTCTTGTTGGCGGACAGCCCGACGACGGCCAGTTGCCCGGCGGGCCGCAGCATTTGACGCGCTTTGTGCAGGGCATCGCGCAGCGGCAGGTGATGCAGACTGGCCACAAAGGTGATCAGGTCGTAGCGCCGCTCGGCCCCATCGAGGTCCTCGAACCGCCCATGTTCCACCGACGCGTTGTCGATGGACTGCAATCGCTGCGCCGCGCGCCACACCGAGACCGGGTCGGCATCGATGCCGACAACGCTGCGGGACACCGCGGCCAACCGCTGGGCCAGCAGCCCTTCGCCGCACCCGACGTCGAAGACATCGCCGTGCCGCCGCGCGGCGAGGCCGACCAGCCACGGGTGATAGGCGGAATTGTGGTTCCAGTAGTCGTCGTGCTTCGCGTATTCAGGCACCGTTGCCAGTCTGACCGACGGACGTCAGCAGCGTTCGACGCCCCTGGGCATGATGCGCGGGGCGGTGGCCCCCGGGCGCCGCTTGCTGCCGAGGACCGCGTACAGCGCGTCGCAGGCGCGCGCCTTCAGGGGCGCGCCCACGTCGAGGTTGGCGGAGCCCTGGCTGACCCAGGACGGAAGAGTGGTCACAGTTGATCCTTTGTTTTTCGGCCGTGCGCCGATTCATTCAATTGCACCACAGCCGTTTTGCGTGGACGCCGCGCCGAGGTAAACGTCACGAAAAGCCGCGCTGTGGGATAGCGCACATTCCCGGTATATCGAAAGGCACGCAACAGCAGAATTTATGGAAAGGCCCTGAACCGGCGCAGGTACCCGGACAATCGGCCCACCGGCACGGCCTTCGGCCAGTCGTCGGACCGGAAATAGGCATCGGTGCCGCCGTCGACGAATATGACCGTGCCGCACAGGAAGTCGGCGGCGTCCGACAACATGAAGCACATCCACTCTGCCATCTGCCCCGGGTCGCCGAAACCACCGACCGGGACCGGAAACGATTCGACGGCCTTGGCCTGCCGCGGGTCCGACAACTGTTCGGCCAGAAGCGGAGTCATGATCGCACCCGGCGCCAGGGCGTTGAGGCGCACGCCGGACCCGGCCCACTCGGGCAGCACCGCATGCCGCCGCACCCAACGGCTGACAGCGATTTTCGAGGCCGCGTACATCATGGTCGGCGCGGCCGGTCCGAACAGCCGCACCGAGCGCAACGCCTTGTCGGCGTCGTGCGCGAGCAGGGACCTCACGGCCCGGCGGGGCACCGCGGGCACGGTCGTCGTCGAATTACTGGCGACGACAACGGCTTTGGCGCGCCCGGAGGCCGCCAGCGCCGCCCGCCAGGCGGTCAGTAAGTCGACGACCCCGAAATAGTTGACCTGGGCGATCTGGCGAAGGCGATCCGGCCCGGGACTGGGCCCGAGTCCGGCCGCAAGCACGGCGCCGTCGAGCCTGCCGCCCGATGCCGCCAGGACGCGCTCGACGGCCTCGCTACGCCCGTGTGGCGTCGACAGATCGGCGACGACGTCGGCGTCCTTGATGTCGACTCCGATGACGGTGTGCCCGCCGTCCCGGAGGCGCTGCGCGGTCTCGCGCCCCATCCCGGACGCCGATCCGGTGATCGCGTAGGTCCCCATCGAGGTCCTCCTTCCCCAGGCAGTATGCCCAGCCCGCCGGACGCTTCCGAGGGGCGCCGCCCGCTGGGTGGACACCTGAGTTAAGTTGCGAAGATGCATGACCAAACGCCCTGCATCGACTTCGGCGAGCTCGAGTCGGTCTACGCGCCGCTGGCCGAATCGCTTCGCCGGCTCATCGATATCAGCATCCGCACCGAGGCCGGCGCCGCGGCGGTGGCGGCGGCCACGTCCAAGATCGACAGTGCGGCAGCGGAATTGAGCGGGGCGTTGAAGCCCGGGCCGTTCGGCGTGCACCGCAATCCCGATGGCCAGACCATCGCGTGGGGCAACGCGGTGGTGGGCCTGCGCAACCCGATCGCACCGCCGCTGGTCATCCATCACGAACCCGACGGACTGGTGTGGTCGGAGTTCGTGCTGGGCGCCGCCTACGAGGGCCCGCCGGACACCGTGCACGGCGGCGTGTGCGCGCTGGTGCTCGATCATGTGCTGGGCGCGACCGCGCACCAGCCCGACAAGCCCGCGTTCACCGGCACGCTCACGCTGCGGTACCGGCGCCCCACGGCGCTGGGACGGCCACTGCGGGCCCAGGCTCATGTCGAGCGTGTGGAGGGCGTCAAGACGTTCGCCGTCGGTCACCTGGCCGACGAGCACGGCGTCACCGTGGAGGCCGAGGGTATTTTCATTCATCCCAGGCCGGCCGCGGAATAGCGGACCGTGCCGCAGATTCAGGTCCTGGTCGCGGCCCGCTCGACGTCGAGCAGCTGCTCGCCGCGCCGTTCCGCGTCGTAGGCCCTGCGCCCACCGCGCAGGCCGAACAGGCGTTTGGAGATCAGCAGATAGATCACCGCGGCCACGTTGATGGTGAACGTCACCACCCGCGTCATCGTGATGCCCTTGGCCAGGTCGTGGATCTCCAGCGGTAGGAAGACCGAGGTGGCGATCACCGCGAAGTATTCGCCCCAGCGTTTCAGCAGCCACAGGCCGACGCCTTCGACGACCTCCAGCAGTGCATAGCCCGCCAGCATCAGGGTCAGCAACGCCAGGGTGGACGGCTTGGCCGCCAACGCCTTTTCCAGTTCGTGCACGATGGTCATCTGATCGACCTTGAAGCCGGCGGCGCGGAAGATCGGCAGGTCCCGGTCGAGGGTGGCCTGAATGGCGCCCCGCGCTCCGCGAAACTTCCACACCGCATAGGCCGCCAGGACGATCACGACCGCACGGAACAGGCGTTCCACCGCCAGGGCCCGAATGATGATGGCCTGGCGTAAGGCCTTGCCGCGCATGATCATCGGCGCGTCCTCGGCGTGACCGCGTCCGTGCGGCGGGCCGACGGTGAATTCACCGCACCGCAGACAGCGCCATGCCTCACCCAGACCGGTGGTGCCGCTCAGGCGCTGCGCGAGCGCGTGCTCGTCGGGCGCGTAGGTGACGTGTCCCGCGAGCGCGCAGGTAACCAGCTCCCACCGATTGAGGCCACGTTCTTTGGGCATGGCCGATCATCGACCGCGCGTGCCCGGACGCGCAAGGGGGCGCGCGTCAGAAGCGCGGCCCGCTGCGCGGTCGCCGGGCGGTGGGGCTCACGGCGCCGAGCAGTCCGGTGAGCGTGGCGACGGGAATCTCGTCGAGCCGTGCGACCGCCGCGATGATCTCGTCACCCAGCGCCCGCTCGCAAAAGGGCCCGGTGAGCCACCAAAATTTGTCCACCACGCGATCCCAGGACATCGGACGGGTGGGTGATCCCTCGTAATCGTCCTGCTCGCGGCTGAATTCGCGTCCGTCGTGCGTCCTGAGGTGCACCCGCGCCGCCGTGCGCTGCGGATAGTCCGCGGTCAAATCGTCGGCCGCCGTGACGTCCACCCGCGACAAGAGGTCCTGAACGTCGGCGCGCAGAACCCGTTCGGTCTCAAGCTGTTCGGGACCGACTCCCCCGTCGAGCAGGGCGACCGCGCTCAGGTATTTGAGGTTGTAGTCGGCCTGCTCCTTGGTGCGCGGGTGCTCCTTGTTGCCGTACGCACCGCCGCCGGCGATGTCGAATGCGCCCTGAAAGACCTCGAGGCTGACCCGCGCGACGTCCTCGCCGCGCAGACTGTTCTCGGCACGCAGCGCCAGGACCGCGTCGATCACCACCTGGCCGTGGATGAGCGAACAGTACTGCTTCAGATAGGTCTGCTCGACGCAGGACAGTGCCCGGTCGGCGGTGTGGAAATCGATTGGCTGACCGAATAATTGGACCAGCCCGTGAGGGCCGTCGAACAGCGACTTGGGACCGGTGACTCCGCGCGCCGCCAGCATCGTCGTGTAGACGGCGCGCATGCCGGTGCTGGCCGGGGAGATGCCCTTCCAGTGGGAAACCGGTTCGGCATGCACGCCCGCCAGCGACACATTGTCGGCGGCGGCGGCCGCGATGGCGTTGGTGGTCTGTTCGGCACTGAGCCCGAGCAGTTTCGCGGTGCCCGCCGCCACCGACATCGCCAGTTGCAGCGCATGGTTGAGTCCGCGCGCCATCACGGGAACCTGTGCGCTGAAACGGCATTGGACCTCGTAGGCGACCGCCAGTGCCAGCAGGAAGTCGGCGCCGCCCGCGCCGGTGTGCTCGGCCACCGCCAGCACGGCACCGAAGTTGTCGGCGGGATGGCACAGACCTCCCACCGTCAGATAGGTGTCGAGCAGATCGGGGTAGCGCACCAGCACCGCATTGAAGAACGCGGCCTGGTCCACCGATGCCCGGCCTCCGCCGACCAGCGTTGCCGTCGGGTCTCCGCTGAATTGGGCGGTGTGTTCACGGATCGCCCCGATGAGCTCCCCGTTCAACGAACCGACGGCGCACGCGACGCTGTCGAGCACATTGCGCGTCAGCAGCGCTCGGGGCCGCCCGGTCAGGTCAGACGCCTGTGCGCCGACGACGAATTGGGCCAGCTCGTCCACAAGATAGTTCTCTGCCACGACTTTTCGCCTCCGAGGCGAGGCTACCCGGCTGATGGTTGTGATCCGCTCAGTGCCGTCGTCTCGTCGGTCAGATGCGCCCCGATGTCCCGGATCTGCCGCGCGCTCAGCGGGCACAGTGGGTGCACGGCCACCATCAGGGAAACGCGTCCACTGTCGTCGAAGACCGGTGCGGCGATGGTCACCACGGGTTGCTTCCGCCGCCCCGGGTTGTCGTCGGAAAGGAACCCGATGGTGGTGAATTCGACGAGCAGCTGGTCCATGATGTGTCGCACGGGCGTCGGCATCTCACTGCTGTCCAAGGTGCCGACCACCTGGACGGCCTGGGCCAGTGCGGGCGTCGTCCAGTCGATGTCGAATCCCCGTTCCCGCGTCCGTGCGAGGACCTGTTGCAGGCGCTGCATGCGATCGGCATTGCTGCCCGCGCCGCGGCGGATCCAGGCGCGTTGTTCCTCGTCGGTGTCCCAGGCCGCCATCGCCACCCCGAAGGGTGGTGCGTAGGGGATGCGGTCGCCCGGTATGCCCGACGGCTGGGTGGCGGGTTCGCCCTCAAAGGCGGTGACCACCAGGGAGTCTCCGAACTTCTCGACCACCGAACAGGCGTAGCCGACTGCACGGGACAGGCGCAGCGCGGCCGAGCGCGCCGCGTGGGCCAGCGGGCGGGCGGTGTCCGTGCGGGCGGCCACCACGGCGAGCGCCGGCCCCAGCGCGAATGTCTTCGCGATCGGATCGCGACTGGCCCAGCCGCGGTCGCACAAGGTCTTGAGGATGGCGTGCGCCGTCGCCTGCGTGAGATCGAGCTCGCGCACCACGTCGGAGAACCGCAGCCGCGCGCTTCCGGACCGCGCAAGGAGCTCGACGACGTCGAGCACCCGCGCGGTCGGCGCTGACGTCGATCCGCGAATCGCTTGACTCCTCCGCTACGCGATTTTTACAGTTGTACGAACATTCGAGATCTTATGTCGATTATTCGAGAAAGCTACCGTATTGCGCGCAGTGGTGTTGCGAGACGGTCGGCTGCAGGTCCGCGAGACCGCGGACCCCATCCCCGGCCAGGGCGAGTTGTTGCTGCGCACGTTGAGCACCGCCATCTGCGCGTCCGACGTGCATTTCATGGACCACCCGGAACTCGCCATCGACGACCCGACCGGCCGCTCGCTGTATGACACCGAGCGCGACATCGTGCTCGGTCACGAATTCGTGGGTGAGGTCATCGGGCACGGTCCCGGTTGCACCGACCAATTCGCCGCCGGCACGCGGGTGACCGCCATGCCCGTGCGGCTGGTCGACGGCGGCGCGGGCGGAATGCGCATCATCGGCCAGCATCCCGAGGCGCAGGGCAGTTTCGGTGAGCTGTTGGTGGTTTCGGAGGTCGCGGCCAAGCGCGTCCCGGGTGACGTGCCCAGCGACGCCGTCGCCTTGACCGACGCGTTCGCGGTCGGCGAGTTCTACGTGCGGTCGGCGCGGTTGGGACAGGGTGAGGTCGCGATCGTCATCGGCGCGGGGGCGATCGGACTTTCGGCCGCCGCCGCGCTGGCCGCCCGCGGCGTCGAGCCCATCATCGTGGCGGACTACAAATCCGACCGGCGCGAGCTGGCCCGCGACCGCTTCGGTGCCCACGTCGTGGTCGACCCTTCCGAGAAGTCCCCGTTCGAGGCCTTCAACGAGGTCCGCGCGCAGCGCGGATTGCCCGGGCCGGCCGTCGTATTCGAATGCGTCGGCGCCCCGGGGCTGATCCAGAAGCTGGTCGAATCCGCCGAGATGGGCACCCGAATCTACTGTGCGGGTGGCTGGTACACCGGCGACACCCTCGACATCACCACCGCCACCCGCCAGGGCGTGACCATCCAGTTCGGCGGCGGCCCGCACCCGCAGGACTGGTACGGCACACTCGACGCGATCGCGTCGGGGCGGCTGGACCCGCTACCGAGCGTAGGGAAGATCATCGGCCTCGACGAGGTCCCCGACGCCCTCGAGCTGGCCCGCAGGTCCGACGGTCCGCCCCGGATCATCGTCCACCCGACTGGAGATCGCCCGTGAGCGAAAGAGAAGACCGGCAAGACATTTCGGACCTGCTGGTGCGTTACGCCACCGGCATCGACAGGCGCGACTGGCCGCTGTTTCGCACCGTGTTCACCGACGACTGCGAGCTCGACTACGGCGAGATCGGCCGCTGGAGCGGTGTGGACGAGGTCACCGACTTCATGGACAAGACGCACGCGATGGCGGGCCACACCCTGCATCGGCTATCCAACCAGGTCATCGCCGTCGAAGGCGACAATGCCACTGCCCGAACCTATGTCGACGCGGTGATCATGTTCGGTGACAACCAGGCCGGCGTCAACGCGTGGGGCTTTTACGACGACGAGATCGTGCGGACCGGCGAGGGATGGCGCATCGCGCGGCGCCGCTTCACTCAGGTGCGCGTCGCTACGTTCGGGGCCCCGTAGATGACGTTCGCGACGAAGTACGGGCCGTGGGCGTTGGTGGCCGGCGCGTCCGACGGTGTGGGGGCGGCGTTCGCCGAAGGACTGGCCGAACGCGGTGTCAACGTGGTGCTGCTCGCCCGGCGGCAAAGCGTTCTCGACCGCGTCGCGGCCGAGATCGAGAACACGACGTCGGCGCAAACCCGCACTGTCGCTATCGATCTCGCGCAGCCCGGCGCCGCGGCGGCGATCGCAGCCGCCACCGGCGACCTGGAGATCGGGATGCTGGTCTACTGCGCCGGCGCCGACCCGAAGTTCACACCGTTCCTTGCCAATTCGATCGAGGCCGCCGAGGCGATGGTGCAGCGCAACTGCATGGTGCCCATGCAGCTGTGCCACCACTTCGCGCCCGCGATGGTCCGGCGAGGCAGCGGCGGCATCGTCCTCTTCGGCTCCGGTGCCGGGTTGGCCGGTGGGCCCAACATGGTCGCCTACGGCGCCTCCAAGGCTTTCGACATGGTGTTCGCCGAGGCGCTCTGGGCCGAACTGCAACCCAAGGGCGTCGACGTCCTGGGGCTCATCCTCGGCAAGACCGATACGCCGGCCCTGCGCGCGCTCGAATACAGCCGCGGCCAGATCGGCTCGCCCGACGAGCCGCCGGCGGACGCGGCCCCCGTCTCCGAGGTCATCGCCGAGGCCTTCGAGAACCTGGGCAACGGCCCGACGCTGATGGTGGGCGACACCATGCGCGCCGCCGCGCAGCTGCTGGCGTCGCTGAGCCGCAATCAGGCCGTCGAGCTTTTCGCCCAGGCCGCCGCCGCGGCCATGGGGCCGGACCACTAGTGGGAACCCGAACCGTTCGCTGCGCGTCGAACCAGTCGTGGCGAGGTTTGCCAAAATTCGAAATCAGGGCTGCCTAACTTTCGCTTCCATAGGCCCCTGTACAGCAAATATGGGCGTGGGCACGTCACCGACTTTGCCTACCCACCGCGTTGCTGACGGTGTGGGCGACGGGTAGCTTGGGTAATCAGTTCGTCACGGCAACCGAGCCGAAGTACCACCACCCGATCGCCGCCTCCCGCGAAGGATGACGATGCTCGCCATAGACAGGCCCGCTGCCGACGTCACGATGACGGCCCAGTGGCGGCGCCGCACCCTGACGCGTTCCGGGCTGATCACCGGGGCATTCGTCGCCCCGGCCGTGGCCATCCGGATCGCCGGGCTGCACGTCGGCGCCGTGCCCGCGCTGCTGATCTTCGGCGCCGCGGTGGTGGCGGCCAGCTTCCTGCTGGCGTGGGCCGCCGAGGCCGCCCAGATCGATGTGTCCGGCGGCCTGGCGACGGCGCTGCTCGCCTTGATCGCGGTCCTGCCCGAATACGCGGTCGACCTGTACTACGCGTACGTCTCCGGCCACAACGCCGAATACACGCAGTACGCGGCCGCCAACATGACCGGGTCCAACCGGCTGCTGATGGGGCTGGGTTGGCCGGTCGTGGTGCTGGTCAGCATCGTGGTGGCGCGCAGGTCCGGATCAGGGAAACCCACCGGGCTGACGCTGGAGCCAGCAAACCGCGTCGAACTGGGATTCCTGTTGATCGCCGGCGTCATCGCGTTCGCGGTGCCGGTGGCCGGCGAGATTCATTTCGGGCTGGGGCTGGCGTTGCTGGCCTGGTTCGGGTTCTACCTGTACAAGCTGAGCCACGGCGAGGTCGAGGAGCCCGACCTGATCGGTACCGCCGCCGCGCTGGGCGAACTGCCCGACGTCCGTCGTCGCGTCGCCGTGGTCGGCCTCTTCGCCGCCTCGGGCGCGGTGATTCTGCTGTGCGCCAAGCCGTTTGCCGACAACCTGGTGGCCGCAGGTACCGAACTGGGCGTCAACCGGTTCCTGCTGGTTCAGTGGCTGGCCCCGCTGGCGTCGGAGGCCCCGGAGTTCATCATCGCGACCATCTTCGCCACCCGCGGCAAGGGCACGGCGGCCATCGCCACGCTGATCTCTTCCAAGGTCAACCAGTGGACCCTGCTGATCGGCTCGCTGCCCATCTCCCACCTGCTCGGTGGCGGCGGGTTCGCCCTGCACCTCGACTCCCGCCAGGTGGAGGAGATGCTGCTCACGGCGACCCAGACGATGATGGGCGTGGCGCTGATCCTGGCGCTGCGCTTCCACCGGGGCGCGGCGCTGGCGCTCTTGGGAATGTTCGTCGTGCAGTTCCCGATCGCCTCGACGCACGGCCGCCTGCTGCTCTGCGGCGTCTACGCGGCGGTGGCCGTCGTCGCGCTGATCCGCTACCGGCGCCACCTGCCCGCCACGGTCCGGGCGCCGTTCTTCGGGACGGCCGTCCGCCACACCGGCCACCCGTTACATCCAGTGCCAGACCCGTAACGTCCCGCGATCGCGCGCCGTATACCGTCCAGGTATGAATCGAGTGTCCGTAATCACAGGCGGCGCGGGTGGCATGGGCCTGGCCACCGCGAAGATCGTCGGGCGCGACCACACGGTGGTGCTCTGCGACGTCCGGCAGGACCGGCTGACGACCGCCGCCGCCACGCTGCAAGAGCTCGGGATCAACCCCACCGTCGTGAACTGCGACGTCACCGACCGGCGAGCCGTCGTGGACCTGCTCGGCACCGCCACGAACCTCGGATCGGTCGTCTCGGTCATCCACACCGCGGGCGTGAGCCCGAGCATGGGACCCGCCGATTACGTCATGCGGACCAATGCGGTCGGCACCGTCAACGTCGACGAGGAGTTCTACGCGGTCGCCGGCGAGGGCGCGGTGATCGTCAATGTGGCCTCGATGGCGGCGCACATGCTGCCCGCGGAGATCATTCCGACAGGCCAATTCCCGCTCGCGCTCGACGACGCCGACGCCTTCATGGGCGCCATGATGACCGCGTGCGACATCGCCCCCGAGGAGGCGCGGTCCGGTCTCGCGTACGCCCTGAGCAAGAGCTTCGTGAAGTGGTACAGCCAGTCACAGGCGGAGCGCTTCAACGCGCGCGGACTGCGCATCGTCTCGGTGTCCCCCGGTTCGATCGACACCGAGATGGGCAGGCTGGAGGAGCAGGCGGGGGCGGGCGCGATGGTGGCCGACGCCGCGGTCCCGCGGTGGGGCAAGCCGGAGGAAATGGCGGAGCTGCTCGCCTTCTGCGCCAGCGAGAAGGCCGGCTACCTCACCGGCACCGACATCCTCAACGACGGCGGGGTGATCGCCTCGATGACCGAGCGGGCGAGGGCGGCCGCCGCCAGCTCAGCCTGAAGGTGCTGGTGCACATCGTGTTTCACCATCGACCGGGTGCGCGTCATCCCGTGGTGGCGCGCCGCAGCGGTGGATCCAATCTCGGCGTCGCAGCCGCCAGGTCCGGCGGGCGTAGTCCAGCTCGGTATAGGGCCATTGGGTGACGATGCGGCCGGTGGGCGAACGGAAATAGCTGTCGCACTGCGTCCAGATGGTCCGCGCCAGGTCGGCGGAAAGCTGGTCGTTGTATCGCCTTTCGGCCTCGGGACGCACGTCGAGGTAGCCGCCACGGCGCGCCAGGCGGCTCACCGCGCTGGCGACCAGCCGCGCCGCGGACTCGAGGATGTAGACGATCGAGTTGCCGCCCTGGTTGGTGTTGGGGCCGTACAGCATGAAGAAGTTCGGGAATCCGCTGACCGCCACCCCCAGGTAGGCGCACGGATCGTCACCCCAGTGCTCGTGTAACCGGCGGCCACCCGTTCCGGTGACGTCGATGCCGGACAGGTAGCGGGACGTCTCGAAGCCGGTGGCGAGCACGATCGCGTCGCTGGCGATTTCGCGGCCCGACGCGGTGATCACCGACGTCTCGCCGACCCGCGCGATGGGCTCGGTGACCAATTCGACGTTGTCCCGCTGCAGGGCCCGGTAATAGTCGTCGCCCAACAACACTCGCTTACACCGGAACGGATAGTCCGGGGTCAGCGCTCGGCGCAACGGCTCGTCGTCGACGGTGCGGTCCAGGAACGACGTCGCGATCTGCGTGCGCGCGGCCACCACGGGATCGTCGGCGAACGTCGCGGTGTTGTCGTGCTGGAATTTCCAGATCTTCCACCGGGTGCGGCGCAGCGCGACCGGGCTGCGCCTGAACCGCGCCAATTCGCTTGCGCTGTACGGGCGGTCGTCCTTGGGCACCATCCACGGCGGGGTCCGCTGGAAGACCGTGACGTGTCCGGCGGTCTTCGCCAGCTCCGGCACCAACTGCACCCCGCTGGCGCCCGTCCCGATCACCGCCACGTCGCGCCCCGCCAGGTCGAGCTGGTGATCCCACTGCGCGGTATGCAGCACCGGTCCGGCGAACCCCGTCAGCCCGTCGATGTCGGGCAGCTTGGCCGAACCGAACAGCCCGACCGCGCACACGACGACGTCGGCGACCAACGTGGCGGACTCGCCGTTGCGGTCGACTCGGCACTCCCACGTCCCGGCGCCCGGGTTCCAGTGCAGGGACCGCACGGTCGTGTCGAGCATGAGGTGGCGTCGCAGATCGAAATCGTCGGCGACCGATTCGAGGTAGGCCAGGATCTCGGGCTGCCGGGCGTACGTGCGGGTCCAGGATGCGTTGGGCGCGAAGGAAAATGAGTACAGATGGCTCTGGATGTCGCAGGCGGCGCCGGGATAGGTGTTGCGGCGCCAGGTGCCGCCGACGCCGTCGGCGCCCTCGATGATCACCAGGTCGTCGATGCCGGCGCGGCGCAGCGCGACGGCGGCACCGAGACCGCCGAAGCCCGCGCCGATGATCGCCACCCGCGGCGATCGCCCGCGCCGCGTCGTCGCGCGCAGCCGCCCAACGGCATAGAGCCAGCGGGCTTTTCGGCTGGTCACGGGCCGCCCTGCGCGCGGCGTTCTTCGGCGTGCCCGCGTCGTGGCGCGTCGACGCCTATCTCCTGGCCAACGGTCTCGGTCACGGCCTCGGCTTCCTCTCCGTGGCCACGACTATATAGTCACTCGCTGCGGGCGGGATACGGCCGTGCGGTGACGCCGCCCGCGGACAGCGAGTCGCCCAGCGTCCACACGGCAACCCCGAGCAATACCAGGTCCTTGAGCAGAAACTGGCCGGGCAGCGCCGAGAGCACCGGCATGCCGTGGGCATGGGTTGCGATCACGCCGGGGGTGGTGAACAAGAAACTCACCGTGCCCAGGAACAGCACCACCGCCAGCGCGCTGCCCGCCGCCGAGACCCGCGGCCGCCATGGCCGCAGCGCGATGAGCAGGGCCGCAACGATTTCCATCGTTCCGAGCGCCCGCGCGACGAAGGTGACGCTGAAGACGTCGTAGAGCCAGCTCATCAGGGGGCTGTGCTCGATGAGCACGCGCGATTCCATCTTCACGTACTTGCCCACTCCGATCCACACCAGCACCACCACCAGGCCATAGCGGCCCACGAGTTGACCCCAGCGGCTCAGCGTGTTTGCGATCATCGAGCGGTGTCCTTTCGGGCGCGGTCATCCACCCAAGCCACGGTTGGCGCCGCGAAAACGTTCACTCGCGCAGTCGTTCGAGCCCGGAGACGATGAGCCGCAACCCAAAAGCGAACTCGTCGGCCAGCGGAACGGGAAGCTCGTCGGCGACGGTGACGGTCGCGGGATAACGCGACGGATCGAGCCGATGAAACGCCGCCGACAGCTCCGCTTCACCGCCCCCATCCGTCGCTCCGGGCAGTTGTAGCGCGAAACCCAAGACGTAACGGGCCAGCGTGGCGTAGGCATGGGCCGCGACCGCCGGCGCAAAGCCGTTGTCCAGCAGGATCACCAGGCAGCGCTCGCGATTGGCCAACGCGCTCGGCCCCGTCGGCGTGTATTCGATCAACAGCGGCGCGACATTGCCATGCCGGCGCAGCGCGTCAAACATGTGTTGCGCGAACGTGATACACGCCTGCTGCCACGGTAGGGCCGCCAGCGCCCGCGCATCGAGGTCGACTTCGCCCAGTATGTGGTCGATCACCTGCGACACCAGTTCGGATCGATTGGAAAAGTGGCGGTACAGCGTGGCGGTGCCCGATCCCAGGCGCTGGGCAAGCGACCGCATCGACAACGCGTCCGCCCCCTCCGCGTCGAGGAGTTCGACGGCCGCGCCCAGGATGCGGTCCATCGGCAGGGCCGGGCGGCCGCGGGACCGCCGCGGCCCCCGGTTGACATCGTCACGCATTACGGAGACACTGTATCCGTAATTATCGCGCGGATCAACTCCGTTGACAGCAAGGAAAATTCGTCATGCTCCTCCCCCTGGCGGCAGAGCCCTTCACCGCTCCGGCCGACCGCGACATGCTTCCCTCCGAACGACGGGAATTCGTGCGCACGCATCGCACGTGCGTGTTCGGCTACCGTCGCCGCCACGACGGCCCCGCCATGTCGGTCGTGTACTACATCCCCACCGACACCGACGACTTGCTCGTCTCCACGATGGCCGGCAGGGGCAAAGCCCGGATCGTTCAGCGCGACGGCAAGGTGAGCCTGTGCGTCCTCGACGAGCGGTGGCCCTTCGCCTACCTGCAGGTCTACGCCGACGCCGCCGTCGAGGACGACCGGGATCTGGCGATCGACGTGATGATGGCGGTCGCCGGCCGAATGTCCGGCCAGCCACTCGGTGACGAGGCGCGCCCGCACATCGAGGCGATGTGCGAACGCGAGAACCGCGTCGTCATTCGGTGCCGGCCCTACTCCACCTACGCGACGCCTCCACGCCATCTGCACCGCAACGACCAGGCCTCGGAACTGAGCCACTGGGTGTCCGGCGTGATGCCCTGGGACGCAGCCGATCCGGTGGCGAACTGATCACCCAGCGTAGCGATCCCGCAGTTTGGTCAGCGTCGCCTCGATGCCCGAGGCGTTCGCCTTGACGAAGCCCATCCGCTCGTAGTACTTCAGTTTGTTCTTCAGCGCACCGGCATCCCGGTAGTCGAACGTCTCGGTGACCTGCGTCAGGTTCGGTGACAGCGCCTCGAATTCCCACCGCCAGCGATGACCCAGCGGGTGGCGCCATTCGACCACCTCGTTCGGCGTCAGCGCGGTGATCGTGCTGGTGATGCGGTAGGGCACGCCGAACATCTTCATGCTCGTCGAAAACTTCGAGCCCTCAAGGAGTTGCGGCGGCATGGTGATGTTGTCGCGCACCGTGCCCGACCCGTCGAGTTCGTGGTGACGCCGCGGATCGGCGACGATGGCGTACAGCTCGGCCGCCGGCGCGGCCACTTCGACTCTGCGGCTCACCTGGCGGGGCCCCCGGTCAACAACGGTGACGGTCATTGCGAATCTCCTTTCCGCTAACCGGCAGCGTAATCCCGTTCAGTTCCGCGGCTCGGGGATGTTGGGGTCCCATACCGGTGACGGCTCGAAACGCGCCGGCCAGAAGCCGGATTTGGTCAACCGCGCCACCTCTTCGCGCAACACGATGCCGATCTTCGCCGCGAATTCGCGGGGCAGTTCCAGCGCCGCGGTGGCGGCCACGCCGAGTTGTTGGTCGATCGGGGGTTCGTGGATCGACGTCCACCGCAGCCGCCCCGCCTCCACATCGGCGCCGCACGCCGCCATCGGCAGCACCGCATAGCCGAGCCCCGCGGCGGCCAGATGCTTGGCCACCTCCACCGAATCGGTCGAAAAGCGGGCCGTGATCGCAACTTTGAGCCGCAGCGCGGTGTTCTCCAGGGTGTTTCGAATGCCGGTCAGCCCGCTGGGCATGACCAGCGGGAGCTTGGCGAGATCGGTGAAGCGGATCGGGCTGGCGGGCGAGAGCTCCGACGCGGGCCCCCCGACCAGCACGAGGTCCTCGGTCACCAGGTGCCGGTGGAAGAGCCGGTCATCGGAGACCGGGTTGATCACCGCGAGGTCGATCGCGCCCTTGAGGAGGCGCTCCACCAGGTCGTCGGTCTCGGCCACGGCGACGTGGAAATGGACATTCGGGAACGCGGCGCCCACGCTTGCCGCCAGCGGCGCGGCCAGGACGCCGGCGGCGGTCGGCACGATCCCGAACAGCAGCCCGCGCTCGATGCGCGCCAACGGCGATCCCGCATACCGGACCGCGAGCTCGAGCTGACGCAGCGGCGCGGCGGTCGAGGAGCGCAGCCGTTCGCCCTCCTCGGTGAGGTGCACGCCCCGGCGGGTCCGCTCGAACAGCGTGATGCCGAGGTCCTCCTCCAGCAGCCGGATCTGGCGACTCAGCGCCGGCTGGGCGATGCCCAACACCGCGGCCGCGCGGGTGATCGAGCCTTCCTCCGCGATCCGCAGGAAGTACTTGAGCCGGTGGGTGTCCATCGCCTCCACATCTACCAGCCATATAAATGCGGCATGACTGGTTTCCCGAATTGGTATTACCTGCTGGCCGTGAGGCCGTCATATCGTCAGCGAGGTGGGGCGGCGATGCCGTCCCGGTCTGGCTGAGGAGGGGTCGACGATGACGGTTCAGGACGACCAGGACTGGGTGCAGCTGCTCGGGTTGGACCGCCTACCGGAGCACATCGTCGGCAAGCGCGTGACCGAGCTGATGGACCTGTCCGGCAAGAAGGCCTTCGTCACCGGAGCCGGCGGCGACGGCCTGGGGCAGGCGATCGCCAACCGGCTGGCCGGCTGCGGCGCCGAGGTCGCGCTCATCGGCCGCACCTTCGAGAAGGTCGAACGCCGGGCCGAGGAAGTCGAGCGGCGCTGGGGCGTGCGGGCCATCCCGGTCAAGGCCGACATGTCCGACTGGGACCAGGTGCACGGCGCGGTGCGGCAGGCTCACCACGAGCTCGGCGGCCTCGACATCATGGTGAACAACCCGGTGATGGTGGCCGCGGGTCCGTTCGAGAAGCAGACGAAAGAGGACATCGACTACACGGTGCTGGGCAGCCTGACGATGATGATGTACGGGGCGCACGCCGCGCTGGCGTACATGCTCGACCAGGGTTCGGGGAAGATCATCAACATCGGGTCGGTCGGCGGCCGCATTCAGCAGCGCGGCCTGGTCGTCTACAACGCGTGCAAGGCCGGCGTCATCGGGTTCACGCGCAACCTCGCCCACGAGGTCGCGCTGCGCGGTGTCAACGTGTTGGGCGTGGCGCCGGGCATCATGATCAAACCGGAGATGCGGCAGTACCTGCTCGATCCTCAGGACGACAAGCAGCGCGCCGGCCGCGGCGCCATCCAGGAAGCGATCACCCACCAGGTCCAGCTGGGTCGCGCGTCGTTGCCCGAGGAGGCCGCCAACATGGTCGCATTCCTGGCCTCCGAGGCCGCCGACTACCTGTGCGGTCAGACCATCGACGTCGCCGGCGGGCAGTGGATGGGTTGAGCGCCGCCGCAAGGACTTTGATCGAGGAGACGCCGTGCTGACATCCGGTGAGCTGATGGAGGAGGCCGCGGCGCAGACCGGGCTCACCGACTTCGGCGACGACTCCTTCACCGAGGGCCTGAACGTCCTGTTGTCGGCGTTGCGCGACGAGGCCCACCTGAACGAGCGCGGGGAAGCCTTTCTGCGCCAACGCATCGCGGGCTATCTCTCGCAACGGCTGCAGGTCGAGGACTGGTTTCGGCGGCACCCGGAGATCGGCGACGTGCCCATCCGCGAACCGCTGGTCGGCCTGGGATTGCCCCGGACCGGATCCACCGCCCTGTCCATGCTGCTGGCCCAGGATCCCGAGGTGCGCTACCTGCGCCGGTGGGAGTCGACGCAACCGTGCCCCCCGCCCTCGACGGTGCACGGCGTCGATCCCCGCGTCCCGGCCGACCGGGGCGAGATGGTCGGCACCCGCCGCCACGTTCCCGGCGACACCCATGGGCCCATGGAGTGCCACGAGCTGATGGCGCTCGATTTCAAGTCGCACATCTTTCAGTCGTTCGCCGAAATCCCCTCGTACTCAACGTGGCTCGTGCACCACGCCGACCTCACCCCGACGTTTCGCTATCAGCGGCGGGTGATGCAGCTGCTGCAGTGGGGCGAGCCTGAGCGGTCGTGGCGGCTGAAGTGCCCGTCCCATGTGTTGTGGCTCGACGCGCTGGACGCGGTGTTCCCGGACGCCCGATTCGTGATGACCCATCGCGATCCCACCGACGTCCTGTTGTCGGTGGCCGACCTGTACGCCGACATCATCGGGTCGTTCAACACCCGGATCGACCGCCGCTACATCGGCCGGCTCAACGTCGAGCATTGGTCGCTGGGCATGGAGCGGGCGCTGCGGTTCCGCGCGGCCGGTACCGACGATCGGTTCTACGACATCGACTTTCGGGCCATGCAGGCCGACCCGGTCGGCGAGGTCGCCGGGCTGTACGCCTGGCTCGGGGCCCCGGTGTCCGACGAGTTCGAAGCGCGGATGCACAGTTGGTGGGAACACGCCGCCGCGCAGCGCGAGCCGAGCTCGCACGCCGACCCGGTGGAGTTCGGCATCGATCTCGACGAGGTTCGGCCCCGGTTCGCGCGCTATGTGGACAGCGCGCGGCGGTGGACGCGGCATCCAAAGGTGAGGAGCGAGGAAAGCAATGGCGGTTGATCTCACCGGCGGCATCGACCCGTCGCGCGAGTACGTGCTGGCGCAGCGCCCCGAGGATCCGGAGATGCGGGACTCGGTCAGTTTCTGGGTGGTCGACGACCGCGGCGAGATCGGCCTGCCCCGCGTGGGAATCGAGGCGGTGGGCGCCAATTGGGACTCCCACGACATTCAGATCAATGCCGCGTTTCCCGACGGGCGCGTCTACCGGCTACGCACCAACGGGCCGTCGCTGCCGGCTCGCGGCGCCGACGGGCGGCCCACCGTGCTCGGCGCCGGCGGCCTGGCATTCCAGTGCCTCGAACCCTTCGACACCTGGACGATGTCCTACGACGGGCCGGCCGTGCAGACCTCGTCGGTCGACCTGGTGGCGGGCAGGAAGGACGGCCCGACGACCAACATCGGCTTCCACGTCGAGGCGAGGATGGCCGTGCCCCCGTGGGTCCAGGGCGCGCTACAGGCCGACGCGGGCACGCAGCTCCAAACGACGTCTGTCGGGGCCATCATGGGCGGGCCCCGCTACGAGCAATTGTTCACCGCCACAGGGGAATTCCGATTTGGGGATGAACGCCACACCTTCACCGGGAGCGGCCTGCGGATCCGTCGCACCGGGGTGCGCAAGCTCGCCGGCTTCTGGGGACACTGCTGGCAGTCGGCCGTGTTCGGCAGCGGCCGCGCCTTCGGCTACATCGCCTATCCGCCGCGCCCCGACGGCCAGCCCACCTTCAACGAGGGATTCGTCTTCACCGGCGACGGCGGCCTGGTCCCGGCGCGGGCGGTGCGGGCGCCGTGGCTGACACGCCTGCGGCCACTCGGCGAGGATGCCTCGCTGGTGCTGGAGACCGCCGACGGGCTAGTCGAAATCGCCGGCGAGACAGTGTTTTCCACGCACGACGTGCACCACGACGACGACATGTACTCCATGCACGCCCTCAAAGAGGAGATGGCCGAGTTCCCCGCCGTCCAGCAGGCCGGCGTGCGCTACCGATGGGACGGCGAAGAAGCGTACGGCATGCTGGAACGCTCCAACCCGCTCGACAAGCTCGCGCGCGACTGAAAGGAACCCAGACCACACATGAGCCAGTCACTCTCGGGAAAGGTCGCGCTGATCACCGGCGCCGCGCGCGGGCAGGGCCGGGCACACGCCGTGCGTCTTGCGGCCGAGGGCGCCGACATCATCGCGGTCGATCTCGCCGGGCCGCTGCCGCCGAGCGTCCCCTACGACTCGCCGACGTCCGACGATCTGGCCGAAACCGCACGGCTGGTGAGCGAAGGCGGCCGGCGGGTCGTCACCGCCGAGGCCGACATCCGCGATCTTGACGCGCTGTCCGCCGCCGTGGACAAGGGGGTCGGCGAGCTGGGCCGGCTCGACGTCATCGTCGCCAACGCCGGGATCTGCAGCCCCGCGCCCTGGGATCAGATCACCGCGCAGGCGTTCCGAGACACCATCGACACCAACGTGATCGGCACCTGGAACACCGTGATGGCGGGGGTGCGGCACATCATTGACGGCGGCCGCGGCGGCTCGATCATCCTCATCGGTTCGGCGGCCGGCATCAAGATGCAGTCGTTCATGATCCATTACACCGCAAGCAAACACGCGGTCGTGGGGATGGCGCGGGCGTTCGCCGCCGAGCTCGGCCGGTACAACATCCGCGTCAACAGCCTCAACCCCGGCGCCGTCGCCACCCCGATGGGCACCGGCCGGATGCGGGAAGCGTTACAGGCCGCCGCCGACGACTACCCACACCTGCGGGGCATGCACAAACCGCTGCTGCCCGAGGGCATCGCGCAGCCCGAGGACATCGCCGACGCCGTGGCCTGGCTGGCCTCCGACCAATCCAGATTGGTGACCGCGACCCAGGTGTCGGTCGACATCGGCGTCGGGTACGTGTGATGCGCGGCCTGACCGGCAAGACATTTGTGGTCGCCGGGGGCGCCACCGGGATCGGCGCGGCCACCGCCGAACGCCTCGCCACCGAAGGCGCCCGTGTTGCCATCGGCGACAACAACATTGCGGGCGCCGCCGCCACCGCGCAGCGCATCGTGTCGGCCGGCGGCCGCGCGATCGCCGTCGAGTTCGACCTCGCCGACGAGCAGTCGGTGCGGCGCCTCGTCGAGACGACGCTCGACGAGTTCGGGGCCATCGACGGCCTGCACAACGTGGGCGCCGATCTGTCCGAGGGAAACCTGGGACGCGACACCACGATTCTCGACACCGACATGGACGTCTGGCAGCGCACGCTCGACGTCAACCTGCTCGGGTACGTCCGCACGATCCGCGCGGTCCTGCCGCACCTGCTCGCCCGGGGTGGGGGCAGCATCGTGAACACCTCGTCGGGCGCCGCGCTGGGCAGCGACCCCATGCACGTCGCCTACGGCGCCTCGAAGGCGGCGGTGAACCACCTGACCCGGCACGTGGCCGTCAACTGGGGCAAACACAACATCCGCAGCAACGGGGTCATGCCGGGCCTGGTGATGGGCGAGACCCAGGAGCGCCAAAACGACGTCGCGCTCCAGCAGGCCTTCCTGACGTTCGGCAAGACCAGCCGGCTGGGCAAGCCGGACGACCTCGCGGCGATCACCGCGTTCCTGCTGTCCGACGAGGCCGAGTGGATCACCGGCCAGGTGTGGTACATCGGCGGCGGGTCGCACCTGCGCCAATAGCCCGAACCCCCCGGCAGGCAGAATGGTGGGGTCAAGTCCGCGGCGGGATCGAGAAGGAGCGGCGTGCCCACCAGCGAATATCGGGTGAGCGGGATGAGCTGCGCGCACTGCGAGGCCGCCGTCCAGGGCGAGGTCGCCGGGATTCCCGGCGTCGACGGCGTGACGGTCAGCGCCGACACCGGCCGGCTCGTCGTCACCAGCGCGGTGCCCATCGACGCGGACGCCGTCCTCGCCGCGGTCGACGAGGCGGGCTTCCAGGCCGTCCAGGTCGCATGAGCACGCCCCCGCGAAACATCGACGAGGGCACCCTCCCCGAGGACACGCCGGCCGCCGCGCCCCCCATCGAGCTCGAGATCACCGGGATGACCTGCGCCTCCTGCGCCGCCCGGATCGAAAGAAAGCTCAACAAGCTCGCCGGCGTCTCGGCCACCGTCAACTATGCGACCGAGACGGCCGCCGTCAGCGCCCCCGCCGGGTACGACCCACGGATCCTGATCGCCGAGGTCGAAAAGGCCGGTTACGCGGCCGCCCTGCCGCGACGTTCGCCGGTGCGCGACGCCGAGCTGACTTCGCTGCGCCGGCGGCTGATCGCCGCCGCCGTGCTGGCCGGCCCGGTTATCGCCATGGCCATGGTTCCCGCGTGGCAGTTTCACCACTGGCACTGGGCGTCGCTGGCGCTGACGGCGCCGGTCGTCCTGTGGTGCGGGCTGCCCTTCCACGCGGCCGCCTGGGCCAACCTCAAACACGGCGTCGCCACCATGGACACCCTGGTCTCGATCGGGACCCTGGCCGCGTTCCTGTGGTCGCTCTACGCGCTGTTCCTCGGGACCGCCGCCCAGCCGGGCATGCAGCACGACTTCGAGCTCACGGTCGGGCGCGATGACGCCCCGTGCCACGTCTACTTCGAGGTGGCCGCCGGCGTCACGCTGTTCGTCCTGGCCGGCCGTTATTTCGAGAAGCGGGCCAAGCGGTCCGCCGGCGACGCGCTGCGCGCGCTGGTGGCGCTGGGCGCCAAGGACGTCGGGGTCTTGCGTGACGGCACCGAGACCCGGCTCCCGATCGAGCGGCTCGCGGTGGGTGACCAGTTCGTGGTGCGTCCCGGGGAACGGATCGCGACCGACGGGGTCGTCGTCACGGGTTCCTCGGCGGTCGACGCATCGATGCTGACCGGCGAGTCGGTGCCCGTCGAGGTCGGAGCGGGCGACGCCGTCACCGGCGGCACCGTCAACGCCGGGGGCCGGCTTGTCGTCCGGGCCACCGGGATTGGCGACGACACCCAGCTGGCGCAGATGGCCAAGCTCGTCGAACGGGCCCAATCGGGCAAGGCACGGGTGCAGCGCCTCGCGGACCGGGTCTCCGGCGTGTTCGTTCCCGTCGTCCTGGCGCTCGCGGTGGCGACCCTGGGCGGCTGGCTCGCGGCGGGCTTCTCGCCCACCACCGCGCTGACGGCCGCCGTCGCGGTGCTCATCATCGCCTGCCCGTGCGCGATGGGCCTCGCGACTCCGACCGCCCTACTGGTCGGCACCGGCCGCGCGGCCCAGCTCGGCGTCCTCATCCAGGGGCCCGAAGTGCTGGAGTCCACCCGCAGGATCGACACGATCGTGCTCGACAAGACCGGCACCGTCACCACCGGCCGAATGGCCCTGGTCGACGTGGTCGTCGGGGCGGGAACCGACCGCGCCACGCTGTTGCGCTACGCCGGTGCCCTGGAGGCCGCCTCCGAACATCCGGTCGCGCAGGCCATCGCCCGGGCCGCCGCGGCGCAGCTCGGCGCGCTCCCCACGCCCGCCGATTTCGCGGGTGTCCACGGCATGGGCGTGCACGGCACGGTCGACGGCCACGCCGTCGTCGTCGGGCGCGCGAGCCTGATGGACGAGCGCGGTGCGCGCCTCGACGCCGCGCTCGCCGCGGCCAAATCCCGCGCGGAGGGCGACGGCAAGACGGCCGTCGTCGTCGGCTGGGACGGCGCGGCGCGGGGGCTCCTGGTGCTCGCCGACACCGTCAAGCCGTCCAGCGGCGACGCCGTGCGCCAGTTGCAGCGACTCGGCCTGACCCCGGTGCTGCTCACCGGCGACAACCACACCGTCGCCGCCCGCATCGCCGCCGAACTCGGCATCGCCGAGGTGATCGCCGAGGCGATGCCCGACGACAAGGTCGCGGCCGTCAAGCGTCTGCAAGCCGAGGGCAAGGTGGTCGCCATGGTCGGCGACGGCGTCAACGACGCCGCCGCGCTGGCCGCCGCCGATCTGGGTCTGGCCATGGGCGCGGGCACCGATGTCGCGATCGAGGCGGCCGACCTCACCGTGATCCGCGACGACCTGCGGGCGGCCGTGGACGCGATCCGGCTCTCCCGCCGGACGCTGGCCACCATCAAGACCAACCTGGTGTGGGCGTTCGGCTACAACCTCGCCGCGATCCCCCTCGCCGCGCTCGGCATGCTCAACCCGATGCTGGCCGGCGCCGCCATGGCGCTCTCCAGCGTTCTCGTCGTCGGCAACAGCCTGCGGCTGCGCTCATTCACCAGCGTCGTCACGGACACGTGAACCCGGCGGAGCGTAGGCCGGCGGGCCGCGATCGTATGGGATAGTGAGTCCGGCCACCGGCCGCCGAGACGCCGCCCGGCCCCTTGACGATCACGACAATCACCGCACCCTCGCGCAGCGATCGATCTAGCAAAGGTCACGACCGTTGGAGCAGTTCTTCGGGCAACTGTCCCTGCTGCATGGCTGGTTTCCGCCCGCCGTTCAGGGCCTCGCGTTGCTCGTGCTGATCGTCGCGATCCAATGGCGCGCGCGAAGTTGGCTCAAGCGAGTGCTGCCCGTGGCGCTGATCGCGGCCGTCGCGGTGACCGCGCTATCGCGCTGGTACATCACCTCGCTCGGGGTGGCCGGTGATCCCGCGCCGACGACGCTGTGGTTGTGGATCGCGATGAGCGGGCTGGCCGCCGCGGTGTTCCTGGTGGGCTGGCGGGGCGTGCGCTGGTGGCGCCGCGGGCTGGCCGTGCTGTCGATACCGCTGTGCGTCCTGTGCGCGGGCATGGCGCTCAACGGCTGGGTGGGCTACTTCCCCACGGCGCTGGCCGCGTGGAACCAGCTGACCTCGGTGCCGTTGCCCGACCAGGTCGACCGCCTGCGCGTCACCGAGATGCAGATCGCGGGAACGAGGCCCACCAAGGGCGTCGTGGTGCCGGTCGACATCGACTCCTCGGGCTCCCATTTCGCCCACCGGCGGGAATTGGTCTATCTGCCACCGGCATGGTTCAACAGCAATCCCCCGCCCCGGCTACCGGCCGTCATGATGATCAGCTCGGCCTTCAACACCCCGGCGGATTGGCTGGGTCCGGGCGGCGCCTTCACCGCCATCGACAACTTCGCCGCCGCGCATCACGGTTTCTCGCCGGTGCTGGTGTTCGTCGATCCGACCGGGTCGTTCGACAACGACACCGAGTGCGTCAACGGCCCCCGCGGCAACGCCGCCGACCACCTTTCCAAAGACGTCATCCCGTTCACGGTGTCGAACTTCGGCGTCAGCGCCGATCGGGCCAACTGGGGCGTCGCCGGCTGGTCGATGGGCGGTACCTGCGCCGTCGACCTGGCCGTCATGCACCCGGAGCTGTTCAGCGCGTTCGTGGACATCGCGGGCGACCGCGGTCCCAACGTCGGCTCCAAGGACCAGTCCGTCGCGCGGCTGTTCGGCGGGGATCAGGCCGCGTGGGCCGCCTTCGACCCGGTCACCGTGATGACCAAGCACGGTCACTACGCCGGCCTGTCCGGATGGTTCGACGTGCCCGTCTCCTCGGGGCCCGGCAACGTCGCCGAACAGGCCAGTCCGACCCTCGTCGCGTCCAGCGATCCCGCCGCCAACCCCGAGGGCCAGGACGCCGCCGCGAGGTCGCTGTGTGCGGTCGGCGCCGCGCACGGCATCGCATGTGCGGTGGTCACCCAGGAGGGCAAGCACGACTGGCCGTTTGCCGCCCAGGCGTTTGCCACCGCCCTGCCGTGGCTGGCTTTTACGCTTGGAACTCCCGCCGCCGAACCCGTGCAATTGCCGCAACGCGGCGCCGGGGAACCGCATTGATCCTCGCTGGTCGGGTCGCCGTCAGCGGCCGCGATGTCCGCCGAGAGAATTCACAGCTGACCCTCCCGTAACGCAGCCGACTATTTGGGCCTTTGAATGGTACGGTTCGCTGCTGTGGCCTCGGTGTTTTGCGCGAACGGCGGTCCCTGCGGGGACCCGCCCGGTACGCAACGCGCCGCCATCCGTTTCCGAATGACCGGGCCAAATTCTCCTTTTCTGCGCCCATCCCTTTTGATCGACGTCGCCCCTTCGCAGCCATGAACCGCCGCCAGTTTCTTGGATCGCTCGCCGCGTCGGTGGTTGCCGGCGTCGGGACGGCGCGGCTCATCGTCGACCCGCAGCCGCGCACGTTCGCCCAGACGCCCGGCGTCGACATACCGACTTCGGGCCCGACCGCCCCGCAGGCCCTGCTGCCGCCCCCGCCGCTCAGCGCCCGCATCCCCCTACCCGGCGGCGGCGCATTGATGAAGCTCCCGGGCGAAGGCGACCTGCTCGCGCTGACCGTCGACGACGGCGTGAACAGCGAAGTGGTCCGCGCCTACACGCAGTTCGCCAGGGACACCGGCGTGCGGCTGACGTACTTCGTGAACGGGATCTACGACTCGTGGACCGAAAACTCCGAACTGCTCCGGCCGTTGGTCGACAGCGGGCAGATCCAACTTGGCAACCACACCTGGTCACACCCGGACCTGACCACACTGACCAAAGAGCAAGTCGCCGAACAGCTCACACGAAACGACACGTTCTTGAAGAAGACGTACGGCATCGGCGCGAAACCCTATTGGCGCCCGCCCTACGCCAAGCGCAACGCCGCCGTGGATGCCGTGGCCGCCGACCTCGGTTACAAGGTGCCCACCTTGTGGTCGGGTTCGCTGTCGGATTCGACGTTGATCACCGAGGACTACATCGTGCAGATGGCCGACCAGTACTTCACGCCGCAGGCCATCGTGATCGGGCACCTCAATCATCTGCCGGTGACGCACGTCTATCCGCAGCTCGTCGACATCATCCGCGACCGCAACCTGCGCACCGTCACGCTCAACGACGTGTTCCTCAAGACGCCCTGACGGCGGCTACCGCCGGCGCCGGGAGCGGACTCGTTGGCCGACAACGTTTTCGACGTCTCGCGTGGATCCCCCAGCCGGCGCTCGCGCAGAAGCCGCGCTCCGGTGAGCCGAGCCCCTGGGCGGAAGAGGCGGCCGGAATTCCGTTAACCGCGAGATCATCTCTAAAAAATTAGAGATTGCTCTTCCGCTGGCGGGCGGTCCATTGTTACCGTTCCGTAATGCATCGGGCCGGGGGAGTATTCACAGTACTGCTGATAATTGCTTCGGCTCTGGTGGGCACCGGAATTGCGCGCGCCGACGGCGGGGACGAGCCGCAGTACGCGGACTTTTATGCCGCGCCGGATCCGCTGCCGCCCGGTCAACCCGGCGACCTGATCCGCACCGAACCGTCGCGGCTGGTGCTGGAGCCCTCCGGCCAGCTGGGTGCGATCATGGCGACCGGCACGCGAATCATGTACCGCAGCACCGACACCCGGGGCAACCCGATCGCGGTGACGGGCACCTACTTCGAGCCCTACAACGACTGGCCGGGCGCCGGGCCGCGCCCGTTGATCAGTTACGCGCCGGGCACCCAGGGGCAGGGCAATCAGTGTGCGCCGTCGCGAATGTTCAACCAGGGCATCCACTATTCGGGTGGCTGGGACATCATGTTCAACTACGAGGAACTGTTCGTCGCCACCATGGTCGCGCGCGGCTTCGCCATTGTGATGACCGACTACGAGGGCCTGGGCACCGCGCCAATGCACACGTATGTGGGGCGGGTGGCCGAGGGACAGGCGGTGCTCGATGCCGCCCGCGCCGCCATGCGCCTACCCGGCACGTCGCTGGATCCGCATGGGCCCGTGGCGTTTTGGGGCTATTCGCAGGGCGGCGGCGCGACCGCGTCGGCGGCCGAGCTCGCCTCGCAATACGCCCCCGACCTTCACATCGTGGGCACCTACGCCGGGGCGCCACCCGCCGACCTCAAGGAGCTGTTGCCCTACGCCGACGGCAGCGCGCTGGTCGGTGTCGTCGGGTACGCGCTCAACAGCGTCATGGCCGCCTATCCCGAGTTCGCCGACATCATTCGCTCCAAGATGACGCCGCGCGGGTTGGCGATGCTGGAATCGGTGTCACGCCAATGCGTCGGACAGACGTTGCTGGACTTCATGTTTCGTCACATACAGCCCTACTTCACCGAGGACATCAATCAGCTGGTGAACGAGGAGCCGTTCAACAGCCTGTTCGAGGCGCAACGGCTCGGCCGCTTCAAACCGAACGCGCCGGTGATGATCGACAGCAATCGCTACGACCCGCTGGTGCCGTGGACCGCGGCCAACCAGCTCGGGCGCGACTGGTGTGCCCAGGACGCCGACGTCGAATTCCGCACCAACGAAGAGCCGCCGTTCCTCAACAAGCTCGTCATCAACCACGCGCTGCCGATGCTGGTCGACGGCGAACCGGCGATGCAATGGATCGCCGCCCGCTTCAACGGGGAGCCCACCACGCCGAACTGCGGTCAGTTCTAAAGCGCGGGCTAGGTCGGCGCCGATAAACTGGGGCGCATCGCTGCACGCAGAAAGCACAACGCGCCGGAGCGGCGCCGCCAACTCGCCGACGCCGCGATCGAATTGCTGGGCAGCAATGGGGTGCACGGGGTCAGTCACCCGAAAGTCGACGACCGCGCGGGCGTGCCGGCCGGCACCACATCGTTTTATTTCCGGACCCGCAGGGCGCTGGTGCACGCCATCGCCACCCGGCTGGCCGAGCTCGACGTCGCCGACTTTTCGATGATGGCCGAACTGGCCGAGGATCACGCCTCCCAGTTCACCGGCACCGCCGGCCTGGCCCGCATCGTCATGTACGTCAACAGCGAACCCTGGCTCACCCGCGCCAAGGCCCGCTACGAGCTGGCGCTGCTGGCCGGCCGGGACCCGGAACTGGCCGCGGCCCTTAGTGAGTCGGCGGACCGGCTCTACGCCCTGGCCCGCGACGTCGTCACCCAGTGGCACCCCGAGGGCAGCGCGCCGGATCCGGCATTGGTCGACGACCAGGCGATCGCCACCCTGGCGTTCATCAACGGGATCATGCTGACCTTCGTCGCGGGCCAGCCCGCCGTCGACGACCCCGAGCACCTCGACCGGCTCATCCAGGGCGTCATCGCCGGCGTCGCGCAGGTGCGCGGTGACTGACCGCCTCGTCAGCGCGCGTCGAACATCCCGTCGATGAGCCGGTGCAGCACTTCCCGGGTCTCGTCGCGCGTGCGGTCCGGGTCATCGGCGGTGGCGATGACCATCGCGGCCTCGTCGAGCGCGCCGATGAGCACGTGCGCCAGCGGCCGCACCGGCTGCTCGGCCAACTCGCCGGCCCGGATCGCCTCGGTGAGCATCTGCTCGGTCATGCCCAGGCTGTACCGCTGTGCCACGTCGCGGAATGCCGCCCAGCCGAGCACGCTCGGCGCGTCCAGCAGGATCAGTTGCCGCACTTCGGGATCGGCGGACACCTCGAGCCAGGCGTCGACCGCGCCCCGGACCGCGGCCGTCGGCGTCGCCGCCCCCGACTCGGCGACCACCACGGCCATCCGCGCCATCACATCCTGCTCGACGACCTCGACGACCTCACGGAACAGCGCCGCCTTGTCGGCGAATTGGTGATACATCGCGCCGCGGGTGACCCCGGCGGCCGAGGCGATTTCGGGCGTCCCCACGTCGGCGTATCCCCGCAGGCCCCAGAGTTTGCGGGCAGCCGCGATCAGCGCCTCGCGGGTGGCCGCGGAGCGCTCCTCCTGGGTGCGTCTCTTGCTTTCCATACAACCTGTTGGTAACTTACGAACAGACAGCCTGTTTGTAAGTGTATCTCTGACGTAGGAGTCCTCATATGTCGACGATCGACATTAGTGCCGGAACCATCCATTACGAAGCAACCGGACCCGAAAACGGCAGGCCCGTGGTCTTCGTGCACGGTTACATGATGGGCGGCCAACTGTGGCGCCAGGTCAGCGAACGGCTGGCCGCCCGCGGATTGCGGTGCATCGCCCCGACCTGGCCGCTGGGCGCGCACCCCGAGCCGCTGCGCCGCGACGCCGATCGCACCATCACCGGCGTGGCGGCCATGGTCGCCGAGGCGCTCGCCGCGCTCAACCTCGAGGACGTGGTGCTGGTCGGCAACGACACCGGCGGCGTCGTCACCCAGTTGGTGGCCGTGCACCACCGCGAGCGGCTGGGTGCGCTGGTGCTCACGAGTTGCGATGCGTTCGAACACTTTCCACCGCCGATCCTCAAACCGGTGATCCTGGCGGCCAAGTCGAAGACGACGTTCCGGGCCGTCGCCCAGGCCATGCGGGTGCCCACAGTGCGCAAGCGCGCGTTCGACGGCCTGGCGCACCGCAACATCGACGACCTCACCGAGCTCTGGGTGCGCCCGGCGCTGTCGCTGCCGGCGGTCGCCGAGGACCTACGCCAGTTCACCCTTTCCATGCGCCCCGAGGTGACGACGACGGTGGCGGCCAGGCTGTATGACTTCGACAAGCCGACGCTTGTCGCGTGGTCGGCAGACGACGTGTTCTTCGAGCAGGAGGACGGCGCCCGGCTGGCGGCGACCATCCCCAACGCCCGCCTCGAGGTCATCGCCGGGGCGCGGACGTTCTCCATGGTCGACCAGCCGGACCGCCTGGCCGATCTGCTGTCGACGGTCGCGGTGCGCGCGTAACGCCTTCTGCTTCGCGGTCGTGACGCCGCGGCGGAGATCCGAGCGGGATTTCGCCGTGGCGTTACGCTCGCGGGCATGGAACATGTCCTGCAGGGCCGGCGGATCCTGGTGACCGGCGCCGCCACCGGCATCGGCGCCGCCGCGGTGGGGGTCCTGATCGAGGCGGGCGCCGAGGTGGCCGCGACCTATCACCGGACGCCGCCGCCGGAAGGCCTCGCCGCCAAGTGGTTTCAGTGCGACGCGCGTGATCCCGACGGCGTCTCGGCGACGGTCACGGACGCGGCGCACCACCTGGGCGGGCTCGACGTGCTGGTGAACGCCGCGGGGCTCTGGCAGGCGGGCATCCCCGGCTATATCGGCGCCGACGACATCTCGTTCCTGCTGGACACCAACGTGAAGGCAACCATCCTCACCAACCAGGCCGCCTACGCCGTGATGAGGGACCAGCACCCCAAGGGCGGACGGATCATCAACTTCGGCTCGTCGGAAGCCGTTATGGGCAGCCCGATCTCGGCCGTCTACGCCGCGACCAAGGGCGCGGTGCAGGCGTGGACGCGGTCGGCCGCCAAGGCCTGGGCCGCCGACAACGTCACCGTCAACGCCCTGGCTCCCGCCGTGCAGACGCCGGGTGCCGACCGGCTGCGCGACTTCCTCGGCCCCGACGCCGCCGCCCTGATCGACCAGCAGATGAAGATGATGATCCCCCTGGGAGGGACGCTGGGGGACCCCACCCGCGACCTCGGGCCAATGCTGGTGTTTCTGGCCGGCCCCGGCTCGGGCTTCATCACGGGGCAACTCCTGGCGGTGGACGGCGGCCTGATGATGGTGGGTGGATAGGCGGCACGCCGACCGCCGCCGGCCGCTACTATAAGACGGACCGTCTCGTCTCGTAGGGCAGGCAGAGTGAGGGTGAATCGGACCGATGGCTGACGACACGATTCAAGCGCTGCTGCGCAAGCGCCTATCCGATTCATCGATCGCGGTGAAATACGGTGATGCGCAATGGAGTTGGCGTCAGTATCTGGAGGGCTCGACGGCGCGGGCCGCGGCCTTGCTGGCCGCCGCCGATCCGTCCCGGCCGGTGCACGTCGGCGCCCTGCTGGGAAACACCCCCGAGATGCTGAGCCAGATGGCGGCGGCCGGGCTCGGCGGCTACGTGCTGTGCGGCCTGAACACCACCCGCCGCGGCGAGGCCCTGGCCGCCGACATCCGCCGCGCGGACTGCCAGGTCGTGGTGACCGACGCCGAGCACCGCCCGCTGCTGGACGGCCTGGACCTGGCGGACACGCGCGTCCTCGACACCTCGACGCCTCAGTGGGTCGAGCTCATCGACTCCGCAGGCGAGCTGACGCCGCATCGGCAGGTCACCGCGATGGACGCCTTCATGATGATCTTCACGTCGGGAACGAGCGGAAATCCCAAGGCGGTGCAGGTATCTCACTTCATGGCAACGGTCGCCGGGCTCAGTCTGGCCGAGCGATTCACCCTCACCGACCAGGACACCTGTTACGTGTCGATGCCGCTGTTTCACTCCAACGCGGTGGTCGCGGGATGGGCGCCCGCGGTGTGCTCGGGCGCCGCGATCGTGCCTGCGAAATTCTCGGCGAGCAACTTCCTCGACGACATCCGCCGCCACGGCGCCACCTACATGAACTACGTCGGCAAGCCGCTGGCCTACATCCTGGCCACCGCCGAACGCGACGACGACGCCGACAATCCGCTGCGGGTGGCGTTCGGCAACGAGGCCAACGACAAGGACATCGAGGAGTTCGCGCGCCGGTTCGGTGTGCAGGTCGAGGACGGCTTCGGGTCGACCGAGAACGCCGTCATCGTGATCCGCGAACCCGGCACGCCCAAGGGCTCGATCGGGCGGGGCGCCGACGGGGTGGCCATCTACCACAGCGATACCGTCACCGAATGCGCGATCGCCCGGTTCGATGCCGACGGGGCACTCGTCAACGCCGACGAAGCGGTGGGCGAGCTGGTGAACACGGCCGGCTCGGGTTTCTTCACCGGCTACTACAACGACCCGGACGCCAACGCCGAGCGCATGCGCCACGGCATGTACTGGTCCGGAGACCTGGCCTACCGCGACTCCGACGGCTGGATCTACCTGGCCGGCCGCACCGCCGACTGGATGCGGGTCGACGGCGAGAACCTGGCCGCCGCGCCCATCGAACGGATCCTGTTGCGCCACAGCGCGATCAACCGGGTCGCGGTCTACGCCGTCGCGGACGGCCATGTCGGCGATCAAGTGATGGCGGCCGTCGTGCTCAACGACGGCCACACGCTGGCGCCCGACGAATTCGAAGCGTTCCTCGACGCCCAGCCCGACCTGTCCCCCAAGGCGCGCCCACGCTACGTCCGCATCGCCGCCGACCTGCCCAGCACCGCCACCCACAAGGTGCTCAAGCGCCAGTTGATCGCCCAGGGAACCGCGATCGGGCAGGGAGAAGTGTTGTGGGAGCGCGAATCCCGCGGGACAGCCTATGCGGTCACGGGCTCCGGGGCTCCCTACGGCGGATCTGCCCCTTCGACCGTCGCACCCGTTTGACCGGATCGCGGGTGGTGCCGGCGGCGATCTCGTCGCGCAGCTGGGTGATGTTGGAGATCTCCGCGTACAGCCCGCGGATCGCGTAGTCCAAAACGGCGAAGGAGTAGCGCTGTTCGGGGTCGTCGGTGATGCCGAGCTCGCGGGAACGCTGCCGCGACCACAGCGCCTCGTCGAGGCGGGCCCGGGTCGCGTCGAGATGGCGGTCCAGGGTGTCCAGGACGTGTTCGGGGTCCTCGCCGCGGGCCAGCCAGGTTTTGAGGATGACGGGATGTTTGATGACCACTTGGTCCTGCCCCGGGAAGTGCTGCACCCAGCGGCGCAGCGCGTCGAGCCCGGCCTCGGTGGTCTCGTACAGGGTGATGGCGCGCTTGCCGGACTGGGCGCCGGTCTCGCTGACCATTCCCCGGGCCAGCAGCCGGGTCAGTTCGCGCCGCACGTGGCTGACCGACGGGGACCAGTAGAAGTGGCCGACGGACAGTTCGGCGCGCATCTTGATCTCGCCGGCGGTGAGTTGCTCGTCGTTGGCCGCCAGCACGCCCAGGACCAGGTAGGCGGTGACCGGAAGTCCGTTGCTGGTACGGGGACTCACGAACTGTCGGTTCCTTCCGCGGTGAAGTACGGAAGCGTCACGCCGGGGCCGACGTCGTGGAATCGCACCCGCACGCGCAGGCCGACCTCGATGTCCTCCAGGGGCACACCGACGACATTGGTCAGCATCTGATAGCCCTCGTCGAGCGTGACGATCGCCGGCGCATACGGCGGTTCGAATTCGGGTGTCACCGGCCGATAAACCACCGTCCAGCTATAGATCTCGCCGCGGCCGCTGCCCTCCCGCCAGGCGATCTCCTGCGAAAGGCATTGGCGGCAATGCTCGGTCGGGGGGAAGTTAGCCAGGCCACACCCCGCGCAACGCTGATAGCGCAGCCGCCGCGACCGACAGCCCTCCCAGAACGGCACGCTGACCTGGCTGCTCGCGTGCGGGACGGGGCCGGTTTGGGGTCGCAATGGATCAGAGGTCACCGTGGCTCGTCTCCCAAAATCAGCACCGTCGTGAACAACGCCCCCGCTCCCCCGTTGCTACACAACGCGATATGCGCATCGGGGACTTGAAGATCGCCGGCCTGGCCACGCAACTGCTGAACGGCTCGGATGGCGCGCTGCATCATCTGCGGGTTGGAGCCCGCGTGGCTGAACGACATGGTCCCCCCGTCGGTGGTGATCGGATGGCTGCCGTCGATGGCGATGTGGCCATCGGCGACGAACGGCCCGCCCTCGCCGTCGCCGCAGAAGCCGAATGCCTCGAGCTGGCGGATGATTTCGAAGGAGAACGGGTCGTAGAGTTCCAGCACGTCGACGTCTTCGCGGCGCAGCCCGGCGTGGGTGAATGCGCACTCGGCCGCGCGCCGGCCCACCACACCGTTCACGTGATCGCCGCGCCGCCCGGCGAGGTCGTACGCCGGCGGGTGCTGGTAGGAGGGGCCGTGAAAGTCCGCGCCGCTGCCCAGGACGTAGATGGGTTGACTCTTGACGTCGATGGCGTCGACGTTGGCCACGACGAGCGCGCACCCGCCTTCGGACGTGGTCGCGCAGTCCAGGAGATGGAACGGGTCCGCGATGGGCCGCGACGCGGTGATGTCCTCGGGCGCGAACGGGCCCCGCTGGTAGTAGACGGCTTCGGGGTTGCGCGAACCGTTGTTGCGGATGGTCGCGGCGACGAGCGAGAGTTGTTCGCGCGTCGTGCCGTAGACGTGCATGTGGCGCCGGGCGATGAGCGCGAACTCGGCGGTGGTGAACATGCCCCAGGGCGCGACGAATTCGTTTTCGGGCCGGGTCCACGGCGCGGTGGCCTCGTGGTCGCGGTATTCGCCGGCCTGCGCCGCGACCAGCACCACCACGTCCGCCATGCCGTGCTCGATCGCGGTGACCGCCTCGGTGATCATGCCGACCCCGAAGGCCAGGCCCTGCCAGGCCGGGCCGATCCGCAGGTCGTAGATCAACGAGGTCGACTGCGGGCTCGCGCTGATGCCGTCGACGTCGTCGAGGGTCAGCCCGGCATCGTCGAGCGCGCCCAGGATCGCCTTGATCGCCAGGCCGCGCGACGTTTCGCCGTCCAGCCGACGTCCCTGCCGGGTGTTGTGCACCCCGACGATCGCCGCAGTGCGCCTCGTCGCGCTCACCGATGTTCCATTCCCGTTACCGCCGTTCAGTTTTCGTCCGCGACGACACCCAGGTAGGTGCCCCTGACCTCGTATCGTCTCCCGTCGCGGGTGATGGTGCCGATGATTGTGCCGGGCGCGGGGCTGTGATCGGTGCCGGCCACTTGCACGACGTCGATCCGCACGTCCACCGGTCGCGCCGTCTGCGGGTCGGTGATCTCGACGACCATCGCCACCGCGTGTTCGACCTCGTCCCACTCCACACTGGTGATGCGGTGGCGGGCGGTCAGCTCCATCACCACGGAATCCCGGCGCACCAGGAAGCGCACCGGCGCGCACAGCTCCCCGGCGCGGGGCGGCACGCACAGGCTGACCGCCATGTCACAGGCCCGCCGGCCGGTCGCTGATGGTGCCCGAGCGCCGCAGGTCGGCCAGGTCCGCTTCGCTGTGCCCGAGAAGGTCGGTGAGTACCTCCTTCGTGTGCTGACCGTAGAGTGGTGGCACCCGCCGGATCCAGCGCCTCGGCCGGTCGGGGAACGCGAAAGGCATTCCGGTGCATAGGAAAGAGCCGGCGACGGGATGGTCGACCGTCTCCCAGAAGCCGCGTGCGTGCAGGTGCGGGTCGGTCAGCAGCGCCGCGGCGGGGGTGACGCGCGCGGCGGCCACGCCGGCGGCGCGCAGCGCGGCGACCGCTTCGGTCACAGAGCGCGTCGCGGCCCAGGCGCAGATCAATTTGTCGATGTCGTCGGCCCGTTCGTCCCACGCGGTTTCGTCCATGTCAGGCTGGTCGAGCAAACCGGCCAGCGACGCCCGGGCGGCGGCGTCCAGCGCGGCGAGCGCGACCCATTCGTCGTCGCCGCGGCAGCGGTACACGCCCTGGGGGGTCGCGCCGGGGCCGCGGTTCCCATTGCGCCGCAGGGCGATTCCGTTGCGCGAGTACTCGACCAGCATTTCGGCGGCCACGTTGAGCGCCGCCTCGACCATGGTCGATTCGACCTGCATGCCGGCACCCTCGCGGTCGCGGATCGCCAGTGCGGCCACGGCGGCGAAGGCGGCGTGCAGGCCGGCGATCGGGTCGCACACTCCGCGCGGAATCACGGGCGGACCGTCGGCGTGGCCGGTCATCCACGCCATGCCGGTCGCCTGCTCCATCGTCTGCGCGAAGCCGACGCGATCGCGCCACGGGCCATCGAGGCCGAAGGCGGGCATCCGCACCATGATGGCGTGTGGGTTGGCGGCGCGGACCGCGTCCCATTCCAGGCCGAAGTTCGCCATCACCCGCGGCGAGAAGTTCTCGATGACCAGATCGCTGGCGGCGATGAGTTCCAGCGCGACGGATCGCCCGGCATCGGTGCCCAGATCGATGCTGACCCCGCGTTTGTTGTTGTTGCTGCACAAGAAGACCGGGCCCCACTCCCACCATTGATCCCAGTCGGGTGGGCGGCCCGCGGAGAACCGCATGCCGTCGGGCCGCCGGACGCCCTCGACCTTGATCACGTCGGCGCCCAGGGCGCCGAGCAGTTGCGTGGCGACCGGGCCGGCCCAGAACGCGGTGAAATCCGTGATCCGCACGTCGGACAGCGGAAGCGCGTCGGCCTCGTCGGTGCGGAGTCGCTCGGGTCTCGGCCGCCAGTGCAGCCGTGCGTTGTCGGCGCCGAGCGCCGGGGGCTGCCTGGGCGGCCTGATCGCCATCGCCTCGCTGCGATACGGCACCCGCGGCGCCAGCACCCCGTCCCGCGATTCGACGAACACGCCGCGTTCCACGAAATGGTCCAGTTTGGGCAGCATCTCGGGAGACGCTATGGGGGCGACCGGGATCCGGAAGGCCACGGCGACGTCGACGATCTCCTGGGTGGTGCGGCTTCTGGTCCAGGCGGTGACCATGTCCAGGAACTCGTCGCGGCGCGCGACCCGTCCGGCAAAGGACGCCAGCTCGGCGTCGCCGACGAGATCGGCGCGGTCGATCATCACCAGGAAATCCTGGAACTGCTGCGCAGTGATGGTGCAGAAGCCGACCATGCCGTCGGCGGTGGGAACGATCGAGGGCAGTTCCAAACTGCGTTCGTGTAGCAGCGAATCGGCGCCCAGCACGCTCGCCGACATCGCCGACAGGCCGCCCATGGCGATCACCATGGCCTCGTACGTCGAGACGTCGATGACCTGGCCGCGGCCGCTTCGGGCGGCGTGCCGCGCCGTGGCCGCGGCGGCCGCTGCGGCGAACGTGCCCGCCAGCCATTCCCCGAGCCGCCCGCCGGCTTGCACCGGCTCGTCGTCCGGCCAGCCCCGCCCGGCGATCGATCCGCACAGTGCCTGCAGGATGAATTCGTTGGCCGCGACCTGGTTTTCGGCGTAGGGGCCGGTGGTGCCGAACGGTGTCACGGCCACCACCACGGCCGAAGCGGCGGTGTGCGCGGTGATGCCGTCGAGCGTCCATCCGTCGGTCAGGTCGGTGAGCACGAGGTCGGCGCCGGCCAGCAGCGACGCGACCTCTGCCTGGCCGCGGTTGATCACCGACATCTTGCCCGCGGCCAGGTATCCGAACAGCGCCCCCGGTGGTCCACCCGCCGCCGACCAGGCGCGCAGCGAATCGCCCTGCAGGGATTCGATTTTCACCACCTCGGCCCCGGCGTCGGCGAACATCTTCCCGCAGTAGGACACGGCCAGTCCGTTGCACAACTCCAGCACGCGCCAACCCGCGAACGGCGCCGCACCCGCCACGTTCAGTTACCCAGGGTGGTGGCGCGTCCGGCGATGCCGGCCGCCTCGGCCGTCACGGGCGCGGCCGCTCCGGCCTGCAGGGCGAATTGCGTCATCCGGGTCCACGCGTCCCGGTCGCGCTGGCTGGCGCGGCGGCCGACGTGGGTGACGACGTCGACATCGGTGGCCTGCGCGCGCAGCCGGCCGGCCCGCGCCTGTTCCTTCGGGATGTGTTGGAACGGGTCGAATGAGTATGCGGCCATGGCATTTTCGTGGGTGATCTTGTCGATGACCCGGTCGTCGAGGTGGCCCATGGTGGCGATGATGTCCTCCGGCGCGAACGGCCAGTTGCTGTCGGAGTGCGGGAAGTCGGACTCCCAGCACAGCATGTCCTCGTTGAACCACTCCATGTTGTGGACGCCGACCTTGTCACTGATGAAGCAGGTGTAGAAATGCCGCTTGAACACATCGGTGGGACCACTGTAGCCGGGCGGGAACGTCGCCAGCGTCCACCCCGAGTGGCGGTTGTACACATGCTCGGCGCGCCAGAGGAAGTACGGTATCCAGCCGACGTCGCCCTCGGTGAGCGAGAACTTCAATTGCGGGAAGTACGCCCAGAATTCCGCCCAGATCAGTTCGGTGAAGGTGAACATGCTCATCATCGACGACGCCGTCATCTGCACGCTGGGCGGCGCGTCGGTCGACACCTGCGGGGAGCGGGAGGCGGAGCCGACGTGCGTGCACAGCACCGTCTTGTTCTCGCAGGCGGCCTCGAACAGCGGATACCAGTACTTGGTGTGAATGCTGGGCATCTGCAACGCTTCCGGATTCTCCGAGAACGTCACCGCGTGACAACCCTTGTCGGCCAGGCGTTTGACTTCCTTGGCGGCCTCGGCCACATCAAATAGCGGCAGGATGCCGCACGGGATGAACCGGCCCGGGTACGCCCCGCACCATTCGTCGACGTGCCAGTCGTTGTAGGCCTTGATCATCACCAGGTTGACCTCGCGGTCGGGACCCTGGTTGAGGACCTGGCCGGAGAATCCGGTGAAGTTCGGAAAGTTCAAGCCCGCCAGCTGCCCGCCGGCGTTCATGTCGCGGACCCGCTCGTCGACGTTGAAGCAGCCCGGCCGCATCTCGTCGTAGCGCGAGGCGTCGATGTTGTACATCTCGCGGGGCTTGCCGGCCACGGCGTTCAGGCCCATGTTTCGGCCGCGGACCTCGCCGTAGTACCACTGCTGGACGCCGTCGGGTTCGAGGACCACCCGCGGGGCGCGGTCCTTGTACTTGGCGGGAACGTGGGCGTCGAACATGTCGGCCGGCTCGGCGATGTGATCATCCACGCTGATCAGGATTAGATCGTCCTTGTTCATGCCGCGCTCCTCGGTCAATTTATAGTGACTAGTAGATAATGGTGCCGATCACAGTGTCAACGACGCGCGGTGCGTTGGTCATAGCGCGCCGCCCTCGCGTCTTGCGCTGCATCGCAACGAGACAAGGCGCTGACGGGCTTCGCGTCCTGTTCCCGGCGGCTCGGCTACGACGTTCCCGGCGCATGTGGACTAATAGTCCACGTGATGCGGCTCCACCACACGACATCCTGCGGTGCCGGTGGGTCTCGCATGCCACCATGGGGCATGACCGGGCCCGGAAGGTGACGGAAGTTGAGCAGCAATAAGGCGGCGCGTCCGACCACCGCGGACGTGGCCCGGTTGGCCAGCGTGTCGACCGCCACGGTCAGCTACGTGCTGAACAACGCGCAGGGCCGGCGGATCTCCCCCGAAACCCGCGACGCCGTCTACCGCGCCGCCAAACTCCTCGGTTATCGGCCAAACCTCGCCGCCCGCAACCTTGCGCGCGGCAAAAGCGGTGTGGTGCTCTACGTGGTGCCGCACGTGGCCGTGGGCGAGATGCCGATGCAGGCGGGCAGCCGCATGACCACGGCGCTGGCCCGCCAGGGCCTGCTTCAGGTCCAGGTTTTCGAGACCGACGACGATCATCATGTCGTCGATGCGATCGAGAACCTGGACCCGGTCGCGATCACCAGCCTGTTCCCGCTGAGCGCGGCCGCCCGCGAGGCGGTGGCCAAGGCCGGCATCCCGCACATCGAGATCGGGACGCTGCCCGCACTCAACAACCCGCATCTTTCGGTCGGCGAGATGCGCGTCGAGCACCTCGTCGAGCGCGGCCATCGTCGAATCGCCTTCGCGTACACCGGGGTTGACCGCTGGAGGCCGCTGGGCGACTACTGGTTCGAAGGCGTGTCGCGGGCCGCGCGGGCGCGCGACCTGCCACCCGTGCGAGTCGACCAGGTCACCCTGGACAACGCCGCCGACGTGGTCACCGGATGGGTGGGCGACGGGGTCACCGCCGTCTGCGCCCAAAGCGACGAGATCGCCTGCCTCGTCCTCTACGGCATCCATCGGGCGCGGCTGCGCTGTCCGAGCGACCTCGCGGTGATGGGTGTCGACGCGAGTCCCATGGGCATGGTCAGCACCCCACCGCTGACCACCGTTCAGTTCGACCCCTGCGCGGTCGCCGACGCCGCCCTCGCCGCCGTCTTCGAGCGGCTGGGGCAACCCGCCCCGCCCTCCCCCGAGCTGACGGACATCGCCCACCTGGTGGTGCGGGCGTCGACGTGAGCGTCAGTCGGCGGGCTCGTAACGCAGGAGCGTGACGTCGTGTTCCGGGTAGTCGCAGAACACCGGCTTCACCCGCATCCCCACCCGCAGGCGGGCCGGGTCGACCCGATCGCTGGGCAAGACCATCTCGGTGGAAAACCTTGGGCCCTCGTCCCATTCGACGATGGCGAGTAGCTGGGGCACGGCATCGGCGAAGTGCGGGCTGACCGGCCGGTGGGCCACGGTGTAGGAGTACAGCGTCCCCATCCCGGAGATCTCGCGCCATTCCAGGTCGTCGGCCAGGGTGCGCGGCGCGCGCACCCGCGGATAGAACACATACGCCTGCAGCGACGGCGAATACTGGATGACGATGCGGTGCCGCGCGAGCGCGTCCCAAAACGGCGCGCTGGTAGGGGTTTTGACGGGCATCGGCCGCTCGAAGGTGGTCATCGGTGATCAGTCTCCCTCGAGGATGAGCGCGGTCTGCTCGGATAGGATCCCGCCGTTGCCGGACACGAAGGCGCGGTGGCAGTCGGCGACCTGCGCCGCCCCGGCGCGGCCCATGATCTGGCGGGTGGCATCGCAGACGTGGTGCATGCCGCCGGCCAGACCCGCCTGGCCGAAGCCCAATTGGCCGCCGGCGGTGTTGAGCGGGAAATCGCCGCGGAACGTGAGGTCGTGGCCGGCGACGAACTCCATCCCCTTGCCCTTCTCGCAGAACCCGGCGTCTTCGAGGGAGAGCAGCACGGTGATGGTGTAGCAGTCGTAGATCGAAACCATGTCCATCTGCTCCCGGGTCAGGTCCGTCATGGCGAAGGCCGTGTCGGCGGCTGCGGCGATCGGGGTCTGCAGCAGGTCCTGGGCGTAGGTCGGCGTCTTGAACGGCACATGCTCGCCAAATCCCTTGACCCACACCGGCCGATTGCGGGAGCGCCTGGCGACGTCGGCGTTCGCGACCACGACGGCGGCGCCCCCCACACACGGCATCACGATCTCCAGCATGTGCAGCGGGTCGGCGATGACCGGGCTGGCCAGGACGTCATCGACGGTCAGTGGCTTGTCCTTCCAGATCGCGCCCTCGGTGTGGTTGGCGTTGGTGCGCTGGTCGACGACGATCTTGGCCATCGCCCGCTCGTCGTAGCCGTAGATCGCCGCGTAGCGTTGGGCAACCTGGCCATACGGTCCGTTCTGGCCGAGATTTCCGTAGGGGATCTCGAATTCGGCCTGGGGAGAGCCGTATTGGTTGCTCGACGACCCGAAATACAAGGCGTCGCCGAGCGATCTGGGTTTCTTCGGCGACATCGGGGTGATGTACCGGGCGGGCAGCGCGCACAGGACGGCGTCGCAGATGCCGAGTTCGACGGCGGCGGCGGCTCGCCACACCATGGCCGCGGCGCTGGCGCCACCCAGGTCCACGTGTTCGGCGAACCTCGCCCCCACTCCGAGGTATTCGGCGATGGTGGAGGGGACGAAGATCTCCGACTCGGCCAGGTGTGACGCCACGATGCCGTCGACAACCTCGAAGGGCAGTCCCGCATCGGCGAGCGCGGCGGCGCCGAGTTCGGCCCATTGCTCGATGACGAAGGGGGCGGGCGACGCCTTGGTCATGCGTTCGGGTGGCAGTTCGACGTACCCGACGATCGCGGCCTCGCCACGTAAACCCATGAGCTGTCCTACTTTCGGGGTAGTCCGAGGATCATCTGCGCGATGATGTTGAGCTGAATCTCCCTGGTTCCCCCGCCGATCAGCTCGGCCGGCAGATGCAGATAGGGCTCCACGACCGCGGTGTCGGGGTCGTCGACCATCGCGACCTGCCCGGTGAGCTGCAGCGTGGCCTGGAATGTGCGCCGCAGCAGCACATTCATCGCGACCTTGGCGATGCTGGATGCCGGGCCGGAGGCCTGACCGTCGAGCAGCCGAATGGTTTCGCGCACCCCGAGTGCCCTGATCGCGTTGGTGTAGGCGTCGAGCTCGCCGAGCTCACGCAACGCGTCGTCACGGTCCGGTCCGGGTTGAGCGGCGAGCCGGCGCAGCGCGACGGCCCGGTCGAACTTGACGTATCCGCTGATGGCCGAACGCTCTTCGGCCATCGTCGCGATCGCCAGGCTCCAGCCATCGGTGGGGCCACCCAGCAGCATCTCGTCGGGAATGAACACGTCGTTGAGGAACACCTCGTTGAAATGCGCCTGCCCGGTCGCCGTCTTGATCGGCTGGATCTCCACCCCGGGGGAACGCATATCGAGAATGAAGTAGCCGATGCCGCGGTGCTTGCTGGCTTCGGGGTCGGTGCGCGCAAGGAGCGCACCCAGGTCGGCGTATTGGGCCAACGACGTCCAGATCTTGTGGCCGTTGATCCGCCAGCCGCCATCGACCTTGGTCGCGCGGGTGGTCAGCGACGCGAGGTCGGAGCCGGCTCCCGGTTCGCTGAACAGCTGACACCACAGGATGTCGCCGCGTTGGGTCGCCGGGATCAGCCGCTCCTGCAAGTCTTTTGGCGCGGCAGCCAACACCGAGGGCAGGATCCATTCGGCGATGTTCAGCGAGGGTCGAACCAGGCCGGGTCGCTTGGCGAACTCCTCGTCGATGATGAGCTGTTTCAACGGATCCGCATCGACGCCCCACGGCGCCGGCCAGTGCGGCGCCATGAGGCCGGCGTCGGCGATCAGCGTGCGTTGCGGCCCGGTGGCGAGGTGCTCATAGTCGCCGTGCGGCGCGGGTTTGTCGTTGCACAACTGCAGAGCCGCATCGAGCGTCTCGGCCACCCAGGAACGGAATTCGGGCTCGGCGTCGCCGAGGTTCACCGACATGTCGCGCGTCTGGGTGCAGGTGAGCTCCCCCAGCCGCCGCGCCCAGCGGTTCGCCGGGCCGATGGATCCCGCCAGGCTGATGGCCCGCCGCCAGTACAGGTGCACGTCGTGCTCCCAGGTGAAACCGATGGCGCCGAGCATCGTCAACGCGTCGAGCACCAGGTCCGGGGCGGGCGAGATCGCGATCACGGCCGCCCCGGCGGCGGCCATCCTGTGCTGATCGAGTGATTCGTCGACGGCGCGCACCGCGTCCCAGGCCGCCGCGGTGGCCAATTCGCTGTTGACCAACAGCATTGCCGCGCTGTGTTGCAACGCCTGGAACGTGCCGATCACCTTGCCGAATTGTTCGCGGCTGCGCAGGTGGGCGGTGACGGCCTGCAGGCACCACTGGACGATGCCGGCCGTCGTGGCGGCGACGAGACCCAACAGCACACAGCGCGCGCGTTCCGCGTCGATCCCGGTGAGTGCCTCGTCGTCCGTCGCCGTGTAGTCGTCCAGACGCATGATCCCGGCATCGGCGACGAGGTCGGTGCCGCGGACGGGTTCGACTGTCACCGCGCGCTTTTGGGTGTCGACCGGCACCCAGACGACGTCGCCTTCCCGGGTCGGCGCGCCGACCAGGATGATCCGCGCCGCGCACACGCCCGGTGTTACCTCCGACGCCCCGCTGAGGGCCCACCGCCCGTCCACGGCCCGGGCGTGCAGGTCCCCGTCGCCCGGAAGCACGACGGCGGCGGTGACGCCGGCCGCGAGGTCACGCACCAGTGATTGCGCGCTCGGTGTCGGATCGGCGAGCAAGGCGACCGCACCCGCGGCCACCGTCGGCAGTAGCGGGCCGGGCAACAGCGACTTGCCCGCCGCCTCCAGCACGCACGCGGCGTCGATCAGCCGTCCGCCCTGGCCGCCGAGGTCCTCCGGCAGGTGCACGGCATGAAACCCGTTGCCGACCAGCGCATCCCACCATCCGGGTGGGCGGCCCGCCGCGAGCTCGTCGAAGCTGCCGCGTGTCGTGGCGATGGGGGCATTGCGGGCAGCGAACTGCCCGACGGCGTCGCAGAGCTCCTGTTGTTCCGGGCTCAGCCCCAGGGTCATGCGGGCGGCCGCATAGTGACTGACGATGGCCGCACTGATTGCTACCCTTTCGGCTCCGGATGCGAGTCTGACAAGACGGACCGTCTCGTCTTGTGGCAGACTACCGGGGGTAGTCAGGATATGTAAAGCGGGCCAGCGCCGCAGTGAGGACCACCAGATGCCAAGCGATCTCACCGAGGTGGGCACGCCGGCGAACACGCCCCGGCGTCGCAGCGAGAAGTCCCGCACGGCGATCGTCACGGCGACGCGCGAACTGCTCCTCGAGCGCGGGTTCGACGGCCTGTCCATCGAGGCCGTCGCCGCCCGCGCCGGCGTGGGCAAGCAGACCATCTACCGCTGGTGGCCCACCCGACCCGCGCTGGTCGCCGACGTCATGCTGGAAGACGCCGACACGCTGCTCGCGTCGGTCAACCACAGCGGCGATCTGGCAGCCGATCTGGTGAGGTGGGTCGGCAAGCTGTTCGCCAGCCTGACGACGCCGCGGGGTTCGGCCATGCTGCGCACCCTGACCGTCGCCTGCATGGAACACGAGGACACCGCCGTCAAGTTGCGCGCGGGATTCAGTGCGCCGCTGCACGATAGCGTGCGGGCCCGGTTGCTCGCCGACGGCATCGACGAGGCGGTCGCCGAATCGGCCGCGGACGCCATCGTCGGCGGCGTGGTGTATCCGATCCTGTCCGGCGCGCAGCCCTACTCCCGACGGCGGGCGGAACGGACCACCCGGCTCATCGTGAACGCACTCACCCGGGGCTGACCGCCGCCGCGCGGTCGACCGAGATTGCGGCCAGCCCCCGGCTCACCCGGTCGGGCAACGAGCCGCCGTGGCTCAGCCAGTCGTCGAGGGCGATGCGCACCGCCGCCATCGCCAGCGCGCCGATCAGGCGCGGCCGCGGATCGTGGGCGGCCAGCCCGGCCATCCGCGGCGCGACGAGCTCGGCGATCGCCACCTCGTAGCGGACATAGACGTGCAGCGTCCACGCGTCCAACGTCTCGGATGACCTTGTCAGCGTGGCCAATTCGCGCACCTGGTTCTCGATCTCGGCGAAGTTGCGGGCGAGTTCGCCGAACGCGCCGATGACCGCCTCGATCGCGTCGAGCTCCGGCGGCTGGGCCGCGAGGGCGGCGGTGATCCGGTCGAGCCAATGGCCATTCATGCCCTCGGCCACGGCGTCTTCTTTGGAGTTGAAGTACCGGAAGAAGGTCGCGCGGCCGATGTCGGCGGCGTCGGCGATGAGGTCCACGGTCGCCCCCGCCAGACCGCGACTGGCGACCAGGCGGGCGGCGGCGGTGGCGATGCGCTGACGCATGGCCGCTCGCTTCCGTTCGGCCAGCGACGTCACGGCCTCCGAAGCCGGCACCGAGGCGGACGTTGCAGACATGCCCCCACCCTGTTCTCCCAAATCGCCACCAAGAGCCTAAGACATAGTCTTAGCATGAGACGATGTCTCAGACTGGTGTTCCGTCCGTCCAGGCCGCCCCGAAGGCCCGCGCCGCGCTGGAGTTCTTCCAGCAGATGCTCACCGACGTCAGCAAGATCGTGGCCGAGGACGCCGAGTCCGAACGCGAACTCGCCGAAGGGTTGCGGGTGGTGGCGCGGGTGTCCTCGCTGTGCGCGCAAATGTCGGTCGAGGCCGACCCGGAACGGCCGTCGTTCTTCGATATGTGTTCGGACAACCGGATGGTGGGCGGCCCCAACCCCGACGGCAACTACTACCTGGCCATGATCCGCGGGGATCGCCGCTACCGGATCACCGGCTCCCGCGGCACCAGCGCCTACCTCGGCTTTCAGATCCTGGCCGGCACCGGGCTGACCCCGCGGCGGATGGCGGGCTACGTCAGCGACACCGACCTGAAGCTGGACTCGGGCGACTTCACGCTCGTCCTGTCCGCCGACGAACCGCCCGACCTGGCCGGCGCGCAGTGGGTGAAGATCCCGGCCGACGCGTCGTCGGTGGTCGTGCGGGAGTACATCGGTGACCGGACCGCCGAGAAACTCGCCGCGCTGCGCATCGAAGCGCTGGACCCGGGCCCGCTGACGGCGCTGACCGACGACGAACTCGCCGATCAGTTCACCGCGATGGCGTGGTCCCTGATGAAGCTCACGACCCTGCACCGCACCATCAAGCCCGAACTCCTGGAAGCCCCGAACACCTTGCTGACGGCCCAGGCCGCCGATCTGGGCGCGGCCGACACCACGCCCGACAACCTCTACATGATGGGAACCTTCCGGCTCGAGCCCGGCCAGGCCCTCGTACTCGACATCGCACCACCCGACACGCGGTACTGGAACGTCACCCTGGAAAGCATCTGGCACGAATGCCTGGAGCCGCGCCGCCGGCACAGTTCGGTGACCAACCGCGGTGTGCGACCCGGCGCCGACGGCCGCGTGCGAATCGCGGTCCCCGACGAGGATTTTGGGCTCGGTCATTGGCTCGACACCGGCGGCCGGCAGCGCGGGTTCATCGTCCTGCGCTGGCTGGACAACCCGAGCCCACCCGACGTGACGGTGTCGGTGCACCAGGGACGGCAGCGGTGATGACGCTGCAGGACCGGTTCGCCCCCGAACGGCTGATCGCCGCCGCCTGCGAGGAAGTCGGCAGCGACGACTTCGGCGCCGAGGGCTGGCGTCCCGGGCTGCACCGCGTCACCGACGGGTTGATCAACGATGCGCGGCTATCGGATATCGGCGTCGAGATCGCTCACCTCGACCTCATGCGCGCCCTGAAGAACCGGCTCGGCGTAATCGCTTGGCGCAAGCAACATCCCGAGGTCGCCGAGCAGAAGATCACCGCGCCGATATTCATCGTCGGCCAGCCACGCACCGGCACCACGATCCTCTACGACCTGCTCGCCCAGGATCCCGAGCTGCGCGCCCCACTGACCTGGGAGGTCGACGAGCCCTGCCCCGTCCCGCAGCCCGAGACCTATCACGACGATCCGCGTATCGCCCAGATTCAGGCCAGCATCGACATGTCCGAACAGATCATGCCGGGCTTCTTGGCTTTTCATCCGATGGGCGCCCTGGTCGGGCAGGAATGCGTGCGCATCACCGCGGCCGAGTTCGTCAGCATGATCTTCTCGGTGCAGTATCGGCTGCCGGGCTATTACCGCTGGCTGCTGTATGAAGCCGACCACGCGGGGGCGTATCGCTTCCATCGAATCTTCCTGCAGCACTTGCAGTCCGGTGTGCCCGGCCAGTGGTTGCTGAAGTCGCCCGCGCACCTGTGGCAGCTGGACGCGTTGCTGGCCGAATACCCGGACGCGCTCATCGTGCAGACACACCGCGATCCGGTCAACGTCATCTCGTCGATCGCCGCGCTCACCCATCACCTGCGCCGGATGTGCAGCGACGAATCCAGCATCACCGAGTGTGCGGCCCAGTCCTACGAGGAGATCGTCGTCGGCCTGGACCGGGAGATGGCGTTGCGCGACAGCGGCGCCGTGCCCGCGGGGCGCGTCATCGACGTGCGGTTCGCCGATTTCATGACCGACCCGTGGACCACGATCAAAGACATCTACCGGCGGCTGGACCGCGAGCTGCGGCCCGACACCGAGCAGAAGATGCGCGAGTTCCTCGCCTCCCATCCCTCCGACGGTGGGCACGGCCGTTACACCTGGTCGGACACGGGGCTCGATGTCGGTGAGGTCCGCGAGCGGGTGACCGCGTATCAGGACCGCTACGCGGTACCGGCCGAACCGCTGCGGTGAGGCGTCCGGACGGCATCGAACGCGCCTGCGGTGCATAGCCTCTCCGAGCGGTAGGCTCGCCGCAAGGCGATGGGAGCGGCGGTGGATGAAGATTGTCTGAAGCTCACCACCTATCTGGCGGAGCGCCGGCGGACCGGCGACGGCTTTGTCTCCGATGTGCTGCTCGGCCTTTATGAGCGGCACCGCATCGCTGCCGGCGTGGCGCTGCGCGGCATCAGCGGCTTCGGCACGATGCGCCATTTTCGTACCGATCAGTCGTTGACGCTGTCGGAAGATCCGCCCGTCGTGATCGTCGCGGTCGACACCAGAACGAAGATCGAGGCACTGCTCGACCCCGTGCTGACGATCAAACAACGCGGCCTGGTCACCCTGGAGCGTGCGCGGCTCCTGCACGAGGACATCGGATCCCCGCAGCTGCCCGAGGACCTGCACGACGCCGTCAAATTGACGATCTACGTCGGCCGCAAGCAACGCGTCAACGGGACGCCGGCCTACATCGCCCTCTGCGACTTGATGCACCGGCGCGGCCTGGCCGGCGCCACGGTGCTGTTGGGCGTGGACGGTGTCGCGCACGGAGAACGCCAGCGCGCCAACTTCTTTGGCCGCAACGCTGACGTTCCGATGATGATCGTCGTCGTCGGCTCCGGTGAGCGCATCGGCCGCGTGTTGCCCGAACTCGCCGGGCTGCTGCGCACGCCGTTGTTCACCCTCGAACGGGTCCGCGTCTGCAAGCGCGACGGACAGTTTTTGGAACGACCGCACGCCCTGCCCGGAACGGACGAACACGGCTTGCCGCTGTGGCAGAAGCTGACGATCTATACCTCCGAGTCGGCGCAGCGCGGCGGCGCGCCGATACACCGCGCGATCGTCCAGCGGCTACGCCAGGCCGGGACCGCGGACGGCGCCACCGTCCTGCGTGGCGTGTGGGGGTTTCACGGCGATCACCCGCCCCACGGCGACAAGCTGCTCTCGCTGACTCGCCGGGTACCCGTGGTGACCATCGTGATCGACACCCCGGCCAACGTCGCCGAATCCTTCGCTGTCATCGACGAATTGACGAGCGAAGAGGGACTGGTCACCAGTGAAATGGTGCCCGCGTTGGTGTCCGACGAAGGCGACAGCGGGCAGGGGCCGCCGCGCATGGCCCGGCACCGCTATTAGCGGCGATCGCGAGCACGGCGCAACAGCGGCGATCGCAAGCGCGGCGTCGCCGGGCGCAGCGGGTCGCCGCCATCGGAATCGGTCAGCCGGCGACCGAGGCGTCGTAGATCGACTGGATCGCCTTGTCCAGCGTGGTGTTGAACTGCTCGTCGGTCTGGTCGACCGAAAGCCCCTCGGTGAGCGCGCGGCTGAAGCTGGCGATCAGGCCGGTGTTCTTGGCGAGCAGCTCGTTGGCCTCCTCGCGCGAGTAGCCGCCGGAGAGGGCCACCACCCGCATGACCTTCGGGTGTTCGATCAGCGGACGGTAGTAGTTGGCCTCGGTGGGCAGGCTCAGCTTGAGCATCACGCGCTGCCCGTCGGGCACGCTGTCGAGCTGCTTGGTGATCTCGTCGCGCAGGATGCGCTCGGCCTCGGCCTTGTCCGAGATCGAGATGGTGACCTCGGGCTCGATGATCGGCACCAGGCCGTGCGCGAGCACCTGACGGGCGACCTCGAACTGCTGGGCGACCACGGCGGCGATGCCCTCGGCGTTGGCCCCGCCGATCACCGACCGCTCCTTGGTGCCGAACACGCCCTTGCCCACGGCCCGCTCCAGCAGCTCGTCAAGCCCCGGCATGGGCTTCATCAGCTGGACGTCGTTCGACGCGTCCGCCAGCCCTTTGTCGATCTTGAGGATCGGCACCACGCCCTTGGTCTCCCAGAGGTAGGTGGTCGACGGCTTGCCCTCGATGTCCCGGTCCATGGTCTGTTCGAACAGGATCGCCGCCAGCACCCGGTCACCGGTGAACGACGGGGCGGTGATGATCCGCGAACGCATCTCGTGGATGAGGTCGAACATCTCCTTGTCGGAGGAGTACGCGCTGTCCTCGATGCCGTACAGGCGCAGCGCCTTCGGCGTCGAGCCGCCGCTCTGGTCGAGCGCAGCGATGAATCCCTTGCCCGACGTCATCCGGTCCGCTTGCTGCTGGTTCGACATTGAACTCTTCACTCCCTCGTAATGGGCGCACCCGGCCGGGGAGGCCACGCACGCTCAAGCCTGAATCGTGCCGATCATATTCGGCCAGCCCCGACCGGAAGAGACAGGCCGTCGCGGGACCGCCGGGCGGCGGGACTCGTGCAGCATTTTGAGGCGGGATTGGTGCGTGTCCTACCATTGACCAAACACTTGTAGCTGTATCTGCACTGAGCGGCGCAGATCGACCGGGGTGATCTCCCGCGTAGGCAAGCGTGTTCCCCGAGGGGTTGAATCAGCAGCCCCCGGATATGGCAGTGGCTGTACCAGAGCTAGCGGTGTCCCGCACGGGACCGAATGTGAGTGATAGACCATGGGCGAACAATCCGGCGATGTCGTCGACCCAACCGCTTTTGAAGTGGGCAAACACCAGGTAGATCAGGCGGTCGTGCTGACCGTCTCGGGTGAAGTGGACATGCTGAGCTCGCCGCAGCTGGCCGACGCCATCCAGACCGCGCTGGCCACCAAACCCGCGGCGCTGATCGTCGACCTGTCCAAGGTCGGCTTCTTGGCCTCGGCCGGCATGACCGTGCTGGTGAGCGCGCAGGCCGAGGTCGAACCGCCGACGAAGTTCGCGGTCGTCGCCAACGGCTCGGCCACGAGCAGGCCGATCAAGCTGATGGGGATCGACAGCGTGCTCGCGCTGTACAGCAGCCTGGACGGCGCGCTGAGCGGTATCGCCGGGGAATGAGCCTCGACGCGAGTGCGAACACACCTGGGGGCGATGGGTCGGTTCGATCGACCGCATAACATGTCGAACCTCGATGACCGCACTCTTTTCGTCCGAACGGGCGTGGCGGCCGACGCACGCAGCGCCGCCCGGACCCGCGTCGAGTTCGGCGCCTGGTTGAACCGGTATTTCTCCCTGTGCGCCGATCGCTTCAGCGACCTGCTCCTCGCGGTGAACGAAGCGATCGCCAATGCCGCGGAGTTCGCGTACGTCGACGCGACGCAGCGAGGGACCGTGGATGTGCGGGCGGCCTACGACGCCGACTCCGACACCCTCGCCGTGACCGTCGATGACCGGGGCCGTTGGCGGCAGAAGGTGCCCGCACAGCGCAGCGCCCAGATGCGTGGCCGCGGTATCCCGTTGATGGAGGCCCTCGCAGACGAGGCGGCCATCGCCCGCACTCCGCAGGGCACCCGCGTCACCCTGGTCTGGACCGGCCTGACCCGGTCGGCCTGCACCGCCTGAACGCCTATCCGGACAGCACCTGCGCGATGCGGTCGTCGCGCGGCAGCACCGGCCCGTCGTCGAGGGGTTCGTCGATTCCGAGGTCGGCGAGCCCGGCTCTGGTCAGCAGCGAGGTGCCGTAGGCGGCGAGCACGAGTTTTTGATCGTCGCTGTGGCCGTCCTCGACGAGCATCGCGCCGATGAGGCAGATGACGGCCATCTTGTAGGCGTTGAACGCCCGGTACCAGGGCCGGTTGACAACGCTGATCCCGCTGGCCGATTCGTAGTGCGCCAGCAGGGCGTCGATGGACAGGGCCGCGGGGTGGCTGTTGATCCCGACCGGCTGCATCCACAGCATCTCCAGCCAGCCGATGTCGGTGAGCGGGTCACCGACGGTCGTCATCTCCCAATCGAAAACGGCGCTCACCTCGCCGGCGGTGAAGGCGAAGTTTCCCGGCTTCGCGTCGCCGTGCACCAGCGAAACCGTGGGGCACGGGTCCGGCTTGCCGGCGAGCAAGGCCCCATGAAGGCGCTCCAGGGCGGGCAGGCGGTCGCGCTTGACCCGGTGCATCTCCGCGGCCCAGTGGCCCAGTTCGCGCTCCAGGTGATCGGCGCCGTCGTCCAGGGTGGCCAGCCCGGTCCGGGTGAGGTCGACGGTGTGGATGGCGGCAAGTTGTTCGACCAGGCTCTGGCACATCCGGACCACCGTGTGGTCGGCCGCACCGGCGGGTGGCTCCATTTCGTACACGTCGCCGGCGACGTGTTCCATCACGAAGAACGGCCGGCCGAGGACCTCGCCGGTCGGTTCGAGCCACAGCGCCGGCGGGACCCGGACCGGCGTGCCGGCCAGGGCGCGCAGGATGGCGAACTGGCGCGCGAGGTCGTAGGGCTCCAGCAGCGCGGGTGGCCGGGGCCGCAGCCGCAACACCACGTCGCGGCGGTCGTCGCGGCCGGCGCGCCGGGTGACGACGCTGAGCGTCATCATCTCCGCCGAGTGCCCGAAGCTCACCCGGTCGATGCCCTCGAGGCGGACGTCGGCGGCGTCGGGCACCTGGGTGCGCACCCAGTCGGTCAACCGCCGTTCCCGATCGGCGTCCAGGGTCATCGCCGAACCCCGTCGCTGTCCTCCTGCAAGCGATCGACCGGGGTCTTGTCCTGGGTGAAGGCGGACATGTCCATCGCGGTCCAGTTGGGGTAGCGGGCATAGCCCTGCCCGCCGAGCAGCAATTCGAAGATGCCCCAACCGGTCTCGCCGTCCCGCTCGAATCGCATCAGCTGGTCGAGCGCCATCGATTTGCTCTCGGTCTCGGACAGCTGGTCGGGATCGCTACTGTCCCAAGCGAAATGGATGAAATAGGCGCCCCCACCGAGGTCTTCGTATTGGCAGTGCGCCATCGGCAGGCCGTAGTAGGCGTTGACCTGCTGATGGGGTGCCTCGGCGATCACGCGATGGGCGTGGCCGTCTTCGTCGGTGAACACGAGAGCGGCGCCGGTGGGTCGCTTGCGGTCTCCGTCGAATTCGACATCGTGCTCGATCTTGACGAATCGTTTCGACAGCCTCCCATCCGCGTAGGTGATGCCGCCGTCGACGTAATTGACTGTGCCGTCGGCTGATTCGATGATCCACGCTTCGATGGCATGGTCGTCGAAGCCGGCGTCGAGCCACAACCAGAAGTCGATCTTGTCCGAGACCCGCACGCCGAAGGTGCGGTCGCGGCCACCGTGAAAGCCGTCGACGCTGACACGTTCCCCATCGATCGTCACCCAGCCGCTCCATCTCCCGGGTTCTTTCATGTGGTACATGTCGGCGAGCAGCTCGCCGTTTTTGCCGCGCACCTTCATGGGCAACAGCTCCCACATCGGGGCGGTGGGTTCGTAGTAAAGCTCGCACTCGATTCCGGAGTTGTTGGGCTCGACGTCCAGCCGCCACTTCTTCAGCGGCTCGACGCAGGTCCAGCGCATCGGTCCGGCGCTCAGGTCGCCGCGGTCGTCGCCGGTGACGGGCCGCCCGGACAGCAGGTCCCAGTGCCGGCCGTCGGCGAGGCTGACCTTGACGTAGCCCAGCCCGGTGCCGGTGTTCGGGTTGTTGCCGTAGCCGCTGGCCAGCAGCAGGGTGCCGTCCGGCGACGCGGCGAAGAAGTAACAGCGATCCGACCACGTCGGATCGGCATTGTGCACCTGGTCGAACGTGCTGGGGAGCTGATGGGTGAACGATTCGTCGGCGGCGGAATACGCCATCATTCGGCCTTTCTGGCGAGGTTTGTCGTTGCGCTGCAAGGCGTTTCGGCGAAGGACTGCGGCCGGGGCGAATTGGCATCCGATACCGAAGCAGCACAACGCATCCCGTAACATCGCCGCCATGGAACCGAGCCGGCGGTGGGGCGACGACCGCGCGATCCTCGACGACGAGGAGGCCCGTAGACGGATCCTGGATGCCGCCGGGCGCTGCATCGTCCGGCGCGGCAACACCCAGTTCCGCATGGGCGAAGTCGCCGACGAGGCCGGGGTGTCGCGCTCGACGGTGTACCGCTACTTTCCCGGTCGCGACGACGTCCTGCTGGGACTGATGCTGGCGCGGATCGACACCGCGCTCGGCGAGTTGGTGCGCTCGCTGCCCGCGCCCGACGACCCCGTTCGGTCGGTCCCCGAGATGGTGCTGGCAAGGGTGGAATCGGTGGACGGCAACCCGCTGAACGAAGCGCTGTTCGCGGCCGAGAGCACCGCGGTGGCCTCGGCGCTCGAGAAGGGTTCCGAACCGATCGTCGAACTGCTGTTGCGGCATTACGGGCCGTTGCTCGACCGTTGGAAGGCGGCCGGGCTGCTCTACCCGGATGTCGATTTCCGCTCGATCGTCCAGTGGCTGCACGCCGCGACCCTGTTCCTGCTGGCGCCCTCGTGGCGCTACCGCCCCGCGGCCGACAAACGCGAATTCGTCGAACAGCTCGTGGTGAGGGCCCTGGTTCCACAGATCAGACAATAATCGTATATTGTCTGATGTCCAGACGTTCGATTGGTTTTCTCCGACGGCGTTGGTGTCGCTGGCGCGGCGCCGGCGTCGGGTTGAGAGCCGGGATGGATGGGCATGAAAAACCCTGTGGGACACGCGTTTTCCTTCGTCGGCCTGGCCGCGCACCTGGGCCGGGGCGCGGGTCGGGTGGCGACCGACGCGGTGGTGGGTGGCCGGTTCGGCTTGCCTCGGTCGGCCGACGAGATCACTCCCGCGGTCCTGTCCCGCGTCATGGGAACCACCGTCCGGTCGGTGCGCGTGCTGAGCAGGGACGCGGGCACGTCCTCGCGCGCGCGGCTGGTGCTGACCGGCAAGAACGTCCCGGAGTCGGTGTTCGTCAAGGTCGCGGCGCAGACCGCCGCCACCCGCCTGATGGGTGAGCTCGGCCGGCTCGGGCACACCGAGGTGCGTTTCTACCGCCAGCTCGCGCCGCAGGTCATCGGCGTTCCCTACTGCTACGGCGCGGCGTTCGACCCGTGGACGGGCCGGTACCTGCTGGTGCTGGAGGATCTCCCGGCAGAGTCGTGCGAGTTCCCCGACACCTTGCACCCGCTGTCGACCGACCAGGCCGGCCTCATCGTCGAACTGCTCGCCGAACTGCACGCCACGTTCTGGGGCCGGCTGCCGCGCGACGGGCGCGGGCCGCTGGGCTGGCTGTACACGCCGTCCGGCGACGTGACGTCGTTGTTGACCGGGTCGCTGATGCACACCTCGATCAAGCGCCTTGCCGAGCGCGCTTCTTCAGTCGACGTCCCCGTCGACGCGGGGGCGTTCATCGCCGACAACTACCGTGCCGTCGCCGCGCTCATCGACACTCCCCCGCACACCGTCATGCACGGCGACGCCCATCCCGGCAACATGTACTTCCACGGCGGCAAGGCCGGGCTGCTGGACTGGCAGGCGGTGCGGCGCGGGCACCCCAGCCGCGAGCTCGCCTACACCCTGATCACCAGCCTGACCCCGGAGGACCGGCGGGCCAGCCAACGCGAGCTGCTCGACGACTACCGGCGGGCGCTGGTGGCGGCGGGCGGCCCCGAGCTGGATCGCGACGACCTGTGGCTGCGGTTCCGCCAGGGCGCGCTGTACGCCTATGTCGCCCCGCTGATCACCACCGGGATGGGCGGCATGCAGGTCGACGACATCGCCATGGAAGGCCTGCGCCGGGGCGTCGCCGCGCTCGACGATCTGGAAACCGTCGCCGCGCTGAAGAGTTCTTTGTAGGGCTTGCGAATTCGGCCGAAGCTATTGCCTTCGCCACGCCACGAGTTACGCTACCTACCGTAGCGAAATGCTGTGCGCCTTCCGCTCAGCCCTCCGAGACAGCCCGCGGCGGCGAAGAGGAGTCTCATGTTCGACCTGAAGATCACCGGTGGAACCATTGTCGACGGCACGGGCGCCGAGCGCTACCGCGCCGACATCGGCATCAAGGACGGCAAGATCGTCGACATCGTCCGCCGCTCCGCCGACGGCCCCGAGATGAGCGGGGAGGCGGCCGAAACCATCGACGCCACAGGGCATGTGGTGGCCCCCGGCTTCGTCGACATCCACACGCACTACGACGGTCAGGTGACCTGGGACGGCCTGCTGGAGCCGTCCAGCGGCCACGGCGTCACGACGATCGTGACGGGCAACTGCGGCGTCGGCTTCGCCCCGGTGCGGCCCGGCACCGAGCAGTGGCTGATCGAACTGATGGAGGGCGTCGAAGACATCCCCGGCACCGCGCTGACCGAGGGCATCACCTGGGGCTGGGAAACCTACCCCGAGTACCTCGACGCGATCGACAAGCACAAGTTCTCCGTCGACGTGGGCAGCCAGGTCGCGCACGGCGCGATTCGCGCCTACGCGATGGGCGAGCGGGGGGCGCGCAACGAGCCCGCCACCCCCGACGACATCGAGGCAATGGGCCGGCTGGTCCGCGAGGCGATCGAGGCCGGCGCGCTCGGCTTCTCGACGTCACGCACGATGGGGCACCGCGCGATGGACGGCGAGCCCGTACCCGGCACGTTCGCCGCCGAGGAAGAGCTGTTCGGCCTCGGCCGCGCCATGGCGGCCGGCGGCCAGGCCGTGTTCGAGCTGGCCCCGCAGGGCGCCGCGGGTGAAGACATCATCGGCCCCAAGAAGGAGCTCGATTGGATGCGACGGCTGAGCGGCGAGATCGACCGCCCGGTGTCGTTCGCGCTGATCCAGGTGGACGCCGATCCGAACCTGTGGCGCGAGATGCTGGACCTGTCCGCGGACGCACACGCCGCGGGCGCGCGCCTGTATCCGCAGATCGCGGCGCGCCCGTTCGGCATGATGATCGGTTTCCAGGGCCACCACGGCTTCAGCCACCGGCCCACGTACCGCCGGTTGAAGGCCGAGTGCAGCCGCGAGGAGCTCGCACGGCGGCTCGCCGATCCCGCGGTGAAGGCGGCGATCCTGTCCGAGGACGACCTGCCGGTGGACCCGACCCTGTTGTTCGACGGGATGTTCGCTTTGGTGCAGCACTCGCTGGGGCGGCTCTACTCGCTGGGTAACCCGCCCGACTACGAGCCCACCCCGGACCGCACCGTCGCCGCGATCGCCCAGGCCCGCGGTGAGGACCCGCTGTCCACGCTGTACGACCTCATGCTCGAGTCCGACGCGACCAACATGCTGATGCTGCCGCTGTTCAACTACGCCGACGGAAACTGCGACGCGATCCGCGAGATGATGCTGCACCCCGCCGGCGTGCTCGGGCTGTCCGACGGCGGCGCGCACTGCGGGATGATCTGCGACGCTTCCTATCCGACGTTCCTGCTGACGCACTGGGCGCGGGACCGTAAGCGGGGCGAGAAATTGTCGCTGGAATACGTGATCCGCAAACAGTCCCGTGACACCGCGCATCTGTTCGGCCTCACCGACCGCGGCACCATCGAACCCGGCAAGAAGGCCGACATCAACGTCATCGACATGGACGCGCTGAGGCTGCACCCGGCGGCGATGGCGTTCGACCTGCCGGCCGGGGGAAACCGGATCCTGCAGGGCGCCAGCGGTTATGCGGCGACCATCGTCAGCGGGACCGTCACCCGCCGCAAGGACGTCGACACCGGGGCCCGCCCCGGACGCCTGGTTCGCGGAGCCCGCTGAGAGCTCCGAACCATGGCAACGGCCGCCCGCAACCCGACGCGCACCCGCTCGCACGTCCAGGAGGATGCGATCGGCGCGCCGCCGGAGAACCCGACGCTGGTGCCGGCCGAGCGGTACTACTCCCCGGCCTTCGCCGCACTCGAGGTGGAGCGGATGTGGCCGAGGGTGTGGCAGCTCGCGTGCATGGTCGACCACATCGCGGCGCCCGGTGACTATTTCGAGTACCGCTGCGGGCCGTACGGGGTGCTGATCGTCCGCGACGACGACGGGGAGATCCGCGCGTTCCAGAACGTGTGCCGGCATCGCGGCAATTCGTTGTGCACGGGCTCGGGTTCGGGCCTGCGCGAACTCAAGTGCGGCTATCACGGGTGGACCTGGGACCTGGCCGGCGCGCTGAAACGGGTGCCGAACCGCAAGGGCTTCGGCTCGCTGCGCATGTCCGACTTTCCGCTGATACCGGCCCGGGTAGAGACGTGGGCGGGACTCGTCTTCGTCAACCTCGACCTCGACGCGATGCCCCTGATCGAATACCTGGAGGCGGTGCCCGACGACATCGCCTGGTGCCGGCTGGAGGACTTCCGCTGCTACGCCACGCTCACGGTCGACGTCGACGCCAATTGGAAGACGATCGCGGACGGCTACAGCGAGACCTACCACATCCAGACCCTGCATCCCGAGCTACTGCGTTGCGTCGACGACATCCATGCGCCGCAACGGATTTGGGGCCATACCGGAAAGTCGGATCAGCCCTACGGCGTGCCGAGCCCTCGCCTGGGCGGCGCGCTGACCGACGAAGAGGTGTGGGACGCCTACGTCTACACGCAGGGAGCGCTGATGGGCGCGGCCGAGGGCACGCCCTTTCCCGCCGACGAACGCCGGCCCGGGCAGACGGTGGCCGAACTGATCGCCGAGCGAACCCGGGCCTTCGCCGCGGGCCGCGGCGTCGATCTCAACTGGGCCGACACCGACCGAATGACCCGATTGCACCAGTACAACGTGTTCCCCAACATGACCCTGTTAGCCAACGCCGACCACCTGACCGTCATGTGTTCGCGCCCGGGCGCCGACCCCGATAAGGGCGAGCTGGTGATGTTCTTGACGACCCGGATGCCGCCGGGCGCGCCGCGCGCCAAGCCGGCCGATGTGCGCATGGCCGCCGACGCGGCCGAGCCGGGCGTCGTGCTCACCCAGGACATCGCGGTGCTCCCCGGCCTGCAGCGCGGCATGCACCAACCCGGCTTCACTCACTTGGTGTTGTCCAGCGAGGAACGCCGCGTGATCAACATGCACCGCAACCTGGAGCGCTACCTCGACCTGCCGGCCGCCCAGCAAATGAGCGGCGGCGCGGCGAAATGATCTGTCGCAACATAGTTCGTGTACACAGGGCGAAAGTGCCCTCGAGCGATTTAGAATCCCGCTTGTGATGACCCCGTCTTACCCCTGGGGGGACGATCGAGGGCAACTTGCGCGGCAGCTACGGCTGCCGTATCACACACTCCGCCGCAGGCGGGAGCGACGCCTGTGCCACCGTTTCGCGCGGGTGGGCGTCCGCACGGCGCCGGAGCGGTTGCGGGCAATGCTGGAGGGCGCGCCGCTGGCCGCTCACGAAATGATCAACCTGAATTTTGCGTTGATCGCGATCCGGCTCGACCGCGAGTCTCGCGCCGCCAGGTACAAGCGGCTCCGGCAACGCGGCGCCCGATCGCTGATGTTCGCGGGCCTGGTCATGGTGGTGCTGAACTTCCTGGTGTGCATGGCCTACCTCCTGCTGAACCTCGCGGAGCCGACGGCGCCGCTGTAGCTCCTCAGCGCGGGGCGACGATGCCGTTGTCGTACGCATAGACGATCGCGGCCGCGCGATCGCGCAGGTCGAGCTTGCCGAAGATCCGCCCGATGTGGCTCTTGACGGTGACGCCGGAAATGCAGAGTTTGCCGGCGATTTCGGTATTGGACAGGCCCTGGCCGATCAATGTCAGGACGTCGAGCTCGCGGGTCGTCAGCTCGGCGATCGCCGCGCCGCGCGGGCCGGGAGCCGCCTTGCGGTAGGTGGTGAGCACCCGCGAGGTCACCGCGGGATCCAGGTAACTGTCTCCCCTGGCGACCGCGCGCACCGCGCGGATCAACTCCTCGGCCGAGGAGTCTTTGAGCACGAAACCGGCCGCCCCGGCGCGCAGCGCCCCCGACAGCAGCTCGTCCTCGTTGAAGGTGGTGAGCGCCAGCACCGGCGGCCTGCCGCCCAGCCTGCGGGTCGCCTCGATGCCGTCGACGCGGCGCATCCGCAGATCCATCACGACGACGTCGGGTCGATGCTCGGCCACCGCGGCGGGCACCTCGTCACCGTCGGCGCACTCCGCGACGATGACGAAACCGTCTTTGCGGCGCAGGATTCGGCGCAGACCCGAACGCACCAGGTCTTGGTCGTCCACGAGGAGGACGGTGATCTCGGGCGCCGGGTCGGTCACAGCTTGCACCATCGCGGGCGCCAGGTGGTGTCGCCTTCATGCAGCGGGATCTCGGCGCGCACCGACCACCCGTCCCGGGTCGGGCCGACGTCGAGGGCGCCGCCGAGCAGGTCGGCGCGCTGGCGCATGCCGCGCAAGCCACGCCCCTCCGCCGACTTCGCGGCCAGCACGGCGGCCGGGAGCAGATTGCTGACCGCGAGCCGTGCCGACACCGGCGAAATATCGAGCACCACACTGGCTTTCGACTCCGGCGCGTGCTTGGCGATGTTGGCCAGCGACTCCTGGGTGATGCGGTAGAGCGCGAGGCCCACCGCGGCCGAGACGTGGTCCGTGGGCCCTTCGACGCACAGCGTGACGGCCAGGCCCGCTTGCTGAAAGCCCGCGACGAGCGCCGGGACGTCGTCGATGCCGGGTTCGGGCGTGGTCTGCGCCGTTTTGGTCGGCCAGTTGTCGAGCAGGCCGACGGTGCGGCGGATGTCGGCCATCGCCTGCCGGCCGAGCTTCTCGGCCTGCTCCAGCGCATCGACCGCGTCATCGACGTCGCGATCCTGCTGCAGCGCGCGGCGCGCGCCGGTCACGTGCAACAGGGTGATGCTGAGCGAATGCGCGATGACGTCGTGCACTTCGCGCGCGATGCGGCGGCGTTCGTCGGCGGCGGCGTGCTCGGCCAACAAGTTCTGCGCCTCGATTTGTTCGGCCAGCAGCAACCGCTGGGCGCGCATCACGTAGCCGAGTAGCCAGCCCACCGCGATGAAACCCAGGTACAACGCGATCGCGTCGAGGCGGTGCAGCGCGGACGCCGTGAGCAACAGCGCGGCCGCCGACACGGCCGCCAGCAAGCCGGCCAGAACCGAGGCCAACGTCGCGACGACCAAGACCATCAGGATTAACAACGCCGGTGCGAAATCGGCCTGTATGGGCGTCGACGTGCCGAACAGCGTCAGCGCGGTGGCCGCCGACCAGGTCGCCCACAACGGCCCCGGCGTGATCTTCATGTTGAAAACGAAGAACGCCAGCTCGGTTGACAGGGCCAGGGCGAACGCGGACAGCGACACGGGCAGGTCGGCCGCGGGCCGCTGCAGCGTCCCGATCACGCCGCCCAGCACGAGGCTGACATCGACGGCGATCAGCGACGTCCACGTGATGCCGACGGGAAGCAGCTCGCTGCGTCGGCGAAGCTGCTCCCGCAGGTGATCGGCTGCGGCGCGCAACATCGTCCAATCCTAGAAGAGCTGGGCGCCCCGCCACATCCTGCTGGGGTCGGCGCCGGTCTCCGCCCGTGGTAGGAGACAAAGACTGCACTTCGGCACGACGCGCAGCCAAGGCCCGCATTCCTAACGTCGAGTCATGACATGGACACTGCTGCACGACCGCATGGCCTTCATGGCCGAAGTGATCAAGGCCGCCGACACGGACCCGCAGGCGGCACTTGCGTTGATCGACAACTCATCCGAGGTGCCCGAGCTGTTCGGCGACGAGGAAGGCCTGATGCTCTCGCTCGGCCAGCGCTGGATCACCATGCTGGTGGCCAAGCTGGACCAGGCGGCCTACGAGGGCGCATCGGCCGAACAGGTGCGGGCCGATCTCGAAGCCGCCGAGCCCGGCCTGCACGCGCTGGTGAAGATCGGCTCGCGCCGGTCGCTGCGGGTGCGGTCGCTGTCTCGCGGCGAACACGTGGCGGTGGGCCTCTTCGGCGGCCCGACGGGCGATCGGCAGACCGTTGCATGACCGCACCGGATTGCTTGCGCGACTGACCGGTCGGTACGCGGTTCTGGTCGTCGGTCTATGGGTGCTGGCGGCCGCCGCCGCCAATCTGGCGGTCCCCCAACTGGAGCGAGTCGTCGACTCCCACGCGCGCTCCTTCATGCCGCCCGAGGCACCGAGCGCGGTGGCCGCCGCCCGGGCGGCCCAGCTGTTCAACCAGACGCCCAGCAACAACTTCGTTTACGTTGTGCTGGAACGCGATCAGCGGCTGGCCCCGGGCGACCGCCAGTTCTATGATGCGCTGACGACGAAGCTGGGTTCCGATCACCGTCACGTGTATGCGGTGACCGATCTCTGGTCGCAACCCGCGACGGCCGCCGGCGCGCAGAGCTCCGACGGTCAAGCCGTCAGCGTGATGGTGCGGCTCGCAGGAATGCTCGGCACCTCCCAGGCACGCGACTCGGTGGATTCCGTGCGCGCCGCCATCCAGACCCTGTCGCCGCCGGCCGGCCTCGAAGTCCATGTCACGGGTCCCGGCGCCACGATCGTCGACGAGTTCTCCGCGATCGACCGGCAGATGCTCGGAATCACCGCAGCCACAATCGGTCTCATCCTGCTGCTGTTGCTGATGGTGTACCGCTCGCCGGTAGCCGCCGCGATTCCGCTGATCTCGGTCGGGCTGGCGCTGGCGCTGGCCCGCGCGATCGCCGCCGCGCTGGGCCGGGCCAATGTCGTTGAGGTGTCGCTGTTTTCGGTGGCGCTCATGGCGGCGATGACGTTGGGCGCCGGCACCGATTACGCGATCTTCCTGGTCGGGCGCTATCACGAAGGCCGCCGCCACGGCATCCCGCCGGAGCGGGCGCTGACGCAGGCCTACCGTTCCGTCGCGCCCGTCGTGATCGGATCGGCGCTGACCGTGTCGGTGGCGCTGGCATGCCTGGTGTTCGCTCATGTGGGCGCTTTCCGCAGCGCCGGATTGCCCTGCGCCATCGGGATTCTGGCGACGATGGTGGCCGCGCTGACCCTGACGCCCGCGCTGATGGGTCTGGCCGTGCGACGCGGGTATCTCGAACCGCGCCCATCGAGAACGGCGCGGCGCTGGCGCCGGGTCGGCACCGCCGTGGCCCGCTGGCCCGGGCCGATTCTGGTTGCCGCGCTGGGATTGACCCTGCTGGCCGCGCTGCCGCTGGCCGGGATGCGCGTCGGCTTCAACGAGCCCGCGGCCACGCCGTCGTCCACCGACTCCAACCGCGGCTATGCCAGCGCCGACCGGCATTTTTCGGCGAACGCGCTGTTGCCGGACGTCATCGCGATCCAGGCGGATCACGACCTGCGCAACCCGGCCGGTTTGATCGCGATCGAGCGGGTCACCCGCCACATCATGGCCGTACCGGGTGTGCGCGCGGTCCAGTCCGCGAGCCGCCCCGACGGCAAGGTGCCCGAACAGGCCACGCTCAGCTATCAGGCGGGCGTGCTGGGCCGTCAGTTCGGCGACACCATGGACTCGCTGACCCGTCGCCTGCAGCGGGTCTCCGAGCTGGACGGCGCGCTGGCGCAGACTCAGGCTGCGGTCGACGGTCTCGGCAATGGGTTGCGCGGAGGCAGTGCGGGGCTGGCCGACATGTCGGGGGCCGCCGAAGACATGCGCGCCGGGATGGACGGCTTGCAGCGCAATGTCACGACGGTGTCGGGCTATCTCGACCCGCTGCGCGACATCGTCGGGCGGACCCCCGACTGCGCCGCCAATCCGATCTGCTCGACGGTGGACCGGGTGCTGCAGCCCGTCGACAGCCTGGTGCAGACCTCCGCGCGGCTCGATGCCGGCGCGACGAAACTGACCAGCGGCTCCAGCACGGCCGCCACGGCGATGGCCGGCCTGCCGCAAAGTGTGTCGGCGATGAAAGGGGCTTTGGGGCAGGCACGTTCGGCCACCCATGACCTGCTCGGGCTCACCGACACGCTCGGCCCGCAGATGCGTCAGTTGACCGACTACATGAACGAGATCGCGACGCAATTTCAGGGCAGCGCCGCGGCGGATTTCTACATGCCGCAGCGAGCGCTGACCGATCCGCGCTACACCGCCGTGCTGGGCCATCTGATCTCCGAGAACGGGCGCGCCGCTTACCTTCTCGTCTACGGCGACGGGTCGGAGTGGGGCGCCGACGGCGCCAACCGGGCGGACCAGGTTCGCGCCGCCATCAAGGAGGCCACCAAGGAGGGAACCCTGACGCCGCTGGAGGTCGACCTCGCCGGCGTCGGGCCGGTGACCGCCGATCTGCAGCGCTTCGTCGCCAGTGACACCACCCTGCTGGTCGGCGCCGCGCTGGTGCTCATCTTCTTGATCGTCACCGCGATGCTGCGCAGCCCGGTCGCCGGACTCGTCGTCGTCGGCACCGTCGTGTTGTCCTACGCCTCGGCCGTCGGTGCCAGCGTGCTGATTTGGCAGCACCTGCTTCATCAGGATCTGCATTGGTCCGTCGCCCCGATCGCGTTCATCGCGCTGATCGCCGTCGGCGCGGATTACAACCTGTTGCTCGCCTTGCGCATCAAGCAGGAGGCGGCGGCGGGCCTGCGCACCGGCATCATTCGCGCTTTCGGCGGCACCGGCGGAGTGGTCACGGTCGCGGGCATCGTCTTCGGTCTGACCATGCTGGCCTTGCTGAGCAGCAGCGTGCTCAGCATCGCCCAGATCGGCACGACGATCGCGGTCGGGCTGTTGCTCGACACCCTGGTGGTGCGGGCGTTCGTCGTGCCGTCCATCGTGGCGCTGCTGGGCCGGTGGTTCTGGTGGCCGAGCCGTCCGCCCCGCCGCGCCATGGCCGAGGCGGTGAACACGCCTGAGCCGCAGCTGCTTACTGCGGCGGGGGTGTGAACGTCGACGGCAGCCCGACCAGCACGCCTTCGACGTCGCCGTCGGCGCTCACCAGCAGGCCGCGTCCCGGTGGGAGCGCCTGGGCGCGCACGTTGCGGTTGATCCGGTTCTGCGGGTCGTTGTCCATGTAGAGCTGGGCGACTTTCGCCGAGTTCTGGAACCTGATCCATGGATCCATTTGCAGCGTCGCCCAGTTCGCGCTGTTGCGGGTGGTGAACACGTGCAGGCCGATCTGGCGGGCACGTTCCATCAGCTTCCACAACGCGGCTCCCACCGGCGGTTTGGGCGGGTAACTCTGATCCGGGCGCAGGTCTCCGATGTCGTCGATGAGCACGAAGTGCCGCGGCCCTTCCCACGGCTTGAGCGCGCGCAGCTCCTCCTGGCTCAGACCCTTGGGAGGCAGCCGGGGCAGCAGCACCTGCTGCGCCAAGGCGGTGATCACCTCGTCGATCTCGTCCTGGTCGTACGCGTAGGCCCGCACGTAGCCCGGCCCGTGCAGATCGCGCAGGCCGTGCGGGGCGGTCTTGGGGTCGATCAGGGTCAGCTGCGCTTCCTCGGGGCTGAAGCGATTCATGATCGCCTCGCCAATTGAGACCAGCGACAACGTTTTTCCGCAGCCCTGCCGGCCCAGGATCATCACGCCCGGGCTTTCGCGCAGCTTGATCGGCACCGGCCCGAGTTCGTGGCGCTCTCCGATGGCAAACGAGATCGACAGATGGTCGCCGGTCGGGTGGGCGGCCTCGTATTCCAGGATCGCCTTGAGTTCCACCCGCTGCGGCAGCCGCTGCAGGGTTGCGTGCTTGGTGACGCCGGCGACGTCCGCGATGCGGGCTCCGACGTCCACGATGCTGACCATCGCGCCGGTCGCAGGGTCGGACAGGGCCGGCACGCCGACGCGCAGCTCGTGCAGGCTGTCGGTCAGACCGAAGCCGGGGCGGTTCAGTGTCCGGCGGGCCGCGTCGCGCGACTCGAGCGACGAGTGCCCCATCTGGCTTTCGCTCGGATCTGCCAAGCGCAATTGGATTCGCGCCGTGGCGTTTTGCAGCAGGCTTTGCCGTTGCCCGTGAATCCAGCCGCCGGCGCTGCACATGACGTGCACCCCGTACTCGGGACCCCGGCTGCTCAACGAGATGATGCGGTCACCCAGAACGGTGTCCTTCGAATACAGGTCGTCGTAGTCGTCCACCACCACGAAGACATCGCCGAACGGGTCGTTCGCGTCGGTGCCGCCCAGCCCGTCGCTGCCGGGCGCGAACCGGCGCTCGCGGAACCCGTCGAGGTCGATCTTGAGCCGCCGGAACGAATCTTCGCGGGCATCGATCAGCGCGTCCATGCTGCTCAAAATGCGTTCGATGCCCTCGGCGTCCTTCGGTGACACGATGTCGGTGACGTGCGGCAGCGACGCGGCTTGGGCGAGGGTCGCCCCGCCGATGCAGAAGAACGTGACGCGGGCGGGGCTGTACATCGTTGCCGCCGAACACATCAGCGTCATCAAGGTGGTCGTCTTGCCGCGCTGCTTGGCGCCGACCACGATCACGTTGCTGCGCAGCGCGTCGACCGCGTGCACCACCTGCTTGGACTCTTCGGGGATGTCCATGACACCCACCGGGAACATCAGGCCCGGGTTTTGCCCGTAGTCGACGTGCCAGGGCTTGCCCCGATACCCCGCGACCAGAACGTCGATCGGCTCCGGATCCTCCAGCGGCTCCAGCCACGGCCGGCGCGGCGAGCGGTGCGGCACGTTGTGCAACGACTCCCGCAGCACATCCACGATCTTCTTCCGTTTGAAACCGTCGTCGTAGTACAGGAATTCGTCGGGCTCGGCGTCCACGGCGGCGGCGGCTTCCAACGCCGTGGCGTCCGCGGCGTCCAACGGCTGGAACTGCCAGTTGTACAGCCGGGGCTTCGTCAGCGTCATGTCGACCGTCTCGGCGACTTCCTTGGTCTTCGGCACCACGAACGGGGCAGAGAGGTAGAAGCAGCGGAACGGCTCCAGATCGCGCGGCCCCACCTTCAGCAGGCCGAAGCCGTTCTCCTTCGACGGCAGGTGGTAGGCGGCGTCCGAGCCGATGACCTCGCGGCTGTCGTCGCCGGACTCGGCGCGCAGCGCGATGCGGAAGGCGATGTTGGACTTGACCTTTTGCAGCGAGGACAGGTCCAGGCGCTGGCCGCCCAGCATGAAAAACACGTTGGCGCCGCGGCCTTCCTGACCGATGTGGATGATGAGGTTGATCCACTTCTCGTGGTTGGCGAACAGCTCCAGGTACTCGTCGACGATGACGAGCAGCACCGGTACCGGGGGCAGGTCGCGTCCGGCCAGGCGGATCTCCTCGTAGTCGTTGGCGTCGCGGGCGCCCACCGAGGTGAAAAGCTCGTAGCGCTGTTTGATCTCACCGTCGATGACCCGGCGCATCCGTTCGGCCAGGTGGCGCTCATCCTTGCCGAGGTTGGACAGCGCGGCCACCACGTGGGGGATGCCCAGGATGTCCTGGGCCGCCGACTCGAACTTCATGTCGACGAAGATCACGTTGAACGTCTCCGGGGAGTGGGTCAGCGCGATGCCGTAAACCAGCGACAAGAAGAACTCCGACTTGCCCGACCCGCTGGTGCCGATCACCACCGAGTGGAAACCGAAGCCGCCGAAGTCCTTGGCGCGGATGGTGATGTTCTGTAGCTCGCCGTTGGGTTTGGCGCCGACCGGAACCTCGCACCAGCGCTCGTCGCCGCGGCCGCGCCGCTCGGCCCATAGCCGGTCGACGTCCAGGTCGCGCGGGTCGCTGATCCCCAGGGCGCGCAGCAATTCTGTTGCGCCGCTGACGGAATCGGCGATCTCGCTGCGGCTGGTCGGTGACCAGCGTGCCATCGCGCGCGCGTAGCGGTAGGCGCGGTGCACCGACAGCTGGTCGGCGTGCGCGAAGAACTTGTTGCGCACGCGCAGCAGGGGCGCGGGGCGGCCGTCTTCCCCGTCGGAGTCCGAACCGTTGCGGTGCAGGGCGACTTCGCCGTTGACCGATCCGTTGGGTGAGCTGTGCCGCTCGCTGAGCTCGAACACCTGGTCGGTGGCGAAGCCCACGCCGGTGCCTACGCGTGAGGCGATGCGCAGCAGGGTGATTCCCGCCTTGCCGACCTGGCCGACGACGCTCTCCCAGGCGTCGGGGCTGCCGGTGTTGTCATCGACGATCACCAGGTGCGGTCCCAAATCGACGGTGTCCGTGGCGGTTTCCAGCGCCGAGCCCATGGCGGTGGGGCTGGCCGCGGCCAGCGGAGTCCAGGCGCCGCGCTTGCCCTTCATGTGCAGCTCGGCGCCCAGGGTCTCTTCGAGTTCCTCCGGCGTGGCGAAGACCAGGCGCCGAAAACCGCACGCGTCGAACAGCTCGTCGTGCAGGTTGTGCGGCAGCCACACGATCCACGACCACACCTCGGGGTTGCGGGTCACCACCATCAGCTTGACGTCGCGCGGGTTGTGAAACACCGCCAGCGAGCACAACACGGAGCGCATCAGTGACCGCAGCCGGTCCAGGTCCTCGCCCACGAAGCTGAATCCCGGCGCCGACCGCAGGTTCACCACCTTGGCGATGTCGCGAATCTTGCGCTGCTCCAAGATGAAATCGCGCAGCGCCTGCCCGGTGACGGGTTCGAGCTCCTCGTCGGACGCGATGTCGGGCCAGGTCACCGACAGCACCGAGTCGGGCGCGTGTTGCACGCCCGTGCCGAGCCGCACCTCCAGGAAATCCGCGTCGGCGCGGCCGCGTTCCCACATGCGTGGGCCGCCGATGATGGCGCCCAGGCCGCGCGGGTCGGAGTGCACGGAGTTCTGCCATTCGCGTTGCGCGCACACGGCGGTCTGGATTTCGTCGCGGTTGCTGTCGAGGTCGCGAAGGTAGCGTCGGCGGCCCTTTTCCATTTCGCCCCAGGTGATCTTGCGGGCTCGGCCGAAGCGCCCGGAGAACGCCAGCATGCTGAAGGCGCCGATGCCCATCAGTGGGAAGAAGCCGGTGGTCAGGCTGCGGACGCCGGAGACATAGAGCATGACGATGGTGCCGATGAGCGCGACGATCAGCGCCGGCACGCCGATCATCACCCAGATGTTGCGGGGCTCGCGTTCCGGCAGCGCGATGGGCGCGCTGGGGGCCACCCGAACCGGTTTCGGCGGCTCGATCTTGACGCGGTTGATGGGGAACGCTTTCTTGGACATTCTCTAGCCTCCCGGCTTCGCCGATGTCGTCACCACAGCCACCTTGCCCAGCGCCGGCACGGTGTCGCGCGCCAAAAGCGCTGCCTCCCTGGACAGCGCGGGACCCGCAGCGAAAGTCCGCAGCAGCGGCCAGGGCGCCTGGACCGCCGAGCCCGGGTCAAGCCCGAGCGCCCGCAGCGTGGTCTCGTCGTTCGCGATCCCGAACTGAACCCCGTTGTCGGACACCCAGAACAGCGATTCGCGCGAGTCCGAGGTGACCACGCCGCTGGTCGATGTCACGAAGTTCGCCGCGCCCGGCAACACCAGCACCTGGTTGGCGACCACCGATGCCGGGTCGTTGTCGTCACGCACCAAATGGACGATGCGGTTGTCCAGGTAAGAGGGTGTCGGCAGACCGCGCCCGTTATAGACCACGACGCGCGCCCGCGGATCCGTCGACGCCTTCTCCCAGCCGACGCAGGTGGTCGGATCAGCCGCCGTGTCAATGAAATTCAGACGCTTGGTCGGGTAGTAGTCGACGGCCAGCGACGTCACCTCGGGGATGTTGACCAGCACGTCGGGGGTCACCACGCGCGGCGCCGTCGACCCGTAGGAGTTGGCGCTGCGCAACAGGTCGGCCACGAAGCTGGTGATCTTTTGCACGCCCTCGGGCAGCAGCACGTAGAACTGCTTGCCGCCGCTGGCGGTTTGGGCCTGCAGCACCGCGCCCACCTGTGATCCCGAGACCCATGTCGACGGGGTCCCCGCCAGGGGCACTTGCGGGACGCCGAGCGGTTCGGTCGCCGGCAGCGCGTCATACAGGGCCCGCGAAATCTCAACCGGCAGCGTCACTCCCGGGTCGAGCCCCAGACTCAGCGTGACCGCCCGGTTGACCGGATCGATCTGGGAGCGTTTGCCGCCCCAGATGACAAAGGTGTTGCCCTCGAACGTGACCAGCAGCCCCGCGTCGTCGCGCAGCGGAGTGGCGCGGTCGTAGGCGTCGAGCTGGCCGGCGATCGAGGTCACGACCGGTCTTTCCGGGCTGCGCGGGCGTCCCGCTGTGTCGCACACCGCCCAGGCCGAGGTGGCGCCCCGATGGACCGGCATCGCCGCCGGCGCGCCGGGGATACCGACCAGCGGCCCGGTCGGATACTTGGCTATCTCAGCGGGTTTCACCCACGTCGGCTGGTTCGCCGTTCCTGTCGCCAGTCGCGCGGACGTCAAATTCAGTGCCGGGTAGAGCCGACCGTCGATCTTGGCGTAGAGCGCCCCGGAGTCGCGGTCGCCGATGATCGCCGAATCACCCACGATGCCAGTGGGTTTCAGCACGTTCAGCAGAAGCATCCAGCCCGACGCGATGGCCACGAGGAGTACGGACAGCACCAGCGCGGCCGTCTGCTTGCGGTCGTCGTGTTTCATGCGGACCGAGAACCGGGTGGTCGCCGCCCGCAGCCGCCGGTTGTAGAACAGGTGCCCGGAGTTCTGGTCGCGATTAGACAAACTCAGCGGCATGCTCAGTACCCCTTGGGTGATCGGCGAGGATCGGCCTGCTGAATCCGATCGGCGAGATTCGACGCGTCGACCGCGACCCCGTAGCGGCCCATCGCGTAGTTGATGAACGCGCATGCCTGCGCGACGAGGTTGTGAATGTCGCGCGAGGTTCCCGGCTGGTGGTAGGCCGCGAACGTGGGCGCGATGAATTGAAAGGCGCCCTTGCTGGGGGTTCCCCGCGCCGCGTTGGAATCCCAGTTGTTGATCGCGTTTGCGTTGTAGTTGGACTCGCGGCGGGCGACCAAGTCCATGCCGCGTTCCCAGCGGGCGCGCGCCGCCGGATCATGAATGCCTTTGATATCCAGCGCTTTACGGATGGCCGCCAAGACTGTTTGGCGGCCGCTGGAGTGATTTCGATGCATCGACCGCCCGTGCGGGTAGTGCAGACGTCGCAGTCGCCGCGCGAGCAGCTTTGCGCGCCGTCGTGCTTTGGTGACATGGCGGTGTTGGGTCCGCAGCCGTGTCGCCGTGCGCGCCATGGCCTCCCGCCGGCCCATAGGCGTATCGGCGGCCGGGGTCACGTCCGATTCGGCGGCGTCGAGCACCGCGCGCGTCGCCGCCCGAGCGTGCGCGTGATCGGCGCGCGCCGCCGCGATGATGTCCCCCACCGTCCGGTCGGCGTGGCTTGAGTGGTTCAGGAGTTTTATCGAGGCGCCCGAGCGTGCGGACGCCGTTTTCGGTAGCCCCGCGGCGTGGCGCGCCATCGCGTGCGTCTGCTCAGCCACGTCACCGATGTGCGGGCTGATCGGGGCGCCCGGAAACAGATTATGGGCGCGGACCAACGCCGCGACCGCTTGCATTCTCAGGGGATCGGTCATCGACGTCCCCGCCCCAATCCACCTGTGCGCCGCCACGGCGCCGCATCCTTGCCGGACACTCGAGCTAGTACTCCCACACCCTCCTGGCCGCGGATTCCGCGGTCGCTGCAGACGTACCTCATAGCATGCACGTATCGACAGTTCTGCTGTCAATAACGGGCAACCCAATATGACTTGGGGCCGGCCGGCCGCGATTACGTAGCGACACTACTGCTGGGCGATCTACCCGACCACTCACCTGTGGGTCGGCTGGTGCTAGTCCTTCGGTTCGTCCTCGGACGGCATGATCACGATCCGGCGGTTGGGCCTGTTGGTGACCACCGTCGGCTTGGCCTCGCCGGATTTGCTGCCCGGCGCGCTCGGCGGGACCGTCAGGCGGCCCTTGACCGGCTGTCCGTTGGGCACGCCCGGGGCGGTCACCCGCTTTTCGACCGGCTTGTCCTTGTTGCCGCCTTCGCCACCGGCGCCCATAGCACCCGGCGGCATCATCGGCATTCCGGTCATTCCCGTCTGTCCGGGCATGGCGGGCATGCCGCCCGTTGGCGGCGCGATCGGTACTTTGGCGCCAGCCGGTGTGGTCGGCGGCGACGATGTCGGCACGGGTGGCGGGCCCAGCGAGCTGGCCGGAACCGTGCCGCCGCCGCCGAGGCCTGCGCCGCCACCGGAGCCGCCGCCCAGTCCGGCGCCGCCGGATCCGACACTGTCGACCAGGTGCGCACTGTCGGCGAGGGAGGCGGCGCCGTGCGCGCCCTGAACGGCGCTCATCAGCGGCTGAAGCGCGCTCTGGCCGGCCTGCATCGCCTGCTGGGGAAGCTGAGTCATCGGCCCCATGACTCCGCCCATTGCGCCGCCCATGGCGCCCGTCACGCTGGACAGCATTTGCTGAATCATCTGCATCTCTTGCTGCCCGTTTGCCTCATTGGCCGGGAACTTCGCCGCGGCATCGGCGGCGTGCGCGCGGCGGTCCGCGTCGGCCGCTTCGGCGTCGGCGGCGTCTTGCGGGACGCCGGCGTTGCCGGCTGCTCCGATTGCCCCTTGCATACCGCCGACCGGCGATGGGTCGCCCGGCGCAGCAGGACCCGGCCTCGGAATCGACGCCGGGGGTCCGCCGACTAGGCCGTTGGTAGAGAACGGGTCACTTCTGATTCCGCCGCCCACGTCTCACCTCCACCCCATTAGGCAGTTTCGACTGCTCGTACCGTCATTTTGGCACAAGACGCCGCGAACGGTATTCACCCAACGATCGAGATGCGCTATGAGCCACCTCGGTGGCTGATCGCCTCAAACCAGGCCAGGTGGTAATTCGCAAGGTATTCGTGGCCGTCGATCAGCGCCTCAATCGCCGCTAAAAGCATCCAATCCCCGACGGCCGCTGGATCGTGATGAGGATATGCAGTCATGACCGAGTGCTGAATGTCGGAGACGCATTCGCGCAACATTTCGATTTCGCTTTCCAGCACACCTGTCTTTCGCACCGCGGGCGCCGCGACGGCCTGCGCAATTCGCGGCAGACCGTCGCGTCGGCGCACCGCTTCGACCAGGGTTGGGCCGAGCTCGTCGACCGGCGGCGCGGCCGACCGAGCCGGCCGATCGCCGCTGAGCGCGGGTTCGTCGGAACCGGGCTCTGCGACATAGGTGTTGGCGTGGTGGGCGGCCGCAACCGTGATAGCGCCGAGCAGGTCGACGACGTTGGCGTCATGGCGCCGCGCCGACGGCTCGAGCAGGGTTACGTGGGCGGGCAACCGGATGTGGGGCGGAATCCACCCGCCTGCGAGGTCGGTGACGAGCAGCGTGGTGGTGCCGTCGTCGCGGAGCCCGGCCGCCCACGACAGGCGCGGCTCCTGGCGGGCGACCGCATCGACGAGCCGCTGGAGGCGCTGTTGTTCGGCAGCCCTTGCGGATGTCGCGCCGGCGGTCGCGCCCGTTGCCGCGGACGCTGCCGATGCGCTGGCCATCGCTGACGAGCCCGTGCCGGCCTGCGCGGCGGCTGCCCCGGATGCCGTGCGCTCCACCGGCGAGACCAGCGGTCCGCCCGCCGACGGGGACGACGCCGGCGACGGTGCTACCGGCGCGCCCGAGATCGGACCAGCCGGGGCGGACGGCACGGACGGCGGTGCCACGACGGGCGGACGTAGGTCAGAGCCGTAGGCGGGCAACGATCCTGATGGGATGGAGGACCCGCCAACTGGCGCCGCGGACGACGACCACGAACTACCGGTCATGACCGCAGGCGTTACCGAAGTGGCTCCGCCAGTTGTCATTGGCGCGGGCGCCGCGGGTGGCTGCGCGTCGACGGGAGGCGTTCCCGCGACGAACGCTCCGGCGCTAGGCACGGTCGGCGCAACTGCCGGTACACCCTGCGCGGTTTGCGGCGCCCCGCCGTCGAAGGCATTTAGCGGACCACCCGAAAGCGCTTGCCCACCAGGGCCTGTCGCTTGGCCGGTCGCGAAGCCGGACGTGAAGGATTGGGCCAGGTTGGGCTGACCGCCTTGGCCGACGCCGGCCGGCGACATGGACATACCGCCGCTTTGTACGCCTGGCATCCCTGACGAAACGGTTCCGCCGCCGCCGGGCATGTGAACACCCGAGGATTGCATGACGCCCGGACCCGGCGACGCTCCTGCCGGCCCCTGCGTATTACCGATTCCTGTGGCCATGGATCCTACCGGCGCCCTGCCCCCCGGCGAAGAACCGGCGGGAGCCTGTCCGCCGCCTATCCCCGATCCCCCGGGTGTAGCGGCTGGTGGTCCCCCGCCCGATGGCGCACCGCCTCCTGGCGCCTGCGCGCTGCCCAAACCTCCTGGGTTGACTGACGTATTCAAGTCGTGCGAGCTGATCGGGCTCGGCGGCGAGGCGTCGCCGACATTGAAGCCGTTCGCGCGTGCCCAACTGCGAGCATCACCACCTACGCCGTCAATATCGAGAATTTTTTGCATCGCCGCCATCATCTTGTCCACCGAGTCCCGGCTGGCGTTTCCTGCATCGGCGTTGCATCGCACCTGCACAGCTTGTACTTCCGCTAATTTCTCCGGAAGCGGTCTTTTCGATGCGAGGATGTCATTGATTTCCTTATTACCTGCATTCGCTATATCCGACAACCGGCTTCGGACGTAGTCCGTAGCGTCAGCAGCCGAATTAAACGCGGATGCCTTTGTTTGGTACTTCTCAGCGAGGTCGAGGTGGAACTTTTCACCCTGCTGAAATCGCTCTATAAGGTCGTCTGCCGTATGGCCCTGATTGTGAGCCGCGAATAATGTCCACTGGGTCCGGAGGGTCTGCGAATAAAGCTGTTGCTCGACGCAAGCCTCGCTCCAATATTGCGCACCGGCCCGCAGAGCTGTCGATGGCGCGGGCCACCAAGGTCCGATTAGTGCTGCTGTCCACGTACCGGGTGGAAGGTCAACCCACACCGCGCACCTTCGGCCTCTCACGCAGGCGAGAGGGCAGGCCACCCACCATCTGCCCTCCCGATTGTTCGCAACATGGTCGTAGCTTTAACCGAATGCCCGTGCCTCTTCGGTTTCAATAGTGAGGTAGGCGGGGGGCCGGCAGCAATTCACCGCGCGGCGACGTCCGTATGTGCCGGCTTCGGTAGACAGTCATATCTACGCGTCACCAACCCCTGCCCGCGTCGGCGTACTCTGACCAAGCTAGCCCTTTGCGTGGGTTGACGTTGGTTGGGTTCATACGTCCATTTGGACGCATTGGAACCCAAAGGTGCTCGGGGCGATGGCATCCCGTCGCGGACCCGGCGCGAGCTCGGCAGTCGAGCAGTCATGGCGCCTCGCTCTTTAGCAGCCCTAGCCGCCGCATACGCTTTTCATCGCAGCATCCCTAGCGTTGGCATCATCTAATGCTGGCTGCCACCGTGAGTTGTCGTTCAAGCTAGCGACGGCTGCGATGTTGTTATAGGCATCGGCTAGCGCTAGGGCAGTCGCGCGGTCATTAGCTGATAACGCGGGAGCCGCATTTACTGCGCGTTCTAGCATCATCGCGCCATTCACCTCTGCAATACCTGCGCGTTCGGGACTCGGCCCATGCGTCTCTATCTCCACTGCGCGTGACGCCAACTTGTATGCATCACATAACTTCTGGTGCGCTACCACCGTTTGCTCCGCAGTGTACGAAGGTGTCGTAGAAGAAGTTGCGGAGGTCGTCGAAGAGTTTCCCACTGGCCGCGTCAGCGCGACAACTAGTGCTGCTGCGCCCAGCAGTGCGGCAATCGCGGCCAGGATAATCGCCGACCATGCCCGCGGGCGTGGTGCCGGCTGAGTGGGGAACGCTGGTGGCCAGTGCATTGGATTCGGTGGCGGGCCCGCGGCTGGCCCCCCACCCGAAGCTGGAGGCAAATCCCCCGCCATACGTCCTCCTCATAATCCCACTCCCCTCCGAGACTGTTTCCCGGAGACTGCTCCAATAGTTGAGCAGCTAACTGACTAATGATCAATCACCCTGGCTTGCTAGGACGTAGGTCGCCCGCACCCGCATACCTTCTTCATAGCGGCATCCTTCATGCCAACATCATTCAGAGCTGCACTCTATTCGCGCTCGCTGAAGGCATCGCTACTACTTTTCGCGGTAAGCGTGCGATACGCCGTGGCTAGTTCACGTGAGTGTTCGTCGTGGAGGCACATAACCTGCGACCGGGCCGTAGCCACAATTAGTGCGACGACAGCCACTATTGTCGCAGCCGCCCGCTATAACAAACGCCCCCACACGATTGCCGGCCAGAACCGGGAGCGTGTTGGTGGCGGAGGCGGATAGCCCGGTACCCACTGCCCGAAGGACCGACCCGCAACCGGATTAGAGCGCTGCTCTTCCGCCACGGCACTTTCCTCAGGCGTTCAGTGCCGACGGGCCCGAACTCGGCCGCACCGCCTTCAGCTCTTCAGCGTTGTTCTGATCCATATTGGTGAACCCGTTAGCCGCGTGGTGTGCCTTCGTTCCGACACTGGTGAGCGTCTCGCTATGGCCCTGCAGGTATTTCACGTGCTGCCCGTGCGCGGTAGTCATGGCGTTGTGGAAGGAGTTGGCCGCTTCGAAGTCACCGAACATCCCCGATTCCAGGGTTCCGCCGGCGAGGTGATCTGCCCCTTCTTGGGCGTGCCCACCAGCGCGGTGGGACTGGTTGCCTCCCGAGTGCAATTGCTCCGTATTGACGAACATTGGCACTCCTTCCGAACTTCGACCGGTACGGCCTCTGATGGCCTAAAGGCCTTTTGACCAGCCTAAACGCAGGCTGGTCAGTGGTCAATTCACCGGGTGTCGGTCCGGCGAATCGCAGCCTCCATCGCCCTAAAAGCCATGCCCGTTGGTGACGGCCCGCCCGGGGCGATCCCATTCCGGGTCGACGGCGATGGGCATCTGAATATCGACGCGGGGTAGCGAGACCGTCCCCCACGGCAGGTGGACCTGGCGAGGAATCGCAATCCGTGCCTGGGCTCGATCGGCCGCCAGCATGCCTTCGGCCGCCAACCGATCGCCGTGCCCGGTGACGATTTGCGTCATGTTGTGCAGCGCTTCGCTGCCCACGTCGTAATAGTGCGCGTGGTCGGTGAACCATGGCGTGAGGCTGTGCGAGCCGGCGACTTCGGCACGGAAGCGCACCGCTCCGAAAGCTTCGTGGGCCGGGTCGGCGCCCAGCCCGGCCCACGGGCCCAGCGGTCCCCCGAGCGTCTTGTTCAGCCCGTTCGGCAGCCCGCTGCCGGACTCCCCGATCCAACTGATCGCATCGGTCGACGCGGCGCCCACATACAAGCTGCCGCCCTCGAGACGAAAGTCCGCGGCGCGGTGCGCCAAATCGGTTCCCGGGCAACCGGTTAGCACGGCATCATTGGCGCGCATACCGCTGTTGACAAAGGCATCGGCCACGGTCGTGGATCCGTAGGAATGCCCGAGGACGGTGACATGACTCGGTGTCGACCCTTCATGGGTTGCTGCCAGGCCGTTGACATCGGCGGCCAGCAGCGCCCCCGCCTGCCGTGCCCTCCATGGAGTGCCGACCTGCTCCAGTTCGGCCGGCTCGGTGAGGGTTCGCTGCCAATGCGGATGGTCGAATTCCGGTGCGTCATAGCCCATCCACGCCAACACCGCGGTGGTGTGGAAAGGGTCGGCCTTCAACGACTGCTGGTAGAGGTTGATGGCGTCGTCGGGGCCGTCGGACATCCACCCTCCTCTGACGCTGCTATTGGTCCCCGGAATCATGACGGCCGTGTTCCGGGACTTGTCCGGGTTGCCGATCGCAATCGCCGCCCTGCCCTTGCCGCCGAACGCCAGCGGGTCGTAGGCCCACAACATGATCGGGAGCCCGTGCTGGGGCGCGGATCCCTCGTCGCGGCTAAGGAAATCGTTGGTCTTCACCGCGTTCTGGTACCTGGTGATGTCGGTGACGCATAGGCCATACTCTGCGGGGTTGGCGAACACATCGGCATCCCGGTTGTTGAGCGCGTTGTCTCGAAGCGCGTCCGGGACTATCCCGCGCTGACGGGCGGCATTTTCGACCCTGCGCAGATCGTCGTTCATCGCCGCCTGGTTCACCGAGTTCCGCACGTCGGCCGGGATCCCGTTGAGGTTGCCCAACTCGGGCGGATGCTGATCGGTCAAAAGCCGCTTCTGGTTAGCGCTCAACGAGTCCCACCACCGTTTGACCCGAGCCGCGCTGGTGTCCGACGGCGGGATCAGGAGCTCGTCGACGCCGCTGACCTCGGCCGGGTCGGCGCCGTCGGTTCGCAGTCCGTCCAGCGCCGCCCGAAGTGCCGCCGCATACCGATCGCGAATCTGGCCGAGCGCGAACACGATCGCCCTCGTCTCGGCGACGGCTTCCCCGCGCAGACCGTCGACGCCGCAGTGGTTCCCGTCGGAAAGTGCTTCGCAAACCTCGTCGTCGATGTCTTCGAGGTCGTATTCCAGCGCGACGATGTACCCCGCGGCCGCCCGTTGGACTTCGGCTAGCGTTGCGGCAATCACCTCCAAATCGATTGCGATCTTTGGTAATTGCGCGGCTTGCAGACCGAGCGACCGGGACACCCGTTTCACTTCATCGGAGTCATTGATCGGGTGCTCGCCGTTGCGGCGGTTCCACGCCGCGTCGAACCGCCGGCGGGCTGCGTCGAACGCGGCGGCGGCCTCGCTAGTGCTGGTCCCGGCGGCACGGAAGGCTCGCGCTAGATCGGAGATCCGTGCGGGGCGGCCGGCCTGCAGGCCGGCGTTGAGCGACCACGGATCACCGCCGGCCTCGGCGACGAGAAACGGGATGCTGATGTGGCGGAGTTCCATCGCGACGGCCATTGAAGCGAAATCGCTACGCCAGCAACCTCATAGGGAGCTCGCGCCGTCGGCGAGACCGTCGCCGTCGCTGTCGGTCAGCCGGACGTTCCACTTGCCGTCGCCGTCGGTGTCGACGTATCCGGTCACACCGGTGTCGTCGGAGCGCAGCACCCGGTCGGCCAGTCCGTCGCCGTCGGTATCGAGGAGCCGATCATCGGGACGCCCGTGGCCGTCGAGATCGACCAGCGGTCCGCCGGTGTGCTCGACGCCGTCGAGGCCGAACCAGCGCAGTTGCCCGCCACGGTCCATCGCCACCGCCCACGTCCCGGATCCGTCGTCGGTGAAGTAGGCCTCGGGCGTGCCGTCGTTGTCGACGTCGAGCACGGCGTGATCGACGACGCCGTCGCCGTCGAGATCGGCGAGCGCGTCGTCGCGCAGCCCGTCATGGTCGAAGTCCATCCCGATCGATTCGAAGCGGCCGTCACCGTCGAGGTCGAGGTCGGGTTGGCCGTGCCAGATCGCCGCCGCGCCATTATCACCAGCCAAGCAGTAGTCCACGACTAGTCGGACGCAACCCCGCCGCTAAGCGTTCCCCCGAGATCGCCACCACGCCAACAGTTCCGCGGTGGCCTCGTCGGTGTTCAACGGGCCGCGTTCCAGGCGCAGCTCCTTCAAGAACCGCCATGCCTCGCCGACCTGGGGGCCCGCGGGGATGCCGAGCAGTTCCATGATCTGGTTGCCGTCCAGGTCGGGGCGCACCCGCGCCAAATCCTCCTGGGCGGCCAGCTCGGCGATACGCGTCTCGAGCCGGTCGTAGCTGGCCTGCAGCCGCGCGGCCCGCCGCTTGTTGCGGGTCGTGCAGTCGGCGCGGACCAGTTTGTGCAGCCGTGGCAGCAGCGGGCCGGCGTCGGTGACGTAGCGGCGCACCGCGGAATCGGTCCACTTCCCATCGCCGTAGCCGTGGAACCGCAGATGCAAATACACCAGCTGCGAGATGTCCTCGACCATCTGCTTGGAATACTTCAAGGCGCGCAACCGCTTTCGGACCATCTTGGCGCCGACAACCTCGTGGTGGTGGAAGCTCACCCCGCCGTTGGCTTCGTGGCGCCGGGTGGCCGGCTTGCCGATGTCGTGCAGCAGCGCGGCCCAGCGCAGCACCAGGTCCGGTCCGTCGTCTTCGAGGGCGATCGCCTGGCGCAGCACGGTCAGCGAGTGCTGGTAGACGTCCTTGTGCTGGTGGTGTTCGTCGATGGCCATCTGCATGCCACCGATCTCGGGGAGTACCACCTCACCCATGCCGGTTTGGACCAGCAGATCGATCCCGGCCGTCGGGTCGTCGCCGAGCACCAGTTTGTCCAACTCGGCGGCTACCCGTTCGGCGCTGATCCGGCCCAGCTGCGAAGCCATCTGTTCGATCGCTGCGCGCACCCGCGGCGCGACGGTGAAGCCGAGCTGGGAGACGAACCGCGCCGCCCTCAGCATCCGCAACGGATCGTCGCCGAAGGACACCTCGGGTGCGGCCGGGGTGTCCAGCACCCTCTCGCGCAGCGCCGCCAAACCGCCTAGCGGATCGAGGAATTCGCCCGGACCCTCCGGCGTGATGCGCACGGCCATCGCGTTGGCCGTGAAGTCGCGGCGCACCAGATCGTCCTCGAGGCGATCGCCGTACTGCACGTCGGGGTTTCGCGACACCTGGTCGTAGGTGTCGGCGCGGAACGTGGTGATCTCCAAGCGATGGTCGCCCTTGCCGACCCCGACCGTGCCGAATTGGATGCCGGTGTCCCACAGGTTGTCGGCCCATCGCCGCAGGATGTTTTGCACCTGCTCGGGGCGCGCGTCGGTGGTGAAGTCGAGGTCGGGACTCAACCTGCCCAGCAAGGCATCCCGCACCGAACCGCCGACGAGGTAGAGCTGGTGGCCCGCGCCCTCGAACGCGGAGCCCAGCTCGGCCAGCATGGGCGCATGCCGATTGAGCGCGACCGCGGCGGCGGTCAGCAGTTCGGCATCCTGGGCGGCGTCAGGCACGTTCGATCAGCCTAGTCGGCAGGAGACGAAAAGCCTGTGTGAGGAGCCTCGCACCCGCCGACGGCGTGGCTGGTGCGCGCCGAAGGTGAGTTGACCTGGCGCTTCGCGGTAGTAGCGTTACGCCCGACAAGAAGGGTGAACGGCGGGGTGATGCAGTGCATCTCCGGTACATAAGCAAGGGCGCACTGATCATGTTCGCGGGTGGCGACCCGTGGAAGGTCAATGGCACATTGCAGAGCGGCCGCCCAGCCCAGATCGCGAGTCTTGCGAAAGCGTTTCACGACGCCGGCCGGTCCACGGCCGAAGCCGAAGCCGCGTTCCGTCAGGCACAGGACCACTTCGAGACGGCGTGGACGCACGAGAACGGTGAGAATCCAATCAACGACGCCGCTGAAGTGCGGCGCGCCAGAACGTCGCTCGGAGTGCAGGCCGCTCAGTTGCCCAAGATCGGGATCGATCTAGAAAACATCGCGGTCATGCTGGCCGAAGCCCAGCGATCGGGAAAGGGTGAGATTTCGGGGCTCGAAGGAGCGCTGCAGGGCCTGGACGATCAGATCGGTGAGGCCGTCGAGCTCGAGAAAACTCCAGACTTAACCGCCTCGGATAGGAGGCTGCTCGACCACTACATCACCGGGCTCGAACAGCATGCGATCGACGACACTAAGGCGTCCTTAAGCAAGCTCAACGATATTCGCAATCAGTATTCGCGGCATCTACAGACCTCGATGAGCAATCTACGAACGCAGGACGGTTACGACCCCGCGCTAATCCAGGGCGTGGACGCCCACCTACCGGAGACGCCTGCAAAGCAGCAGCAAGACGAGCAACGCTTGCACAATCAGATTGCGGCGTTCAAGCAGGCATTCGGGCGCGAGCCCACCTCAGATGCAGATTGGGCGACGGCCGCAGCCCTTGACCCGCAGACCTACGACCCGAAGTTCAAAGGTGCCAAATCGCAGATCGAGGTGGTGAAGATTCGGCCAGTGCCCGGCCAGGGAGTGGTGCGCGTATCGCAGTGGATCGAGCAGCGGGACGTAAGAAGCTTTCCGCCTTGGAAACGAGATCTTGGGAACAACCGCGGTCCCAATTCTAATTTCGACCCAGAGGACACCAAGGTGACCGCATATATCGACTACGAAAACGGCATCGTCGTCTTGAGGCAGAACCCTTCGGTTGAGGAAACCTCGGCCGGTGGGCCGGGTCCGGTGAAGGTCGGCGCGCCTACCGGCAGCGTCACTCAACTGGCCGATGGGTCGGTTCGGATTAAATACGACGCCGGCAATCCTTTCGCGCCAGGCATCTCCGCCGATCCCAAAGGGCCGCTTATGGACCACACGGTGACGGTCAACGGTGACTTGGTCTTCACACCAGGACCCGGCGGTGTGGAGGTAAATGGCACGCGCTCCAATTACCCCTCCCTCGAGGTGTATCAAGACCGACCAGGTGGTACGACCCAGACGGTGCTTATCGACCCGGCGCGATCCGGCAGCTCAGATGGGCCCCTTTTAAATTTGCCCCGACACCATGACGTCGGCCCGCTCGGCGGTGAGGCATTTGCACCGTTCGACAGCGGCGGATGGAACCCAAAGTACGATGTGCTCACCGCTTTACCCCCGACGGAGTTCGGCCCGGTGACGGGCGCGCCGTCGGTTCCTCCGCTGCCGGCCGGTGGCGCAGTTACGGCCTGATCGCAAAGTGAGGACGGTTAGCTATGCGGTCTTCAACTCGCAAGCCATTCTTTGCTGCCGCTGCTTGGCGTACCGCGACCGTATCTGCACCTTTTGTCGTGCAAGGTGTCTTGGCGTTACTGATACTCACCTCATGGCTATTGGGTAAGGGGCCGTTCAAAACGCACAGTGCGTACGCAGGCGAACGCGCTTGGATGGTGACTGCCACGCTTATTGCGACGGTGGTGTCATTGTCGATCAGCGGCGCACTGGTTTGGTCGCCATCGTCGCGAAGTCGCGGTATTTCGCTTAGCCTCGCCAGCTGTTCCGCCCTTGTACTCATCGGCGGGGTGTTTTACGCCTACCTAACGATGCGTTGAATGGGGTGCTGGTGGACCGAACGACTTTTGACCCGACAAATGGCCGTTACGGGCCGGTCAGTTTTCTCGTCACCCTGGCGCATATCCTCGTGATCGACTTTGCCACTTGGCTTTTCATGCCCTGGCTAATCTTGGTTCTTCTTGCGGTACCCGTTCTACTCGTGTATGTGGGGCTTGGTGCTGTTGTTGCACGGGCTGGCGGCACGACGGGCCAGATCGGCCGTGGAATGTTTTGGGGTAGCCTCTCCGCGCCGTTGTCAGTACTCATCTTTGTTCCAATCTGGCTCATCGCCCAAGCGATCGGCCCGATCTGACGCGGCGGAGGCACTATGGCCTTCGCGCCATCGCGCACCCACCCAGCGGCGAGTATGTCCAGGAGAGCATGCCGTGCCAGCTACTATCGCTTGGGTGTCGGACGGCGAACAAGGCAAACCACGTCGGCGCCGGGGACGGCGCCGCGGTCGTGGCGCTGCGGCTTCGTCCGAGAAGCAGACCAACGGTCAAGTAAACGGCGATTCGACAGCCACCAAACCGCGCCGATCGCGCGGGTCCCGCCGCGGGCCGGAGCGATTGCGCACGGTCCACGAGACATCCGCGGGCGGGCTGGTCATCGACGGGCTCGACGGACCGCGCGACTCGCAGGTCGCCGCCCTGATCGGCCGCATCGACCGGCGCGGACGGATGTTGTGGTCGCTGCCCAAGGGCCACATCGAACTCGGTGAGACGGCCGAACAGACAGCAATTAGAGAAGTAGCCGAAGAAACCGGCATCAAGGGCAGCGTGCTGGCCGCGCTCGGGCGCATCGACTACTGGTTCGTCACCGACGGCCGCCGCGTGCACAAGACCGTGCACCACTACTTAATGCGCTTCTCCGGCGGCGAGCTCTCCGACGAGGACCTCGAAGTCGCCGAGGTGGCCTGGGTGCCCATGCAAGAACTGCCATCGCGGCTGGCCTACGCCGACGAACGCCGCCTGGCCCGCGTCGCCGACGAACTGATCGACAAGCTGCAAAGCGACGGCCCGTCCGCGCTCCCCCCGCTGCCGCCCAGCGCGCCGCGGCGCCGCCCGCAGACGCATTCGCGGACCCGGCATTCTGACAAACCGGCCACGGGCCGGAAGAACGGCCACGGACCGGGGCCGTGACGGCGCCGCTTCTCCGTCGGGCCCGCTTGCTGCGCATCGCGGCCGTGCTCGGCATCGTGGCCGGACTCGCGGTACTCGCCGGGCCGGTGGTTCCACCCGCGGCCGCGGGCGAGCCGGGGGTGACGCCGTTCGTGCGAGTTCGCATCGACCAGGTCACCCCGGACGTGGTCACCACGACCAGTCCACCCGTCGTGACGGTCAGCGGCATGGTGATCAACATCGGCGACCGCCCCGTTCGCGACGTGATGGTCCGGCTCGAGCACTCCGGCGCGGTCACCACGTCCGCGGGCTTGCGCACCACTCTGGACGGCGACACCGACCGGTACGAGGCGGCCGCCGATTTCCTCACCGTGGCGCCCGAACTGCAGCGCGGGCAAAAGGTCGGCTTCACCCTGTCGGCCCCGCTACGCGCGCTGACCAAACCGTCGCTGGGAGCCGAAAAGCCCGGCATCTATCCGGTTTTGGTCAACGTCAACGGCACGCCCGACTACGGCGCTCCCGCCCGGCTGGACAACGCGCGCTTCCTGCTGCCGGTGGTCGGGGTGCCGCCCGACCGCGCCGACGACGTGGGCTCCGCCGTCGCGCCCGATACCTCCAAACCCGTGGGAATCACCATGCTGTGGCCGCTGGCCGATCGGCCACGGCTGGCCCCCGGCGTGCCCGGGGGAACCATCCCGGTCCGGCTGGTCGACGACGACCTGGCCACCTCACTGGCCAGCGGCGGCCGACTCGACATCCTCCTGTCGGCGGCCGAGGTCGCGACCAGCCACGACGTCGACCCCGACGGCGCCGTCGGCCGCGCGCTGTGTTTGGCGATCGACCCCGACCTGCTGGTCACCGTCAACGCGATGACCGCGGGTTACGTCGTGTCCAATTCCCCCGACGGCCCGGCTCAAATTCCGGGCACCCCGACCCATCCCGGCACGGGACAGGCCACCGCGACCGAATGGCTGAACCGCCTGCGCGCGCTCGCGCGCCGGACCTGCGTGGCCCCGCTGCCCTACGCACAAACCGACCTGGACGCCTTGCAGCGCGTCAACGATCCCGGCCTCACCGCCACCGCCACCACGACCGGCAACAGCATCGTCGACAAAATCCTGGACGTCTCTTCAACCCGCGGCGCCACGCTGGTGCCCGATGCCCCGCTGACCAACCGCGCGGTCAAGCTGCTCGGCGCCAACGAGAGCACGGTCGCGATCACCGCTGCCGACCTGTCGGCCGCCGACGCGCAGGGCTCCTCGGAGACCGCCGTCGACACCGCGCCCCGGCGATTGTCCCCACAGGTCGCGGTCGCGCCGTTCGATCCGGCCGTCGGGGCCGCGCTGGCGGGCGCGGGATCCAGCCCCGAGGTGCCCACCTACCTGGACCCGTCCCTGACGGTCCGGCTGGCGCACGATTCGGTGACCGCGCGCCGCCAGGACGCCTTGGGCTCGATCTTCTGGCACGCGCTCCGGCCCGACGACGCGCCGCGCACCCAGATCCTGGTCCCGCCGGCCACGTGGAACCTGCAGGCCGACGACGCGCAGGTCATGCTCACCGCGCTGAGCACCTCCATCCGCTCCGGTCTGGCGGTGCCGCGCCCCCTGCCGGCGGTAATCGCCGACGCCTCGTCGCACACCGAACCCCCCGAGGAAGCCGGCGCCTACGCCTCCGCGCGCGGGCAGTTCAACGACGACGTCACCGCCGCGATCGCCGGCCAGGTCGGCCGGCTGTCGGGATTGACGTCCGCACTGATGACCGACGACCGCACCGGGCTGACCGGCGTCCAATACACGGCGCCGCTGCGCGAGGACATGCTGCGCGCGCTGAGTCAGTCCGAACCCCCCGACTCCCGCAACGGGTTGGCGCAAGAGCGCCTGGCCGTGGTCGGTAAGACCATCAACGACCTGTTCGGCGCCGTCACGATCGTCAACCCGGGCGGCTCGTACACGCTGGCCACCGAGCACAGCCCGCTGCCGTTGGCGCTGCACAACGGCCTGAGTGTTCCGATCCGGGTGCGGGTGCACGTGGATGCCCCGCCGGGGATGAACGTCACCGACGTCGGGCAGATCGAACTGCCGCCCGGTTACCTCCCGCTGCGGATTCCGATCGAGGTGAACTTCACCCAACGCGTCGCTGTCGACGTGACCTTGCGGACGTCGGACGGTCTGAGGCTGGGCGAGCCGGTGCGGCTGTCTGTGCATTCCAACGCCTACGGCAAGGTCCTGTTCGCGATCACGCTGTCGGCTGCGGCGGTGCTGGTGCTGCTGGCGGGCCGGCGGCTGTGGCACCGCTTCCGCGGCCAGCCCGATCCCGCCGACCTGGATCGCCCCGACCCACCCCACGCCCGGCACGCGGCCGAATCCGGCGCCACGCACGACGATGCCGACCAACGGGTCGAACAAGAGCACCGAGTATGACCCCCGCCTACCGGCAGGCCCCCTCGCACCACCACCGCCCGCCACAGCCGCCGCGCCGTTCCCCGATGCAGGGCTCGCCGCCGACCGGGCCGCTGCCGCCCGTGCCCGCCGGGATCGATCGTCGACGCCCGGAACTGTCGGACGCCGCGCTGGTGTCGCGGTCCTGGGCGATGGCCTTCGCGACATTGATCAGCCGGCTCACCGGCTTCGCCCGGGTGGTGCTGCTCGCCGCGATCCTGGGCGCCGCGTTGTCCAGCGCGTTCTCGGTGGCCAATCAACTGCCCAACCTGGTGGCGGCGCTCGTCCTGGAGGCGACGTTCACCGCGATCTTCGTGCCGGTGCTCGCGCGCGCCGAGCAGGGCGACCCCGACGGCGGGGCTGCGTTCGTGCGGCGCCTGGTCACGCTGACGACGGCGCTGCTGGTCTTCGCCACCGCGGTCTCGGTGCTGGCCGCCCCGCTGCTGGTGCGGCTGATGCTGGGTCGCGACCCGCAAGTCAACGAGCCCCTGACCGTCGCCTTCGCCTACCTGCTTCTCCCGCAGGTCCTCGCCTACGGACTCACCTCGGTGTTCATGGCGATCCTCAACACCCGCAACGTGTTTGGGCCCACCGCGTGGGCGCCCGTCGTCAACAACGTCGTGGCGCTGGCCACCCTGGCGATCTATGCGGCCGTCCCCGGTGAGCTGTCGGTCGATCCCGTGCGGATGGGCAACGCCAAGCTGCTGGTGCTCGCCATCGGCACCACGCTCGGCGTCTTCGCGCAAACCGGGATGCTGCTGGTCGCGCTGCGCCGGCAACGCATCGACCTGCGCCCGCTGTGGGGCATCGACGCACGCCTCAAACGATTCGGCACCATGGCAGCCGCGATGGTGCTCTACGTGCTGATCAGCCAGCTCGGCCTGGTGGTCGGCAACCAGATCGCCAGCACCGCGGCGGCATCCGGGCCCGCGATCTACAACTACACGTGGATGGTCCTGATGCTGCCGTTCGGCATGATCGGGGTGACGGTGCTGACGGTGGTGATGCCGCGGCTGAGCCGCAACGCGGCCGCCGACGACACCAAAGCCGTGCTCGCCGACCTGTCGCTGGCCACCCGGCTGACGTTGATCACGCTGATCCCGATCGTGGCCTTCATGACCGTCGGCGGCCCCGCGATGGGCAGCGCGCTGTTCGCCTACGGTCATTTCGGCAACGTCGACGCCGGATACCTGGGCGCCGCGATCGCGCTCTCGGCGTTCACGCTCATCCCCTACGGCCTGGTGCTCTTGCAGCTGAGGGTGTTCTACGCGCGCGAACAGCCCTGGACGCCGATCGTGATCATCCTCGTCATCACCGCGGTCAAGATCCTCGGCTCGGTGCTGGCGCCCCACCTCACCGACGACCCCAAGCTGGTAGCCGGTTTCCTGGGGATGGCCAACGGTGTCGGCTTTCTCGCCGGCGCTCTCGTCGGCTACCTGTTGCTGCGACGCGCGCTGTTGCCCGCGGGCGGCCACCTGATCGGCGTCGCCGAGGTGCGCACGATCCTGGTGACCCTCACCGCATCCATGCTGGCCGGCCTGACCGCGCACGTCGCGGATCGGCTGTTCGGGCTCGACGGGCTGACCGAGCACGGCGGCGCCGGCTCTCTGGTCCGCCTCTTCGTGCTGGGGCTCATCATGCTGCCGATCACGGCCACGGTCATGCTCCGCGCGCAGGTCCCCGAAGCGCAGGCCGCGTTGGACGCCCTGCGGTTCCGCATCACCGGCCGGGGGCCGCGGCCCCGCAGACCGAAGCCAGCGGATCGATCGTCTCACCGGCGCCCGGTCACGTACCCTGAGCAGAGGAATTCGTCCCCGCCTGGGGTCAATGCGGTCCAGGAGCCGATCCGGCGCAGGCCTCCGGAGCGGGCAAACCGAGCCCGGCTAGCGAAAGGACCGGAGGTGACCGACCGACCGATGGAGAGCCCCGCATCCAGCGCCGGCCCCGGCACAGGGTCAGGGACTTCGCGGCCGGTCGCCGACGACTTCCAGCCCGGCATCCCCGCCGACGAGCCGCAACGCTCGACGTCCCGCCCGCCCGAACCCGCCAACGGCGACATCGGTGGCGAAACCCGGCGCGGCCCGGCCTCTTTCGACGCGCCCCGCGAGCGCGCCGCGGACTCGCCGGGCGACGACGTCCACCTGGTTCCCGGCGCCCGGATCGCCGGCGGCCGGTACCGGTTGCTGGTGTTCCACGGCGGCGCGCCGCCGCTGCAGTTCTGGCAGGCGCTGGACACCGCGCTGGACCGGCAGGTGGCGCTGACGTTCGTCGACCCGGACGGCGCGCTGCCCGACGAGGTGCTGCAGGAGATCCTGTCCCGCACGCTGCGGCTTAGCCGCATCGACAAACCCGGCATCGCCCGCGTGCTCGACGTGGTGCACACCGGCTCCGGCGGCCTCGTGGTCTCCGAGTGGATCCGGGGCGGCTCGCTGCAGGAGGTCGCCGACACCGCGCCCTCACCGGTGGGCGCGGTGCGGGCCATGCAATCGCTGGCCGCCGCCGCCGACGCGGCACATCGCGCCGGCGTCGCGCTGTCGATCGACCACCCCAGCCGCGTGCGGGTCAGCATCGAAGGCGACGTCGTGCTGGCCTACCCGGCGACCATGCCCGACGCCAACCCCCAAGACGACATCCGCGGCATCGGCGCCGCGCTCTATGCCCTCCTGGTCAATCGGTGGCCCTTGCGGGAGAGCGGGGTGCGCAGCGGGCTCGCGCCGGCCGAACGCGACTCCTCGGGCAATCCCGTCGAACCCATGGCCGTCGACCGCGACATCCCGTTCCAGATCTCCGCGGTCGCCGTCCGGGCGGTCCAGGAGGACGGCGGAATACGCAGCGCCTCAACGCTTTTGAACCTCCTTCAGCAGGCCACCGCGGTCGCCGACCGCACCGAGGTGCTCGGCCCGATCGACGATTCCCCCTCGCCGTCGACGGCGCTCATCTCGCCCGGTCAGGAGCAGGCGACCTTCGCGCGCCGGCGGCGCAACCTGCTCATCGGCGCGGGCGCCGGCCTGGCCGTCATCGTGGTGGCCCTGCTGGTGCTGGCGTCGGTGGTGAGCAAGATCTTCGGCAACGTCGGCGGTGGCCTCAACAAGGACGAACTCGGGCTGAACGGCCCCTCGTCGTCCGCGTCGGCGTCATCGTCGACCACCGCGTCCGCGGCCGCCGGCAGCGTCGTGAAACCCACCCGGGCGAGCGTCTACTCCCCCGACGGCGAGGTCGACAACCCGGGCACGGCCGGACAGGCGATCGACGGCGACCCTTCCACCGCCTGGGCCACCGAGGTCTACACCGACGCCGTGCCCTTCCCCAGTTTCAAGCAGGGCGAGGGCCTGATCCTGCAACTGCCCAATCCCACCGTCGTCGGCCAGGTCACCATCGACACGCCCAGCTCGGGGACCAAGGTCGAGATCCGGGCGGCCTCCTCGTCGGCCCCGGCCTCCCTCAACGACACCAAGCTGCTGGCTCAGGCCTTCACGCTCAAGCCCGGCCACAACGTCATCCCGGTCAGAGCCGGTTCGCCGACGTCGAACCTGCTGGTCTGGATCTCCACGCTGGGAACCACGAACGGCAAGAGCCAGGCCGGCTTTTTCGAGATCACGGTCCAGGCCGCGTCCTGATCCGCGCGCGTTCCACACACTCACACCACCGCTCCCGAGTGAAGTGCCGCCCGATACGGGATTAGTTAATGTCCGCCCGTGGGCTTCGGGGGAAACGTCAAGCGGGACCGCAGTGACGCCGAGCTGCTGGCAGCCCATGTGGCCGGTGACCGCTACGCCTTCAGCGAGCTCTTCCTGCGTCACCAGCGCCACCTGCACCGGCTTGCCCGGCTCACCACTCGCACCCCCGAGGATGCCGAAGACGCGCTGCAAGACGCCATGCTATCCGCGCACCGCGGCGCCGGCGCGTTCCGGCACGACGCCGCCGTCGGCAGCTGGCTGCACCGCATCGTGGTCAACGCCTGCCTGGACCGGCTGCGCCGCACCAAGGCCCACCCGACCGTTCCGCTGGAGGACGTCTACCCGGTCGCGGATCGGACCGCCCAGGTCGAGACGACGATGGCGGTGCAGCGCGCCTTGATGCGCCTTCCCGTCGAGCAACGGGCCGCGGTGGTGGCCGTCGATATGCAGGGCTACTCGGTGGCCGACACCGCCAGGCTGCTCGGCGTCGCCGAGGGCACGATCAAGAGCCGGTGTGCTCGCGGCCGCGGCCGCCTCGCCGAACTACTCGGCTACCTCAACGCCGGTGCCCACGCCGCACCGGAGGGCGCTACCGGCCAGGCCTGACAGGTCGCCGCGCGGGCCTATCCGTGGCCATCCGCCGGCGCATGACGGACACTGGGTCCGATGGATGCGGCGGACAACGACGGGGCGGATCACCGCAGCGCGGAATCGGACCCGCCGCTGACCGTCGAACTGCTCGCCGATCTGCAGGCCGGCGCGCTCGACGACGAGGCCGCCGCCCGGGTCCGCCGGCAGGTCCGCGCCGATCCGCAGGCCGCGGGCGTGCTCGCCGCGCTGAACCGTGTCCGCCGCGATCTCGCCGCCGTGGGCGCCGACCCGGCCTGCGCACCGGACCCGCCCCCGGGCGTCGCCGCCCGGATCTCGGCGGCCCTGCGATCCGCGGAGCCCCCACCCGGACGGGCCGCCCACTCCGCACGCCCGCGTCTACGGCCGGCGCGCCTCATCGCGGCGGTCGCCGGTCTGTGCGCCGCGCTGGCCGCGATCGGCTTCGGCACGGTCGCGCTCCTGCACGCTCCCGAACCCGCCCCGAGCACCCCGGGTGACGTCCAGCACATCACGGTGTCGACGCCGCCGATGGAGGTCCCGCTCTCCGCGGACGAAATCCTCGGCCTGCTCGACCGCGCACCCGACTTCGGCTCCTCCGGAGGCACGCTCAGCGACCCCGCCCGGCGCGCCTCCTGCCTCACCGGCCTCGGCTATCCGGCGGCCACACAGGTGCTGGGCGCGCGCCCGGTCGAGGTCAACGCGCGCCCCGGCGTCGTTCTGGTGATACCCGGCGACAGCCCGCACGTCCTGGCCGTCTACGTCGTTTCACCAAATTGCAGCGCCGCCGATACCGGGCTGTTGGCCAATACCCAGGTGCCGCGCCCCTAATGTGGTGCCATGGGCGGTGCCCCCGCTGTTGCGAACTCCCGGGAACAGCCGTACCTACGCTGGCGTTTATACGGGTCCAGAGACGATCGCTCGAAAGGTTTTCATGACCGCCGACACTGTGCATGACGTGATCATTATTGGTTCGGGTCCTGCTGGGTATACCGCGGCGTTGTATGCGGCGCGGGCGCAGTTGGCGCCGGTGGTGTTTGAGGGGACGTCGTTTGGTGGGGCGTTGATGACGACGACCGAGGTGGAGAATTATCCGGGTTTTCGTGACGGGATCATGGGTCCGGAGTTGATGGATCAGATGCGTGAGCAGGCGTTGCGGTTTGGTGCTGATCTGCGGATGGAAGACGTCGAATCGGTGTCGCTGGAGGGCGCGGTGAAGTCGGTGACCACCAGCGAGGGTGAGACCGTGCGCGGGCGGGCGGTGATTTTGGCGATGGGTGCGGCGGCCCGCTATTTGGGGGTGCCCGGTGAGCAGGAGTTGTTGGGGCGTGGGGTGTCTTCGTGTGCGACCTGTGATGGGTTCTTTTTCAAGGATCAAGACATCGCGGTGATCGGTGGTGGGGATTCGGCGATGGAGGAGGCCACGTTTTTGACCCGGTTTGCCCGCAGTGTGACGGTGGTGCATCGCCGTGAGGAGTTTCGGGCGTCGCGGATCATGTTGGAGCGCGCGAGGGCCAACGACAAGATCACTTTCCTGACCAATAAGGCGGTCGAGGCGGTGGAGGGCACCGACACGGTGACGGGGTTGCGGTTGCGTGACACGGTGAGCGGTGCGTCCTCGACGTTGGCGGTGAGCGGGGTGTTCGTGGCGATCGGGCATGACCCGCGTTCGGAGTTGGTGCGCGAGGTGCTCGACACCGACCCCGACGGGTACGTGTTGGTCCAGGGCCGCACCACCGGTACCTCGATCGAGGGGGTGTTCGCCGCCGGGGATCTGGTGGATCGCACCTACCGCCAGGCCGTCACCGCCGCGGGCAGCGGCTGTTCGGCCGCCATCGATGCCGAACGCTGGCTCGCCGACCACGAAGAGTCCAGCGCCGCCGCCCAGGGCGACGCAACCGAATTTCCGGGCAGTACCGACACATTGATTGGAGCACCACAATGACCGATGCCGAAAAGGCCGGGGCCACAATAGAAGTCTCGGACGCATCATTTTCAACCGAGGTGCTGTCCAGCAATAAGCCTGTGCTAGTGGACTTTTGGGCCACATGGTGCGGACCCTGCAAAATGGTGGCGCCGGTCCTCGAGGAGATCGCCGGCGAGCGCAGCGATCACCTCACCGTCGCCAAGCTCGACGTGGACGCCAACCCCGAAACCGCCCAGAACTTCCAGGTCGTCTCCATCCCCACCATGATCTTGTTCAAGGACGGCCAGCCGGTGAAGCGGATCGTCGGCGCCAAGGGCAAGGCGGCGCTGCTGCGCGAGCTTTCTGACGCGGTCCCCGGCCTCAGCTAATCGATTCGATCGTCGCACCACGCCCCGGCGCATAGCCTGGGGTTTTCTGGAATTCGCGAACCGTCTGCGACAATACGGTTAGCTGTTGCCCATCTATGAGCGTGTCAGTTTGTCCCGGAGGGCCCTTGGTATGTCGAGTCCGCGCCGCGAATACGGCGACGCGCTGCGCTGTGGTGACCGCAGCGCCGCTGTGACCGAGATCCGGGCCACCCTCGCCTCATTGGGGATGCTGGACGGCTCCGACGACGAGGATCTCACTACCGGCCGGCACGTGGCCCTGGAACTCTTCGACGCCGAACTTGACCAGGCAGTTCGCGCTTTCCAACAGCATCGCGGGCTGCTCGTGGACGGCATTGTCGGCGAGGCCACCTACCGCGCGCTCAAGGAGGCGTCGTACCGACTGGGCGCGCGCACGTTGTATCACCAATTCGGCGCGCCCCTCTTCGGTGACGACGTCGCCACGCTGCAGGCACGGCTGCAGGATCTCGGCTTTTACACCGGCCTGGTCGACGGCTATTTCGGGTTGCAGACACACAACGCTTTGATGTCGTATCAGCGTGAGTACGGGCTGTCGGCCGACGGTATCTGCGGCCCGGAAACGTTGCGCTCCTTGTACTTTCTGAGTTCACGGGTCACCGGCGGATCGCCCCACGCGCTTCGCGAAGAAGAACTGGTGCGCCGTTCGGGTCCCAAGCTGTCGGGCAAGCGCATCATCATCGATCCGGGCCGCGGCGGTGCGGATCACGGCCTGATCGTGCACGGTGCGTCCGGTCCGGTCAGCGAAGCGGATGTGTTGTGGGACTTGGCGAGTCGACTTGAGGGCCGGATGACCGCCATCGGGATGGAGACCTTTCTGTCCCGTCCGGTCAACAGCAGCCCCTCGGACGCCGAGCGTGCGGCCACCGCCAACAATGTCGGCGCCGACCTGATGATCAGCCTGCGCTGCGAAAGTCAGCTCAGCGCCGCGGCCAACGGGGTGGCGTCCTTTCACTTCGGCAACTCCCATGGTTCGGTGTCCACCATCGGACGCAATCTGGCCGACTTCATTCAGCGAGAAGTGGTGGCACGCACCGGTTTACGGGATTGTCGCACGCACGGCCGGACGTGGGATCTGCTGCGTCTGACCCGCATGCCGACGGTCCAGGTCGACATCGGATACATCACCAACCCGCGCGACCGCGCCATGCTGGTCTCTACCCAGACCCGCGATGCCATCGCCGAGGGAATCCTCGCCGCGGTCAAGCGGCTCTACCTGCTGGGCAAGAACGACCGGCCCACGGGCACATTCACTTTCGCCGAGCTACTGGCCCACGAATTGTCGGTGGAGCGCACCAGCCAGCTGGGCGGTTCGTAGCCCCTCAACCACCCAGGGTGGTCCCAACGCATTCCCCGCCGTGGAGCCGGCCCCGACCGGCTGCTCCAGATGCGCGCTTTCCAGCAGACGTTCCAGGGCCGCCTCGACTTCGGCCTTCCATCCCAGGCCCTTGTCGAGCTCGAGCCGCAGTCGCGGGAAATACGTATGTGGCGCCACCACAACGAATCCCGCGTCTTTCAAGAATTCCGCGTCCATCACACAGCGCTCTACCGAGCAATCGCCGACGGCCTCCAACACCGCCTGCACATCGGGACCCACCAGTCGCGGATCCTGTAATTCCGACGCCGCCGGGGTGCGGCCGAACGCCTCGAGCGCCCGCACGCCGCGTCGCACCAACTCGTCGATGACCCGGGCGATCAAGCCGTGCGGCAGGTCGTCGGCGGCGGGGCCGGGTTCGATGCCCATCGACGTCAACATCACCGCGTCCGCGGACACCGGGCCGGTCGGAAATCGTTGAGCCCTCGGCACCGCCCGTGGCGGCGCGTAGAACACATAGCCCAGGCACGGCGGCTCGGCCTGGCTTCGCTCGTCGGGGATCGCGGTCGCCACCTGACCGCATGAACCCCACTCCAGCATGACCATGGACAGCCACGCTTCTTTTTCGAATTCGGGATCGGTGAGGTGATCCTGGTTGCCGAGGGTCGCCGGATCGACTTCCCAGAACACGCACCGGCGCGCGTGCTTGGGAAGCTGCTCGAAGGCCTCGAGCCGCAGCGGCATGATTCGAGCGGACACTAGCCTCCTGCTCCTGTGCGGTACGGCAGCCATCTGCACCGACAACCCCTCCAGGATAGGAGAGGTAGTCGTGATCGGGCCAGCTTTAGCCCGGCCACACGCGTCGGGGCGCCCGAACCGCCGCCATAACGCGGTCGCGGGCGGTCGATCATCGAAAGTCGTTGCTACCCATGCTGTTTCGCCAAACCTCGGCATCGGGGCGCGGAAATTTCTCGCCGCGTCGGCCCCAGTGTCACAGTGACGTAATTACACCGTGTCCTAGCTCAGGCCTTCGGCGGGGACATGACCTCGATGATTCGCTGTAGGTCGTCCACCGACCCGAACTCGACGACGATCTTGCCCTTACGTTTGCCCAGGCTGACCGTCACTCGGGTATCGAAGGCGGTCGAGAGCCGGTCGGCGACATCTTGCAGGCCGGGCATCTGGATCGGCTTGCGCCGCGGGGGCGTCGGCGCGGTCGTGCCGGACCGGTTGGCCAGCGTGACCGCCTCCTCCGTGGCCCGCACCGACAATCCCTCCGCGACGATGCGGGTGGCCAGTTCCTCTTGGGCCTCGGGACCGGCCTCCAGGGACAGCAGTGCGCGGGCATGACCGGCGGACAGGACCCCGGCGGCCACACGCCGCTGCACCGCGATCGGCAGCTTGAGCAACCGGATCATGTTGGTGATCAACGGCCGCGACCGCCCGATGCGGGCCGCCAGTTCATCGTGGGTGACCCCGAACTCGTCGAGCAGCTGCTGGTAGGCGGCCGCCTCTTCCAAGGGGTTCAGCTGCACGCGGTGGATGTTTTCCAACAGGGCGTCGCGCAGCAGATCGTCGTCGCCGGTCTCGCGCACGATCGCGGGGATGGTCGCCAGCCCGGCCTCCTGGGCCGCCCGCCAGCGCCGCTCCCCCATCACGATCTGGTAGCGCGCACCGCTGGCCGAATCCTTGACGGCCCGCACCACGATCGGCTGCAAGAGCCCGAACTCGCGGATGGAGTGCACCAGTTCCGCCAGCGCTTCCTCGTCGAAGACCTGACGGGGCTGACGGGGGTTGCGCTCGATATCGGCCGGCGCGATCTCGCGGTAGACCGCCCCCATGGAAGCGGTTGCCGACGCGTCCTGCGGCGCCGGTCCGCCGATCAAGACGTCGGCGGCCGCGTCCCCCATCCGGGGGCCGAGGGTCGCCGGACCGGAATCACCTTCCGCGGGACCGGTCGGAATTAGCGAAGCCAGGCCCCGGCCGAGGCCACCCTTTTTGCGTAACGGCTGCGTCATGGTCGTCCCTTCACGGATGGTGGTCAATCGCGCTCGGCGAGTTCGCGGCTCGCGTCGAGGTAGCTCATCGCCCCGCGGGAACCGGGGTCGTAATCGATGATGGTCATGCTGTAGCCCGGCGCCTCGGAAACCTTCACGCTGCGCGGAATCACCGTCCGCAGCACCTTGGCCCCGAAGTAGCGGCGCACCTCCTCGGCGACCTGGTCCGCCAGCTTGGTGCGGCCGTCGTACATGGTCAGCACCACGGTGCTCACCTCGAGCTTCGGGTTGAGGTGGGCCTTGACCATCTCGATGTTGCGCATCAGCTGCGAGACGCCCTCGAGGGCGTAGTACTCGCACTGGATAGGGATCATGACTTCCGGTGCGGCGACGAGCGCGTTGATGGTCAGCAGGCCGAGCGACGGCGGGCAATCGATGAAGACGCAATCGAAGTCGAGGCTGTCGAGGTCGGCCAAAGCGGTACGCAACCGATTCTCGCGCGCAACCATGCTCACCAATTCGATCTCGGCGCCCGCCAGGTCGATGGTCGCGGGGATGCAGAACAGCCGGTCGTTGTGCGGGCTCTGCCGCAGGGCATCGTGGACGGAGACCTCACCCAACAACACCTCGTACGACGACGGCGTCCCCGACTTCCGGTCGGTGATGCCCAGCGCCGTGCTCGCGTTGCCCTGGGGGTCGAGGTCGATGACGAGGGTCTTGAGGCCTTGGAGCGCGAGGGCCGCGGCGAGGTTGACCGCCGTGGTCGTCTTGCCCACGCCGCCCTTCTGGTTCGCGACGGTGAAGACGCGGCGCCGGGCCGGCCGGCGCAGCGGCGGATACGTGGTGTGCAGGACCCGCATCGCCCGTTCGGCGGCCGCGCCGATCGGGGTGTCGTATTCGGCGCTTGTTTCACGTGAAACATTCGGCTGTGCGGCCGGTGCGGCCGCCGGCTCGGCCGGGGGCGCCGGCGCGGGAGCCGTCTTCGGGGCGGCCTCGGGCGGCTGTGCCGTCACCGGCCTGTCTTCTGGAAAAGTCATCGCGTTCGGGCCTTCCCGGTCCGTGCCGACTTGCGGTGCGGCGGCTGCCCGCGTCGCGCTGAAACCACGGTTGCGGGGGGACGCAAATAGTTCGCGCCACATGTCACCACCCTGACATCAGCGGCGCCCGATGCTGCCATCACACGCCGGAATTGTTCAACTTCCTCGGACGCCCGCTCCCCCTTGATGGCCAGCATCCGACCGTCTGGGCGTAGCAACGGCATGCTCCACTTCGTCAGTTTGTCCAACGCCGCAACCGCTCGTGATACCGCCGCATCCCTCGACCCGAACCGGTCACGCACCCCCGGTTCTTCCGCGCGGCCGCGAACCACCTCGACGGTTAACCCTAGTTCGTCGACAACCTCGTTGAGAAATTCGCTGCGTCGCAGGAGCGGCTCGAGCAACACGACCTCTAGATCGGGCCGTGCGATCGCCAACGGTATCCCGGGCAAGCCCGCCCCGCTGCCGATGTCGATGACGCGCTCGCCCGCGCCGAGGAGTTCGGCGACCGCGGCGCTGTTCAATATGTGGCGGTCCCAGATCCGGTCGACTTCCCGCGGCCCCAGCAGCCCGCGCTCCACGCCAGCACCCGCAAGGAGGGTGGCGTACCGTTGCGCGATTCCGAGGCGCTCGCCGAAGGCGGCGGCCGCCGAATCCGGAGCGGCGCCGATGCCCGGGCGCGAGCCCGCGCACTCCCCCGCGGCTCCGGCCGGGCCGCCATGTTTCACGTGAAACATCCTCGAGTTGGCGCGTGCACTTTCAACCTTCGGCCGCCCTCCGGACCAGACGAACTACACCGCTGTAACTCTGGGAGTCAGTCGTGCAGCACGACCACGCGGCGCGACGGCTCGACGCCCTCGCTCTCGCTGTGGACTCCGGGAACCGCCGCGACGGCGTCGTGCACGATCTTCCGTTCGAAGGGTGTCATCGGTGCCAACTCTTCGCGCTCCCCCGACTCGAGCACCCGCCGCGCCACCTTGTCGCCCAGCGCCGCCAACTCTTCGCGCCGGCGCCGACGCCAACTCGCGATGTCGAGCATCAACCGACTCCGCACGCCGGTCTTCTGGTGCACCGCCAACCGGGTGAGCTCCTGCAGCGCGTCGAGCACCTCGCCGCCGCGGCCGACCAACTTGTTCAAGTCGTCGCCGCCATCGATGCTCACGACGGCCCGGCTCCCCTCGACGTCCAGGTCGATGTCGCCGTCGAAGTCCAAGAGGTCCAACAACTCCTCGAGGTAGTCGCCGGCGATCTCGCCCTCGGCGACCAACCGCTCCTCCAGGTCGTCGCCCTCCTCGGCGTCACCCTGGACGGTGTCCTCGGCCGCCGCTTGGGTCTCGAGTTCCGTGTCCACGTCGCGCTCGGTGGTGTCGGCGTCTGTCATGTCTTTCTCTCCCTCATCCATGGGTCTGAGCCCGGTTGGGGCCGCCCTGCCCAGGGTCGCCCCGGTAGCTTGTCCGCCGTATCAGCGTTTGCGTTTCTTCGGTCGCGCGCCCGGACGCGGGGTGCGATTGCTCGGGGTGTCGGTGGCTTCGGGCGCCTGCCCGTCGGCGCCATCGGACTCCGCCTCCGCCGAACCGGACCCCTCGGTATCCCCACCGGCCTTCGCCGAACCGTTCCCGCCCGGCGCTGCCGCCTTCGGTGTGCGCTTCGGCTTCGCTCCGGGAGCCGGCGCGTTGGCCGCCCGGCGCGCGATCGCTTCCTGCTTCTTGGCTTCGTCTTCTTTCTCGATCATCCCGAAGACGTAGTGCTGCTGCCCGAAGGTCCAGATGTTGTTGGCGAACCAGTACAAGATGATCGCCAGCGGAAGGAACGGCCCACCGACCACCACGCCGAGCGGAAACACATACAGCGCAAGCTTGTTCATCATCGCGGTCTGCGGGTTGGCCGCCGCCTCCGGGCTCTGCCTCGCCACCGATGCCCGACTGTTGAAGTACGTCGCCACCCCGGCCAGGATCATCACCGGCAGCCCCACGGCGATCACGGCCGGCCGGCTGAAAACGGTGAACGCGTCCAGGCCCGTGCGCTGCGTCATGAACGCGCCGATCGGTGCGCCGAACAAGTTGGCGTCCAGGAAATGCGCGACGTCCGTCGGGGTGAAGACGTAGTTTCCGGTGAGCCGGTTCTCGGCCACCGACAGGTGCGGCTGCCCGAACCCACCGGTAGTCCGGTTGAACGAGCGCAACACGTGATACAGACCGATGAACACCGGGATCTGCGCCAGCATCGGCAGGCAGCCGAGAATCGGGTTGAAGCCGTGTTCGCGCTGCAGCTTCTGCATCTCGAGCGCCATGCGCTGCCGGTCCTTGCCGTACTTCTTCTGCAGCGCCTTGATCTGCGGTTGCAACTCCTGCATCTGGCGCGTGGTCCGGATCTGTCGCACGAAGGGCTTATAGAGCAACGCGCGCAGGCTGAAGACCAAGAACATCACCGACAGCGCCCAGGCGAAGAAGTTCGACGGCCCCAGCATGGAGGCGAACAGCTTGTACCAAACCCACATGATCCACGACACCGGGTAGTAGACGAAGTCGAGGCTGAAAAGGTCAAACGACAAAAGACTCACTCTCCCCTCGCGTCGCTCGGACCGCCCGAGCGTCGCTGGCGTCTTGGCAATCCCCTTGGCAGCCGGGGCGATCCGGTATCGGATCCCATCCGCCCTCGTGCCATGGTCCGCACTTGGCGAGCCTGACCGCAGCCAACCAGCTCCCCCGGATCAACCCGTACTCGTTCAGCGCATCGACCGCGTACTGGCTGCAGGTCGGAACGAAGCGACAGGTCGCCGGGCGCAGCGGCGACACCATATGCCGATAGAGCTGGATGAGGAAAATCAATCCCCGCACCACGGACCGTCCAACGGTGTGGGCGAACGCACGCACCGCAGAGCGTCGGGTCACGGTGCGATCCCCGTCGCCGGCATCCGTCGCAAACACCGCCGCAGTTCCTGTTCCAACCGGGCCGACGACGCGGTCCGGCTACTGGGCAGCGCCCGGATCACCAGCCGGTCGGACTCCTGAAGGTCACCGAGAATCGTGCGGGCCACATGTCGCAGCCGGCGGGCGACCCGGTGACGTTCCACCGCCGACCCGACGGGCTTGCCGACAACGAGTCCGACGTGGGGCGCCGTCGCGTCGCCGCAGTCGGTTTCGCGCCGGAAGTGCACGACGATGTCGGGCTGTGCCATGCGGATCCCGTGCTTCACCGTCGCGTCAAACTCAATTGACCGCGTCATGCGGTTGCGTGCGGGAAGCACCGCCGAAAGACCTGACCCGCGATCAGGCAGATAGCGCGCGGCGGCCCTTGCGGCGCCGACCGGACACGATCGCGCGTCCGGCACGAGTGCGCATCCGCAAGCGGAAGCCATGCACGCGGGCTCGGCGCCGGTTATTCGGCTGGAAGGTCCGCTTGCCCTTGGCCACGACGTTCTCCTCGTTGTTTGCCATCCGGCCGCTCAGACGGTTCGCTTCGGGCTCGTCTGCGGTCCGACCGGAGGTGGTCTTGCTGCTGCTGGCCGGCGCGGTCCCCGGGTGGTTCCGGGTCGCAGCCGTATCGCCGACTTTCGGGCGACTGTTTGAGGGTACTGACGAGCCCTCGCCTGGTCAAACCTGGCCTGCCGCAACGCCGCCGCGCGGACCCGGCGCAAGATTTTCCGTTCCGATCACACTCGGCTGCGACGTGACTACGATAACGACCCGAACCAAGGCCCCACCCACCCTAAGCGACCCGATTGGAATGCAGCGGAACGGTTGGCAGCCGCACGGAAAACTGTTAGCTTCTGCCAAAGTCGTTTTAGACTGAAACAGCGCTCGACAACGAAGCGAGGATGGTGGATCGACTAGCTGCCTAGACAACCTTTTTGGGTTTTCTTCCAGCGCGGAGATCGCGAGCCGTCGCCGGTAGGTTGTGGCTTGCAGACGACCACCCTGTCCACACCTGTGTATAACTATGTGGACAGCCGTTTCGTCGCCAAGCGTGAGTTGTACTTCGACCCGGGACGTTCGAGAACCAGGGAGATGCGTCGTTGACCGATGACCCCGGTTCAGGCTTCACGACAGTGTGGAATGCGGTCGTTTCCGAGCTCAACGGTGACCCGACCGCGGACGGCGTAGCCGCCAACCGCACCACCCTGGTGACTCCCCTCACCCCGCAGCAACGGGCGTGGCTGAATTTGGTCCGGCCGCTGACGATCGTCGAGGGATTTGCCCTGCTGTCCGTCCCGAGCAGCTTCGTGCAAAACGAGATCGAACGGCATCTGCGGGCCCCGATCACCGATGCGCTCAGCCGCCGGCTCGGACAGCAGATCCAGCTGGGAGTCCGCATCGCTCCCCCACCCGACGATGTCGAGGACGCCCTGATCCCGCCGGCGGAGCCGTTCCCGGGATCCGACGGTTCGATTCCCGGCGACGACGCCGCGCTCGACACCGACGAGCCGTTGGAAAACGGCGAGGCCGTCGACGGCGCCCAGCCGGGCTGGCCGAATTACTTCACCGAGCGGCCGCACGCCATCGACCCCGCCGTCGCCGCCGGCACGAGCCTCAACCGCCGCTACACGTTCGACACGTTCGTCATCGGCGCCTCCAACCGGTTCGCCCATGCCGCGGCCCTGGCGATCGCCGAGGCCCCGGCCCGCGCATACAACCCCCTCTTCATCTGGGGCGAATCCGGTCTCGGCAAGACCCACTTGCTGCACGCCGCCGGCAATTACGCCCAGCGCCTGTTCCCGGGGATGCGGGTCAAGTACGTCTCCACCGAAGAATTCACCAACGACTTCATCAACTCGCTGCGCGACGATCGCAAGGTGGCCTTCAAGCGCAGCTATCGCGACGTCGACGTGCTGCTCGTCGATGACATTCAGTTCATCGAGGGCAAGGAAGGTATCCAGGAGGAGTTCTTCCACACCTTCAACACGCTGCATAACGCCAACAAGCAGATCGTCATCTCCTCGGACCGGCCGCCCAAGCAGCTCGCCACCCTGGAAGACCGGCTGCGAACACGGTTCGAATGGGGTCTGATCACCGACGTGCAGCCGCCGGAGCTGGAAACCCGGATCGCCATCCTGCGCAAGAAAGCTCAAATGGAGCGGCTCGCGGTCCCCGACGACGTCCTCGAACTCATCGCCAGCAGCATCGAGCGCAACATCCGCGAGCTCGAGGGCGCCCTGATCCGGGTGACCGCCTTCGCCTCGCTGAACAAGACCCCGATCGACAAGGCGCTGGCCGAAATCGTGCTCCGCGATTTGATCGCCGACGCCAGCACCATGCAGATCAGTGCGGCCACCATCATGGCCGCCACCGCCGAATACTTCGACACCACCGTGGAGGAACTCCGCGGCCCCGGCAAGACGCGGGCGCTCGCCCAGTCACGCCAGATCGCGATGTACCTGTGCCGTGAGCTCACCGATCTTTCGCTGCCCAAGATCGGGCAGGCCTTCGGCCGCGACCACACCACGGTCATGTACGCGCAGCGCAAGATCCTGTCCGAAATGGCCGAGCGGCGTGAGGTTTTTGATCACGTCAAGGAGCTCACCACCCGCATCCGGCAGCGCTCCAAGCGCTGAATCCCCGGGTTTCGGCGCCCCTGCGCGCAATTTTTTCGAGAAACTTCTCGCGCGTCCGTCACATCCGCCACACCCAGGGCATGTGCGCAGCCCTGTGCACACAGCCTTCAAACTCCAGTGCAGTACGGGGCGTTCCGTGCACACCCGTCGTTCGTCCCCACTGGACCAACACCTGACTCACAGGCGCCGCCGCGACGATCCACATCCCGATCGTCGCGCTAGCTGGGCCGGGGCGACGCTGTCCCCAGAATGCACAGGCCTTAATACTGTTACTGAGATCTCTACATCGGTTCTTCTTTGAAATACAGGCCTGGGGACGTTCGGTGCACACCCCTCGCCGAGGCCGTCGTCAGATCGTTTTGTCGGCCTTCGCGATTAGCTTTCAAGATGGCCCCGGAGGATCTACGGTTGTTCTTCGACTGCCGTTACGGTCGTCGTCGGCGCGTTGCGTCGCCGGCGCTCGTGGCGGGGCCCCGTGCTAGCGGGGGGAGGCTAGCCACAATGGATTCGAAAACGCTGAAGGTGAAGGGACGCTATGGACGCGGCGACGACAACGGCTGGCCTCAGCGACTTGAAGTTTCGTTTGGTGCGGGAGTCTTTCGCGGACGCGGTGTCGTGGGTGGCGAAGAACCTGCCGTCCAGACCCGCGGTGCCGGTGCTGTCCGGCGTGCTGCTGTCCGGGACCGATGAGGGCCTGACGATCTCCGGATTCGATTACGAGGTATCCGCGGAAGCTCAGGTTGCGGCCGAAATCGCTTCTCCCGGAAGCGTTTTGGTCTCCGGACGGCTCTTGTCAGACATCGTTCGGGCGTTGCCGAACAAGCCGATCGACTTCTACGTCGACGGCAACCGGGTCGCGCTGAACTGCGGAAATGCCAGGTTCTCGTTGCCGACGATGGCGGTCGAGGATTACCCGACACTGCCGGCCCTCCCGGACGAGACCGGGACGCTGCCCGCCGATCTGTTCGCCGAGGCGATCAGCCAGGTGGCCATCGCGGCCGGGCGCGACGACACGTTGCCCATGTTGACCGGGATCCGGGTTGAGATTTCGGGCGACACCGTGGTGCTGGCCGCCACCGACAGGTTCCGGCTGGCGGTTCGCGAGCTGACCTGGTCGGCGGCCTCACCGGACATCGAAGCCGCGGTCCTGGTGCCGGCCAAGACGCTGGCCGAAGCCGCCCGGGCCGGCACCGACGGCGCTGAGGTTCGGTTGTCGTTGGGCGCGGGTGCCGGCGTCGGAAAGGACGGGTTGCTCGGCATCAGCGGGAACGGCAAGCGCAGCACCACGCGCCTGCTCGATGCGGAATTCCCGAAGTTCCGCCAGCTGCTGCCGGCCGAGCACACGGCCGTCGCGACGATCAACGTGGCGGAGTTGACCGAGGCCATCAAGTTGGTCGCGCTGGTCGCCGACCGCGGGGCGCAGGTGCGGATGGAATTCAGCGAGGGATCGCTGCGGCTGTCCGCGGGGGCCGACGACGTCGGCCGGGCCGAAGAAGACCTGGCGATCGATTTCGCCGGCGAACCGCTGACCATCGCCTTCAATCCGACGTACTTGACCGACGGACTGGGTTCGGTGCATTCCGAGCGGGTGTCGTTTGGTTTCACGACTCCGGGCAAGCCCGCGTTGCTGCGCCCGGCGCTGGACGACGACAGCCACCCGACCGGGCCGGGACCGTTCAGCGCCCTGCCGACCGATTACGTCTACCTGTTGATGCCTGTCCGGTTGCCTGGCTAGGTGTACGTCCGGCATTTAGGACTGCGCGACTTCCGGTCCTGGGCACACGCCGACCTCGAATTGCAACCCGGTCGGACGGTCTTCATCGGCTCCAACGGGTTCGGGAAGACGAATCTCCTTGAGGCGCTGTGGTATTCGAGCACTCTGGGTTCACACCGGGTGGGAACTGATGCGCCGTTGATCCGGGCCGGCGCCGCCCGGGCGGTCGTTTCCACGATCGTGGTCAACGACGGCAGGGAATGCGCCGTAGATCTGGAAATCGCTGCGGGGCGGGCGAATAAGGCGCGGCTGAATCGCTCACCGGTGCGCAGCACCCGCGAGGTCATCGGGGTCTTACGCGCGGTGTTGTTCGCCCCCGAGGACTTGGCGCTGGTGCGCGGCGACCCGTCGGAGCGACGCCGCTACCTCGACGACCTGGCGACGCTGCGCCGGCCGGCCGTGGCGGCGGTGCGCGCCGACTACGAGAGAGTGCTGCGGCAGCGGACCGCGCTGTTGAAATCCCTGTCTGGCGCGCGGTACCGGGGCGATCACGGGGCGTTGGACACGCTCGACGTGTGGGACAGTCGCCTCGCCGAACATGGGGCCCAATTGATGTCCGCCCGTATCGATTTGGTGAACCAGCTGACGCCCGAGGTGGAGAAGGCCTATCAACTGCTGGCCCCGGGATCACGTGCCGCGTCGATCAGCTACCGTTCCAGCCTGGGCGCCGACGCCGCGGCGGACATCGCCGGCGGGGACCGCGAATTCCTCGAGGCCGCTCTGTTGGCCGCTTTGGCGGAGCGCCGCGGTGCGGAGCTGGAGCGCGGCATGTGTTTGGTCGGTCCGCACCGGGACGACCTGGAGCTGTGGCTCGGCGATCAGCCGGCGAAAGGCTTTGCCAGCCATGGGGAATCGTGGTCGTTCGCGTTGGCGCTGCGACTCGCCGCCTACGAGCTGCTGCGCGCCGACGAAAGCGACCCCGTATTGTTGCTCGACGACGTCTTCGCCGAACTCGACGCGACCCGGCGCTGCGCCCTCGCAACCGTGGCCGAATCGGCCGAGCAGGTGCTGGTCACCGCCGCGGTCGTCGAGGACATCCCGGCGGGCTGGGACGCCCGACGGGTCTACGTCGACCTGCATGACAGCGACTCCGGCCGGGTATCGGAGATGCGCGCATGACCGGCACGGGAGAGGGTCCGGGCCGCGACCCCGGCGGGCCGTCGGGCGAGATGAGCGGGATCGACTTGGTCAGGCGCACCCTCGAGGAGGCCCGGGCGGCGGCGCGCGCGCAGGGGAAGGACCCCGGCCGCGGCCGCGCCGTATCGCCTTCCCCGCGCCGGGTGGCGGGCCAGCGGCGAAGCTGGTCGGGGCCCGGGCCGGACGGGCGCGACCCGCAACCGCTGGGCAGATTGGCGCGCGACCTGGCGAAAAAGCGGGGCTGGTCCGCGCAAGTCGCCGAGGGCACCGTGCTGGGCAACTGGACATCGGTGGTCGGCCACCAGATCGCCGACCACGCCGTCCCGACCGCCCTCAAGGACGGCGTGCTGAGCGTCTCCGCGGAATCGACGGCGTGGGCCACGCAGTTGCGGATGATTCAGGCGCAGTTGTTGGCGAAGATCGCCGCCGCGGTCGGCAACGGGGTGGTGACGTCGCTGAAGATCACCGGGCCGGCCGCGCCGTCGTGGCGCAAGGGGCCGCGCCACATCGCCGGGAGAGGCCCGCGGGACACTTACGGTTAGCGCCGTTCGGGGCGCCGCCCGATCCCCGGGCAGACGTTTATCCACAGGCCGCTCAAATCGGCCAGAATCCCGTAGACACCCTTGATGCACGTCGGGACGCGGCCAGAATAAAGAAATCGTCCGCACGGCGCGGTTAGCTGGGTAGAAACGCGGCTAGAAAATCGGTGCGGACGGGGGATCACGCTAGACTAGCCGCATGCGACTGTTGCGGTGATGAGGAACCGCCCGCATGAAACCCCAAGGAGAGCATTCCGACCGTGGCTGCCCAGAAGAAGGCGCAAGACGATTACGGCGCTTCAGCGATCACCGTGCTCGAAGGCCTCGAAGCCGTCCGCAAACGCCCCGGCATGTACATCGGGTCCACCGGCGAGCGTGGTCTGCACCACCTCATCTGGGAGGTGGTCGACAACTCCGTCGACGAGGCGATGGCCGGCTATGCCAACAAGGTCGACGTGCGGATACTCGACGACGGCAGCGTCGAGGTCGCCGACAACGGGCGCGGCATCCCGGTCGCGATGCACGCGACCGGCGCCCCCACCGTCGACGTCGTGATGACCCAACTTCACGCCGGCGGCAAGTTCGGCGGTGAGAACAGCGGTTACAACGTCAGCGGTGGCCTGCACGGCGTCGGCGTCTCGGTGGTCAACGCGCTGTCGACCCGGCTCGAGGTGGACATCGCCCGCGATGGCTACGAATGGTCGCAGTTCTACGACCACGCCGTACCCGGAACGCTCAAACAGGGTGAGGCCACCAAGCGGACGGGCACCACGATCAGGTTCTGGGCCGACCCCGACATCTTCGAGACCACCGAGTACGACTTCGAGACGGTGGCGCGCCGGCTGCAGGAAATGGCGTTCCTCAACAAGGGGTTGACCATCAACCTCACCGACGAGCGGGTGAGCAACGAGGAGGTTGTCGACGAGGTCGTCAGCGACACCGCCGACGCACCCAAGTCCGCCCAGGAAAAGGCGGCGGAATCGACTGCGCCACATAAGGTTAAGCACCGCACCTTCCACTACCCCGGCGGTCTGGTCGACTTCGTCAAGCACATCAACCGCACCAAGAGCCCGATCCAGCAGAGCATCATCGACTTCGACGGCAAAGGCCCCGGCCACGAGGTCGAGATCGCGATGCAGTGGAACGGCGGCTACTCGGAATCCGTGCACACCTTCGCCAACACCATCAACACCCACGAGGGCGGCACCCACGAAGAGGGTTTCCGCAGCGCGCTGACGTCGGTGGTGAACAAGTACGCCAAAGACAAGAAGCTGCTGAAAGACAAGGACCCGAACCTCACCGGCGACGACATTCGCGAAGGCCTGGCCGCGGTGATCTCGGTCAAGGTCAGCGAACCGCAGTTCGAGGGCCAGACCAAGACCAAGCTGGGCAACACCGAAGTGAAGTCGTTCGTGCAGAAGGTCTGCAACGAACAGCTCACCCACTGGTTCGAGGCCAACCCCGCGGACGCCAAGGTGGTGGTCAACAAGGCGGTGTCGTCGGCGCAGGCCCGGATCGCCGCGCGCAAGGCGCGAGAGTTGGTGCGTCGCAAGAGCGCCACCGATCTGGGCGGGCTGCCCGGCAAGCTCGCCGACTGCCGCTCGACGGATCCGCGCAAGTCGGAACTGTATGTGGTGGAGGGTGATTCGGCCGGCGGCTCGGCGAAGAGCGGCCGCGACTCGATGTTCCAGGCCATCCTGCCGCTGCGCGGCAAGATCATCAACGTCGAGAAGGCCCGCATCGACCGGGTGTTGAAGAACACCGAGGTGCAGGCCATCATCACCGCCCTGGGCACCGGCATCCACGACGAGTTCGACATCACCAAGCTGCGCTATCACAAGATCGTGCTGATGGCCGACGCCGACGTCGACGGCCAGCACATCTCGACGCTCTTGTTGACTCTGCTCTTCCGTTTCATGCGGCCCCTGATCGAAAACGGGCACGTGTTCTTGGCGCAACCGCCGCTGTACAAGCTGAAGTGGCAGCGCAGCGACCCCGAATTCGCCTACTCCGACCGCGAGCGCGACGGCTTGTTGGAAGCAGGGCAGAAGGCCGGCAAGAAGATCAACAAGGACGACGGCATTCAGCGCTACAAGGGCCTCGGTGAGATGGATGCGAAGGAATTATGGGAAACCACAATGGATCCCACCGTCCGGGTGTTGCGCCAAGTCACGCTGGACGACGCCGCGGCCGCCGACGAGCTGTTCTCGATCCTGATGGGCGAGGACGTCGATGCGCGCCGCAGCTTTATCACCCGTAACGCCAAGGACGTTCGCTTCTTAGATGTCTAAGACGGCTGAGCGATGCAGACCTGCCACCGTTGACCGACCAACGAGGAATACATGACTGACACCACGCTGCCGCCAGGTGACGACTCCGTCGACCGGATCCAGCCGGTTGACATTCAGCAGGAGATGCAGCGCAGCTACATCGATTACGCGATGAGCGTGATCGTCGGCCGCGCGCTGCCCGAGGTGCGCGACGGCCTCAAGCCGGTGCACCGCCGGGTGCTCTATGCGATGTATGACTCCGGGTTCCGCCCGGACCGCAGCCACGCCAAGTCGGCGCGGTCGGTGGCCGAGACGATGGGTAACTACCACCCGCACGGCGACGCCTCGATCTACGACACCCTGGTGCGGATGGCGCAGCCTTGGTCGCTGCGCTATCCCCTGGTCGACGGGCAGGGCAACTTCGGTTCGCCCGGCAACGACCCGCCGGCGGCCATGAGATATACCGAGGCGCGGCTGACCCCGCTCGCCATGGAAATGTTGCGTGAAATCGACGAGGAGACAGTCGATTTCATCCCCAACTACGACGGACGGGTCCAGGAGCCCACCGTCCTGCCCAGCCGGTTCCCGAACCTGCTCGCCAACGGTTCCGGCGGCATCGCGGTCGGGATGGCGACCAACATCCCGCCGCACAACCTGCGCGAGCTGGCCGAGGCCGTCTACTGGTGCCTGGACAATCACGAGGCCGACGAAGAGGCCACCCTCACCGCGGTCTGCGAGCGGGTCAAGGGCCCCGACTTCCCCACCCACGGCCTGATCGTCGGGTCACAGGGCATCCACGACGCGTACACCACCGGACGCGGCTCGATCCGGATGCGCGGAGTCGTTGAGGTGGAAGAGGATTCACGTGGACGCACCTCGCTGGTCATCACCGAGCTGCCGTACCAGGTGAACCACGACAACTTCATCACCTCGATCGCCGAGCAGGTCCGCGACGGCAAGCTGGCCGGCATCTCCAACATCGAGGACCAGTCCAGCGACCGGGTCGGCTTGCGCATCGTCGTGGAGATCAAGCGCGACGCCGTCGCCAAAGTGGTGCTGAACAACCTCTACAAGCACACCCAGCTGCAGACCAGCTTCGGCGCGAACATGCTGTCGATCGTCGACGGGGTGCCGCGCACGCTGCGCCTCGACCAGATGATTCGCCACTACGTGGCGCATCAACTCGACGTCATCGTGCGGCGCACCACCTACCGGTTGCGCAAGGCCAACGAACGTGCGCACATCTTGCGCGGACTGGTCAAAGCGCTCGACGCGCTCGACGAGGTCATCGCCTTGATCCGCGCGTCGGAGACCGTGGACATCGCACGGGCCGGGCTGATCGAGCTGCTGGATATCGACGAAATCCAGGCGCAGGCGATCCTGGACATGCAGCTACGCCGCCTGGCCGCCCTGGAGCGCCAGCGCATCATCGACGACCTGGCCAAGATCGAAGCCGAGATCGCCGACCTCGAGGACATCCTGGCCAAGCCCGAGCGGCAGCGCCGGATCGTGCACGACGAGCTGTCCGAGATCGTCGACAAACACGGCGACGAGCGGCGCACCCGGATCATCGCCGCCGATGGGGACGTGAACGACGAGGACTTGATCGCTCGCGAGGACGTCGTCGTCACCATCACCGAGACCGGCTACGCCAAGCGCACCAAAACCGACCTGTACCGCAGCCAGAAACGCGGCGGCAAGGGCGTCCAGGGCGCCGGGCTCAAGCAGGACGACATCGTGCGGCACTTCTTCGTGTGCTCGACGCACGACTGGATCCTGTTCTTCACCACGCAGGGCCGGGTCTACCGCGCCAAGGCCTACGAACTGCCGGAGGCGTCCCGCACCGCGCGCGGTCAGCACGTCGCCAACCTGCTGGCGTTCCAGCCCGAGGAGCGGATCGCCCAGGTCATCCAGATCCGCGGCTATGAGGATGCGCCGTACCTGGTGCTGGCCACCCGCAACGGCCTGGTGAAGAAGACCAAGCTGACCGACTTCGATTCCAACCGGTCGGGTGGAATCGTGGCGATCAACCTGCGCGACAACGACGAGCTGGTCGGCGCGGTGTTGTGCTCCTCCGACGAGGACCTGCTGCTGGTGTCGGCCAACGGCCAGTCCATCAGGTTCTCGGCGACCGACGAAGCGCTGCGCCCGATGGGGCGCGCCACCTCCGGCGTGCAGGGCATGCGCTTCAACGCCGACGATTATCTGTTGTCGCTCAACGTCGTTCGTGAGGGCACCTACCTGCTGGTGGCGACCTCCGGCGGGTACGCCAAGCGCACCGCGATCGAGGAGTACCCGGTGCAGGGCCGCGGCGGCAAGGGCGTCTTGACGGTGATGTATGACCGGCGGCGTGGCCGGCTGGTCGGCGCGTTGATCGTCGACGAGGACAGCGAGCTGTACGCGATCACCTCGGGAGGCGGCGTCATCCGGACCGCGGCCGGCCAGGTCCGCAAGGCGGGACGGCAGACCAAGGGTGTGCGGCTGATGAACCTGGGCGAAGAAAACACCCTGTTGGCCATCGCCCGCAATGCCGAAGCGAACGCGGACGAAGCCGTCGAGGAGGTCGAGGGCGCCGAGTCGGAGAGCTAGTCGGTGTAAAACCACTAGACTCAGCCCGATGACGATGCGGGCCGCGGCGCGGCCCGAGGAGGACCGGGGCATTTAGACTCAGCCCGATCAGACATGACGCGACTGCACCGCCTGCGCGGCCGGGGTAGCAGACCTAAGGAGTCGGGGTGACTTCACCGAACGAGCCGGGCGCCCCCAAAAAGGGAGACGTTCCCAACGGGGATGGTGCGGCCGAGCGCGCCGGGGTGCGGCGCCCGGCGCCGTCCGCGCAGGGTGGCCGTCCCCAGGAGCCCGGGGACGGACCGCCGTGGCAGCGTGGCGGAACCCGGCCCCAGCAGCCACCGTCTCGCCAGAGCGAGCCTCCGACCGAGAAGCGACCATCGGGTCCGGCCGGCGGGGTCGAGGCGAGGCTGAACCGTTTCATCTCCGGCACCGCGGCACCCGGAGCCGGCGCCGCGGCGCATGCGAAAGACGCCGACGCGGCACCGGCCCGCGAAGGATCGCCCGCTGAGGCCTACGCCAGCGAGTTGCCGGACCTGTCCGGCCCGCTACCGCGCGGCCCGCACCGCAAGCCCGCACCCGAACAGCGGACGTCCGAGAGTCCGTCGGGAGCCGGCCGGCCTTCGACCACGGAAAGCCGGGAAGCCCGGGAGAACCGCGACCGCGTGCAGGTGTCACGGCGGACGCGAGGACCCGTCCGGGCCAGCATGCAGATCCGCCGGATCGACCCGTGGAGCACGTTGAAGGTGTCGCTGCTGTTGTCGGTGGCGCTGTTCTTCGTGTGGATGATCGCCGTCGCGTTCCTCTACCTCGTGCTCGGCGGCATGGGCGTCTGGTCGAAGTTGAACAGCAACGTCGGCGACCTGCTGAACAACACCAGCGGCAGCAGCGGCGAACTGGTATCCAGCGGCACGATTTTCGGCGGCGCCGTCTTGATCGGCCTGGTAAACATCGTGCTGCTGACCGCGATGGCGACCATCGCCGCGTTCGTCTACAACCTGACCACCGATCTGATCGGCGGCATCGAAGTGACGCTGGCGGATCGCGACTAGCTGATGGCTAGCTCTGGTGCTGCGTTTTTGGGAGTCGGGCGGCTAGTGCGGTAATCTCGTCGCTCGGCCGTACGCGAGTACGGGCCTATAGCTCAGGCGGTTAGAGCGCTTCGCTGATAACGAAGAGGTCGGAGGTTCGAGTCCTCCTAGGCCCACAACCATGTGCCCGTCAAGACGTTGCGTACGACTCGCACTGCCACTGGCACTGATCGCCGTATTGGCAGCGGTGGCGTGGTCACGACGTGGAGTCGAGGTCTGGCACGTGGCTGTGGATGACCCCGGTCAACCACCCAGTCACGATGAGGGGCCTTAGCTCAGTTGGTAGAGCACCGCCTTTGCAAGGCGGGTGTCAGGGGTTCGATTCCCCTAGGCTCCACAAGCCGATTCCCTTTGCACGCCTAATTGGCCATCCCTGTCCGCGGCGCGTAGGACGGGCCGAGGAAGCGTTCCACCAAGGCGCGTTCGGCGGCCGGATCCTTGAGCGGCCAGGCCCACAGCCCCAGGAAGACGCGAATCAGCCACTGTGCGGCCAGCGGATGATGGTTGCCGGGGCCGAGCATCTCGGCGGCCAAGCTCGTCACGGTCGGCGAGCTGATCACCCAGTCGCTGACCGGGGCCGCGTGGATCGATCGCATGAGCTGGGCCAGTGGGTCCGACCGCAGGCGTTCTAACGCGATGATCGTGGCGGCGACGACACGATCGGGCCCGCGGAGGTCCTTGATGGCTTCCCGTGTGGTGTCGACGATGCGAGCCGCGTGGATGGCGACGACGGCATCGCGGATGGTGGCCTTGCCGCCGGCGTGCCGGTAGATCGTCGCGGGTGAGCAGTGAACCCGGGCGGCCAGGGCCTCGATCGTGAAACCTTCATACCCCCGGCGAGCGATGAGATCGGCCGCGGCGCTATAGATCCGCTCGGCCGCTTCGCTACGGCGATCACGGCCCACCAACCAGTCGTCGCGTGGCATCCACCCATGCTCCCCTACGCTGCGGGATGCGAAAATAGCTCTCGCAGGATGAGAAGTATTGGTCTATTTTTCTCACACAAACGTCCTGCTGGCGACCGGTGTCCCTGGTCGCGCGCCTTCGGCGACGGTCGCGCGGGTTCCTCAACTTCTGCGCGATCCATTGACCCCGCGGTGGGCCGCGTCGAGCCTGAAACGCGTGGCGGTCTTGGACAGTGCGATTCGGTTCTTCGGTAGCGAGGCGATACAGGATCCCTACCCGCTGTATGACCGCATGCGTGCGGAGGCACCGGTGCACCGCATCGGCGGTTCAGAGTTCTACGCCGTCTGCGGTTGGGACGCGGTGCAAGAGGCCGTCGAGCGGGTCGAGGATTTTTCGTCGAACCTCACGGCGACCATGGTCTTTCACGAGGACGGCACCGTCGCTCCGCTCGACATGGGACCGCCCGGGGATTCGATGCACGCATTGGCCACCGCGGACGACCCCGTGCATGCGATGCACCGAAAGATCTTGTTGCCACACTTGTCGGCCAAGCGCGTCCGGATCATCGAGGAATTCGCGGCTCAGACCGCCGACCGCCTGTGGGAGCAGAACCTGCGCAACGGCGAAATCGAATGGATGAGCGGCATCGCCAATCGGCTGCCGATGATGGTGGTCTGCAAGCTGCTCGGTCTCCCCGATGACGACGTCGACAAACTCATCCGCCTCGGCTACGCCACCACCACGCTGCTTGACGGGATCGTCACGCCCGCCCAGCTCGCAGAGGCCGGAGCCGCGGCGATGGAACTCTTCGGCTATGTCCTCGAGCGTTTCGAAAGGACAAGCGCCAACGGTGAATACGGCCTGATCGCCGACCTCGCGGCTCGTTACGCCTCGGGGGAACTCGAACAAACACCGGCGCTCGGGATCATGCTGACCCTCTTCAGCGCGGCCGGCGAGTCGACGGCGTCTCTGCTGGGAAGCGCGGCGTGGATCCTCACCGATCGCCCCGCGATCCAACAGCAACTCCGCGAAAAGCCGGAATTGCTAAGCGCTTTCATCGAAGAGACCTTGCGCTTCGAGGCGCCGTTCCGGGGCCATTACCGACACGTGTGGCGCGACACCACGCTCGGTGGGGTCGCGGTGCCGGCCGACTCACATCTGCTGTTGATGTGGGGGGCGGCCAATCGCGACCCGGCGCACTTCGAGGCCCCGAACGAATTCCGGCTCGACCGCGCCGCGACCAAGAGCCACATGAGTTTCGGCAAGGGCGTGCATTTCTGCGTGGGCGCCGCGCTGGCCCGCTTGGAGGCCCACATCGTGTTGCGGATGCTGCTCGAGCGCACCACCTGGATCGACGCCGCCGAGGTCGGAGAATGGTTGCCCAGCATCCTGGTTCGGCGCCGCGAACGCTTGCGCCTCAGCGTGCGGTGAACCTACGGACGCGGCTGTACCTCGACACTGGGCGGGCGCGACTGCGGCTCCTGAGGCTTCGCCCGCACCGAGCGCCGGACGATGCTGAATGCCACGGCGCCGCCCGCGAGGACCGCGACGGCCACCCCCGCAATGATCAACGGCCGCTTGCCGCGACGCTGCGCTCGCCGCGCCTCCTGCAGTGCCTGGGGCAGGTTGGTGACCACTTCCTGCGCGGCGGCCAGTTCCTGGGCGAGGGCCTCTTGGGCCGCCGCGATGTCGGCGGCCAAGCGCCCCTCCCGATACCGGCGACGCAGCTGCGCCGCGGTCGACTGCGCCGACTGGACGCTGAGGCCGACGACTCCGCGGGTGACGTCCACCGGCCCCCTCGTCGAGTAGGTCAGGCCGCGGGCCAGTCGCTCCCGGGGGGTCAGCCGGGACTCCGTCTTCGCGCTCATCTGCCGCCCTTCTGTTCCGCTGGTGACGCCTGTCGTGAGGCCGGCGCGCCGGGCCGGCCCGATACTGAACAGACTGCCAGCATAGGGACGTCGGCGGCGCGGGTGCGCGTTCGCGAGGTTTCGTCGGCGGGTCGGATGGGTGGCACCGCGTGCGGGCGCGCTCACGCGTAGTGGCAGACTCTCATGCCGTGACTAACAGCCCCTTTCAGACTGCTACCGCCACGCTCCACACCAACCGCGGCGACATCAAGGTCGCCCTATTCGGAAACCACGCGCCCAAGACAGTCGCCAACTTCGTCGGCCTGGCGCAGGGGACCAAGGAGTACTCGACCCAGAACGCATCGGGAGGCTCGTCCGGCCCGTTCTACGATGGCGCGGTCTTTCACCGGGTGATCCGGGGCTTCATGATCCAGGGCGGCGACCCGACCGGCACGGGCCGCGGTGGCCCGGGGTACAAGTTCGCCGACGAGTTCCACCCCGAACTGCAATTCGACAAGCCCTACCTGCTGGCGATGGCGAACGCGGGCCCGGGCACCAACGGCTCGCAGTTCTTCATCACCGTCGACAAGACGCCGCACCTGAACCGGCGCCACACGATCTTCGGCGAGGTGACCGACCCGGACTCCCAGCAGGTGGTCGACGCGATCGCCACGACGAGCACCGACGGCAATGACCGCCCCTCCGAGCCGGTCGTCATCGAGTCGATCACCATCTCGTAACCGACCCGCCCGCGCGGGGCGTTCAGGGCTGCGAACGGCCCGCGTAGCCGGCTGCGGTGAGCGCGTCCAGCACGTCCAGCGGGTCGGTCCCAAGGTCCCAGCGGGAGAACAGCACCAGGCCGCCGTCGGCGGTCTCGACCTCCAGCAGCCGCACTTTGCGTCCGTAACGGCGGAACTCGATGATGCGGATGATCTTGATGTCGGATTGCTGCAATAGCTGCGTCCGGAACCAGCCGCGCAACGCCAGGCCGTCGGGCGTGATTGCCAGTTTCGGGCGCGCGCGCCACGACATCCCCGCAAACAACAGCAGACCCCCCGCGGCAACGCCCGCCAGAACCCGCCCCGGCGGGTCTGTGATTAGGGTCACACCGGCGATAGCCAACAAGACGCCCGCGGCTCCACAACCTGCGATTCCGGTCGCGTGTGGCTCCCATTGAGTTTGCTGCATGCGGTCCTTAGCCCCTCCCACCACTGCCGATGCAGTTATCCACAATCTCTATCAACAGTGGGGATAAATCACACGCGTGTGATTGGGTGGTCGGAAAGTTGCTGGCGCAACGACAAATCAGCCCGAAAATGAATTCATTCCGTCGGTCGTGCTGCTCAGTGCCAGCGCATCGTGAGCAACAAACCGGTGATCATGAAAGCGAACGCGATGGCGTAGTTCCAGGGGCCCAGTTGGGCCATCCAGTTCAGCGCGGTCGGCGCCTGGGATCCGACGGCGGCTAACTGAAACACCATCAGCCAGACGAGCCCGATCAGCATGAGGCCGATGAACAGCGCGACAAACCACACGCTGGACGGTCCGACCTTGACCTTCACCGGGGTGCGGCTGACCGCGCTGACGGTGAAGTCGTTCTTCTTGCGGACCTTGGACTTGGGCATGATTACCTCGCGGATTACCTCAACGACACGGTGAGCGGGACGGGGTGCAACGATGAACACGGCAGCTGCACCCATAGCTTGGCTACGAGACTAACGCACCTGGGGCGGTGACCAGGAAATGGAGACTCGATGATCCAGACGCGCCAGTCGCCATGGCGCTTCGGCGTCCCGGTGGTGTGCGCGCTGGCGGGATTGCTGCTCGCCGCCACGCACGGGGTATCCGGCGGCGCCGAGATCCGGGGCAGCGACGCCCCGCGGCTGGTGGACCTGGTCCGTGAGACCCAGTCGTCGGTGAACCGCCTCAACGCCGAACGCGAGGAACTCGCGAAGAAGATCGACACGGCGCACGGGCGCTCTTCGGACGCCGCGCTGGCCGCGATGCTGCGGCGCTCAGCGCAGCTCGCCGGTCAGGCGGACATGAATCCGGTGCACGGACCGGGCCTGGTGGTCACCCTCGAGGACGCGCAGCGCGACGCCAACGGCCGGTTCCCGCGCGACGCGTCACCCGACGACCTGGTGGTGCACCAGCAAGACATCCAGGCCGTGCTCAACGCGCTGTGGAGCGCGGGCGCCGAGGCGATCCAGATGCAAGACCAACGGCTCATCGCCACCTCGGTGCCCCGCTGCGTGGGCAATACGCTGCTGCTCAACGGGCGCACCTACAGCCCGCCGTACACGATCACCGCGATCGGCAACTCCGCGGCCATGCAAGCCGCCCTCGCCGCCGCTCCCCTGGTGGTCCTCTACAAGCAGTACGTGGTCCGGTTCGGCCTCGGCTACCGCGAAGAGGTCAAATCGGACGTGCAGGTCGTCGGGCACTTCGAGCCCGACCGGCTGCATTACGCGCTGCCCAACGGCCCGATCGCCTACTGACGCCGCCCGACCGGTGGCGCGCCCTCGGGCGGTAACCTGGCACGATGCGGATCCTGGTTGTCGACAACTACGACAGCTTCGTGTTCAACCTGGTGCAGTACCTCGGGCAGCTGGGTGTGGACGCGGACGTCTGGCGCAATGACGACGACCGGCTCTCCGACGAGACCGCGGCCGCCCGGCAGTTCGACGGCGTGCTGCTCAGTCCGGGGCCGGGCACCCCGGAGCGCGCGGGCGCTTCCATCGGGATGGTTCGCGCCTGTGCCGCCGAGCAGACCCCGCTGCTCGGGGTCTGCCTGGGGCACCAAGCCATCGGCGTGGCCTTCGGCGCCACCGTCGACCGCGCCCCCGAACTGCTGCACGGCAAGACCAGCAGCGTTCACCACACCAATGTCGGTGTGTTGCAAGGCCTTCCGGATCCCTTCACGGCGACCCGCTACCACTCGCTGACCATCCTGCCCGAATCGCTGCCGCCGGTTCTGGAGGTCACCGCCCACACCGACAGCGGCGTGATCATGGGGGTGCGCCACGCCGAACTGCCGATTCACGGCGTGCAGTTCCATCCCGAGTCGATCCTGACCGAGGGCGGCCACCGCATGCTGGCGAACTGGCTGGCCGTGTGCGGGTTGGTGCGCAACGACACGCTGGTGCGCCGGCTCGAGAATGACGTGCACGCCGCGGTGCGGCCGTATTTCCCGGCCGACCCGGCGGCTACTGACCGAACTTCAGCGTGATGATCCCGTCCCGGTTCACCCCGGAGCCCGCCGGCGGGTTCTGATACACCACCCGGTGGGACTGGGAGCCACCGGCGTCGACGTCGGCGCCCTTGTCGAGGATGCCCGTCCAGCCCAGCGCCCGCAGCCGCGGTTCGGCGTCCGTCCAGAACATGCCGGACAGGTCGGGCATGACGAACTGATTGCCCTTGGACACCTGCAGCTCGATGACCGAGTCCACCGGAACCATCTGTCCCTTGGGCGGATTGGTCCCGATCACTTCACCGGCCGGCCGGGGGCTGTCCACCTGCACCTGGGTCACCTTGCTGAACCCGTAGACGGTGAGGTTGCGTTGCGCGATGTCCACGGTCTGGCCCGCGATGTCGGGAACCTGCTTGGTCTCCGGCCCGGAGCCGACGATGACGGTGATGACGTTGGTGATCGCCGACGTCTGGTTGGCCGGCGGGTTGGTCCCGATCACCTTGCCCAGCAGCTCCGGTGTCGACGGCGAATTGGCCTGCTTGAACTTGGTGAATCCCGCGGCTTTGAGCTTGGTGACCGCGTCGGAGTAACTCAACGAGGACACGTCGGGCACCTCGCGTTGCTCCGGGCCGGTGGAGACGTTGACGGTGATCTCGTCGCCGGCGCTCACCGACGCGTTGGCGCCGGGGTCGGTGCCGATGACGTGGTCGGGCGGAACGATCGAATCCGGCTTTTGCAGCGTGCGCGTTTTGAAGCCGCGGTTTTGCAGCGCCGCGATGGCGTCGGCGGACACCTGCCCGCGCACGTCGGGCACCTGAACGTCACGAGCCCCGCCACCGAAGGTGTTGAACGCGATCACCACAACGATCGTCAGGACGGCCAGTGCCGCCACCGCGACGATCCAGCGACCGACCGACCCGACGGTGCGGTCCTCGCCCGCGTCGGCGAGAACCTGGCGAGGCAGCGGATCGGTCCGGGGCGGGCCGGCGCTGCCGGGGCTCGACGACAGCATCGAGCTTCGGTCGGCGTCGGTGAAAACCTTGGGCGCTTCGGGCTTTTCGCCGTTGTGCACCCGGACCAGATCGGCGCGCATCTCCGCCGCGGTCTGATAGCGGTTTTCCGGATTCTTGGCCAGCGCCTTGAGCACGACGGCGTCGAGATCGGGCGAGATGCCCTCGTGGCGCTGCGACGGCGGCACGGGGTCCTCGCGGACATGTTGGTAGGCAACCGCGACCGGCGAGTCTCCGACGAAAGGTGGTTCGCCCGTGAGGATTTCGTAAAGGACGCACCCCAACGAATACACATCGGAGCGGGCGTCGACGGCGTCGCCGCGGGCTTGCTCGGGCGAGAGGTACTGCGCGGTTCCGATCACCGCGGCGGTCTGGGTGACGCTGTTGCCGCTGTCGGCGATCGCGCGGGCGATCCCGAAATCCATCACCTTGACCGCATTGGTGGTGCTGATCATGATGTTGGCCGGCTTGACGTCGCGGTGGATGATGCCGTTCTGATGACTGAAGTTCAGCGCCTGGCACGCGTCGGCGATGATCTCGATCGCCCGCCGCGGCGGCAGCGGCCCGTCCGTGTGCACGATGTCGCGCAGGGTGACGCCGTCGACGTACTCCATGACGATGTAGGGCAGCGGCCCGGTGGGGGTCTCGGCCTCGCCGGTGTCGTAGACGGCGACGATGGACGGGTGATTCAGCGCGGCGGCGTTTTGCGCCTCCCGCCGAAAGCGTAGGTAGAAGCTGGGATCGCGGGCCAGATCCGCGCGCAGCACCTTGACCGCGACGTCGCGATGCAGGCGGAGGTCGCGGGCCAGGTGAACCTCGGACATCCCCCCGAAACCGAGGATCTCCCCGAGCTCATAACGATCGGACAGGTGCTGCGGGGTGGTCATTGCGATGTCCCGTGTCCCGCCGGCCCACCGCGGAATCCCGACATCCCTATCGTGCCGTCATCCGGCCACTCGAGACGCATGCCTGCCGAACCGCTCGGGGTGTTGGTCGGCGGGGGCGCCGATGCCGGCGGGGTGCCGGTGTCGGTGACCGTCGGGGGCTGTTGCTGCTGATCCCCCCGGGAATTGATGACGATGAGCACCGCGATGATGATCGCCAGCGCGCCGAGTACCCCGGCGGCCCAGAGCAGCGCGCGCTGCCCCGACGAGAAGGTGCGCCGGGCCGGGGGCGGGCGGTGCCCGCCGGTGGTCGGGCGGGATCGACGCGGCGCCGCGCTGCGCGGGGACACCGCCGCCGCCCGGGTCGTCGGGCTGGACGGTATCGCCGCCGGCGAGGCCCGGCCCGGAGGCGGTGACTGGCTGGGGCGGGGCGGACGGCGACCGGCGCGCACCGCCGCGACGGCGTCGGCGAACGGTCCCCCGCTGCGGTACCGCATCGCCGGGTTCTTGACCAGCGTGATCTCGATGAGTTCTCGCACGTTGGGCGGCAGCTCCGCAGGCAGCGGCGGCGGGGGTTCCTTGATGTGCTTCATCGCCACGGTCAGGGCGCCGTCACCGGTGAACGGCCGCTTGCCCGAAACAACCTCGTAGCCAACAACTCCCAGCGAGTACACGTCACTGGACGGGGTGGCGTCGTGCCCGAGCGCCTGTTCGGGCGCGATGTATTGGGCGGTGCCCATGACCATGCCGGTCTGGGTCACCGGCGCGGCGTCGACGGCCTTGGCGATGCCGAAGTCGGTGATCTTCACCTGGCCGGTCGGGGTGATCAGGATGTTGCCCGGCTTGACGTCGCGGTGGACCAGCCCGGCGGCGTGCGCGACCTGCAGCGCGCGACCGGTCTGCTCGAGCATGTCCAGGGCGTGCCGCAGCGAGAGCCGGCCGGTGCGTTTGAGCACCGAGTTCAGAGGCTCGCCGTTGACCAGCTCCATCACCAGGTAGGCGGTGCGGCCCTCCCCGTCCAGCTGGCTCTCGCCGTAATCGTGGACCGCCGCGATCCCGGGGTGATTGAGCATCGCCGTGGTCCGCGCCTCAGCGCGGAAGCGCTCGATGAACTCGGGGTCTTGGGAGAACTCCTGCTTGAGCACCTTGACCGCGACGCGTCGGCCCAGGCGGCTGTCCACGGCCTCCCAGACCTGACCCATGCCGCCGGTGGCGATCAGGCGCTGCAGGCGGTATCTGCCAGACAGCGTCACACCAACTCGCGGGCTCATGGTCCTCCCTGTAGCGCGGCCTGGATCACAGCCCGTCCGATCGGCGCGGCGAGTGCACCCCCCGTCGCGGACAGGCGGTCGGCGCCATTCTCCACCAACACCGCCACGGCGACTTTCGGGGTCTGTGCGGGCGCGAAAGCGATGTACCACGCGTGCGGCGGTGTGTGCCGCGGATCGGTGCCATGTTCTGCGGTACCCGTCTTGGATGCGATCTGCACGCCGGGAATGGCCCCTTTCTGCTGTGCGACCTTCTCGGCGCCGACCATCAGCTCTGTTAGCTTAGCGGCGACCTGCGGCGACACGGCGCGCCGCTGCTCATACGGTGCCGTGGTGCTGATCGTGGTCAGGTCCGGCCCCTTGAGGCTGTCGATCAGGTACGGCTGCATCGTCACCCCGCCGTTCGCGATGGTCGCGGCGATCTCGGCGTTCTGCAGGGGCGTCAGCGCGACATCCTTTTGCCCGATGCTCGACATGCCCAGGGCGGCTGCGTCCGGGATGATCCCGATGGTCGACTCCGCGACCTGAAGCGGGATGACGCTCGGGGTGCTGTCCAGGCCGAATGAGCGCGCCATGCCACGCAGCGCGTCGGACCCGGTGAGCATGCCGAGTTGGACGAACGCGGTGTTGCAGGACAGGGCGAAGGCCTGCTGCAAGGACACGGTCGGCTCGTTGCCACACGACTGTCCACCGTAGTTCTCCAGCGTCGCGGTGCTGTTCGGCAGCGGAATCGACGGCGCGGCGGTCAGCTGCTCGGTGTCGGAGGCGCCGGCCTGCAGCGCGGCCGCGGTGGTGATCACCTTGAAGGTGGAGCCGGGCGGGTAGGTCTCCGAGATGGCACGGTTGGTCATCGGGTTGTCGGGATCGTCGCGCAGCAGCTGCCAGGCCTTGGCCTGCACCTCGGGATCGTGCGACGACAGCAGGTTGGGGTCGTAGGACGGCGACGACACCATCGCCAAGATCTTGCCGGTGGACGGTTCGAGGGCGACCACGGCGCCTTTGCACGGCGGACCGCCGCAGCCCTGCTGCATCCCGTCCCAGGCGGCCTGCTGGACGCGCGGCTTGATCGTGGTGTCGACGTTGGCCCCCCGCGGGTCGCGGCCGGTGAAGAAGTCGGCCAGCCGGCGCCCGAACAGCCGCTCGTCGGAGCCGTTCAACAGCGGGTCCTCGGCGCGTTCCAGGCCGGTGCTGGAATAGCGCAGCGAGTAGAACCCGGTGACCGGCGCGTACGTCGCGGGGTTGGGGTAGACCCTTAAGAAGCGGAAGCGGTTATCGGTGGCGACGGAGTAGGCCAACAGCTGTCCGCCCGCCACGATCTGGCCGCGCTGGCGCGAATACTCGTCGAGCAGGACGCGCTGGTTGCGCGGGTCGGCGCGCAGCGAGTCGGCGGCGAAGACCTGCGTCATCGTGGCGTTGATCAACAGCAGCACGATCAACGCCATCACGGTCACCGAGATCCGGCGCAGGGAGGCGTTCATACTTTCTCGATCACCTCGGTGCCGGCCGCCGCGATCGGCGGCTCATGGCGCGCGGGGGCGCGCAGGGGACGACGGGCGCTGTGCGAGATGCGCGCCAGGATGGCCAACAGCACGTAGTTCGCCAGCAACGACGAACCGCCATAGGACATCCACGGGGTGGTCAACCCGGTCAGCGGAATGAGTTGCGTTACCCCGCCGACGACGATGAACAACTGTAGGGCCAGCGTCGACGCCAGGCCCGCCGCCAGCAGCTTGCCGAAGCTGTCCCGGGTGGCGATCGCCGTGCGCATGCCCCGCACGATGACGATGGTGTAGAGCATCAAGATGCTCGCCAGGCCCACCAATCCCAACTCTTCGCCGAACGCCGCGATGATGAAGTCGGTCGACGCGGCGGGCACGGTGTCGGGCTGACCGTTGCCGAGCCCGGTGCCGAAAATCCCGCCGGTGGCAAAGCTGAAGAGCGACTGCACAATCTGATAGCCGCTGCCGTCGGGGTCGGAGAACGGGTCCCACCACATCTGCACCCGGACCCGGACGTGGCTGAAAATGAAATACGCGACAACGCTTCCCGCGACGAACAGGACCAGACCGATCCCCACCCAGCTGAACCGCTGGGTGGCGAGGTAGACCACCACCAAAAACGATGTGTACAGCAATAGCGAAGTGCCAAGGTCTTTTTCGAAGGCCATCACGCCGACCGAGATCACCCAGGCCGCCAGCAGGGGCGCGAGGTCACGGGGGCGGGGCAGGGTCAAGCCCATGAAGTGCTTGCCGACGCTTGTGAACAGGCCGCGTTTGGCGATCAGCACCGCGGAGAAGAAGATCAGGAGCAGGATTTTGGAGAACTCAGCGGGCTGAATTGAGAAGCCGGGCAAGCGAATCCAGATCTTGGCGCCGTTCTGTTCGGACAGCGAGGCCGGCAACAGGGCGGGAATCACCAGCAAGACCAGACCGACGAGTCCGCAGATGTAACCGTAGCGCGCGAGCTGGCGATGGTCTTTCAAGAAGGTGACCACCAGGGCAAAGGTCACCACCCCGACCAGGGTCCACAGCATCTGCTGGGTTGCGCTGGGGTGGTGACGGCCGCTGAGCTGATTGGTGACCAGATCGAGCCGGTGGATCATCACCAGGCCAAGCCCGTTGAGTAGAGCCACGATTGGCAACAGCAGCGGATCGGTATACGGCGCGAAGCGCCGGATCGCCATGTGCGCCGATCCGAAGACGACGAGAAACACCAGCCCGTAGTTGATCGCGTCCCAGTGCAGATCGCGGGTTTGATTCGCCTCGACGATCAGCAGCGCGGCGACGGTGATCAGCGAGGCGAAGCCCAGCAGCAACAGCTCGGCATTGCGCCGGGTAGGCAGAGGAGGTGTGACCGCGACCGGCGGTTGAAGCTGTGTCGTCATGCCACCGTCCGGCAATCGATGCCCGGTTGGGGTGGGGGCCCGGGGAGAGCGGTCACCGTTTGCGAGGTGGTCGTCGGACCTGCCGGTGATGGGGTCGCGGGGCCGTTGGAGGCGCTTGTGCTGGGTGGGGGGCTGGCGCTGGTGGAACTGGTGGTCGGGGGTGATGGCGTTGCGGTGGTGCTGGATTGGGGTGTACCGCCGGTGGACGGGGATCCGGGCGGAGAGGTGGCGCGCGGCGGCGGACAGATCGGCAGCAGGTATTCGGCCAGCAACTGGCGCAGCTGCGATTCCGCTTGGTCCAGGCTGCCGCCCGGCAGTCCGGTTTGGACCTGGACCTGTCCGGGACGGCGCAGATCTTGCAGGGTCATGAGCTGGCAATTGGGATGGCCGGATTGTCCGTAGCTGACCAGGGACAGTTCGTTGCGCGCGTTGAGGCAGCCGACCAGGTAAGGCCGTTGCAACGGGACGCCCAGCAGCGTTCCCTGGATGCCCCGGACGATGGAGACCCTGCCGTTGTATTCGGCGACGTAATAGTTGCGCTGGATGACCCACCACCCCACGGTGAGGCCCGCGATGACCAGCAGCACCGCCAGCGCGGCGACGACGACCATCCGTCGCCGGGACCACCGCGGCCGGTGTGGCGTTTCGGGTTGCGGCGCAACACGTTTGGCCGCCTCGTCGCGCGGCCTGATCGCCGAGGCCCGCCCGGCCGAGGTGTTGGGCAGCGTCATTTGATCCTCGTCACCCGAGACCGCGCCGGCCAGAATCGGTTGGGTCTGCCCGTAGTCGTAGTCGACGACGTCGGCGACCACGACGGTGACGTTGTCCGGCCCGCCGCCACGCAGCGCCAACTCGATGAGGCGATAGGCGGCCTCGGCGACGTCGGGAATCTGCAATGCCTCGAGGATGGTCTCGTCGCTGACCGGGTCCGACAGCCCGTCGGAACACAGCAGATAACGGTCGCCGGCGCGCGCTTCTCGCATGGTCAGCGTCGGCTCGACCTCGTGGCCGGTGAGCGCCCGCATGATCAGCGACCGCTGCGGGTGGCTGTGCGCCTCTTCCCGGGTGATGCGGCCCTCGTCGACCAGGGTCTGAACGAAGGTGTCGTCCTTGGTGATCTGGCTCAGTTCGCCGTCGCGCAGCAGGTAGCCCCGCGAATCGCCGATGTGTACCAATCCAATTCGGTCGCCCGCGAACAGGATCGCGGTAAGAGTGGTGCCCATCCCCTCGAGTTCGGGCTCCGCCTCTACCTGCGCTGCGATGGCCGCGTTGCCGGAGCGCACCGCGTTGTCGAGCTTGGCCAGCAGGTCGCCGCCCGGCTCGTCGTCATCGAGGTGGGCCAGCGCGGCGATCACCAACTGGGACGCCACCTCGCCGGCCGCATGGCCGCCCATGCCGTCGGCCAGGGCCAGCAGCCGGGCGCCGGCATAGACAGAGTCTTCGTTGTTGGCGCGCACCAGGCCACGGTCGCTCCGGGCGGCGTATCGCAGGACCAGGGTCACGGGCGCCACTCCTCGATCCCGGCTGGAAAATCTGCCGAGCCGGCATCATTGTCATTGGCGCGGGTCACGGGCGTAACTCGATCGCCGTTTTACCGATTCGAATCGGCGTTCCTATCGGGACTCGTACCGCTGTCGTCACTTTCGCCCTGTCAAGGTAAGTACCGTTGGTCGATCCTAGATCCTCGACGTACCACTCCGAGCCGCGCTGAGACAGCCGGGCGTGCCGGGTTGAGGCGTAGTCGTCGGTGAGCACCAGGGTGGAGTCGTCGGCCCGTCCGATCAGCACCGGCTGGCCGCTCAGCGTGATGCGCCCCCCCGCCAGCGCGCCTTCGGTCACCACCAGATAGCGGGCCGCGTGCCGGCGCTGCCGCGACGGAAGCAGCGTGCTGCGCAGCGCCAGCCCGCGACGCACCATGACGGCACCGGTCGGGGCGTAGATATCGGTCCGCAGGATTCGCAGCACGGACCAGATGAATACCCAGAGCAACATCAAAAATCCGGCGCGCGTCAGCTGCAGTACCAATCCCTGCATCTGGCGTCCTTTCCGTCCTAGCGTCGTGTCCCCGGCGCCCGTGACTCCGCGCACATCGGCTACGTCACGATACTTGGACGGTGGTCGACACGGGGCGAAGCACGGCAGCGTTGAGCCCAGCGACTTAGTGGATCCGGACGATGATTTCCGAATGGCCCAAACGGATGACGTCGCCGTCGGCCAACTGCCACTCCTGGACCGGCGCGTTGTTCACGGTGGTGCCGTTGGTGGAGTTCAGGTCCGACAGCAGGGCGACCTGCCCGTCCCAGCGGATCTCCAGGTGGCGCCGTGACACGCCCGTATCGGGCAGCCGGAACTGCGCGTCTTGCCCGCGGCCGATGATGTTGGAGCCATCGCGCAACTGATAGGTGCGGCCGCTGCCGTCGTCGAGCTGAAGGGTGATCGTGGTGCCCGTCGCGCCGTAGCCGCCCGGCCCGTATCCGCCGTAGCCGCCCGCCTGTTGGCCGTAGTCGGCGGGCTGGCCGTACTCCGCCTGCTGGCCGTAGTCGGGCTGCTGACCGTAGTCGTACTCGGGGCTGGCGGCCTCGGGGTATCCCCCGCCCTGGCCGCCGTACGTCGTGCCCTGCGCGTGCTCGGCGTACTGGGTGTATTCGGGCGAGCCGTAATCCTGGCGGGCGTATCCCCCGCCCTGTTGGTAACCCTGGTCGTACCCACCACCCTGCTCGGGGTAGGCGGGGCGTTGTTCCGGCGGGGCGTAGCCGCCCTCGTCCTGGCGGGCCGGTCCGCGACCGTAGTCGGCGTAGCCGCCACCGTAGCCCTGCGGGCCACCGCCGGGCTGGCCGGCGGGAGGGCCGTAACCGCCCTGGCGGTATCCCTGCTCGTAGCCTTGCCCACCGCCATACCCGCCCGGCGCGGGCGGGCGCTGCTCATACGACTGCGGGTAGCCGCTCTGCCCCTGGTCGGGGTAGCCGCGCTGGTCCTGGTAGCCCTGCTGCGGCGGGTAGCCGCCGTGCCCCTGGTCGGGGTAGCCAGCCTGTCCCTGGTAACCGCCCTGGTCTTGGTAGCCCTGTTGCGGCGGGTAGCCGCCTTGCTCCGGGTAGCCGCCCTGCTCGGGCTGGCGCGGCGGGTAGCCCTGCTGAGGTGGGTAGCCGCCCTGCTCAGGCGGATATCCCCCGCGGGGGTCGGGTGCACCCTGCGGGTCCGGGCCACCGCGCGCGTCGTCCTGGGGACGCCGGTAGCGGTCGTCGTAATACTCGTCGCCGGGCCGCCCCGGCCCCTGATCCCCGCGGTAGCTCGAATTGTCAGTCATTGGTGCTACTCCTCGTTCATCGCCGAACGCGTTATTTGATTGTGGCCGGACGGCGTCTTTGACCGTCGGGCGGGGCTGGACATCGGGGTTGACAGCACCACGGGCGCGGTACTGGCCGGTACGCAGGTTCGACGACTGCTCGAACCGGACGACCACCTCACCATACGTTTGCCACCCCTGTTCGTGGATGTAGTCAGCCAAGTACCTCGCGAAAGAGCTCGACGTGAGATCGGGATCGGTGCTCACCTTTCCGAAGTCGTGCATACCGAGGGTAATGATGTATTCGTTGGGGGCCAAAAGGCGATTTCCGTGAAGCTTCTGAACTCCGTCGCGGGCCTCGCGGCACAACAGGGCTTCTACCTCTTGCGGGACGATCGATCCGCCGAACACCCGGGCGAAGGCGTTGTCCACCGACGCCTCGAGTTTGCGCTCGATCCGCGCGGCCAGCCCCCGTTGGCTACTCATGTCCTACCGTTCGCCTGCACTTGCAGAAGGTATTGCCGGTGCGCGGCAAACGAATCGCCCGCGTGCTGGTTCACTCCCGCATGGTATCGGCACATCGCAACGGCGCGGCACTGTCGAAACAGTGAGAACTGGGTCCCCGCAGATCAGGGGTGCGCCTGCGGCGAGGGCAGGGCGCCGGACGGGATCCAGGCCCGCTGCGGCGGTTCGGGAATCGGGCCATTACAGTGGTATGGTCCATCGGTTGTTTTTCCGGGCGAGTGGCGGAATGGCAGACGCGCTGGCTTCAGGTGCCAGTGTCCTTCGGGACGTGGGGGTTCAAGTCCCCCTTCGCCCACATTGAGCGGTGCTACGCAAAGTCACGACCTCGCAAGGGGTCGTGGCTTTCGTGTTTGGGGAGATCGGGACTCGGGCTATGAGCAGTCGCTGCGATACGTCCCATGGCCCTCGACGATCGCGTCGCCGTCGAAGATCAGGACCTCGTTGACGAGGTCGCCGTTCTGGTTGCGGTAGGCGATCACGATTGTGTTGACGCCTTGGTAGACGCCTTCGACGGTGAACCGGAGATCCGGAATGCGTTCGAGGGTGGCGATCCAGTACCGACGTAGCGCCGCCTTGCCGCGGACCACCCCCTGCGTTTCCGGCAGGAGGTTGGCGGCCACGGGCGATGTGAACACACGTCGTCATGGAAGTCGTCGAGGACGGCGTCGACGTTGTGGGCGTTCCAGTGTTGCGCCCATCGTTTCGAAAAGGCGTCCGCGTCGACGTTCATGGCCGGCACTGTAACGCAGGTGAATTGGGCCGCCGAGCGGCTTTGATGCGCATCGTGTGTGGCGGTCACAGTTGGCGGCGAATGTCGAGAAGGTGGTGCTGGAGTTCGTGCACGGTGTGTACTGCGACCCAGCGCAGCGACCGCTCGTGGGTCTCCGGATAGTGGTAAATCACCGTTCGGTCCCAGTCATCGTCGGATAGCCGAGCGAGGACATTGCTGAATAGTGCTGCCGCGTCGGCAAGTTGACGAGCGACCTCGGCCGGATCCTGTTCGCTGTACCCGTCGTGTTCGGCGCGCTCGTCGCGCCCCATGGACGCACAATCATGGCCGTTCGCGCGCCGTGCTGCGAGCACGCGCTCGCGTTGCACCAGCAGCACGTCTCGCACATGGCATGCGTACTCCAGCGGTGACCACACGTCGGGACACGAGCGGGACCGCACGCCGATCTCGTTGTTAGACAGAAGTACAACGGCTTCGGACGCCAACGCCCGGATGTCGTGGCCCGCTGATGTGGCTCGGCGCAGGTCATAGGCGAAACCGCACCCCGCGCAAGGTTCTGTCACAGCACCATCATTTCAGCGGGCTCAACACGAAGCTGGTTGGCCATTCGCAACCGATCACGCGGCGTTCAAAGTCCTTGTGCCTGCGGGACAATCGTCGGCGCGGGCAAGCCGCAGCTGGCCGACGTCAACGGGCAGCCCATCGCTGTCGGCCTCGACGGTGAGACAACCCACACAATAACCACTGAGGGTAGCCTTACCTAAATCAGCGCGGTATGGTCGCGGCTCATGACCTCCTCCAATCCCCCTGTGCCCAGCACCGTCGACGATCAGTTGGTCAGCGTCCTTCGGGATGACCTGGACCTCAAATTCGAATCCGTCACTGCCGCAACGCGTCTGATAGACGACCTGGGAATGGACTCCGTCGCCTTTGCCGCCGGCCTGGTTGCCATCGAAGAACGGTTCGGAACGCAATTGAGCGAGGAAGACCTGTTGACCTGCACGACCGTCGGTGACTTGCAGGCCGCGATCGGAGTCGGAGTCGACGCATGAACGTTCTCGCGGCCGCCATACGCGATGCGATGACGCGATCGCCCCATGACTTGGTCGTCCTGGACAAAGAAGCCGACAAATGGATCGCCCGCCCCTGGCCCGAGGTCCACGGGATGGCCGAAAGCATCGCAACGCATCTGCTCCAGCAGGACCGCCTCGGTGCCGTGGGAATTGTCGGTGAACCGACCGTCGAGCTGGTCGCCGCCATACAGGGCGCGTGGCTGGCGGGTGCCGCCGTATCAATTCTGCCCCGTCCCAGGCGCGGTGCCGACCCGGCCGAGTGGGCGCACAGCACCCTGAGTCGGTTCAGCGGAATCGGAGTCAGCACGGTATTCAGTCACGGTGCGACCCTGCGCACGCTCGGCGATGCGGAGACGACGCTGTCTGTCTCCAGCCTTGCCGAGGCCGCTCGCACCCCGGCGTCGAATGACCTTCAAAGTCACTACGATTCGAACGCCGCGATCCTCCAGGGTACTGCCGGCTCGACCGGTGATCCGCGCACTGCCGTCTTGTCGCCGGAGGCCGTGCTGAACAATATGCGCGGCCTCATCGAGCGGCTACAACTCGACGGCTCCGACCGGGCGTGTTCGTGGCTGCCGATCTACCACGACATGGGCTTGGCCTTCCTGTTGACCGCCGTCCTGAGCGGGATGCCGCTTTGGCAGGCGCCGACGGGCGCGTTCTCTGCGGCACCGCTTCGCTGGGCGGATTGGCTTTCGGCCAGCGCGGCAACCTTCACCGCCGGACCCAATTTCGGGTACTCCATGCTCGGTCGCTACTCCGGCCGGGTTTCGGATGTGGACCTGGGGGCGCTGCGGATTGCCATCAATGGCGGCGAACCCGTTGATTGCGAGGGGTTTCAGCGATTCGCCGACGCGATGGCTCCGTTCGGATTGCGGGCGTCGGCGGCGACGCCGGCGTATGGGATGGCCGAGTCAACCTGCGCCGTGACGATGCCCGCCTGCGGGCAGGGGTTGCGCATCGATGAGCGGACGGAATCGGATGTGCGGCAACGCTATGCGCTGTTGGGGCGCCCCATCCCCGGTATGGAGCTACGCATTAGCCCGACGCATCGATCAACGGATGATGGTGTTGGGGAAGTCGAGATCCGCGGCTCATCGATGATGACGAAATATTTCGGCGACCCCGCCACAGGATCCGATCACGGTGCGGAATGGTTCCGCACCGGAGACATCGGTTATCTGGTCGACGGTGAGCTGGTTATCTGCGGTCGGTCCAAAGAGGTCATCACGATCGCCGGCCGCAACATCTTTCCCACCGAAATCGAGCAGGTGGCCGCGCAGGTGGATGGGGTGCGACACGGTGGCGTGGTTGCGGTCGGTTCGAAATCCGGTGCCGCCCAGTCGCGGTTGCTCATCGCCGCCGAATTCGTGGGGCAGAATCACGACGTGACCCGCAGCGCTGTCATCAAGCGGGTCATCTCGGTGTGCGGGGTGACTCCGGCCGATGTCGTCTTGATGCCACCAGGCTCATTACCGCGTACGTCGTCGGGCAAGCTCAGACGGCTGGAGGTCCGCAGCCAACTACAGGGCTGAGCGCGAACGCCGTTACGGCGCTGGCCGATTCAGGGCGTAGAGCGCCATCCTGCGGTTCGGCATGTCGTGTTCGCCGAGGAATTCACAGCGCAGGAACTCGCAGAGCCGCCGCACCATCACATTGCGGTGGTCGGGGTCAAACATGATTCGTTGGCACGCCGGGTCGGCGGCCAGGATGCTGGCGATCACCTTCCGGAGGATCAGCGGGCCCAGCCCCCGGTTCACGAGCTCCTCGTCTGCGATCGCCCCGTGCAGGCCAAGGTCGTGTGGCCGGCTGTCGTAGCAGCGGGCGATGGAATCCTTGGCAGCACGGTAGATCTCCATGTACGCGCGGTCGACACCATTGATGCTGAGGATCAGCGGTCGCGAGTAGGCGCCATCGACCTGCGCGCGCAAGTGGTTACGCCAACGCGCGACCGGCCAGTCGTACTCCCACGTGGTGACCAAGTGGGGCCGGTTCATCCACTCGGCAACCAATTCCGCGTCCGCTCCGTCGGGATCGGCGACGCGAATTCGGCTCGGCGGCAGCAGTTCAGGTACGGGAGGCGCCGGCACCTGCCGGACGCTGTCGGTGATGTCGGTGAGTTCACGAGCGAGCACAGCCCCGGGGGCGCCTGTCACGAGAGCGCCCTCGTCCCCGGGGCCGTTCTCACCGCGGTACGCGTAACGCCGATATGCACTGAGCCGCTCCTTCTAACGGTTGCGAGGTCAGGTTCATCGTTTCATGTGTAACTCAAGGCTTCCAGCGGTAAGTGACTAGCGAGGCGTTTCGATCGGTCGTGAATTGACGAGCGCGTTTGCGCCAGTAGCCTTATGAGCTAGCTCAGGGAGGGTTGGAATGCGCGCAATGCAATCACTAGGACCGGAGTTTATTGCTGCGCGGCGACCAGCGGTGCTGTGGGACTTCCGTATATAGATGAGCAGGCGCTGATCGCCGAGGCCGGTGGTGACCCCTGGGCGATCAACGCCAGCCTGCAGGCGGGTAGCCCACTGGAGATTTCCAATCTGGCCGGAGCCTTTCACCGCGCGGGCCGATGCACGGCGGAGGCCGAGAACGCTTTCCAGCAAGCACGCGCACGCTTCGAGGCCGCCTGGAACCACCACGACGGCGGCGGTCATCCCATCAACGATTCCGACGAAGTTCAGCGCGTCACGAAATCCCTAGGGGCGCAGTCGTTACAGCTGCCCAAAATCGCTGCGGACCTGGAAAACATCGCCGCGTCGCTGGCCGATGCGCAAAAGGCCGGGGCCGCGCGCATCGCCACCTTAGAAGCCCAGTTGAAGAACATCTCGGACATGGTCAGCCAGGCCGTCTCCATCTTGCAAAACGACAAAAGCCTCAGCGCAGGGGAAAAGGACGCGCTGCATGCCCTCATCAACACTTGTGAGGACGACGCGCTGCGTGACACCAAAGCTGCGCTCGCAGCCCTGCAATCGATCCGCAACAGATACGCCGATGGCCTTCAGAAATCGCTGGATAACCTTCACGCCGAAGGGTACGACGGCGCCCCGCTGCATGGTGTCGACGCTGACGGCGTGGCCCCACCGTCTCCCGCCCAGGAGGCCGCATTGGCTGGCATTCGCCAAGCCACCAACCAGGCCGTCGTGGACCAAATGGCCAAGGTGCGCGCCGCGCAGGAGGCGCTCAGTAAAGCCGCGGCCGACCTGTATACCCATGGCCCGGGTTCGCCGGAAGGCGACGCGGCCAGCGCCAAACTGCCCAAGCTCAAGGCGGACCTCGCGCGTGCCCTCGACGACCTGGGCAAGATCCCCGACTACAACAGCATTGACCCCGCGTCCGTAAGCGTTTCCCCCGACGGGCATTTCACGTTCACCTACAAGGTCAACGGGCAGCCGGTGCAGGCTTACGGCCAGCTCAAGAACGGCACGGGCGAGTTCTTCGACCAAGCCACTGGCACGTACTACACCTTCAACGGCGGCAAATTGACCGGCATGCGCACACCGGATCCCGGGAAAGTGGAAGCGACTGCCGAACCCCTCTTTACGGCCGTCACCCTGGCGACCGGGGCGCCAGCGCTCAAGGCGGGTGGCGAGGCGGCCTTTCAGGGCCTGAAGATGCTTTTCAGCCGCGAGATGTTGGAAGGTGTGACGGCTGACAACGTGTTCCCCCGCGCACTCGCCGGGGCCGAGGCACGCGTCCAAGCCGCAGAACAGAACCTGGCTTCCCATGCACCGCTGCCCGGGGAGCCGGTCCCGGGCACTCACCCTCTCGAGCCGCCCCCGGTGGAGCACGCACCGCCGGCCCCGCACGGCGACGTACCCGTCGAACATGCGCCGGCCGGGCCTCACGCAGGAGCCTTACCTGATAGCCCGGCGCCGGTTGTCATAGATCCAGCCCATCCGGAATTCCACTTGGACAACCCGCTCAACTACATGCCTCCCGAGTTGCGAGCGCTGTCCGAAGCGCATCTGACCGGAAGTGGTGAAACCGTTCTCGGACCATTTAGGCCCCCGGGCGGCGGGCCTTCCTACATCCAAGTCGCAGAGGACCGCGGCGCCAGCTACTTCAGTCTGGGCGACGCTTGGGATTCCTTCACGCCGACCGAACAACTAGCCGCCAATCAGCATGTTCTCGACGTCGCTATCTCGAATCAAGATAAGATCACGTTGTCGGTGCCTTTCCATAGGGTCCCACCGAATTCATTTACAGCGGCGGAGCTCCGATACCTCGAAGCGCACGGCTATCGGCGCATAGGTGAAAATACGTTGCTGCCGCCGAGCGAAGGAGCGCGATAAGTAATGAAGACCTTGCTGGAGTTTTTCCTCCACTATTTCGACTTCTTGTATTTAGACCCTCGTTATCACGTCACAAATTCCACGACTTCGGGCAACCCGCTGAGCAATGCGTCATTGACGCTCACCGGCCCTGTCATCAGCTGGGAATTGACCAATGACAGGGGGCAACTCGGTTTCGTCATCGCACCTACTACCTTAGCGGAATCGCCAGATAACTGGTTTCGCGCAACACTGATTCGTCAGTACCTTGACGATTACGACGAGACGAACGTCGTATCTCCACGCGAGACCGTGGCGTGGATTCGGAGCAACCTAAGCCGCATCGAGCAGCTTTTTATCGAGCCAGAAACAGAGCGCTCATGTGAAGAATTGCTTAACCTCGCGAAGGCGCTTGCAATAAAGTACTTTGGCCCGCCGCAGGGATGAGTAGCATCCGTGCGGTTGTGTGCTACCCATCTGCAGTTAGGCCACCTTTTCGGGTGTCTCATGGACTCACCTGTCGATGAGATCCGATGATGGTCTCCGAGGCGCATGTCATCCGGCCGGGGGCCAGGCCCTCGAGACTTCAGCTCTTCCCCTAAGACCGCACCCACTGCGTGATTTCCGGAGTGACCGGGTCGGTGATGTCATCGAACTCGGGATGCTTCTTGAGCACGGTGCCGATCATCGAGCACACCGGAACAATGCGCTTGCCCTCATCGCGCGCCTCGTTAAGCGCCTCCTCGACGAGGATCGTCGCCAGGCCACGTCCGCCGTAAGCCGGATCGATTTCGGTGTGGTAGAAGACGCGTTGCTCGCCGCGGTCGGCGAAATCCGCGAGCCCCACCGTCTTGCCCTCGACGGCGATCGTGTACTTGCCGTCCTCAAGGGTGACCGTGGTTTCCGCGCCGGTCTTATCGGTTGTCATTAGTGCTTTCCTTTCGTCGGGGTATCGGTCGAGGCCGCAGCCGAGCGGTCGGCAGCGGCGGGGCGGGCAGTCGGGCGAGCGCTCCCCGGTATCCGTGGACGGCGCCGAAGCGGTCGTCGCCGTCCACCCACAGTCGGCGGTAATTGACGATGTCCTCGTGGCTTCGTCCGACGAAGTTCCACCACATCACCAACTCTTCGGTGAACGGCGTGCCGCCGAGCAACAGCACCCGCGTGGGCCGCTCCCCCACGTTGCGCACGTGCAGCTGCGTGCGGCCGGGACTCAGATAGGCCAGGTCGGCGGTCGCCAGGGACGTCTCGTCGACCTGGACGGTGCCCGAATCGCAGAGCACTCCGTGCTCGAAGGTGGGATCCACGTCGATATCGAAACCTGCGTCGGCGTCGAGGTCGAGTTGGGCGCCCAGCAACGGACTGAATGTCTTTGTGGGCGAACGACTCCCGGCCAGCTCGCCGAAGAACACGCGCGCCTGGGCGCCCGGTAGCGAGACCAGAGGGGGCGCATAGTGGGCAAAGTCTCGCGCCGTGTCGCGAGCGGCAGCGGGAAGCGCCACCCAGAGCTGGACGCCGTGCAGGACCGGCCCTGCGTCAACCGACACCTCGGAGTGGCAAATGCCGGCACCGGCGGTCATCAGATTCAGCTCGCCGGGCCGAACGACCGCACGAACGCCGGCGCTGTCACGGTGCTCCACTTCCCCACTGAACAACCAACTCACGGTTTGTAGTCCCGTATGCGGGTGCGGCGGCACATCCATCCTCGCCGCGACGGGGCCGTAGTGGTCGATGAAACACCACGCACCGATCAGCGAACGCCCGCGTTGCGGCAACGTGCGTTGCACCCGGATCGCCCTGGGGCCGCCCAAGGGAACCTCCCGCGGATGCAGCACCTCCACCCTGGGCGAGGCGTCCCGGCGTTGCGAAGCGGCGCAGGCGACTTCGGCCGGCGCGGCTTCCAGGTTGCTCATCGCCCATCCTCCGTCGCAGGCTCGCCAACGGCGCCGTCACCCGCGACCGTACCCGGCCATCTCACTTGCCCGGTGGCCGCAGCACCTTCATGGCCAGCCGCATGACGGGCTCGGGCACCCGATCCTGCATGGACAGCGCTGTGTCGGCGACGCGGGACCGCAACGGCGTACCCCGCCCGAAGACCCGGTTCAGCGGTCCCCCGGACGGCTCGAGGACCACATGCAGCGGCGGGGTGCCGACGGCGGCGCCCAGGGCGTTGGAGATGACCATCCGCTGGATCTCGCTGGTTCCTTCAAAAATGGTGTACAGCTTGGCATCCCGATACCACTTCTCAACCGGGTGATCTGTGATATAGCCCCAGCCGCCCATGGTTTGGATCGCGCGCTCGGTGGCCTTGACCGCTACCTCGCTGGCGGCCATCTTCGACATCGAGCCCTCACCCCGTTCGAAGGGGACGTTGTTGGCCGCCATCCAGGAGGCACGCCAGGTGAGCAGCCGAGCCGCGTCGATCTGAGTGGCGAGTTCCGCGAGCGGGAACGCGATGCCCTGGTTGTCGATGATGGGCCCGCCGAACGCCTCCCGCTCGGTGGCATACGCCGTCGCGTACTCCAACGCCGCCCGGGCGATCCCGATGGCCTGGGCGGCGACCATGGGTCGCGTCTGCTCGAAGGTTCCCAACGTCGCTGAGCCGGAGCGCTTTCCACCCGCCACGACTTCGCGCGCCTTGGCGAGTTTGTGTTCGAGTTTTTCCTCCCCGCCGAGCAGGTTGGCGCGCGGCACGCGCACACCTTCGAAGAGCAGCTCGGCGGTGTGGGAGGCGCGGCAGCCCAGCTTGTCGAGCTTTCGCAGCAGTTTCAGCCCGGGCGTGCCGCCCGGCACCACGAAGAGCGCCTGACCCCGATGGCCGAGCTCCTCGTCGACCACCGCGTTGACCACGTGCACATTGGCGATCCCGCCGTTGCCGATCCACATCTTGTGGCCGTCGATGATCCAGTCATCGCCGTCACGACGTGCACGCGTGCGCAGGTTGCGTACATCGCTGCCGCCTTCGGGCTCGGAGATCGCCAGCGCAGCGAGCTTGAGATCGCCTGGGGTGCCGAAACATTCGGGTGCCCACTCCAGCATCTGTTCCGGGGAGGCGGCCTGGCCGATCGCCGAGAGCGCCAGGGCCGGCATGACGATAGCCAGCCCGATCCCGGCGCACCCCCAGAACAGCTCCTCCATGAACATGGGCAGGGAGATACCGGTCGGATCGCCGATCAGGTCGCGATAGAACAGCGGGCTATAGAAACCTTGCTGGGCCGCCTCCTCGAGCACCGGCCAGGGGAACTCCTGGCGCTGGTCATAGTCGAGGGCTACCGGGCGTATTACGGATTCGGCGAACTCATGCGTGCGTCGGGCCAGATCATGTTGTGCGGCCGTCGGGGTCAGGTCGAACGTCATGGGCGCGCCTTTAAGGTCGACAGACTGGTCTTGCCGACCCCGACTACCCCATTGACCGGTTCAACAAACTGCCGAGCTGGGATTTCGACGGAAGGTCAGGCGGCCGTACGAGGCCCGACCTGGGCCAGCGGCAGATGCAACACGACCGCGGCCACCGGGACCGCCTCGTGTTCGTGCCGCGCCAGCAGCGCCGCGTTCTCGGGCAGCTGCCGGGAGTTGATTTCCCCGGACGCGATACGCCGCAGGACGTCGTGGGCGTGCGCGAGCTGGTCACGCTTGCGGTACTGGCCGCCCGGCAGCTTCACGCCTGCCCACACGCCGTACTCCTCGCGGTGCGCGATGGCGTGCTGGGCGCAGCGGCGCTGTTGCGCCAGTGGGCAGCGCCGCAGGCATTGCAGGCGCGCCTCCGTGGCCGACCGTTCGTATGCGCGCGCCTTCGCCGCGCCGTCACCACCGTCGTCGTCGGGGTAGCCAAACCAAAGCTCCGGGTTGGCTGCGCACGGGTGTCCCATGTCGGTCTCCTTGTCGAGCGTGAAACGTAGGCAAAAGCGTATATGGCGAGACGGGTCCAACGCAATAGAAACATCGACAAAAACGTATATACGCATATCCGAGACCCTGGCTGTGTACTATCCGGCCTATGGCCGGAGCGTGTGGTGAGCCGTGAGTCGGCCGGCGCGGCGATCCGCGCGTTGCGAGAATCGCGGGACTGGTCACTAGCCGACCTCGCCGCCGCGACCGGGGTCAGCATCATGGGGCTCAGCTTTTTGGAACGGGGCGCCCGCAAACCGCACAAAAGCACAGTTCAGAAGATCGAAAACGGGCTCGGCCTGCCGCCGGGCACCTACTCCCGGCTATTGGTGGCCGCCGATCCGGATGCCGAATTGGCGCGCCTGATGGCCGCGCCGGCGACCGCGATGGCGGCGCGGCGCACCGGACCCGTGGTCGTCGACCGCCACAGCGACACCGAAGTGCTGGAAGGTTATGCCGAAGCCCAGCTCGACGCCCTCAAATCCGTCATCGATCGGCTGCCTGCGACAACATCAAACGAATATGAGACGTATATTCTGTCTGTGATCGCTCAGTGCGTGAAGGCGGAGATGCTCGCCGCCAGCTCCTGGCGGGTGGCGGTGAGCGCGGGCGCGGATTCGACCGACCGGCTGATGGAGCATCTGCAGGCCCTCGAGGCGACGCGCACGGCCCTGCTGAAGCGGATGCCCGGCAGCCTGAGCGCGCGTTTCGACCGGGCCTGCGCGCAGTCCTCGTTGCCGGAGACGATCATCGCCGCGCTGGTCGGTGTCGACGTCGACGAGATGTGGGACATCCGCAATCGCGGGGTCATTTCGCCGGGCGCCCTCCCCCGCGTGCGCGCCTTCACCGAGGCGGTCGAGACGGCGGGCCAAGAACAACAGGGAAGCCACGACGGCGCCGAGGGGGCACAGTGAGCCGTAGCGAAGTCGAGGCGTTGAGCCGCGCGCATCAACTCTTCGCCGGCAGCACGACGCCTGCGTCCCTGGACGCCGACACCGGGCACTATCGCAGCCTGTTGCGCCGCGCCGCCCGACTGAACGACGGATTGGCCCACGGTGGCTACCAGCTCGCGGTGGACCACGGTCGCCAACGCCTCTCGTCGGCGGCCGGGACCGACGCCGCCGTCACCGACGTGCTCGCCGGAGCCCACCGAGACCGCGCGCAGGCGCGCGACCTGACCCAAAACGTCCTCGACGCGGCGCGCGCCGATGTCAACACGCTCCCGTCGACCCCGTTGGCGCAGCGAGAGGCGATGCGCCGCCGCGTGGCGCGACTGCGCACGCAACGGGCCCACGTCGTATCGGCGAGGTTGCGTGCGCGACGGCACCACGCGGCGCTGCTGGCCCTGCGGTATCGGCTGCGGCATGGGCGCGGCCTCGGGTTGCCGCCGAACGATCGGGCCGCGGTCGCGGTGCGGGCGGCGTTGTCGCGGCTGGGCCGCCCCTACGTCTGGGGCGCCAGCGGCCCGGAGGCGTTCGACTGCTCCGGGCTCGTTCAGTGGAGCTACGCGCGGGCCGGTATTCACTTGGACCGCACCACATATCAGCAGATCAACGACGGCATTCCGGTTCCGCGTGCGCAGGTGCGACCGGGAGATCTGGTCTTTCCGCACGCCGGTCACGTCCAGCTCGCTATCGGCAACAACCTGGTTGTCGAGGCGCCGTACTCGGGGGCGTCGGTGCGAATAAGCCGACTGGGCAACAACGTTGCGATCCGCCGACCGTTATGACACGCCAACTTCGCCCGGCGATACGGGCACGACGAGAAGGGTGAGCCGATGCCGGAACAACCCGGGCACTCGTTAGAGGCCGTCGAAGCACGGCGATCGACGCTGGCGAGCCAGCACGGCGCCGCGTCCGAAGCCGACCTTGTGCTGACCGACGTGCTGAACACCGCTCACAGCGCAGCGCGCGAAAGCGTCCGGCGACTGGACGCCATCGCCGAACAGATCGACCACGCGGTCGTCCAGCAAGCGAACCTCGCCGTGGATACACCCATGGGAGCGCGAGAGTTTCACAAGTTCCTGCTGGACAAGCAGCGCGAGATCGCCGCAGTCGTCGCCGGGGCGCGCGAACTCGCTCAGGCGAAAAGGGCTGCGTTGGAGAACCTTCGGGCGCAGTACACCGCGGGCCGCAGTTAACCGGAACTAGTCCACAACCATGCTGCTCAGTGAATTGTCGGCAGGAACGCCCCCCACTACTGTCGCCGGACATGGAGGGGTCGCGTCACTTTCCGCAGCGAGTGCCGCTGCAGCGCCGGCTGCGCGGCTGATGTCGGCGTACGACGACCTGCTGGCCACGGTCAAGTCCGTCCGAGACCGCACCGGCGATCCCAACGCGTGGCAGACGGGATTGGCGCCGACCGAAGTCTCCGCTGTGATCACGCCGACCACGCGCACCGACCAACTCGAGGCAATCGCAGCCAAGATCCGCCGACAGCACGCGGACGTGTTCGGCGCCGTGCCCGCGAGCGGCCCGCCGACGGGCCGATCCCTGGCGGGAACCGCGACACCGCCGGACCGGGAATCGGGTGCGGCCGCGGACGCCATCGCCAGCGCCGAAGCCGCTCTCGCACAGCAGAATTCCGCGAGTTCGCAACTGGACATGCAAGTGGTGTCGGCCATCCTGAACGCGCACCTGAGTGCGGTCGACGGCAGAGAAGCGCTCACCAAGTTGCAGCACGAAACCGAAGCCGCGGTGCTGATGAGATCGGACCTGGACACTCCGGCGGGAGCGCGCGATTTCCAACGTTTCCTGATCGGCAAGCTCAGGGACATTCGCGCGGTGGTCCTGAACGCCAGCCTGGACGACACGTCGAAGTCGGCGCTGATGGCCGCCTGGACGTCGCTCTACGACGCGTCCAAGAATGAACCGAACCGGCCGGGGGAACACGCGCCGGCGGCGTCCGTTGGTGATGCGCCCGCGCTCGGTTCGGCCGCCGAATCGAGCGATACCGACGCCGAATGGGATCCGCTGCTGGACTCGCTGTTGGCCGATGATGACGGACTGTGGCCCGAAGACGCTCCGGCGCCAGATCCGGCGGCGGGCGCCCCGATCCCAACGGCGACGGAAACGCCGATGGCGCCCCCGATGCCCAACTTCGGTGGTGGGCCACTTCCGGGCCTGGGCACCATGCCCGCCTCCACGGCGGGATGGGAAGCGCCCGGCGGCCTTCCCTTTTCGGGCGGCGACGCGGACGATCCGGCGCTGCAGGACCTGGCCGGCGAAGAACTACCGGATGCCCAAGAGGAAGACCCCAGCGCGCACGACGCCTCGGACAACCCCGACGAGAACAACGACCCGCAGGACGTGTCATCCGATGAGCCAGCGGATGGCCCGACGCCGGTGACCCTGCCCGACGGCGAGACAGTGACCGCCGCCAGCCCACAGTTGGCAGCGGCGATCCAGGCCGCCGTCGGCGGCACGCCGATCGCGGAAGCCTTCCAACAACAGGGAATGACCATTCCCCCACCGGGAACGGCGGTCGCCAACCCAATCGATGCCCTACGGGTGGGCCCGGGCGACATCGGTATGTTCACGGACCGTCACGCGCTTGTCCTGGGCCCTGACAAGGCGCTTCTCGATGGCCAAATTCAGCACATCGCCACCGTGAGCGGACCGAACTTTCTAGGCTGGGAGCATCCGCCGGCGGCGGCCGTGCCCGCGACCGCGCCGACTAAGCCTGAACCACCGACACCTACCCGGCCGGCAACCTCGTCGACCACCTGAGAAAAATGAACTCGCCGGCACGTACGGCGGTCGTCAACAGGAGACAGCGGATGGCAGATTCGATACATGTGGTGCCCGCGCACTTACGTCAGGCCGCCGCGCATCATCAGGACACCTCGGAGTACTTGCGCACCGTCCCGTCGTCGCACGCCGCGATCCAGGAGAGCCTCGATTCGCTCGGGCCGATCTTTAGTGAGCTGCGCGATGCCGGCCGCGAGCTGCTCGAGCTGCGACGGCAGTGCTATGAGCAGCAGGCCGCTGACCACGCGGATTTGGCCGACCAATTGACCGTATCGGCGACGATGTGGGAACAGCACGAGCAGGAGGCTGCACGCAAGTTCGGCGACGTCGTCGACCGCGGTCGATGACCGACGCGAATCCCGCTTTCGACACCGTTCACCCGAGTGGGCACATCCTGGTCCGCTCTTGCCGCGGCGGATATATGCACAGCGTCGCGCTGAGCGAAGAGGCGATGGAAACCGACGCCGAGACTTTGGCGCAGGGCATCGTGCTCACCGCGGATGTGTCGTGCCTCAAGGCGTTGCTGGAGATCCGCGACGAGATTGTCGCGGCAGGGCACACCCCTTCCGCCGAGGTTCCGACCCCCCGGGACCTCGACGCCGCCATCGAGAAGTTGCTGGCGCACAAACTGCGCCGCCGCAACGGCGGACGCTAGCCGTCCTGCACGAATCTCAAATGCAACGCGGTGCTAGCGCAGCCACGGCTTAGCTGCGCTGGGATCGGGAGCGATCCCCGTGGGCGGCTCGACGGGATTGGGGCCGAACAACTCTCGCGCGCGGGCGAGTAGGGCGCGCACCTCGTCGAGTTGCTGCTGCAGTGCAGATTCAGCCATGTCCCCACGCTACCCAGGCCGTTGCGGGCGCACAATTCACTGACCGCACAAGTCGAACGCCCGCTGCCGGTACGCTTAGCTGGTGGCGATCTTCGGTCGGATGACGGCGCGTCAGCGCCTCCGGAGGGCTACCCGGGAATCGCTGGCGATTCCGGCTTTCAGCGCTCCCATCGACTGCACCCCTTGGGTGACAGGCGGGCTGTGGCCTGCCGAATTGTCGACGGTCACCGCCGAAACCGCAACTCTCGCAGAGTATCTCAAGGCCGACCTGCAGCGCATAGCCAACGGCGCCAACGACCAACTCAAGATGCTCAAGCGGGCGGGCATGACCGACCCGGCGCGCCAGGCGGCCGAGGCGCGAGTCATCGAGGAGGCACGCGGCCGCGCCGTGCGCCGAGTCGAATCGACGATCCGCTATCTGCACACGGTGCAGAGCGGTGCGCAGCCCCCCGCCGCCGCCCCGCCCACCCTCGAGGGTCCGGGCGCTGACCTGGACAGGACGCAGGTGCTGCCCGCGGTCCGCGAGGTCGACGACGTCGCCGAGCCACCCCCGCCGCCCCCGAGATGGCGTCCCCGCCCGGCCGAACCGGTCGAATCGGTCGAGCCGGTCGAACCAGCCGAACCGGTCGAACCGGAGGCGGGCGAACCGGAAGCCACCCACGCTGAGGAGCCGGCCGCGGCCCCCGATGTGTCCCATCTCGAGGAGACTCAGGTCATCCCGGTCGTCTCCGAAGCGGAGCCGGTCGTCGAGACGCCGGTGGACCCCGAGCCCGAGCCGGTCGAGGAGCCCGCCGCAACCGGCCGCCACCATGCGGTGGTGGACGAGCCCGCAGCCGGCGACGAGCCGACGGCCGGGCCGGAAGCAACCCCCGCCGAGGACGAGCCGGCCGACGTCGCCGACGCGTCGCACCTCGAGGAGACGCAGGTCATTCCGGTGGTCACCGACGCGGAACCCCCGTTCGCGGCGCCGGCCGATCGCGCGCCGGCGCCCGTCGAGGAACCCGTCGAACCCGTCGAGAACGGGCGCCACCACGCGCCCGCGGAGGAACCGGCGGAGGACACCCGCGACGAGCCGGCCGCGGTGAGCCAGGAAGTTCCCGTCGAGCCGGCCGCGGTGAGCCAGGAAGCCCCGGCCGAGGAGGCCGAACCCGTCGTAGCCGCGCCGACCGCCATCGAAAAACCGGTGACCCCAACGGGTTTCGACAACGCCCGGCTGAACCGGCTGCTTGAGTTCGTGGTCCGGCAAGAGCCACGGCTGAGTTGGGCGATCGGGGATCGCGCCGACGGGACCACGGTCTTGGTCACCGACCTCGCCCACGGCTGGATCCCGTCTGGCATCAGCCTTCCCGCAGGCGTGCGGCTGTTGGAACCCGAGCGACGCGGCGGCAGGGTCGCCGCACTGATCGGCGACACGGCACGCGTCGTCACTTACGCTCCCGGTGATTCGTTGCGCCGCTCGGCCGACTTCGCCGCGACGCGATCGTCGGTGGAGCCACGCCAGCTGCCCGCCATCGATGACCTGGCAAGGGTGCTCAGCCAAGCCACCCGGGCGCACGCCGAACTGCCCAAGATCGTGACGCGGCTGGCCGACGCCACGGCCGCCGGGACGTTCGTCGTCGATCAGGAGGTCGACGTGCTACGCGTGCACCTCGACACGGCGCGCTATCAGCTGCTGGTTCAGTATCCGAACGTCAATCCGGGATTGCTGCTCAAGTGCATGCTGATGGCCGCCACCGAAGGCATTGCCAGCGGCGACACGGTGTCGGCGAACTATCACCTCGCGTGGTATCGCATGCTCGCCGGGTCGACGCCCGGCGGTTGAGTCGAGAACCCATCGCGTATGAATTGACGCTGGTCGGAGGGGTCGACGATACTGTTCCTCGTGTCGGGTTCGGGCAGTCGCGCGAATCTCAGCGATAAGGATCTCGTCGAATCGGTTCTTCGGGAACTGAGCGAAGCGGCCGACAAGTGGGAAGCCCTCGTGGCGCAGGCCGAGGCGGTGACCTACAGCGTCGACCTGGGCGACGTGTACGCCGTGGCGAATTCCGACGGTCGCCTGATCAAACTGACCCTCCATCCCGGTGTGATGACCGGGTACGGCCACGGCGAGTTGGCCGACCGGCTGAACCTCGCGATCACTGCGCTGCGAGAAGAGGCCGAGGCCGAGAACCGGGCGAGTTACGGCGGCCCCCTGCACTGATGGCGCTTACGCGCTCATCGCGCGGGCTCGGTTGACGGGCCCCCCCGCGTTGGTCACACCGGTCGTCTCTCCGGGTGCTTGGTGCCCACCTCGTAGCGACACCGTGCGTTCGACGGGCCGGCGGCACCGCGCTGGATTTTGTCGCTGTGAGGCGGGCAAAGGATGGGTGCCGACTCCGAGCGACGCACGAGACAGAAGTGGCGCTCCGCGTGACCGGCACCCGCGGCTTCAGCCAAATCGCGCGCTCATCGCCCGGCGCCGGGAGGTCCCGCGAAAGCCTGCGCGATCTCCAGCCAGCGCCGCGCGTCGGCGCCCTGGGCCGTGATGTCCAGGGCGCTCAGCGGGCGCCGCTGGGTGACCAGGTAGCAGAAATCCTCCGCGGAGCCGCTGACCCGTTGCTCAGCCTCCGGCGGTCCCCAGGACCAAATGTCACCGCCGGGTCCGCGCAGTTCGACCAGGAACGGTTCGGCCGGGGGCGCGAGATTGTTGACGGCGAAGGCGAAGTCGCGGGTGCGGACCCCCAGATGCGCGATCGACCGTAGGCGGTCGGTCGCGGGCCGCGTGACGCGCAGCGCGTCGGCGACGTCGAGACCGTGCGCCCACGTCTCCATCAACCGCGCGGTGGCCATCGAGGCCGCACTCATCGATGGGCCGAACCACGGGAGTTTGCGGCCGGCGGTGACCCCGAGCAGCTCCTCGTGCAGCCGACGTCGCGTGGCGCGCCAGTCGGCGAGCAGCTCGGCCGGCGCCAGGGCCGCAAGTTCTTCGGCACCCTTGTCGACGAAGCCCGTCGGGTCGGCGGCCGCACCCGCCAGCACGTCGGCGAATCCGGGCTCGTCGGTCACCGCGATCAGGGCGACGCGGTCGGTCCACAACAGGTGTCCGATCTGGTGCGCGATGGTCCAGCCGGGCGCGGGCGTCGGGTCGGCCCAGCGCTCGGGCTGCAACGGCGCGACCAGGGCGTCGAGCGCCTCGCTCTCGGCGCGCAGGTCCTCGACCATCGGTGCGGGGCCGGTCATCGCTGCGCTCCCCTGCCGGCCGGGGACGTCGGACACCTCACGTCGTCACCCTAGCGATCATTCGCCTGCTCGCCGCGGCGACCGATGAAGCTGTGCACCGCGAGGCCGGCCAGGTAGAGCACCGAGCCGAACAGTGCGAACGCGGGCGCGTGTCCGTCACCGGGGATCAACATTCCGGCCACCGTGATCGCGACGATGAACGCCACCCAAAACAGCGCGTCCTGCACGGCGAACACATGCCCGCGAAGGGCGTCGTCGACATCCATCTGGATCGCCGTGTCAGCGCAGAGTTTGACCACCTGACCGGTGACGCCGAGGAGAAAGCCACACGCCACCATGACGGGGACCAGCAGCTGGGCGCCGGCGATCTCGATGATCGCCGAGGCCGCCAACGCGCCGTTTGCCGTGGCATAGCGCCCCCAGCGCCGGATCGCGGGCGGTGTCAGCAGGTTGGCCAAAAAGGCGCCCAAGCCCGCCGCGCCGAAGAACAGCAGCGCGGTCCCGAATCCCCCGCCATCGGCGTCGGGCATGTGATGGACCAGCAACAGGACCAGCAGCGAGTTGATGCCGACCACCATCCGGTGCGAGGCCAGCCCGGACAGCGTGGCGCCGACCGTCGGGCGCTGCGCCACCGTGCGCGCACCGTGCAGCCAGCCGGTGACCACCGCGTAGATGACCGGGCCGTGGATCGCGCGCCGGGTGTCGTCGGGGCCCAGCGCCCGCGCACCGAACCGCCACGACAACAGCAACGCGATCGCCACGGGAATCGCGGTGATGAAGACGATTGCCGAGGCGCCCTTGTCGCCGGCGCCGAAGACGAACCGCGGCACCAGCATGAAGTTTGCGCCGACGAACGCCGCGATGGCACCGACCGCGGTGGCCACCGAGTTCATCGTCACCACCTGCTCGCGCGGCACCACGTGGGGCAGCGACGCGGACAGCCCGGACCCGACGAATCGGGCTAAGCCGTTGGCGAACAACGCGCCCAGCAGCAGGGGCAGGTCGCCCGCCCGGACCGCCAGGATCGTGCCGATGGCGGCGATGAGGATCAAGCGGCCCGCGTTGGCTCCGACGAGCACGAGCCGGCGGTCCCACCTATCCATCAGTGCGCCGGCGAACGGCCCTAGCAGCGAGTAGGGCAGAAACAGGACCGTGAAGGCGCGCGCGATGGAAAGCGGATCGGCCGCGCGATCCGGGTTGAACAGCAGCGCTCCGGCCAGCGCCGCCTGAAACAGTCCGTCACCGAACTGGCTCGCCATGCGCACCTGCAGCAGCCGCCAGAAGTCTGGCAAACCGCGCACGGACCGCCAGATTTCGACGGGTGCGCTGGACTGCATCCGGGTTGGGATCACCGAAACCGACTTCCGCGATTGGGGCTGGCAAACTCGTGCGCTCAGAGCTGTCCCAACAACAGTACAAATCGCCGTGGCCCGCGGTCTCGATTGCCCTGGGCGACGATCGGCCGGATGCGATGATGGTGGGGTGCCGCCGCCGGAGGATCCAGAGGACTATGTCGCACCCGCCGCGCAACGGGTGCGCGCGGGCACTTTGCTGCTCGCCAACACCGACCTTCTCGAACCGACGTTTCGGCGCAGCGTGATCTACATCGTCGAGCACAACGATGGCGGCACGCTGGGTGTGGTGCTCAACCGCGCCAGCGAAACCGCGGTGTACAACGTGCTGCCCCAGTGGACCAACCTGGCGGCGAAGCCGAAGACGATGTTCATCGGGGGCCCGGTGAAGCGTGACGCCGCGCTGTGTCTGGCGACGTTGCGGGTCGGCGCCGATCCGCACGACGTGCCGGGCTTGCGGCATGTGGACGGCCGGGTGGTGATGGTCGATTTGGACGCCGACCCCGACGCGATCGCACCGCTGGTGGAGGGCGTGCGGATCTTCGCCGGGTACTCCGGCTGGACAATCGGTCAACTCGAAGGCGAGATCGAACGCGACGACTGGATTGTCTTGTCCGCCTTGCCATCCGACGTTCTCGTCGGGCCGAGGTCAGATTTGTGGGGTCACGTCCTGCGCCGGCAGCCGTTGCCGCTGTCGCTGCTCGCGACCCACCCGATCGACATCAGCCGAAACTAGGCCTCCCCAGCTAGAAGGTCAGTGGCACGACTGCGTGCAGCCGGCGCAGCTGCCCGCGCACGCGGGCGCCGCCGCTTCCTGGCGCAGCGCGAAACGCGCGCTCTGCCAGGAGCCCGCGGCCAGCGTCCCCAGCGCCCCCGCGACACACACGATCAGCACCACCAGTGCGGTGTGCGGGACCGCGGCCAGCGCCACCACACCACCGGCGCCCAGCATCACCGCGGCCGCCAACTGGGTGGGTGCCATGGCGCGCAACGCGAGCGCCGTGGCGCCGAAATTCCGATTGTGCGCAAGCGACCAGGTGCCGAACCCCGCCGAGGCCACCGCCGCACACATGCACAGCACGCCCGCAATCAGCATGGGCCCACAATACGAGCCGGGTTGGCCGCCCGCTCATCCGGCTCTGCGGGGTGGGTGCCGCCGGGCTCAGTGCTGGAGGAACGAAAAGTTCGGCAGCGGCGGCAAGCCGGGCACCATGGCCAGCAGGCTGGGCGTGTGCTGCTGGTTGGGCAGCGGTGTCTGCGCGGGGAGCCGGGCCGGGGCCGCGGGTGTCGTCTGGGCGAGCGGCACCAACGGGGCCGTGGCGGGGGCCGGGGCGACCGGAGCAACCGGAGCCGCCGGGGCGACGGGGGCCGCTGGGGTGGCCGGGGCAGCTGGAGCCGGAGCGGCCGGGGCGGTGGCGGGTGCCGGAGCGACGGGTGGCTGGGCGGGTCGCCCGACTGGGGAGGCGGCCGGGGCCTGCGCCGGCGCCGGGGCGGCCCCACCGGGGGCGGCGACCCGGAAACCGTTGATGATGGCGTCGGTCGCCGGGGCGTCGGCGACGCTGACCGCGCGGTCGGTGGTCACCGCGAGCGAGACGAGGTATTTGTCGGGTCCCGACGTGGCGATGACGTGGCGCCGGGACGTGTTCAGCGTCAGGTCCCCGTCGCGGTAGGTGCCCTCGACGATGGACGACGGGAAGCCCCCGAAGTCGGCCATCGAGGCATTGGTGGGCTGCCACGCCGGCAGCTTCTGGCTGTCGACGTAGCCGTGGGTGATCGCCTCTTTCGGATCGAAATCCCCGACCAGCTTGTACACCACCACCTGGGCGTTGGAGGAATAGATGCTGCTGCCGCGCCGATCGGCGATGACCGCGAACGCGTCGGGCACGTTAGGGTCGGGCACCTGGGTCCAGCGGGCGGGCACCGGCAGCGTGATGTCGAGCGCCTTGAAGTTCTGCGGCTTCTGCGCCTCGAGCTTGACGCCCTTCGACTGCAGGAATTCACGAATCGTGCCGGAGGTCGCGGGAACGGGAGCCGGGGCCGCGGCCGGGGCCGGAGCGGCAGCCGGGGCGGCCGCGGCGGGTGCCGTCGTTCCTGGAGTCCCGGCGGTGGCCGGCGGCGCCAGGGGAGTGGCCGCCTGCGGCGCGGCGAGGTATCTGCTCGGAGGCACCAGCTCGGGCCCGAGGTTCTGCGGCGCCTGCGCGGGGACCGTGGGAACCGGTGCCGGCGCCGGGGGCAACGGGTCCGCCGATGCGGTGCCGCTCGCAACAACCGCCAAACCCATCAGGCCGGCGACCATGCCGCCGAGAAGTGCCCGGTGGACGGGGACGATGTCAATCATCTGCGTCGGTCCTTCCCATGGCTCAAATACCAGAAGCCGTCGATAGTGGCCGACTGTAACTAGAGGTCAAAGGCGGTGACCAGGCCCGAAATACACCTGGGATGAACCCCTGATCGGCGCGCAACGGAACCGAGACCAACCTGTGGCCGGCGAACGGCCGTGTCGGCCCTTATACCCTGTTCAGGTGACCGAATCCCCGACCACTTCGACAGGCAGCGGCCCTGGCGCCGCCCAGCCGGACACCGACGCGCCGCCGCATCGTTACACCGCGGCGCTGGCGGCCCGGATCGAGGGCGCGTGGCAGGACAAATGGGCGAAGCTGGGGACGTTCAATGTGCCCAACCCCGTCGGATCGCTGGCGCCGGCAGACGGGTCTTCGGTCCCCGACGACAAGTTGTTCGTGCAGGACATGTTCCCCTACCCGTCGGGGGAGGGGCTGCACGTCGGCCACCCGCTGGGCTACATCGCGACGGATGTGTACGCCCGCTATTTCCGCATGACGGGCCGTAACGTGCTGCACGCGTTGGGGTTTGACGCATTCGGGCTGCCCGCCGAGCAGTACGCCGTCCAGACCGGCACCCACCCGCGCACCCGCACCGAGGCCAACGTCGTCAATTTCCGGCGCCAGCTGGGCCGCCTGGGGCTGGGCCACGACAGCCGACGCAGCTTCTCGACCACCGACGTCGAGTTCTACAAGTGGACGCAGTGGATCTTCCTGCAGATCTACAACGCGTGGTTCGACACCGCCGCCAACAAGGCGCGTCCCATCGCCGAGCTGGTCGCCGAATTCGATTCCGGGGCGCGCCGGCTCGAGGACGGGCGGGACTGGGCCGCTCTGTCGGCGGGGGAGCGGGCCGACGTGGTCGATAGTCACCGGCTGGTCTACCGGGCCGACTCGATGGTGAACTGGTGCCCCGGGCTGGGCACCGTGCTGGCCAACGAGGAGGTGACCGCCGACGGCCGCAGCGACCGCGGCAACTTCCCGGTGTTCCGGAAGCGGTTGCGGCAGTGGATGATGCGGATCACCGCCTATTCCGACCGGCTGCTCGACGACCTCGAACTGCTGGACTGGCCGGAGCCGGTCAAGGCCATGCAGCGCAACTGGATCGGCCGGTCCACCGGCGCGAAGGCGCTGTTCGCGGCGACCAGGGCAGATGGCGAGGCGGTCGACATCGAGGTGTTCACCACCCGGCCCGACACGCTGTTCGGCGCCACCTATCTGGTGCTGGCCCCCGAGCACGACCTGGTCGACGAGCTGGTCGCCGCCGCCTGGCCCGACGGGACCGACCCGCGTTGGACGTATCGCGCCGCGACGCCCGGCGAAGCCGTCGCCGCCTACCGCAAGGCCATCGCCTCGAAGTCGGACCTCGAGCGCCAGGAGAGCAAGGCGAAGACCGGCGTCTTTTTGGGCAGCTACGCAACCAACCCCACCAACGGCAAACCCGTGCCGATCTTCATCGCCGACTACGTGCTGGCCGGGTACGGGACCGGGGCCATCATGGCCGTCCCCGGCCACGACCAGCGGGACTGGGACTTCGCCCACGAGTTCGGCCTGCCCATCGTGGAAGTCATTGCCGGCGGGGATATTTCGGAAGCGGCCTACGCCGGTGACGGGGTGCTGGTCAACTCCGGCTACCTCGACGGCCTGGACGTGGCTGCCGCCAAGGAAAAGATCACCGCCCGCCTGGAGTCCGAAGGCCGGGGCCAGGCCCGCATCGAATTCAAGTTGCGCGACTGGCTTTTCGCCCGCCAGCGGTACTGGGGTGAACCGTTCCCGATCGTCTACGACGCCGACGGACGCGCGCACGCACTCGACGAAGCCGCGCTGCCGGTCGAGCTGCCCGACGTGCCGGACTACTCGCCCGTGCTGTTCGACCCCGACGACGCCGACAGCGAGCCCTCGCCGCCGCTGGCCAAGGCCACGGAATGGGTGCACGTCGAGCTGGATCTCGGCGACGGCCTCAAGCCCTACACCCGCGACACCAACGTGATGCCGCAGTGGGCCGGCAGCTCCTGGTACGAACTGCGCTACACCGACCCGCACAACTCGGAACGGTTCTGCGCCAAGGAGAATGAGGCCTACTGGATGGGCCCGCGGCCGGCCGAGCACGGCCCGCAGGATCCCGGCGGCGTCGACCTGTACGTCGGCGGCGCCGAACACGCCGTGCTGCACCTGCTCTATGCGCGGTTCTGGCACAAGGTTCTCTACGACCTGGGACACGTCAGCTCGCGGGAGCCCTACCGCCGGCTGGTCAACCAGGGCTACATCCAGGCCTTCGCCTACACGGACGCCCGAGGGTCGTACGTGCCGGCCGAAGAGGTGGTCGAGCGGGACGGCCGTTTCGTCTACCCGGGACCCGGGGGAGAGGTCGAAGTCTTTCAGGAGTTCGGCAAAATCGGTAAGAGCCTCAAGAATTCGATCTCGCCCGACGAGATCTGCGACGACTACGGCGCCGACACGCTGCGGGTCTACGAGATGTCGATGGGACCGCTGGAGGCCTCCCGGCCCTGGGCGACCAAGGACGTCGTCGGGGCCCACCGATTCCTGCAGCGCGTATGGCGGCTGGTGGTCGACGAACAGACCGGTGAGACGCGGGTGCTCGACGGGCCCGCGCAGGAGCTCGCCACCGGCACCCTGCGGATGCTGCACCGCACAATCGCCGGAGTCGCGGAAGACTATGCCGCACTGCGCAATAACACGGCCGCGGCCAAGCTGATCGAATACACCAACCACCTCACCAAGGAGCACCGTGAGGCGGTGCCCCGCGCGGCGGTCGAGCCGCTGGTGTTGATGCTGGCGCCCCTGGCTCCGCACCTAGCCGAGGAATTGTGGTTGCGGCTGGGTCACACCACCTCGCTGGCGCACGGGCCGTTCCCGGTGGCCGACCCCGCGTACCTCGTCGACGACACGGTGGAATACCCGGTGCAGGTGAACGGCAAGGTCCGTGGACGCGTGACGGTGGCAGCCGACGCCGACCAGGACACGTTGAAGGCCGCCGCGCTGGCCGACGAGAAGGTTCAGGCGTTCCTGGCGGGCACGAACCCGCGCAAGGTGATCGTGGTGCCCGGCCGGCTGGTCAACCTCGTCGTGTAACGCCGCTACCGACCGGCCGGCCGAAGCATCACCTCGTGGACGTGCCCGTCGGGTGGGGTGGCCACCACGTTGGCGACCGCGGCCGCAACGGTTTCCGGCTTCAAGAACTTGGCGGGATCGTAGCTTCCGCCTTCGAATTCGATGAGTTCGCGTTGCATGTCGGTGTCGGTGCGGCCCGGATAGACCGTGGTGACGCGCAAGTCCGGCTCGTCGTTGCGCAGGGAGTCCGCGAAGGCGCGGACGGCGAACTTGCTGGCCGAATAGGAGGCCATGCCGGGCGAGACGTTGCGGCCCGCTCCGGAGTTGATGAAGATGACCTGGCCACGGGCGCGTCGCAGCGCGGGCAACAGCGCCAGCGTGAGTTCCACCGGCCCAAAGACGTTGACGGCGAAGGTGGCACGCCACTCGTCGACGTGGGAATCGGCGACGTTCCCGGGGATCGACAGTCCCGCGTTGTGCACGAGCACGTCGAGTTCGTCCACGATTTCGCAGGCGGCCTCGATGTCGCCCCCGTCGGTCAGGTCCAGTGGAAAGGTGGTGGCATCGAGTCGCTCCGCGACCCCGTCGAGGCGATCGGATGGACGGCCGGCCAGCAGCAGGGTGTGCGTCGGCGCCAGCGCCGTCGCGATCGCCGTACCGATCCCGCGTCCGGCGCCGGTGATGAGTGCAGTGGGCATGTGGGAAAGTCTACCCAGACCGGAACGGCAGGCGAAAAGCGTTGAACGCCAGCAGCTTTCAGGCTTCCTGGCGGGCGGGCGGCACCCCGGCCGGCCCGGATGTGGGATCGCCGGAGGCTAACCGCTCCAGCGGTGCCAGCGCCTTCATCAGGGTGTCGAGGTCATCGGTGGGGAGCTGGCTGAGCATCGCGGCCAGGGCCGCGCGGCGGTTGGCCAGCGACTCACCGTGGACGGCTCGCCCGCGCGGGGTGATGTCGACCAGGACCGCCCGCAGGTCGGACGGGTCGCGGGAACGCTTGACCAACCCCACCTTCTCGAGTCGCCGGATCGCCACGGTCGTGGTGGGGGTCCGCACCCGTTCGTGTGCCGCCAGATCGGTCATCCGGATCGGCCCCTGATCGAGCAGGGTGACCAGGATCGACAGCTGCGCGAGGGTCAGTTCCCCGGCGGCGGCCCCGCTGGGGTCCCCACGCCGGAGCATGGCAAACAATTTGGACAGCGCACGGTGCAAACCTTCGGCGAGCTCGGCAACCTCGGCCGGGTTCGATTCGCTGTCTGCCATAAATCGGGAGTCTAACCCGTTATCAGATGCTTACAAGGTAGCTATTGCCCATTAGGCGGTGGGGATCAAAGCACTTGGGACAAAAACCGCTGCAGCCGTTCGGTCTCGGCGGCTTCGAATATCTGCTCGGGCGGACCCGATTCCACGACCTTGCCGTGATCCATGAAAACCACCGCGTCGGATGCCGACCGGGCGAAACCCATTTCGTGGGTTACGACAACCATTGTCATGCCGTCGGCACCGAGGTCGGCAATGAGTTCCAAAATTCCCTTGACCATTTCGGGATCCAGCGCCGAGGTCGCCTCGTCGAAAAACATCACCTGCGGCGACATCGCCAGGGCGCGGGCGATCGCCACCCGCTGCTGTTGGCCTCCCGATAGCATGCCGGGGCGGGAACCGGCCTTGTGTTTCAGGCCAACTCGGTCCAGCTGCGTCAGCGCCAAGTCGCGCGCCCGGTCGGCGGGCAGACGCCGCAACTTGCGCGGTGCCAGGGCCACGTTGTCCAGTACGGTGCGGTGCGGGAAGAGATTGAAATGCTGGAACACCATGCCGATGCGCTGGCGTAGCTGGTCGGGATCGTCTTTCAACACCGACCTGCCGTCGAGCAGGATGTCGCCGCTGTCCGGCTCATGCAAGCGGTTGAGCGTGCGCAGCAGCGTCGACTTGCCCGAGCCGGACGGCCCGATGACCGCCACCGTGCTGCCGGCGGGGACGTCGATATCGACGCCGCGAAGCACCGCGGTGCCGTCCAGTGTTTTGTGAATACCGTTGCACGCCAAAGAGACTGGCGAACGGGCGACGACGCTGGAACTCACGTGATCTCCTGGCCGAACGTCGAGGTGAGCATGTCGGGCCGGTCCTCGGGGTCGACCGCGGCGCGACCGCGGCGCAGCCGAGCGTCGATGTAGTTCACCAAATGCGTTAACGGCACAGTCAATATCAGGTAGAAGGCGCCGGCGGCGACGAGCGGCGACAGGTTGCCGGTCTGCGCGTTGAGGTCGCGGCCCACCTGGAACAGCTCCCGCTGGTCGGCGACCAGGCCCAGGAAGTACACCAGCGCAGAGGCTTTCAGCAACGCGATGAATTGATTGACCAGCGCCGGCAGCACCCGTCGCACGCCCTGGGGCACCACCACCAACCGCATCGCCACCGGATAGCTGAACCCCAGCGCGCGGGACGCTTCCAACTGGCCGGGATCGACGCTCTGGATCCCCGAGCGCAGGATTTCGCCGATGTAGGCGGCGGCCATCATCCCCAACGCGGCAACGCCGATCGGATACGGGTTGTTGTTGGTCAGCCCGCCCACTATCGGCCCGACACCGAGCCCGATGATCAGGATGATCACCACTTCCGGGAGCCCCCGGAAAACGTCGGTGTACACGCGCGCCGGCCAGCGCAGCCACCGCGACTGTGATATCCCGGCGATGGCCAGCAGCATGCCCAGCGTCAGCCCGATCGCGCTGGCGCTGCTGGTCAGGATCAACGTGTTGGGCAGCCCCGTGCTGAACAGAGCGGGAATGGCCTGCCGGTACATCTCCCAGTCGAAGAACGAGTCACGCAACTGCGCAAGCGTCGACTTGGGCGCGGCCGGGCCCACGTTCTTGTGGTGTTGACTCGCCGCGATGGCGGCGAAATCCGGCAGGACCGGCGGGGGCGCGGCCAGCGATCCGGGCTTCCAGCCCGGCGGCAGGGTGCGGGGAACCCACTGCGAGTACAGGTTTGACCAGGTGCCGTCGGCGATCACGGCGTCGAGCCCGGAATTCAGTGCGTCCACCAAAGGCTTGTTGTCCTTGGCCACCGCGTACGCCACGAAGCCCTCGTTGCTGAAGGCGTGCGCCACGATCACCGCCGGATCGCCCCGCTGGATCGTGCTGGCCGCCTCCCCGGCCGGCGCCACCCACGCGTCGATCTGGCGCGTCTTGAGGCTGGCATACACCGTGGCGAAGTCGGGGTACTTCACCGGCTGCAAATGCAGATTGTCGACGACGTAGGACTCTTCGACGGTGCCCTGCACGACGCCGATGCGCTGCCGCGCGGTCAGATTGCTGAAGTCTTTTATGGCGGAGCCGGGGGGCACCACCAGCGAGTAGTAGCCGAAGTCGTAGCCGTTGGTGAAGGCGACGGTCCGGCGGCGCTCCTCGGTGGCCTTGATCGACGAGGACCCGACGTCGAAGCGGTGCGTCGCCACCTGTGCGAGCAGCCCGGCGAAATCCGTGCCGACGAAACGGACTTGAAGACCGAGCTTGCGGGCGATCGCCCGCAGCAGCTGGTTGTCGAACCCGCTGTACTGGCCGGTGGGGGTGATGCAGATGTGGGGCGGAGCGCCCGAGAGGGTGCCGACGGTCAACACCCCCGGCGTGCCCAAACCCAGGGTGTCGACGTTCACCGAACTCAACGGCTCGACGCCGGGCGTGGTGTGCTCGTCGGGCCGGCCCATGGCGCCACTATGGGCCAGTTCCTCCGGCAACACGGCCGCGCTCTTCGGGCCGGCGGGCGCGCATTGGTTCCGGTCGGCCGCCGCGGGACCGGCCAGCGTGATCGACGTCGACCCCCACACCACCAGCAATGTCGAGGCCAGTGCGAACAGCTTGGCAAGGCGCGTGGCGCGCCGGCGCACGGGCAAACTCATCACTGCCACCGTATCGACCCGGCGGCGGCACGGCCCGGACAGCGCCGGTTCTACAGCGCCAACGACGCTTCGGCCGAGATCGCCTCGCCGCCGGTAATCACTTGAAGGGGGCCGGCAGCCACGCGTCCGATGTCGTCGGACGGCGTGAAGACCCTGCGCCGAACCAGCTCGGCAAGCATGGTCTGGGCCATCAGGTAGGAGCGGTCGACGCAGGCCGCCCGCGCGGCGTCGGGATCGCGGCGGTGTATCGCGGAGTTCTCGTCCTCGTAGAACGGCAGTATTTCCTCGCGTCCGCCCTGATAGGTCGTCCAGAACAGGCGGGGGATGAGGTTTTGCGAGGCGCGGATCGTCGCGTGCAGCCGCGGCCCGGCGTACTCGTCGTTGACGGTGCGCCGATATTCGGCGGCGATATCGCTGAACGCGCGCGCATCCTTGGCGGCGCGCAGCGAGCGCATGAGGGTGTCGAGCTGCCCCAGGATCCGCGGGGTGGGGTTGGTCGCCGCGCGTGCGGACGCGATCCCGTTGAGCAGCCCGTCCAGTTCGTGGTGCTCGAGGACGGTGGCTTCATCGAAACGCTCGACAAAGGCGCCGCGGTGGTACCGGGTGGACACAATGCCGTCGTGCTCGAGTTGGACCAGTGCCTCCTGAATGGGGACCCGGCTGACTCCCAAGCCCAGCGCAATTTCGTTGCGGTCGACGCGGTCCCCGCTGCGCAGCTTGCCGGTCAACAACAGGTGGAGGATGTGCGAAACAACCAGGTCCTTTTCTTTGACCCCGTATTTCTTCGGCATCTTTTTGTCGAATCTCTTTCGCGCCGGTTCGGCCATCTGGCGCTGAGAGTTTCTCACGAATTGACGCGCGCGTTCACGAGTTTGGCGAATGAACCCGGAGCAAAGCCGGCGGCCGCCCATTCAGCGGTTATTGCGCCACTTGCATAACGCTTCGGCGTCGCTCAGGTCGTAACCCGGGCCGTCGCATCCCACGGTCAGCAGTGTGACGCCGAGGCCGACCAGCGTTTCGGCGTTCGCCAGCAGTTCGCCGCCGTTTTTCACGGCCGCCGAGCGTTCGATGCCGGCCGGATCGCGACCGACGTCGGCGCAGTGGCGCGCCAGGACCTCCGACTTGGCCGGGAACTCGTCGGCGGCGGTGAAGCTGTGCCAGATGTGCGCGTGTTCGGCGACCAGTCGCAGCGTCTTACGTTCGCCCCCGCCGCCGATCAGGATCGGGATCTCCCGGGTGGGCGCCGGGTTCAGCTTGGCCAGCCGGCTTTTGATCCGGGGGAGCGCGGTCGCCAGGTCGTCGAGGCGACTGCCGGCGGTGCCGAATTCGTAGCCGTACTCGTCGTAGTCCTTTTGCTTCCACCCCGAACCGATGCCCAGGATCAGTCGCCCGTCGGAGATGTGGTCGACGGTGCGGGCCATATCGGCGAGCAGTTCCGGGTTGCGGTACGAGTTACATGTCACCAGCGCACCAATCTGAATGCGCGACGTCTGCTCGGCCCAAGCCCCGAGCATCGTCCAGCATTCGAAATGCGCGCCGTCCGGATCGCCGTAGAGCGGGAAGAAATGGTCCCAGTTGAAGGCGATGTCCACGCCGATGTCCTCGCACCGGCGCACGGCGTCGCGGATCTGACCGTACTGCGGAGCGTGTTGGGGTTGTAGCTGCACACCGATACGAACAGGAAGCTCAGAAGTCATGGCTCCACCGTAAGCCCCGTCAGGCCACCGGCGCCGCCTCGATCCGTTCGCGCACCACGCAATGCGTTCCGCTGTACACGGTGGGCATGCATTTCATGCAGTGGATGCACAACCCTTCGGTGGCGGAACCCTCTCGAAAACGGTTGACCAGGAAGGGATCTCGTAGCAGCGCGCGGGCCATGGCGACGAACTCGAACCCCTCGGCCAGGGCGCCTTCGACCGTGTCGAGCCGGTTGATGCCGCCGAGAAGGATCAAGGGCATCGACATCGCCGCGCGGAACTGGCGCGCGAGTGCTGAAAAGAACGCCTCTTCGAACGGATAGGCCCGGAACAGCCGCCAGCCCATCACGCGCAGACCCACGCCGACCGGCCGGGGTTGGGAGGCGATGAATTCGTCCATGGGGACATCGCCGCGGAAGTAGTACATCGGGTTGAGTAGCGAGCTGCCGCCGGTCAACTGCAACGCGTCGAGGTGCCCGTCGGACTCCAGCAGCCGCGCCGTGGGGATGCTGTCGTCGAGCCAGAAGCCACCCCGCACCCCGTCGTCCATGTTGAACTTGGCGGTGACGGCAACGGAGTCGCCGACGGTGGCCCGGACCCGTTCGGCGACGCGACGGGCCAGTTCGGCGCGGCGCACGGTGTCGCCGCCGTAGCGGTCGGTGCGCCTGTTCAGATTCGGGCTGAAGAACGAACTGAGCAAATAGCCATGGCCCATGTGGATTTCGAGGGCGTCGAATCCGGCGTCGACCGCGTTTTGGGCCGCTGTCCCGAAGCCGTCGACGACCGCGTCGAGTTGTTCGGCGGTGGCCGCGCGAACCAGTCCCATGGCCGGCGCGCTCACCCGGGTGGACGGCGCCAGGGTCGGCGTCCGGTTCGACAGCGTGTTGGCGACCAGCCCGGCGTGGCCGATCTGGGCGCACACGAGCGCACCCGCGGCATGCACGGCCTCGGTCAGTCGGCGCAGCTGGGGCACGCGGTCGCGGTCCAGCACGACGGTGTCGCGGTGAACGCGGCCGCCCGGGGAGATCGCGCAGTAGGCCACGGTCGTCATCGCGGCCCCGCCGCGCGCGACCTCGGTGTGGAAGTCGATCAGCGCGTCGCTGACCGTGCCGCGCGGCATCACGCCCTCGAACGTCGCCGCCTTGATGAAGCGGTTCTTCAGGGTGAGGGGACCCAGCCGCAGCGGGCTGAATGCCAGTTTCGATACCATTGGCGCCGAAATATAGCACGACGGGCTGATCACAGATCGGAGAACCACGCATGCTCGTAGCCGTGACGGGCGGAACCGGATATCTCGGCGCGCATACGGTGCGCGCATTGATCCAGGCCGGTCACGAGGTGAAGCTGTTGGCCGCCCCCACCGACCCCACCGCCGTCCTCGACCGGCTACGAACGCTCGGTCCCGTGACGGTATTGACCGGTGACGTGAGGTCCGCCGCGACCGTCGAGGAACTCCTCGCCGGAGCCGACGCCCTATTGCACGCCGCCGGCGTCGTGGGCACCGACGAACGCCGCGCGCAGTTGATGTGGGACGTCAATGCCTATGCGACGGAGGCGATCCTGACCCGCGCGGTCGCCCTCGCGCTCGACCCGGTGGTGTTGGTCAGCAGCTACAGCGCGCTGTTCCCGCCGCCCGACGGCGTCATTTCGCCCGACTCGCCCACGGCGCGCGGCCGCAGCGCGTACGCGAAGACCAAGGGGTATGCCGACCGGGTCGCGCGGCGGTTCCAGGAGACCGGCGCGCCCGTGGTGGTGACGTACCCCTCGAGCGTCGTGGGACCGGCCTTCGGCACCGCCCCCGGCGTCACCGAACAAGGGTGGGCGCCGATCGTGCGGTGGGCGGTGGCACCGAAGGTGCGCGGCGGCATGCAGATGGTCGACGTCCGTGACGTCGCCGACGTGCATGCGCGGATCATGCGGGCCGGCCGCGGCCCGCGCCGCTATGTGTGCGGTGGGCAGCTGCTCACCTTCGACGAGATGATCGACGCGCTCGAAGAGGGGCTGGGCCGGCGGGTGCGGCGCGTGCGGCTATCGCCGGGCGCGTTGCGCGGTATCGGCCGCCTGGCCGACGTCGCCGGCCGATACATCGCGCTCGGCGACGGCCTCAGTTACGAAGCGGCGCTGCTGCTGACCGCCGCCACCCCCACCGACGACAGCAAGACCCTGGGCGACCTCGGAATCGCGTGGCGATCCCCGAAAGCCGCGATCGTCGAGTCACTGCGGGTGGGACGTGGCGACGGCCGTGATCAACAGCTGCGCGATCCGGTTTCGTAGGGTCTCGGAGTCGTCCTCGACGGCGACCGTCGTGACGAACAGCGCGGCCCCTGCCGCCATCGCCAGGGTTGCCCGGGCGTCGACGTCGGCTCGGCGGCGCTTGGCGGGCGTCGTCGCCTGCACGTCGTCGGCGAAAAGCTGCACGGCCGGCCCGCTGAACCTTGCCCACAGGTCCCGGCGTAAGTCGTCGTTTTCGCCGAGGGCCAGCAGCAGACCCGGGACCGCGGCCCGCACGTCGGGCCTGGCGAACAGCTCGTGACTTCCGCGCACCACCCAGTCGATCCAGCCGGTCAGATCGGTACCGGAAAACGGTGCCAGATCAGGGGTTTCACCGAGGATGGCGTGCAGCACCAGTTCCGCCTTGGACGACCAGCGACGGTTCAGGCTGGATCGCCCGACGCCGGTCCGCGCCGCGACGAGGCGCATGCTCAACCCGTCCCACCCGACCTCGACCAGCAGGTCACGGGTCACCGACAGCACGCGCTCGTCGATCGAGGTGTCACGCGGCCGCCCGGAGGCCCTGGCGCTGCGGTCGTGGTCGGTCATGACGGCTCAGGGTGCGTCGAGCACCCCGCGCAGCAGGTCGATCAGCGCGAGGGGTTGGTCGCTCTGCACGGAGTGCCCCGAGTTCTCGACCACGTGGGCGGCGCGGAAATGCCTTGCGCGACGGGCGAGTTCGGCCGCGTCGTCGTCGCTGACGAAGCCCGAACTGCCACCGCACACGAGCGTCACGGGTGCGGACAACGCGTCGACGTCGTCCCACAGGCCGGAGCAGTCGGGGAAGGTGCGGATGGCGTCGTAGCGCCACGTCCAGCTACCGTTGTCGAGCTTGCGGGAGTTGTGGAACACCCCGCGGCGCAGCGCCTTCACCTCGCGGTGCGGCGCGGCGGCGATCGTCAGGTCCAGCATGGCCTGGAAGCTGGGGAACTCCCGTTCGCCGTGCATCAGCGCGACCGTGCCCTGCTGCTCCTTGGTCATCTCGGAATGGCGTTGCAGCGCCGAGGGGGTGACGTCGATCAGCACGAGTTCCTTGACCAGCTCGGGTGCCACCGCGCCCAGCCGGATCGCGGTCAGCCCGCCGAGCGACATGCCCACGACGAGGTCGGCCGACGGTGCGTGCTGGCGCAGGAGCGGCAGCAAGGTGTCGGCGTTGAGCCGCGGCGAATAGTCGCCGTCCTCGCGCCAGGCGGAGTGGCCGTGGCCGGGAAGGTCGACCGCCAGCGCGGGCTCACCGAGGCCGACGATGACCGTGTCCCAGGTGTGCGCGTTCTGTCCGCCGCCGTGGATGAACACGATGCGCGGCGGAGCGCCGCCCCAGCGCAGCGAGCTGATCTTGCCCTCACCGGTGCCCGATTCGACGCGCTCGACGTCGGGCAGCGGGCCGGACACCCCGGCCTGCTCGGCGTTTTCATGCAACAGCGCGAATTCAGGTAGCTGCGCCAGTTCGTCCTCAGATACGTCGGTCACGATCATTGACCCTAGACCGCTCTAGAGGACATAGCGGCGGCGAATGCCGCGGAAGCGTTCCCACATCGCGGCGGCGCGTTCTTCGGCGCTCACCATGGCGGTTCCTTCGGGGAGCGCGCCGCGCAGCGCGTCATACTTGACCACCCGGGTGTCCAGCGCGGCGGGTTCGCCCTCGAGCATGTGCCGATAGGTCAGGTTGCCGCGTTCGAAGCCCTGGGTGTCCAGCCAGTTGTGCACGCCGGGATCACGGTGAGCCATCACCAGCCGGATGCGTCCGTCGCGGTCGATCTTGGTGCGGCTCGGCGTGTAGCTCACCGGGCGGTACAGGTAGTCCATGCTGTTGAAGAAGACGCCCATGTTGGTGAACATCCACAACCCGTCGTGAGCGTCGAATTCGACGATCAGCGCCTCGTCGGCGGCCAGCTCCCAATACATGTTGGTGGCGGCTCGGCCGCGCTTGGTGTCGGCGTCGGTCGCCCCGGCGCCGGGAAACCTGTTCGGGTGGTCGGCGTCGACGCCGCCGTATTGGAATGGGAACTCGGGCCAATCCGACATCAGGCCGGTGACGAAATCGCCGGCCCACCGCATCGCCTCGACCATGTCGGCGGGCGTGGGCAGCGGTTTGGGGCCGGCCATGTCGACACGCTCGATGCGTAGCTGCGCGGGGAGCTCGTCCCAGCGGTCAAACCCTTGGCGGATGAACAGCTTTCGTGAGTCGGGTGTGGTGGGCAGCCAGTTCGGCCCGCGCTCCGGACCGCCGATGTAGAGCTCGAACGCCCCGTCTGCGCCGGTGCGGAGCTGATGGCCGAGCAGGTTGGCTTCCGGTGTGTCACCGAAGGGTTCGTGCAGCACGCCGGGTCCGGGGGTGCGTCGGCCCTGCACGGTGACGTTGAAGAATCGCGCGGTGCCGCGGGTGCCGGTGAGCCGGTAGGTCGAGTGCCCGTCGATCCAGGCCTGTTGATAGGTGAAGTCGGCGCAGTCACCGCCCAGCTTGCGGGTGGGGCCGCTGAAGGTGTGCAGCGCGGGGTATCCGGTGTCGCGAGTTTCGAGGGCCAGGTCGAAGGCCTGGCCAAGGTTTTGGGTGAGGAACCGGTAGGCGTCGACGCGATGACTGCCCGACGTGGGGTTGGGGTCCTTGAAGACGCGCTCGCCAGCACGCCGCAGCCGCTCACAGAATTCGGTCCACGCCGCCTGCAGGGCCGCGTCGTCCGGACCGTCACCGAAGGCCATGCTCACGCCCCCAGCCTGGCCAGCATCGCGCCGACGACATCGCATGCGCGCCGGGACGATTCGAGCCTGCCCTCGCGGTCGATGCGCGGCCCGATGAGCTCCAGGTCGAAGCCGTGCTTGTAACCGCCGGCGAGCACCCGGGCCACGAACGTTTCGATGGGGATGGCGCCGTCGCCGGGGACCGCCCGGTTCGGCAGCGCCCGGTCGCCGAGCACGTAGTCGCTCAGCTGGATGAGCGCCGTGCGCGGTAGCGCCCGCTGCACCTGGGCATCGAAATCGCCTTCGGCCCAGCAGTGAAACACGTCGATGCACACCTGTAAATCGCACATCTCCGCCAGGGCGACGGTGTCCCGCAGGGTGTGGGCGAGGTGGATGTCGGCGTACAGGCTGGACGCGTTCTCGATCGCCAGCGCCACTCCGGCGGCCTTCGCGCGCGCGGCGCACGGCGCGACCATCTCGCAGAAGCGCTCGGCGCCCTGGTTCCAGGTCAGCTCGCCGCGTCCGCCGGTGAGCATGTAGACCGTGTGCGCGCCCACCTCGGCCGCCGCGTCGATGACGGCGGACAGCGCATCCCGGGCGGCGCGGGCGTCGGAGGTCAAGCAGCCCTCGGCGAAGAGGTGGTACACCGCCTCCACGGTATAGTCGTTGTGCCGCACCGGGTTTGACAACTCCGGGTCGAGCAGCTGGCCGTCCAGGATGCTCAACCGGGATACGCCGAGCGCCGCCCAGTGCGCGTGCAGCTCGGCCAGCGAAGCGCCGTAGAAGGTGACGTTGTGGACGGACAGACGGTGGTGTGCGCCCGTCATGTCAGCCCCGGTTTTCGATCGCGACGCCGAACCGGTCGCGGAAGGGCTTGAATTCGGCGTGCAGGGCGTCGAGGTCTTCTCCGATGTCGGTGAGCAGTTGCGTGGAGTAGTGGAACTTGCCGTAGCGGTCGCCGCGATTGTCGGCCAGGTACGCGCGCATCGCCGCCTCCGCCTCGGCGGTCAGTTCGCGACCGCAGAACGTGTAGTAACGCCGCACGGCGCCAACGTGATCGGCGATGAAGTCGGCGTAGCGGAGGTGCAGGATGCGGGGATCATCGACCAGCGGGTTGCTCATGGTGTTGGCGACGCCGGCCCGCGTCAACTCCAGATGCATCTTGGCCAAGGCGTGCAGGTCGACGGTGCCGACCATGCCTTCGGCGATGTCGGCCATCATCATGGTGCGTGAGGCGGCGACCTGCACGGGGTCGCGGTGCAACCAGACCATCCGCGCGTCGGGATAGGTGTCGAACAGCTCCTTGAGCCGGAATCCGTGAAAGCCCTTCAGCACCCAATACTTTCGCGGCCTACGGTATTGCAGCTGTTGCAGCATGGCCTTGTGTAGCCGGTACTGTGCGGCCGAGTCGGTGGCCAGGCCGCCGACCAGTGACTGCATGGGCACCCGCCACCACGCGGTGGGTGTCATGACGCGGAAGTCGAATGCCCAGGTGCGTTCGTCCTCGGGCAGGCCGTCGCCCAGCATGTCGTTGTAGGGATGGCTGCGCAGCCATTTGGGCATCTTCGCGTTGATCTCGCGCCAGTCGGCGTCGGCGCGTGCCCGGCGCTCGTCGCTGGGTCCCGCAAGTCCCGGCGGCGGGGACGGATACATCACCTCCCAGAACCGTAGCGCCCGAGCGTCCGGGTCGACCGACATCAGGGCGTGCATCAGCGTTGTCCCCGAGCGGGGTTCGCCCGTGACGAACATCGGCGAATCGATCACTTCCTCGGCGATCGGGTATCGGTTGCGGTCTTCGATGAGTTCGAGCCGCGAGGTCAGCAGCCATCGACATACCTGCGCGGCTTCGAATCTGCCGTCGGCGTCCAGGCCGAGGCCGTTGAGATGGTCGACGGCGACGGCGAAGCGCTCCGGCAATGTCGGGTCGCCGTAGTCGTGCAGTCCGGTTTCGGCCTCGGCGGCGGCGAGCAACTCCGTGGCGTCCAAAAGCGTTGTCACGACGGGTCTCCGCAGAGCCGCATGAGTTCGTCCTCGGCGGCACGGACGTTCGCCGCCGAGGTCTGCGCGTAGGCCAATCCGGCCATGGCGCCGTAGTCGAGGATCTTGGGTACGCGCAGGCCGGCGTCCACATAGGTCTTGACGATTGTGGCGACCCCTTTCGGTGTCCCGTGGGGCACGACGGACAGCACCATCTCGGGCCGCACCTTGCCCAGGAACTCGACGATGCGGTCCCGGGTGAGGATCGCGGGGTCGATGTCCTGAAAGCCACGCCAACCGTCGCCCATGGGGTGTTCGAAACCGAAGTCGCGCAACGTCTTCGCGGACACCTGCAGCAGAAACGCCTTGACCAGGGGAGCCTGCAGGATCTCGGCGAGGGCCGCGTCGTCCTCGCCGATCAGGCACACCTGGATGAACGACGGTGTGATCGCCATCGGGTCCCGGCCGGAGCGTTCCGCTGATGTCCTCACCGCGGAGAGCATCTCGGCGTAGTGCTCGGGAGTCCAGGCGCCCGCCGGCCACCACCCGTCGGCGTGCCTGCCGGCGATGTCGAGCATCCGCGGGCCGCTGGCGCCGATCCAGATCTGCGGAGGCCGGCCCTCGTAGGGTTCAGTGTCCAGTCGGGCGTGGTGCAGCGAGTAGAACTGGCCGTCGAAATCGACCGGGCCGTCGCTGCGCCAGAGCAGCCGGATCACCGTCAATGCCTCCTCGAATCGGCTGACCGGACGGGAGAAGTCGAAGCCGTAGGGCAGCGTGTTTTCGCTCTCGCCGCTGCCCAGGCCGAGGATGAAGCGCCCCTTGGCGAGGTGATCGATGGTCAGCGCCGTCTGCGCGAGCATCACGGGATGGCGGCGCACGGTGTCGACCACGGCGCTCACGATCGGCACCCGCTCGGTCAGCACGGCCGCCGCGGCCGCGACCGCGAGCCCGTCGAGGTGACGGTGCGGCGATGGGGACGCGGTGGCCAGGTCGGTGAACTCGGGAGTCCAGATCGAGTCGGGCCAGAAGCTGACCATATGGTCGGGCAGCCAAATCGAGTGGTAGCGGCCGCTGTCGAGTTCGCCGAGCCGCGACAGGTCGAGGGGCAGCGTTGTGCGGAGGAACGCCGCGGGTTGAACGGTCATCGAGAGATGATGCTAAGCACCCGCACAGCGTTGTGTCGATGAATCGGCTATTGCGCCCTCAACCCCGGCCGAGGTACGCCCTCAACCCCGGCCGAAGTGCGCCCTCAACCCCCGCCGAGGTACGCCCTCACCCCCGGCCGAACGTCGAGTTGTTGGGCGCCTGCACGGCGTGTCGCCGCAACAACTCGACGTTCGCGGAGCAAGAAAGGAGCGTTAGCCCGAAATGAACTCTTCGAGCTGGGTGCGCGCGATGTCGTCGGGCAGCTGCTGCGGCGGGCTCTTCATCAGGTAGGCCGACGCCGGGATCACCGGGCCGCCGATGCCGCGGTCCTTGGCGATCTTGGCGGCGCGCACCGCGTCGATGATGACGCCGGCGGAGTTCGGCGAGTCCCAGACCTCGAGCTTGTACTCCAGGTTCAGCGGCACGTCACCGAAGGCCCGGCCCTCGAGCCGGACGTAGGCCCACTTGCGGTCGTCGAGCCAGCCGACGTGATCGGACGGGCCGATGTGCACGTCTTTGGTCTTGAACTCGCGCTGCAGGTTGGAGGTCACGGCCTGCGTCTTGGAGATCTTCTTGGACTCCAGCCGCTCGCGCTCGAGCATGTTGAGGAAGTCCATGTTGCCGCCGACGTTGAGCTGCATGGTGCGGTCCAGCTGCACGCCGCGGTCCTCGAACAGCTTGGCCATCACGCGGTGGGTGATGGTCGCGCCGACCTGGCTCTTGATGTCGTCGCCCACGATCGGCACACCGGCGTCGGCGAACTTCTTGGCCCACACCGGGTCCGAGGCGATGAACACCGGCAGCGCGTTGACGAACGCCACGCCGGCGTCGATGGCGCACTGGGCGTAGAACTTGTCGGCCTCCTCCGAGCCCACCGGCAGGTAGGACACCAGCACGTCGACGTTGGCCTCGCGCAGCGCTTTGACCACGTCGACGGGGTCGGCGTCGGACACCTCGATGGTGTCGGCGTAGTACTTGCCGATGCCGTCCAGCGTCGGGCCGCGCTGCACCGTCACGTTGGTGGGGGGCACGTCGGCGATCTTGATGGTGTTGTTCTCCGAGGCGAAGATGGCCTCGGACAGGTCGAACCCGACCTTCTTGGCGTCCACGTCGAACGCGGCGACGAACTTCACGTCGCGCACGTGGTACTGGCCGAACTTCACGTGCATCAAGCCGGGCACGGTGCTGTTCTCGTCGGCGTCGTAGTAGTACTGCACGCCCTGAACCAGCGAAGACGCGCAGTTACCGACGCCGACAATGGCGACTCGTACCTCCGTCGACGCAAGCGGCGCGTTCTGCTCACTCATATGGGCGTTCTCCTAACCTCTGACCTCTGACTGGGATGCTGGGTTCGTGCGGGGGATTATGTTTGCTCGGAGAGGCCGGGCATAGCCCGCTCCGCAGCAATGAGCTCGTTGAGCCACTTGACTTCGCGCTCACTGGACTCGAGCCCCAATTGATGAAGCTGGCGGGTGTAGCGGTCGAACGAGCTACTGGCCCGCGCCACGGCTTCACGCAGGCCCTCCCGCCGTTCCTCGACCTGACGGCGGCGGCCTTCCAGAATGCGCATCCGCGCCTCTGCCGGAGTCCGGTTGAAGAAGGCCAGGTGTACCCCGAAGCCGTCGTCGGTGTAGTTGTGCGGACCGGTGTCGGCCACCAGCTCACCGAAACGCCGACGGCCCTCGTCGGTCAACTGGTAAACGCGCCGGGCCCGCCGGACAGGCGTCCCGGCCGGCGCGGCGTCCTCGGCGATCAACCCTTCGCCCTGCATGCGACGCAGGGCCGGGTAGAGCGAACCGTACGAAAACGCCCGGAACGCGCCGAGTAAACCGGTCAGCCGTTTGCGCAACTCGTAGCCGTGCATGGGCGACTCGATGAGGAGACCCAGGATGGCAAGCTCCAGCACGATTCACCCCCTCACAAGACGGTTTGCATGGCTAGTTACGACGGTCCGACGCCTCGCGCAATCGTATCGTCCCGATATATTAGCCACAACACCACTCGGTGTTGGTTTGCAATTCGTCACAGCCCACGAGGGGGTCGAGTTACGCCGGGGGACAGGCGTTACGTGGGCAAACTCATCTGTTTGACGGTGCCGTCACCGCCGAATGCGATGTAGCCGCCGCCGTAGTCACTGGAGACATAGAGCGACAGCGTCAGCGCCCCGGGTGTGGTCGGGTCTTTTGCCGGCTCGACGATCAGGTACGTCGATTTCACGTCGGACGGCTTCATGCGCAGGGTCTGCGGGGCGCCGCGCATGATGCCCACCGCCGCGTTGACGTCGAATTTGCTCAGGTCGACCGGCGCCGGACCGTCCGAGGAACTCTTGGCCGAGCTGGTCGGATCGCCCCATCCGCCCCGGTAGGTGTAGGCGAGGATCCGCCGGTCGTCGGAGGGGTCCGGGCGGTCCAACGCCGCATACGTCGGGTAGATCACCAGCCGGTAGCCCATGGTGTCGCCGAACCGTTTGCGCATCTGCTCGAGCAATCCCGTGAGCCCGCCGACCGAGTGCAGTTGCGTCGGCGGCGTCAGGACCACGGCGGCGACGCCGTCGGGCTTCGCTCCCGGGTCCGTGGTGAAGTCCAGCGGCGAGCGGGTGTTGCCGTAGAGGCCCCATCCGATGCCCATGCCCAGCAGGACCGAGACGACGAAGGCGGCGGCCGGTGTGGCCCACCCGCCCAGCCGCGATCGCCGGGGCCGCGAGTCGAGGGCGGGCAGTTCCCGCCCGGTGTTGGATTGCAGATCGCGCACCAGAGCCTGCAGGTCGCCCAGCGTCACCGCCTTGGTGGCCGCGCTGACCCTTTCCCGATGCTCCTCGGCGGAGACCTCGCCGTCGCTCAGCGCGTTGTCGAGGATCGTGCAGGTGTCCTGACGGTCGCTGTCCCTGGCGCGGGTGGACGCCGTCAACCCGCCGGCCAGCGGTGTCCCGAGCCATTTCGCCACGGGATGATCGTAGAAGTCCGGCTCGGGTTGGGCGCAGAAATCGACACCGAGCACCGCGGCAGGCCCGCCACAGTTTTGGTTGCGTATCACTGGTCGGGATGGCGTCGTACTCTGGTGGGCGTGCGACTGCAGCGACAAGTGGTGGATTACGCGCTTCGGCGGCGCTCACTGCTGGCCCAGGTGTATTCGGGCCGGACGGGCGTGTCCGAGGTGTGTGACGCGAACCCGTATCTGCTGCGCGCCGCCAAGTTTCACGGGAAACCGAGCCAGGTCATGTGCCCGATCTGCCGCAAGGAGCAGCTGACCCTGGTCTCGTGGGTGTTCGGCGAACACCTGGGCCCGGTCTCGGGCTCGGCGCGGACCGCCGAGGAGTTGGTGATGCTGGCCACCCGCTTCGAGGAGTTCGCGGTCCACGTGGTGGAGGTGTGCCGCACGTGCAGCTGGAACCACCTCGTCAAGTCATACGTGCTCGGCGCGGCGCGCCCGGCATCTCCTCCCAGGGGCAGCGGGCGCTCGCGGGCGGCGCGCAACGGCGCCCGCACGGCCACTGAATGAGCTCGAATGACGAAGGACGGCACAGCCAGTCGTCCGGTGACGAACGTGGGCCAGGGGCCGAGCGGGTGGGCAACCGCGACAACGACGACCGTCCGCAGGATCCCGGACAGCGCAATGCGCCGCGACCGTCCAACCGCCGCCGGCAGGGGCCGCCCGACGATCGCCTGACCACGATCCTGCCGGCGGTCAGAGACGACCGGGCGCCGCGGCGCTCCGACCCGATCGACGAAGTCAAAGCCGCCTTGGCCGGCCCGCCGTCGGCGCCCTTGCGCCGTGACGCGATCGACGAGGTCAAGGCCGCCTTGGACAGCCGCGGGCCGGCGTCGGGCCGGCAGCAGCGCGCCGGCTCCGGAGGTCGCCCACCCGGCGGACCTCCTCCGCCGCCGCGGCCTGGGCGGCCCGGCGGATCCGACGGGCCGGGCAGGCGGGCGGCCGGGCCGTGGCGCGACTGGGCCTGGACCCAGCAGATCAACTGGCTGTGGGTGCGCCGCGCCGCCTACCTGTGTGCGGCCGTGCTGGTGCTGTTACCGATCGTCACCTTCGCGATGGCGTACTTCATCGTCGACATTCCCAAGCCGGGGGACCTTCGCACCAACCAGGTGTCGACCATCCTGGCCAGCGACGGCTCGGAGATCGCCAAAATCATTCCGCCGGAAGGTAATCGGGTCGACGTCAACCTCAACCAAGTGCCCGTGCACGTCCGCCAGGCGGTGATCGCCGCCGAAGACCGCAACTTTTATTCCAACCCCGGCTTCGACTTCAGCGGCTTCGCACGGGCGGTGAACAACAACCTCTTCGGCAGCGGGGACCTGCAGGGTGGATCGACGATCACCCAGCAATACGTGAAGAACGCCCTCGTCGGGTCGGCGCAGCACGGCATCAGCGGCCTGATGCGCAAGGCCAAGGAGTTGGTCATCGCCACCAAGATGTCGGGGGAGTGGTCGAAAGACGAAGTGCTGCAGTCCTATCTGAACATCATCTACTTCGGGCGCGGCGCGTACGGCATCTCCGCGGCATCGAAGGCCTACTTCGACAAGCCGGTCGAGCAGCTCACCGTATCGGAGGGGGCACTGCTGGCGGCCCTCATTCGGCGGCCCTCCACCCTGGACCCGGCCGTCGACCCCAAGGGCGCCCTGGCGCGGTGGAACTGGGTGCTCGACGGCATGGTGGAGACCAAGGCGCTGTCGTCGAACGACCGTGCCGCGCAGGTGTTCCCGCAGACCGTGCCGCCCGATCAGGCGCGCGCACAGAACCAGACGACCGGGCCCAACGGGCTCATCGAGCGCCAGGTGACCCGAGAACTGATGGATCTGTTCAACATCGACGAACGGACGCTGAACACCCAGGGGCTTCAGGTCACCACCACCATCGACCCCAAGGCCCAGCAGGCCGCCGAGAAGGCCGTGTCGAAATACCTCGACGGCCAAGACCCCGACATGCGCACGGCGGTGGTGTCGGTCGATCCGCACGACGGCTCGATCCGCGCCTACTACGGCGGCAGCGACGCCAACGGCTTCGACTTCGCTCAGGCCGGATTGCAGACTGGGTCCTCGTTCAAGGTGTTCTGCCTGATCGCCGCGCTCGAGCAGGGGATCGGCCTGGGTTATCAGGTGGACAGTTCGCCGTTGACCGTCGACGGCATCAAGATCACGAACGTCGAGGGCGAAAGCTGCGGGACGTGCAACATCGCCCAGGCGCTCAAGCAATCGTTGAACACCTCGTATTACCGGCTGATGCTCAAGCTCAAGGGCGGACCGCAGGCCGTGGCCGACGCCGCGCACCGGGCCGGCGTCGCGACCAGCTTCCCCGGCGTCCCCCACACCCTGTCCGAGGACGGCAAGGGCGGACCACCGAACAACGGAATCGTGCTGGGCCAGTATCAAACCCGGGTGATCGACATGGCCTCGGCGTATGCCACGCTAGCCGCCTCCGGCGTCTATCATCGGCCGCATTTCGTGCAGAAGGTGGTCAATTCCGACGGCCAGGTGCTGTTCGATGCGAGCAAGTCCGAGGACAACGGCGAGCAGCGCATCCCCAAGGCCGTCGCCGACAACGTCACCGCCGCCATGGCACCGATCGCCAGCTACTCGCGCGGCCACGCGCTGGCCGGCGGCAGGCCATCGGCGGCCAAGACCGGCACCACGCAGCTGGGTGACACCAACTCGGACAAGGACGCCTGGATGGTCGGCTACACGCCGTCGCTGTCGACGGCCGTGTGGCTGGGCACCGCCAAAGGTGACGAACCGCTCGTAACGGCTTCGGGCGCACCGGTTTACGGCTCGGGGCTGCCATCCGATATCTGGAAGGCCACCATGGACGGCGCGCTCAAGGGCACGTCCAATGAATCCTTCCCCAAGCCGACCGAGATCGGCGGCTACGCGGGCGTGCCGGCGCCGCCGCCCCCGCCGAAGCCGCCGGCCGAAACCGTCATTCAGCCGACCATCGAAGTGGCGCCGGGCATCACCATCCCGGTCGGACCGCCCACGACGATCACGCTCGCGCCACCGCCGCCCGGCGGCGGCCCGCCGGGTGCTCCGGAGCCGGGCGGCGGTGTCCCGCCGGGTGGGCCCCAAGCGCCGCCCCCGCCGCCGTGACCGGGGACGCGGAACACGGCGCCACCATTTCACCGCGGCCGTTGGCCGCGGACCTGCGCAGCGCCGACAACCGAGACTGCCCGAGCCGCACCGACTTTCTGGGCGCCGCGCTCGCCGATGTCGTCGGGGGTCCCGTCGGCCGCCACGCGCTGATCGGCCGCGCTCGGTTGATGACGCCGCTGCGGGTGATGTTCCTGATCGGGCTGGTCTTCTTGGCGCTCGGCTGGTCGACCAAGGCGGCCTGCCTGCAAAGCACCGGCACCGGCACCGGCGATCAGCGCGTGGCCAATTGGGACAACCAGCGCGCCTACTACGAGCTGTGCTATTCCGACACGGTGCCGCTCTACGGCGCGGAGCTGTTGAGCCAGGGCAAATTTCCGTACAAGTCGAGCTGGATCGAGACCGACTCCACCGGCGCCCAGCAGATCCGCTACGACGGCAGGCCCGCGGTGCGGTACATGGAGTATCCCGTGCTGACGGGGATGTACCAGTACGTGTCGATGGCGCTGGCCAAGACCTACACGGCGCTGAGCAAGCTGGCCCCGCTTCCGGTGGTCGCCGAGGTCGTGATGTTCTTCAACGTCTCGGCGTTCGGACTCGCGCTGGCCTGGCTGGCCACCGTCTGGGCGTCCGCGGGCCTGGCCGGGCGGCGGGTCTGGGATGCGGCCCTGGTGGCGGCGTCGCCGGTGCTGATCTTTCAGATCTTCACGAACTTCGACGCGCTGGCAACGGGTTTCGCGATGGCCGGATTGCTGGCCTGGGCGCGGCGCAGGCCGATGCTGGCCGGTGTGCTGATCGGGTTGGGGGCGGCGGCAAAGCTGTACCCGTTGCTGTTCTTGGGTCCCATGCTGCTGCTGGGAATCCGGACCGGGCGGCTGCGGGCGTGGGGCCGCACCGCGGCGGCGGCCGTGGTGACCTGGCTGCTGGTGAACCTGCCCGTGCTGGTGTTCTTTCCGCGCGGATGGTCGGAGTTCTTCCGGCTCAATACGCGACGCGGCGACGACATGGACTCGTTGTACAACGTCGTGAAGTCGTTCACCGGCTGGCGGGGTTTCGATCCCAAGCTGGGTTTCTGGCAACCGCCGACGGTGTTGAACACGGTCGTCGCTGTGCTGTTCGTGACGTGTTGTGCGGCAATCGCATTCATCATCCTGACCGCTCCGCGGCGACCGCGCGTGGCGCAGGTCGTGTTCTTGGTGGTGGCGGCTTTCCTGCTGACCAACAAGGTGTGGAGTCCGCAGTTCTCGCTGTGGCTGGTGCCCCTGGCGGTGCTGGCTCTGCCGCATCGCCGGGTGCTCTTGGCGTGGATGACCATCGACGCGCTGGTGTGGGTGCCGCGGATGTATTACCTGTACGGCAATCCCAATCGTTCGCTGCCCGAGCAGTTCTTCACCACCACGGTGCTGTTGCGTGACGTCGCCGTCATCGCGTTGTGCGCGCTGGTGATCCGCCAGATCTACCGGCCCGACGAGGATTTGGTGCGCTGGGGCGGACGGGTGGACGACCCGGCGGGCGGGCCGTTCGACCGCGCACCCGACGCCCCGCCGGGCTGGCTTCCGGACTGGCTGCGGCCGGTGGGCTCACGCCGCGCGAGCGCCCCCGTGCCCGAGGACGCCGACGAACAACCGGCACTGGCGCCATGACATGACCCAGGTCGCCATCCCGATCTTTCCGCGCTTCACCGCTCTGGACGCGGTGGGGCCCTACGAGGTGCTGCAACGCATTCCGTCGATCGAGGTCGCATTCGTCGGGCACCGCCGCGGTGAGGTGCGGACCGACAACGGAATGCTCGGCGTCACCTGCGACGCCACTTTCGATGAGGTGAGCGCCCCGGAGGTGGTGGTGTTTCCCGGCGGCATCGGTACCCGCCAACTGATCCACGACGAGGCCATCCGGGACTGGCTGCGGGCGGTGCATCCGAACACCAGGTTCACCACCTCGGTCTGCACCGGCTCATTGCTGTTGGCTGCGGCCGGACTGCTCGAGGGGTTGACCGCCACCACCCACTGGGGCGCCGCCGACCTGCTCAACAATTTGGGCGCGCGCTACGTGCCCGAGCGGGTCGTCGAGCACCTGCCGCAGCGGATCATCACCGCGGCCGGGGTGTCCAGCGGCATCGACATGGCGTTGCGGCTGGTGGAGTTGCTCGTCGACCGCCAGGGGGCGCAGGCCGCCCAGCTGCTCATCGAATACGACCCGCAGCCGCCCTTCGATTCCGGTGCGCTCGCCAAGGCCGATCCGGCGACGCTGGCCAGGGTCAAGGAATACATGGCCGCCCGGCGGTAGCGGGGTTGTCCCGTCGCGCGGATTTTCTGGTCAGCCCGGTATCCGGTAGCCTGGGGCGGTTGCCGACGCAGGCGACCCTCCTGCCACGGATCGACCGTGGCCGCTTGAGACCAGAGGAGGTGGTGAGGTTTCCATGCGTCCATACGAAATCATGGTCATTCTTGACCCCACGCTCGACGAGCGCACCGTTGCCCCGTCCTTGGAGACGTTCCTGAACGTCGTCCGCAAGGATGGCGGATCCGTCGACAAGGTCGACATCTGGGGCCGGCGCCGGCTGGCCTACGAGATCGCCAAGCACGCCGAAGGCATCTACGTTGTCGTCGACCTGAAAGCCGAGCCCGCGACGGTGTCCGAGCTCGACCGCCAGCTCAGCCTCAACGAGTCGGTATTGCGCACCAAGGTGATGCGCACCGACAAGCACTAACAATCGTGGCCGCGCCGTGGACCCACGGCGGGGTGCACCTGCGTAGGCTCAGCGAGGACACGCTCATGACATCCACTACCGGAGCGGCGAGCAACAGCGTGGAACGAGGAGGAAACTGTGGCTGGTGACACCACTATCACCGTCGTCGGAAACCTGACCGCAGACCCTGAACTGCGGTTCACTCCGTCGGGTGCCGCCGTCGCGAATTTCACGGTGGCGTCGACGCCTCGGATCTATGACCGCCAGAGCGGGGAGTGGAAGGACGGCGAGGCGCTGTTCCTGCGATGCAACATCTGGCGGGAAGCCGCAGAGAACGTCGCCGAAAGCCTCACCCGCGGCTCCCGTGTGATCGTCACGGGCCGGCTCAAGCAGCGTTCGTTCGAGACCCGCGAAGGTGAGAAGCGCACCGTCGTCGAGGTCGAGGTCGACGAGATCGGCCCCTCGCTGCGCTATGCCACGGCCAAGGTCAACAAGGCCTCGCGCAGTGGCGGTGGCGGCGGCGGCTTCGGCGGTGGTGGCGGCGGCGGATCCCGCCAGCAGGCGGCGCCCGCGACCAGCGCACCGGCCGACGACCCGTGGGGCAGCGCGCCGGCATCGGGCTCGTTCGGCGGCGGCGACGACGAACCGCCCTTCTAAGAACTTCAGCAGTAGAAAAGGGAAAGAAAGACAGACATGGCCAAGTCCAACAAGCGGCGCCCGGCTCCGGAAAAGCCGGTCAAGGCGCGGAAGTGTGTCTTCTGCGCCAAGAAGGATCAAGCGATCGACTACAAGGACACCGCGCTGCTGCGCACCTACATCAGTGAGCGCGGCAAGATCCGTGCGCGTCGCGTCACCGGCAACTGTGTGCAGCACCAACGCGACATCGCCATCGCGGTGAAGAATGCCCGCGAAGTGGCGCTGCTGCCCTTCACCTCCTCGGCGCGGTAGGCGCCGAAGGCCAACTGAAAGTTACAAACGATGAAGCTGATTCTGACGGCTGACGTCGACCACCTCGGTACCGTCGGCGACACTGTCGAGGTCAAGGATGGCTACGGCCGCAACTACCTGCTCCCGCGCGGACTGGCGATCGTGGCCTCGCGGGGCGCGCAGAAGCAGGCCGACGACATCCGCCGGGCCCGCGAAACCAAGGCGGTGCGCGACCTCGGCCACGCCAACGAACTCAAGACGGCGATCGAGGCGCTGGGACCGGTCTCGCTGCCGGTGAAGACCGCGGCCGATTCCGGGAAGCTGTTCGGCTCGGTGACCGCCGGCGACGTCGTCGCCGCGATCAAGAAGGCCGGCGGTCCCAACCTGGACAAACGGATCGTCCGGCTGCCGAAGTCGCACATCAAAGCCCTCGGTACGCACCCGGTGGCGGTGCACCTGCACCCCGAGGTCGACGTCGAGGTCGCGCTCGAAGTGGTCGCGCAGAGCTAAGCGCCCGACATTTGCTCATTCCCGGCGGTGGCCCTGATCGGCCGCCGCCGGGCTTCGTTGCACTGCGTGCTTGCGGCCGCCGTTTGCCCCGGGCGGTCGCGGACGTGCTCCCTAGCGAACTATTTCTGGGGTCCAGCCGAACGGCCCGCGTTACCGGCCCGTAACGCTGGGAAAATGTGGCGGAAAGCCAACACGCCCGGGACGGTAACCGGGCCCGACACGCCGTAGAGATTCTTGTCCACATGGTTTTCATGGCGTTGTATGGCCGGTATCTGCACCGATGTCCTGGCCCTTTGCTTTAATCCACAGGTTCTCCACACCCCGCTCAACACAGGTGTCGATGTATATGCACACACGATGCACAGCTTCATGAACAGCACCCCTTTTACCTAGTAGCCAGCAACGTCTAACGTCGTCCCGGCGCCGAGCGTGAGGCGCTCTGAGGCGGAGGTGTCAGGACCTCGACCTACCCTCAATGTCGGCTATCGAATGTATGTTCGGATGAGTGGAGCACGGGAGAAGGGGATCCATGGCGGTCGTCGATGATCTGACGTCGGGCATGGATGCGTCGTCGCCCAGCGAGGACTTCGGACGTCAGCCACCGCAGGACCTCGCGGCCGAACAGGCCGTGCTCGGCGGCATGCTGCTGAGCAAGGACGCCATCGCCGACGTGCTCGAGCGGCTGCGGCCCGGGGACTTCTACCGCCCCGCGCACCAGAACGTCTACGACGCGATCCTGGACCTGTACGGGCGCGGTGAGCCGGCCGACGCCGTCACGGTCGCCGCGGAATTGGACCGCCGCAACCTGCTGCGCCGGATCGGCGGCGCGCCGTATCTGCACACACTGATCTCGACGGTGCCCACCGCCGCGAACGCGGGCTACTACGCGACCATCGTCGCCGAGAAGGCGCTACTGCGGCGCCTGGTCGAGGCCGGCACCCGCGTGGTGCAGTACGGCTACGCGGGCGCCGAGGGTGCCGATGTGGCCGAGGTGGTCGACCGCGCGCAGGCCGAGATTTACGAGGTGGCCGACCGGCGGACGACGGAGGATTTCGTTCCGCTCGAGGATCTGCTGCAGCCGACGATGGACGAGATCGACGCGATCGCGTCGAACGGCGGTGTGGCGCGCGGCGTGCCGACGGGTTTCACCGAACTCGACGAGGTGACCAACGGTCTGCACGCCGGGCAGATGATCATCGTGGCGGCGAGGCCTGGCGTGGGGAAGGCCCTGGCATTGGGTACGCCGCTGCCCACGCCGACCGGGTGGACGACGATGGGTGATGTCGCGGTCGGTGATGAGCTGCTTGGCGCCGACGGGACGCCGACGCGGGTGGTGGCCGCCACCGAGGTGATGCTGGGACGGCCGTGCTACGAGGTGGAATTCTCCGACGGGACGGTGATCGTCGCCGACGCCGCGCATCAGTGGCCGACCTCTGGTGGCATTCGCACGTCGGCACAATTGCGCTCCGGTGCGGACAGAATCGTCGTAGCGGGGTCCGCCGGTGGGTACGCCGAACAGCGGTCCGCCACCGGGCTGCTCGTTCCGGTAGTACAGATCGAGTCGGCACGCCGAGTGGCCAGCGTGCCGGTCCGCTGCGTCGAGGTGGACAATCCCGCGCACCTGTACCTGGCGGGTCGCGGGATGGTGCCGACGCACAATTCGACGCTAGGGCTGGACTTTTTGCGGTCGTGTTCGATCAAGCACCGGATGGCCAGCGTCATCTTCTCCCTGGAGATGAGCAAGTCCGAGATCGTCATGCGATTGCTGTCGGCGGAGGCGAAAATCAAGCTCGCGGATATGCGTTCGGGCCGGATGAGCGACGAGGACTGGACGCGTCTGGCGCGGCGGATGAGCGAAATCAGTGAGGCCCCACTGTATATCGACGACTCGCCGAACCTGACCATGATGGAGATCCGCGCCAAAGCGCGCCGGCTGCGGCAGAAAGCTGACCTGCGCCTGGTCGTGGTCGACTATCTGCAGCTGATGTCGTCGGGAAAGAAGGTCGAGTCGCGACAGCTCGAGGTGTCCGAATTCTCGCGCCACCTCAAGCTCTTGGCCAAGGAGCTCGAGGTTCCCGTCGTCGCCATCAGCCAGCTCAACCGTGGTCCCGAGCAGCGCACCGACAAGAAGCCGATGCTGTCCGATCTCCGTGAGTCGGGGTGTCTGACCGCCTCGACGCGAGTCTTGCGCGCCGACACCGGTGTCGAGGTCACATTCGGTGAGCTCATGCGGACCGGCGAGCGCCCCATGGTGTGGTCTCTGGACGAGCGGCTGCGCATGGTTGCCCGCCCGATGATCAACGTGTTCCCAAGCGGCCGGAAAGAGGTATTTCGGCTGCGGCTGGCCTCCGGACGTGAAGTGGAGGCCACGGGGAACCACCCCTTCATGAAACTTGATGGCTGGACTCCATTGGAGCGATTGCAGATTGGTGATCGTATCGCCGCGCCCCGGCGGGTTCCGGAGCCCATCGATACCCAGCGAATGGATGACGCGGAAGTAATTTTGCTCGCGCACATGATCGGCGATGGTTCATGTGTGAAAAGGCAACCTATCCGGTATGCGTCCGTCGACGAGGCGAACCTGGTCGCGGTGACCTGCTCGGCCGCGCATTTTGGTGTGAAGGCGGTTCGAGACGAGTATCCCGCGGCGCGAGTCACAACGTTGCGGTTGCCGGCGCCGGATCGCTTAGCGCGTGGTAGGCGCAACCCCATCGCGGCGTGGCTCGACGGATTAGGCCTGTTCGGAAAGCGCAGTCACGAGAAGCATGTGCCGGAAGCTGTTTTCCGTGCACCCAACGACCAGGTGGCGTTGTTCCTGCGTCACCTGTGGGCGACCGATGGCTCGGTCAGGTGGGACGCCAAGGTTGGTCAAGGGCGGATCTTCTATGCGTCAACCAGCCGACGGCTCATTGACGATGTAGCGCAATTGCTGTTGCGGGTGGGTGTATTCGCGCGGATCAAGCGTGCACAAAAGGTTGGTTACCGGGACTCATGGCACCTGCACATCTACGGGGCGCAGAATCAAGCCAAGTTCCTTCGGCATGTCGGAGTGCACGGTGCGAAAGCGGTGGCCGCGCAGCAGGTCCTGGCTCACCTGGACGGCTTGGTGCGGAATCCAAACCTGGACACTGTGCCCCGAGAGGTCTGGAAGCGCGTGCGGAATGTTCTGGCTGACAGGGAGATAACCCATCGCCAGTTCGCCTCGGCGATGGCAATCCAGTTCTGCGGATCGACGATGTGGAAGCACTCGCCGAGCCGGTCCAGGCTGCATCGTGCTGCGGCATTAATCGACGACCGTGAAATTCATGCGTTGGCAACAAGCGACGTGTATTGGGACACACTTGTAGAGATTACGAGTCTTGGAGAACAAGACGTCTACGACGGGACCGTCAGCGGCACACATAATTTCGTCGCCAACAGCATCAGCGTGCATAACTCGTTGGAGCAGGATGCGGACATGGTGATCCTGCTGAACCGGCCGGACGCGTTCGAGCGCGACGACCCGCGCGGGGGAGAGGCGGATTTCATTCTCGCCAAACACCGCAACGGCCCGACCAAGACGGTGACCGTCGCCCACCAGTTGCATCTCTCGCGCTTCGCCAACATGGCGCGGTGACGTCCGACGTCGTCTGTCGAACAGGCGCTACTTTGCGCTCCCGCCACCATCTTTGGTGTTCGCCGCGCAGACAGCAGGCAGGATGAGCGTGTCGATGACTTTCCGGACGAACTTCGCGTCGACGGTTTGACCGCTGATGACCCGCATCAGCCCCATCCCCGTCAAGGTGTCGGCGATAAGGGTCCAGTCCCCGTCGGGTGCGACCTCGCCGCGAGCCGCGGCCTGTCGGAGGATGGCCGTCACCACGCGCCTGCCCTTCAGCAGCATCAACTCGTCGAGGGCCGATGCGAGCTGCTGATCGTGCATCGCCTCCATCGCCACTCGCAGCACCAGATCGCTGGAGATCAGGTCATCATCGGCGCGCGCCACACGTTCAACCACCGCGTCGAAGTCACCGGCAAGGCTGCCGGTGTCCGGGGCATCGTCGTCGATGAGGTCGGGCCGCCAATACACAAGCGCATCGGTCATCAACGCGGCCTTCGACGCCCAGCGGCGGTATATCGCCGCTTTACCAACACCCGCTCGCGCGGCGATGTCGTTCATATTGGTGTCGTTGTAACCGTTTTCGGCCAATGCGGCCAGCGCGGCGTCGAGGATCGCGGGATCGCGGGATCGATCGAGCCGGCCTTGGGTGCGTTGGCGCAGTTTTGATTGTGTGTCTGACAAGCATTCCGCGGCGGCGACCAACCCCGCCGCCAGCTTGCCAGACTCGGTCACGGCTCTCACGCCCTCGCTGTCGCAAGGGGCGCGGTGTTGTCGTCGTCGACCGGAGTTGGTTCGGGTCCGCCACGGCGATGCCTGGTGATCTCAAAGGTGTTGAGCGGCCACCAGAACCAGCGGCCCAGCGCGGCGGCGATAGAGGGGGTCATAAACGCCCGCACGATCAACGTATCGACCACCAGGCCGATGCCGATGGTCATGCCGAGCTGACCGACCACGCGCAGATCGCTGACGATCATCGCCATCATCGTGAAGGCGAACACCAGGCCGGCCGCCGTGACGACGCGTCCGGTCGCCCCGATGCCACGGATGATGCCCGTGTTGAGCCCGGCGTGTATCTCTTCCCTGAAGCGCGAGACCACCAGGAGATTGTAGTCCGAACCCACTGCCAGCAGGATCACCATCGACAACGGGATCACGATCCACTGCACGCCCAGCCCCAGGATGTCCTGCCAGAGCAGCACCGACAAACCACACGCGGTACCCAAGGATGCGGCGACGGTGCAGACGATCACGAGGGCGGCCACCACACTGCGCGTGATCAACAGCATGATCGCGAAAATCAGGATCATCGCTGCGATGATCGCAATCATGAGGTCGGTGACGACGCCGTCCTGCATGTCGGCATACAGCGATGCCGTGCCGGCCAGTGAGACCTTGGCATTGCTCAGCGGGGTGCCCTTGAGGGCGTCTGCGACAACACCTTTGAGGCCCCGCACGTGTTCGATACCCTCCACCGAGGCCGGGTCGCCCTGGTGGGTGATGATCATCCGGACTGCCTTGCCATCGGGCGACATGAACATCTTCATGCCACGTTTGAAGTCGGGATTGTCGAACACGTCTGGTGGCAGGTAGAACAAGTCGTCATTCTTGGCCTGGTCGAAGTACAGGCCTATCTCCGTCGCGCCTTTGGCCAGTTCCTGCTGCTGGGCCTGGGTGCCGGCCTGGGTGCTATGGGTCGCGATCATGAAGTCGCGCATTTTCGTCATCGAGGTGATGGTGTTCTGCAGCACCGGCAACATCTGCGGCAGCAAATGATCCAACCGATCCAAATCGGTAGTGAGGCCTTGTATTTGGTCGGCGAGGGCGTCGATTCCGTCCAGGGTGTCGAAGCCTGACCGCAGTGAAAAGCAGATCGGGATGTCGTAGCAGTGCTTTTCCCAGTAGAAGTAGCTGCGAATGGGTCTGAAGAAATCCTCGAAATCGGCGAGGCTTTGCCGCAATTCGTTGGTGGTGTCCACCATCTCGTGGGTCCTGCCAACCATGCTGTGCGTGGTTTCGGTCATCTCCTTGGTGATGGTGTACATGCGTTGCATGTTGGCGATGGTCCGGCTCATCTCGTCGGCCTGTTCGAGCATCTGCGCCGAGTTGTCGTTGTTGAACTTCGCGGCCTGCAGAGTGCCGGCGTTTTGCGCACCGAGCAGGAAGGGGATCGAGCTGTGCTCGATCGGTGCGCCCAGCGGGCGGGTGATGGTCTGCACCCGATCGATGCCCCGCATGCGAAAGACATTCTTGGCGACCTTTTCGATCACGAGCATGTCGGCGGGGGTACGCAGATCGTGATCGGCCTCGAGCATCAACAGCTCGGGGTTCATGCGGGCCTGGGAGAAATGCCGGTCCGCGACGCCCATGGCCTGGTTGGCGGGCATATCGGCGGGGGTGAACTTCTGGTCGTTGTACTGCGGCACATACGTCATCAAGGCGACGAAACCCACGACGGCGATCACGCAGGTCACCAAGACGATCGGAATGGGCCAGCGCACCACGGAGGTACCGACCTTACGCCAACCCGGCGAGGAAACCACGTTGTGCTTGGGGTCGAGCAAACCGAACTTCGAGGCCACCGTCAGGATCGCAGGCGCCAGCGTCAGGGCTGCGGCGATGATCACCCCAACCGCGATCGCGCAGGGCAGACCCATGGTCTGGAAGTAGGGCAGCGTGGTCATGGTGAGGCACAAGCAGGCACCGACGATGGTCAGCCCGGAACCCAGGATGACGTGCGAGACACCGCTATAGGCGACATAGAACGCCTCTTCGGAATCGAGGCCTTTCGATCTCTCCTCGTGATATCGCCCGAGTAGGAAGATCACGTAGTCCGTCCCGGCGGCCAAGGCCAGCATGGTCACCATGCTCACCGCGTACGGGGTCAAGCCGATGATGTTCAGGTTGCCCGCTGTGGCCGTAATGCCCTGTGCGGCAAATAGTTCCAGCCCGATGATGACCATAGACACCAGCATCGTCACGACAGAGCGGTAGACGATGAGCAGCATCACGATGATGACGCCGACCGACACCAGCTCCATGATCGCCATGCTTTGATGCCCGGCCACGCTGGTGTCGGCGTTCAGCACGGTATTGCCAGCGACATGGGCCTTGATACCCGGCGGCGCTGGTACCGACGCAACGATGTCACGCACCGCTGCCACCGACTCGTGGCTGGGTGTCGTGCCCTGGGGGCCATTGAGGAAGATCTGCACGTAGGCGGATTTGCCGTCCACGCTCTGAGAGCCCGCCGCGGTGAGCGGATCACTCCAGAAGTCCTGGACGTTCTGCACGTGCTCGTGATCGGCTTCCAGCTTGGCGACGATCTTGTCGTAGAACTTGTGCGCGGCATCGCCGAGCTTGTCCTTGCCCTCCAGCACGACCATCGCTGTGGAGTCGGAATCGTACTGCTGAAACACCTTGCCGATGTGCAGCATCGCCCGATACGAATCCGAATTGGTGGGGCTGATCGGCACTGAACGCGTCGCCGCGACGGCATCGAGCGACGGGGTCAAGATGCCCAGGCCCACCGCGACGAGCACCCAGAACACGATGATCGGTAACGAGAAGATCCGCACCATCCGACCTATGAACGGGCGGTGCGGCTGCGTGTGCATGTTGCTCATACGGATTTCACCAAGCAGTAGATGAACGGTTTGATGGCGTCGGTGCTCGCCCTGCTGTCACGCACCTGACCGTCGACGGTCACCTGACACCGAAGATCGTGGGTGCCCCGATCGCCCTGGGCCAAGATGTTGGCCGACATCGACGGCAGCGTCGTCACGATCGTGAAAGACCAGGGCAGCGGGGCATTTTCGATGAGATGGGGTTGCCCGTTCTCGTCGAGGTAGTTGAGATTCGCGGTCCCGCCCGCGCCGGTGACCTCGTACCTGATGTGCTTCGGATTGAAGTTCGCGGTAATTCCGGATCCCTCCGCAAGATTCGGGCCGTGATGCCCGGTGGACTCCCGGATGCGGGTGATCGCGTATGCGCCTAGTGCCACGACCACCACCAGTAGCAGCGGGATCCAGAACCGTCTCAACACTCGAAACACCGCGTGCGTTCCCCCAGCTTTCGTTGCGTTCAGTCAGACGCCGGACAGCCCGGTTGACGCGAGAAGATGGCTGCCAACCGATGCGAAACTCGGGTTCCGAGTCAGCGACGGTGGCTACGCTAACACCGTCGCGTCAACCACGCCAACCGACCCGGGGGGCCTTGACGGGGTGGCGAGCTGTGTGTGCAACGGAGCCGTGATCGCATGGCCTCCACGTCGGAGCCGGTCGATTGGCATCGCGTCGAGTGGCGCGTAAGGGAGTCGCCCACCGCCACGCCGTTTGGCAACCTACGGTGATGATCGCCGCGGAAATCTCGTCCGGCGGGTGCCCCCGGCGCGGCTCCAGCGTCGAAGACGGATTTAGGGACCCCCATTGTGGGGTAGGCTGAACGGCGAATGCGTTCTGCATTCGCGAAAGTAAACGAAAGAAGTACAAGAAATATGACGCAAGGAACCGTGAAATGGTTCAACGGCGAAAAGGGCTTCGGCTTCATCGCCCCCGATGACGGCAGTGCGGACGTCTTCGTCCACTACTCCGAGATCCAGGGCGGTGGCTACCGCACGCTGGAGGAGAATCAGCGGGTTCAGTTCGAGGTAGGACAGGGCGCCAAGGGCCCCCAGGCCACCGGAGTGACCGCGGTCTGATCTTTACGTAATCTGTGGGCCGGCAAGGGATTACTCTTGTCGGCCCACAGATCGTTTACGGCCGGGGCCGGCGGCCCCGCGGCTCGGTCGAGAAGCTGCGCGACGTATTTGCGACCCATGCCGCGGTGGGCTTCGGTCGGCAGCTTCGTCGACCTCAATCACCGGACGGGATCCTCGAACTCTCCTGGCGCGCCGACCAATTGCACCCCATAGGTGCCGGCCCCAATCCTGGCCTCAATCGCGAACAGCCGGGTCGTATCACACTCGAAGTACTAATGTCCATCAAATTCTATTGGCAGAACGATGTTTTCGGCGACGCACTGGTTGAGCGGTGGAAGTTCGTCGAGGGTAGGACCATCCCTGATTCCGAAACCCGAGCAGCGGGATAGCGACGGAAGCTGTGCGACTGGTTCACTCTGGAGGCGGTGGTGCCTCGCCGCAATCGGTAAGCCTCGGCTGGGAAAACGTCACCGAGCCGACACCGCCGAGGGTCATACCGTTGTCCGCGAGCGTCATGGTGGTCGTGTACGGGCAGGTCTGAATTCCCGTCAGCCCGGTCAAGAACTCGACTTCGTAGGCGTACAGGAACGAACGCACGAGCTGGTCGGCATTCCACGGCACATCCAGCGCGAAGCCGAGGGATGACGCCGAGCGTGCTCCGAGGACCCGTGGTCCCACCTCGCCGATCCCTGGTGTCAGGCGGAACGGGGTTCCGTCCTGCTTCGTGCCCGACACACTGCCGCTGCGGATGCGGTAACCGGTGGCGCCCGAAGGTACGAGCGGGCCTCTCGGGATCTTGGTGCTGAACAGAATCGAGTAGTTCGTACCTCCGGCGATGGCCGTTGTGCTGAAACTCGTCGAGGTGAATTCCTGGGGTAGCTGCACCGCGCAGTTGCCGACCATGCCGGATGGATCGCTGCACTCCGAAGGCTCGGCCAACGCGGCGGGTACGACGAGCGCGGCGCCCACGACCGGCACCGATAACGCGGCGCCCCGCATGAACACGCGGCGGGAGAAAGCGTCGTTGATGATGTCGGTCAATGCGACCGCCTCCTTCGTGTGTCGGCCGACGCTACCGCGATAGCCTAGTCCGGCAGCGACGATGGCGCGACCACCCGGGAGCGGTCAGTAATCCCAGACGGTCGGTACGCACCGAAAGACGTTGCCGGCGACCGCGACCCGGCACACTGACGGGAACGGCAAGTGGGTGGCCACCAGCGACTCGCCTGTCGAGGCCAACTCCCGCAGGAGACGCACCCGAACGCGGGCCGCCTCCTCGGGGTCGTGCTCGAATCCGTTGTGCCACTCGGGGTTTTCGAATCCGACCTGGAACACGGCGTCACCGGCGAATGTCAGCCGGTCGCCGCCCGAAGCCAGGCGGACCACACTGTGCCCGGGGGTGTGACCGCCGGTGCGGGTGACGAACACGCCCGCCGCCACCTCGTAGTCCGTCTCGAACGTCCGGAGCCGGTCGCGGTACTCGTCCAGGAATCGCGAGGCGACCGAGCGAAGCACGTCCGGTATCGGCTCCGGCATGGTGGTGTGGGAGAAGTCGGGCGCCTCCCAGAAATCGGCTTCTGCGGCCGCCACGTGGATCCGCAGGTCCGGACGCAGCCGGTCCTTCAGCCCTTCGGTGAGCAGCCCGCCCACGTGATCCATGTGCAGGTGGGTGAGCACCACGTCGGTCACGGATTCCAGATCGACCCCGGCGGCCTCCAGTCGCTTCGCCGTTTGCCCCGCCCGCGGGAAGTCCGGGAACTCCAGGCCCAGCCCGGCGTCGACCAGGATGGTCCGGTCACCACTACGCACCACGACCACGTTCAGCGGCCAGTCGACCACCTCAGGCGGCAGGAAGTTATCGCCCAGCCAGCCTGCCAGCTCGGCGGGGTCGGCGTTGGTGGCCAACGTCGAGGTGGTTATCGGTAGCACCCCATCGCTGATCACCAGCACGTCAATCTCGCCGACCCGCACCGCGTAGCGCGACGGCACCAGCTCGTCGGCCGGGGCCATCCGGGCGTGTGAGGCGTGCGCCAGGCTCATTCTCGTCTCCTCGATAGTTGAAATGGCGGACCCGAACGGGCCGGCGAGGAATGGTGGAAAATTCATGCCGGTCCGGGTCGCACGGCATGAGATTCGCGTGTCCAGGCAGTCCTTCGCGCCCTTGAAAGTGCGTAGTCCGTGTCCCGGCGTGCGTAGTCGAACACGCGCCCTCGCAGGTTGATCACAACGAGGCCAGCCGTCCTGAACGAACACGCCCGGCTTGGTGAGGTCGACGGCGCGGTGTGCTATACAGATGTACAGCGCAGCCACTACTTCAGCGGAAGGACCGTCATGACCAACGGCGACGAGCTCAAGCAACTGCGGCAGCGGGTGCAGTACCTCGAGGATCGCACCGCCATCCTCGACTGCGTGATGAACCAGTCCCGTGGGCATGACCGCCACGACACGGAACTGATGGGCAGCGTCTATTTCGAGGACGGCGTGGACGAACACGGCCCGACCGTGAAACTCGGCCCCGAATACGGGGATTGGGCCAACAACGCGCACAGCATGGTCTTCGAGGACCACCTGCACAACATCACCACCCACACCTGCGAGATCAGCGGCGACGAAGCCCATGCGGAGAGCTATGTCATCGGGGCGATGCGGGCCAAGGGCGGCAAGGTCGTGTCGCTGATGGGCGGCCGTTACCTCGATCGCCTCGAGCGCCGCGACGGGGTCTGGAAGATCGCGCTGCGCCGCTGCACCCTCGAGTGGATGATGAGCGGCGATTCCTCGGTGATGGCATCCGGCGCCGTCAAGGGCTTCATCAAGGGCAAGTGGGACCGGACCGATCCCTCCTACGCCCGTCCGCTGACGATCGAAGACGTCCCCGCCGACCGGTGGTGATCGACGGGCGCGTGGCGCTGGTGACCGGCGGTGGCTCGGGCATCGGTCGCGCCACGGCGCAGCTGTTGGCCCGCCACGGCATGCGGGTGTGTGTGGTCGACATCGACGAAGCCTCCGCAGGTGCGGTCGCCGACGAAATCGGTGGCCTCGGCGTGGGTTGCGACGTCTCGAACCCCCAGGAGGTCGATGCCGCGTTTGCGTCCTGCGTCGATGAGCTCGGCAGCCTGGAACTGGCGTTCCTTAACGCGGGCATCAGCGTTCGCTGGTCCGGGGACATCGCCGCCCTGGAGGACGCCGACTACCGCCGCTCCCTCGGAGTGAACCTCGACGGCGTTGTCTTCGGCGCCAGGGCCGCCGTCCGCACGATGCGGGCCTGTCCCGCCACCGGTGGACGCGCGATCGTGGCGGCCGCGTCGCTGGCCGGCATCCTGCCCTGGCATCCCGACCCGGTCTACTCGTTGGGCAAGCACGCCGTCGTCGGTTTCATGCGGGCCATCGCTCCCAACCTGTCGCCGGAAGGCATTGCGGTGCATACCATCTGCCCGGGAATCACCGAAACCGGTGTGCTCGGAAGCCGCCGCCGACTGGTCGAGGGAGCAGGGGTGCCGGTGATGGAGCCGCAGGCGATCGCCGATGCGGTCCTCGGCGCAGTGACGGCGCCCCTCGATGCCACCGGCTCGACGTGGATCGTGCAGCACGGGAAACCCGCCTGGGCAATGCAATTCGCCGATGTCCCCGGGCCCGACAGTCTGCTGAACGTCCCGGTCAACACCCGCTGACGGGGCCTCGGTCAGCCGAGTATTGTCGGCATGCTGTCCCAGCCCCGGACGGTCGCGGTGGGCGCGCGCACCGCGCTGTCCATGTCGACGGTCCAGTCCGGCCAGCGTTTCAGAATCTCCTCGAGGGCGACCCGGCCTTCCAGCCGGGCCAGCGAGGCGCCGAGGCAGAAATGTGTACCTCGCCCGAACGCCAGGTGATTGACGCTGCGCTGGATGTCGAAGCGGTCGGGGTTCTCGATGCGCCGCTCGTCGCGGTTGGCGGCGCCGGTCATCAGCAGCAGGGAGCTCCCGGCCGGAACGGTATGACCATGGTATTCAACGTCTTTTGCGACGTAACGGGCAATGTTGTGGACGGGCGGCTCGAACCGCAGCACCTCCTCAACGGCGCTCGCAATCAGGTCGGGATTCTCGACGAGTTGACGGCGTTGGTCGGGATACTCACCGAGCAGCTTGCCGAGCCAGCCGAACAGCCGGCCGACCGTCTCGGTGCCGGCGTTGGCGATGACGCCGAGGAGAACCAGCAGTTCTTCGGTCGACAACCGGCGCACCTCGTCGTTGACGTCCCGGAACTCGGCCGCCAACAGTTCGGTGACCAGATCGTCGGATGGGTTCTGCTCGCGCCACTGCACATAGTCGCGGAACATGTTGCCGTTGAAGTAATTGTCCTTGCTCACCGGTAGCGGCTCTCCGGGCTTGTTACGCAGCCGCTGCCCGGCCACCTTGCGGACGCTGCGCTGCAGGGAGTCGGGCATGCCGACCAGCATCCCGATCACCCGCATCGGCATCTGGGCACCCAGATCGACAGTGAAGTCGAGACGGTCCCCGGACGACAGCGGGTCCAGGCACGCCGCGCAGAATGCCCGCACCTGGTCCTCGATCGCCTTCATCTTCCGGGGTGTGAATGCGCGCGACACCAATAACCGGTGCATGGTGTGCAGTGGCGGATCCTCGTTGATGAAGACGCCGGCCGGCATCACCGGTTCCGCTTTGACCACTTCGAGGATGTCACCCTTGGCGGAGCTGAGGTTGTCGATATCGCGCAGGGCGTCGTCGACGTCGGTGAAGCGACTCAGTGCCCAGAAGTCGAACCGTTCGTTGTAGTAGAGCGGCGACTCGTCACGAAGCCGTCGGTAGGTGGGGTACGGGTCGGCGTCGATTTCGACGTTGTACGGATCGTAGGAGATCTGACCCTCAGTCAGCGCGTGCATTCCACTCCCTCGCCATGGCGGGACCTATGCTATCCGTCTGCTATACGATCGTATAGCAGACGGCGGCGCGCCGTGCGAGTTGGCCCGAAGGAGATTCGATGGAGCTGGGATACGTCTCGCTGAACACGCCGGGGGACGTCGCCGCCGCCGCGCTGGGTCCGGCGCTCGAATCGCGTGGGTTCGAATCGCTGTGGGTCGGGGAGCACCCGCAGATCCCGGTTTCCGCTGCCGGCGGGTTCCATCCCGCGTTGCTGGAGGCCCAAAGGCGCGTCTTGGATCCGTTCCTGTCGCTGGCCACCGCGGCCGCGACCACGTCGACGCTGCGCTTGGGCACCGCGGTCGTCCTTCCGTTGGAACGCGAGTTGTTCACCCTGGCCAAGGAGGTCGCGACGCTCGACCAGGTCAGCGCCGGGCGGTTGATGTTGGGTGTGGGGGTGGGGTTTCGCGCCGAACTCGAGGTCGCTCGGCCCGCCATTGCGTGGACCGACCGCTACCGGTTGCTCGGCGAGACCGTAGGCGCGCTTCGGAAGCTGTGGAGCGACGACGAGGCCGAATACCACGGGGATTTCATCGATTTCGAACCCGTCTGGTCGAACCCAAAGCCGATGCAGCGACCCCATCCGCCGCTGTTGGCCGCCGCGACCGGCGCCAAGGCCATCCGCAGCTGCCTGCCGTGGGCCGACGGCTGGCTGCCCGGTGACGCGGCCTTTCGCGATCTGCCGACCGCGCTGGCCGAGTTCCGTCGCACGGCCCACGACCTCGCCCGCGACGCGGGCGACCTCGATCTGACGATCATGGCCTGGGGCGACCCCTCGCTCAAGCGGCTGGCGAGCTACCGGGACCTGGGTTTCACCCGAGCGGTCCTGGGCGGTGGCCGCCGCGATGCGCTCGACCCGTCGACGACGTTGTCGTTCCTTGACCGGTACGCCGAAATGGCCGAGGAGCTCCGTACCTGAGCGGGACTCAGTTCTTCGGCACCGGCCGGACGCTGGAGTGGACCAGCTCGAGCAGCTGTCCTTCGGGGTCGCGCACCATGCATGCGAAACCGCCGCCCGGATCGGCGATCACGCTGCCACCGGCCGCCTTCACCGCCGCCTGCGCCGCCGGGAAATCATCGACCGCAATGGACAGATGCGTCAGCCCCGCTCCGACCATCGTCCGTTCCGGCTCCTCCGGTGCCGGATGCCCGGAGAACGTGAGCAGTTGCAGCACGAAGCCGTCGTTGTCCAGATAGACGGCCTCGAATCCGATCGGCGGCTCTAATCCCAGCAGGGCGCCGGCGAGCTTGTCCGGCACGGTCAGGCGGTTCATCTCCCGAAATCCGAGCGCCTCGTAGAACCGCTGCACCTTCGGCAGATCGCGGACTCGCAGTCCCAGGTGACTGACATTCATGGGCATCTCCCGTGTGTCTCAGACGCCGGCGGGGCCCGGCCCGCCGTGCATGTACAGCGTCTGGCCCGAGCAGTAGCTCGACGCATCGGAGGCGAAAAACAGTACGCCGTAACCAATCTCATCCGGCTCCGCGATGCGCCCTGAGGCGTTGGTCTGTCCGATCATGTTGATGTCGAAGCCCTGACGTTCGGCGTCGGCTTCCAGGCCAGGCGTGCGGATGGCGCCGCAGGCGATGCAGTTGACCCGCACGCCCTTGCGGGTCCAGTCCGCGGCCATCGAGCCGGTGAGGTTGTTCAGCCCGGCCTTCGCGGCGGCATACACCGGCGCCTGGGGCATTGCCAACAGGCTGGCGCCGGACGAGATGTTGACGATGGCGCCCTTGCCCGCGGCGATCATCGGCTTGGCGGCCGCGCGCGACAGATACCACGCGCTGGACAGGTTCAGGTCCAGCACCTGGTGCCACTCGTCGTCGGTCCACTTCATCAGGGATTTGGTCTCACCGCCACCGGCATTGTTCAAAAGCACGTCCAGACGGCCGAATTCGGCCAACGTGGTATCGACAAGGGACTGGCACGCCGCGGCATCGGTCACGTCGGTCGACACGGCCAGCGCCCGCCGTCCCAGTGCCTCGATCTCGCCGGCCGTCGCCTTCAGCGGCTCCTCTCGCCGTCCGGCGAGCACGACGTCGGCGCCGTGTTCGGCGAGCACCAGTGCCGATGCCCGGCCGATCCCAGTGCCACCGCCGGTGATGACGGCAACCCGTCCTTGCATCGAGAACCTGTCGTCCACAACACCACTTCCCATCGTTGCCACCCGGAACAAACGCAATACGACTGTACAGCATCAGCGAAAACCGGCCATGCGATTCGCGACCGACCCCCCTCGACACGCCCGTTCGGGTCGAGTACACCTGGGGCATGCCGGATTCCACCGATGACGTCTGGGAAGTGCTCTCGACCGCGCGATCGATGCGCAGGTTCACCGACGACCCCGTCGACGACGAGACGCTGAACCGCTGCCTAGAGGCCGCCACATGGGCCCCCAACGGCGCCAACGCGCAATTGTGGCGGTTCGTCGTCCTGTCCGCGCCGCAACAGCGTGCCGCCGTCGCCGACGCCGCGCAGTCAGCGTTGCGCACGATCGAAAAGATTTACGGGATGACCCGACCATCGGCCGACGATCACGGCCGCGCCGCCCGCAACAACCGCGCCACCTACGAGTTGCACGACCGCGCCGGGGAGTACACCTCGGTGCTGTTCACCGCCTACAAGAACGAATTCGCCTCCGAATTCCTGCAGGGCGGCTCCATCTACCCGGCGATGCAGAATTTCTACTTGGCCGCCCGCGCACAGGGTTTGGGAGCATGCTTGACGAGCTGGGCTTCCTACGACGGCGAACGGATCCTGCGCGAGGCCATCGGCGTGCCCGACGAATGGTTCCTGGCCGGGCACATCGTCGTCGGCTGGCCACGCGGTCACCATGGCCCGGTGCGCCGACGGCCCATCGGCGACGTGGTCTTCCGGGATCGGTGGGACCCCGAGCGTGCCGACATCGTGTACGGGGGAGGCGCACGCCCCAAGCGCGCCAAGAGGCCTGCCGACTGACCGATCTATCCAGGGGCGCAGCGGTCGCGCTTGCCGCCTTGTGCGCGGCGCCACCATCGGCTATACAGTCGTATAGCATTTGTGGTTGGCGAGGAGCGTGTCTGACATGAACCGCGTGGCGGTGGTGACCGGTGGTGGATCGGGCCTGGGTCAGTCGATCTGCACGACGCTCGCCGCCGACGGGCACCGGGTGGCTGTCCTCGACCTGAACGAGGAGGCAGCCGCCAAGGTCGTCGCCGAAGTCCACGCGGCGGGAGGCAAAGCCGTCGCGGTCGGTGTCGACGTATCGAAGGAAGCTTCGGTTCACGCCGCTTTCGACACGGTGCGAGCACAGTTCGGCCCTGTCGAGATCCTGGTGACCAGCGCGGCCATCGGCGGCTTCACGCGGTTCGACCAGATCACCCTGGCGGAGTGGAATCGGTTCCTCGCGGTGAATTTGACCGGCACCTTCCTGAGCCTGCAGGCCGGCCTTGCGGACATGGTGCCCGCCGGGTGGGGGCGCATCGTCACCATCTCCTCGGCGGCCGGCCAGCAGGGCGCGCCGCGTCAGGGTCATTACTCGGCCACCAAGGGCGGGGTGATCGCGTTGACGAAGACCGTCGCGCGGGACTATGCCGGAAAAGGCATTACCGCCAACACCATTCCGCCGTTCGCGATCGACACCCCGATGCTGCGCGAACAACAGCGGCTGGAAAAGCTGCCTCCGACCGAGTACCTCACGCGGGCGATTCCCGCCGGCCACCTTGGCTCGCCCGAGGACGTCGCCGGGCTGTGCTCCTACCTGTGCACCGATGGCGCGGGGTACATCACCGGTCAGGTGATCGGGGTCAACGGCGGCGCGGTCATCTAGGCCGGACGTCAAAATCTCTGACAGACAAGGAACATCGTGAAGGTACGCGTCGAATCGGCCCGCTGCCAAGGCCACACCCTGTGCGCGATGATCGCTCCTGGGGTCTTCGAGCTCGACGACATCGACGGCCATGCCCAACCGATCAACGAACGGGTCCCCGGCGAACTGCGCCAGCAGGTACGTGACGCGGCCCGCTCGTGCCCCGAGCAGGCGATCACCTTCGAGGTGGACCGCACCGCCGCACCCGCTTCGAACGCGGCGCGCCTATGAGCGCGCTCAACGAGCGCGCCCATGTCGAGGATGTTCCGCGCTACCACTTCGACCGGCACCACCCGCAATATCGCGAGAAGTTCCTCGATATCACCCATGAGATGCAGCAAAAGTGCCCGATGGCATGGACGGAGACGTACGACGGCCATTGGGTGGCGGCCGGCAGCGCCGAGGTATTCGAATTGGCGCGTTGTCCCCACGTCTCCAACGACCACGACATCAACAACGAACGCCGGGGCTACAAGGGCATTTCCATCCCCACCATGATCGGGGCGGAGAACTTCCGCGGCGGCATGCTCGAGATGGACGACCCGGAACACCGCTACTACCGCACCGCGCTGAACCCCTACCTGTCTCCGGCGGCGGTCAAGCGATGGGAACCGTTCGTTGGGGAGATCGTGCGCGCCTGCCTCGACGAGCGCATCGAAACCGGCCAGATCGATTTCGTCGACGACCTGGCCAACGTGGTACCCGCGGTGCTGACGCTGGCGATGCTCGGGGTGCGGCTGGACAAGTGGACCATCTACAACGAGCCCGCACACGCCTTGGTCTACACCCCGCCGGACTCCCCGGACGCCGAACGGGTCCGCGAACTGTACATGGCGATGGGCATGGATCTATTCGCCAACCTCGTCGAGATCCGGGAGAACCCGCGGCCCGGGGTCATCGACGCGCTGGCAAAACTGCGCATCGACGGCGAGGCGCCACCGGACATCGAATTGGTCGGCATGCTCAACCTGCTGATCGGTGGCGGGTTCGACACGACGACCGCGCTGACCGCGCATGCCCTGGAATGGCTCGCACAGAATCCGAACGAACGCACCCGGCTCAGCGAGCAGCGCGACACGCTGCTGAACCCCGCCACCGAGGAGTTCCTGCGGTACTTCACCCCCGCCCCCGGCGATGCCCGAACCATCTCCGAGGACATGAACCTCAACGGGACCGCGCTCAAAGAAGGCGACCGGCTGTGGCTGTCCTGGGCGATGGCCAACCGTGACCCCGCGGTGTTTTCCGAGCCCGACCGGGTGGTGATGGATCGAAAAGGCAATCGCCACTTCAGCTTCGGGCTGGGCGTGCACCGCTGCATCGGTTCGAACGTGGCACGCACCGTGTTCAAGGCCATGCTCACCGCCGTGCTGGACCGGATGCCCGATTACGAGTGCGTCGCGGAGGGCACCGTCCACTACGACAGCATCGGCGTGATCCAGGGCATGCGCCACCTGCCCGCGACCTTCACCCCGGGCCCACGCCTGGGCCCCGGCCTGGCCGAGACGTTGGACGCCCTGCAGCGCGCCTGCGACGAGCAGGGTCTGGCGCGACCGATCACCGAACGTAAAGAGTCCGCCGACATTTGATCGGATCGGCTTGACCCGCAATAACTTTGGAGGCAACAGATGGACGACCTGTACTACGATCCCTGGGATGTCGAGATCGACCTCGACCCCTACCCGACGTATCGCCGGCTTCGCGACGAATCCCCGCTCTATTACAACGAGCGGCACAACTTCTGGGGCATCAGCCGCTACGCCGACGTCGACGCAGCACTCAAGGACACCACTCGCCTGAGCTCGGCCAAGGGCGACATCCTCGAAGTCGTGCTCACCGATCCGGTGATCCCGGCAGGCGTCTTCATCAATGAAGATCCCCCGGTGCACACCATCCACCGCGCCATCGTGTCCCGCGCATTCACACCGAAGAAGATGCGCGCCATCGAGGACAAGGTGCGCGCGTTCTGCACCGCCTGCCTCGATCCGCTGGTTGGCGGTGAACGCTTCGACTTCGTCCAGGACCTCGGGGCCGAACTCCCGATGAAAACGATCGGGATGCTCGCCGGCATCCCGGATTCCGAGCAGCCCGCGGTGCGCGCCCACGCCAACGCGGTGCTGCGCAACGAAGCCGGCAAGCCTATGCACGTCGACAAGGAGCACTACTTCACCGGCGAGATGTTCGGCGAATACGTCGAGTGGCGCGAGAAGCACCCGTCCGACGACCTGATCACCGAGCTGCTGAACGTCGAATTCGACGACGAAACCGGAACTACGCGCAAGTTGACCAAGCAAGAGCTGGTCATCTTCCTCGCCGTCGTCGCCGGCGCCGGCGTCGAGACCACCGGTCGGCTGTTCGGGTGGATGGGCAAGGTCCTGGCCGAACACCCCGACCAACGCAAGGAACTCGCCGAAGACCACTCCTTGATCCCGACGGCGATCGAGGAACTGCTGCGCTTCGAGCCGCCCGGGCCGCACGTCGCGCGCTACGTCGCGGCCGAGGATGTCGCGTTCCAGGAGCAGATCGTGCCGGCCGGCAGCGCGATACTGCTGATGCTCGCCTCGGCCAATCGCGACGAACGCCACTTCGAGGACCCCGACCGGTTCGACATCCGCCGTAAGCCCGGCGGACACCTCACCTTCGGTCGCGGCGCCCACTTCTGCGTCGGCTCACCACTGGCCCGCCTCGAGGGCCGCGTCGCGCTCGAGGAGGTGCTCAAGCGATTTCCCGAGTGGACCATCGACATGGACAACGCGCGTCGTTCGCGCACTTCGACCGTCCGGGGCTGGGACTCCATGCCCGCGATCGTCGGCTGACCCGACAGACAGGAGAACTCTCATGTCGTCCGCACCGTGCGTGGCCGTCGTGACCGGAGCCAGCCGCGGCGCCGGAGCCGGCATCGCCCACGCCCTCGGACAGCACGGCGCCACCGTGTACGTCACCGGCCGCAGCGAGAACGCCGGCGACGCCGCCCTGCCCGGCACGATCCACCGGACGGCCGAAATGGTCAGCGCCGCAGGGGGACAGGGCATCGCCGTGCGTGTCGATCACGGCGACGACGAACAGGTCAAGGCGCTGTTCACCCGGATCGAGCAGGAACAGGGCCGCATCGACATCCTGGTGAACAACGCCGCCCTCATCCGCGACGAAATGATGGGGCGCACCAAGTTCTGGGAAGAGCCGCTCAATGTCATCGACACCCTGGATGTCGGCGTGCGCAGCAGCTACGTCGCCACCGTCTATGCCGCACCCCTGATGCTCCCGCAGCGACGCGGCCTGGTGGCCTTCACCTCCTCGTCGGGCTCGGTGCACTATGCCTTCGGACCCGCCTACGGAGTGCCGAAGGCCGCCGTCGACAAGATGGCCGCCGACATGGCCGTCGACTTCAAAGACACTGGGATCACGGCGGTATCGATCTGGATGGGATCGCTGCTCACCGACCGCGTCCGCGCCATCATCGCCAGCAACCCCGAGAAATTCGGGCACATCCTCGACAGCGCCGAAACACCCGAGCTCACCGGACATGTGATCTGGGCGCTCTACAACGACCCCCAATGCGTCGAACTCAGCGGCCAGACGCTCATCGGCGCGGAACTGGCCGTCAAGTACGGCATCCACGATGAAGACGGCCGGCAACCACCCTCCTACCGCGACCTGTTCGACGTCCATCCGCACACCCAGTGTGCGCACGTGATGCGCTAGCCCAGGCGGTTGACCACGGTGCCCAGGCATTGCTATACAGTCGTACAGCAATTCGAGTGATTCGGTCCTTCGAAAAGAGCGCGCTTTATGTCCAAACGCATGATCTTCACCTTGCTCGTGATGGATGCGATCGGCCACAACTTCCACGGCAGCTGGCGACACCCGCGAGCCGGAAACCGCGAATTCAAGTCCGCCGACATGTGGGTCGACCTCGCCAAGAAGGCCGAGCAGGCTAAGGTCGACGCGTTCTTCTTCACCGACGTCGTCGGCGTGCAGGGCGAGTACCGCGGTTCGCGCGACATCGTCTTCGAGATGGCGATGAACGTGCCGATCGGCGATTGCACGATGCTCATCCCGGCGATGGCCTACGAAACCCAGAACATCGGATTCCTCTACACAAGCTCCGTCATCTCGCATCACCCGTTCGTCTTCTCCCGCGCGGTGTCGACCCTGGACCATCTTTCCGGTGGCCGCATCGGTTGGAACATCGTTACCTCGGCCAACGAGAGCGCATTCCGCAACCTCGGGCTACCGGGCAATCTCTCGCACGAGGAGCGCTACGCCTGGGCCGACGAATACGTCGATGTCACCTACAAACTGTGGGAAGGATCCTGGGACGTCGACGCCATCGTCAACGATCCCGCCAAGGGGATCTACGCCGATCCGGCCAAGGTGCACAACATCAACCATGCGGGCAAGCGGTACAGCGTCGAAGGTTTCAACCTCATGGAGCCCTCGCCACAACGCACCCCGGTGCTGGCCCAGGCGGGCGGATCGCCGGCTGGCCTCGAATTCGCCAGCGGCCACGCTGAGCTGATGTTCCTTTCGGCGATGTCGTTGGAGACGATCGCCCAGCAGATCGCCACCGTGCGCGACCTGGCGGGCCAACGCGGCCGCCGCGACGCCGACATCCTGTTCTTGCAGGGCATGATGTTCGTCATCGGCTCCACCGACGAGGAGGCCTACCGCAAGTGGGCCGAACTCGAGGAGTACCGCAGCCCGGAGGCTCAAACGGCGTACTTCTCCAGCCTCAGCGGTATGGACCTCGGACGGTTTGACCCGTCGGCCCCGCTGCGCGACATCCTCGATGAAATTCCCGGCATCCGAGGAGCGTTCCTGGCGATGATCAACGCTTGGCCGGAGGGGTCGACCCCCACGGTGAAGGATTTCCTAAGCTCGCTGTCACTGCCGCAGATGGTCGTCGGATCCCCCGAAACCATCGCCGCTCGCCTGCTGGAATACCAGGGCGCCGGTGTGGACGGGGTTCAGGTCATGAATGCCCTGCTGCCGCAGAGCTACGATGAGTTCTTCGAATATCTCGTGCCCGTGCTCCAGGGCATTGGACTGATGCAGAAGCAGTACCGGCCAGGAACCCTGCGCGAGAAGCTTTTCGACACCACGTCTCCGCATGTCAACGAACGCCATCCGGCACACAGCTACCGAGGCATGTTCTGCGATCAATGAGCCGAACGTGCTCCGCCACTAGGATTCTCGTTCTCGTCGGTAGCCTGCGCGCGGTCGTCGCCGGTTTGGCCGACGAGGTACGGGCGTCCGAAGGTTAGGCGGCGGCGACGGGTTCCTCGCCGGCCAGCGTCGTGCGGTGCATCAGGCGCACCGACGTCGGTTCGAAAGGCAATGCGCGGTGCAGCATTCCGGTGTTGTCCCACATCACGAGATCTCCGACGCGCCACTGGTGGCGGATGCTGAACTGCGGCTGAGTCGACCAGTCCAGCAGGCGGTCCAGCATCTCGCGGCTTCGGGCCGGCGGCCACCCGACCACCTCGTCGGCGGTCGCCCCCAACAGCATCGACTTGCGGCCGTCGCGGTGCGTCCACACCAGCGGGTGAATGCGGGCGGGAACCCGGTTCCATTGCGCGCGCTGCTCTTCGGTGGCATCCGGGTTGGCCAGCGACTGGGCATGGGCGAAGGTATGCACGACCTGCAGCCCGCAGATCTGCGCCTTTTGCTCCTCGGGCAACGCCTCGTAGGCGGCGTAGGTGCTGGAGAATTCGGTGTCCCCGCCGGCGGGATCGACGGCACGGGCGGTCAACAGGGTGCCCTTCTGCGGCGTTTCGTCGGTGGCGCCGTCGATGTGCCAGTGGAAGTTGCCCTGACGGTAGGAGGCCAGCAGCGCGTTGGTCTTCGCCGGATCCAGTGTGATGGTCTGGATCTCCGGATAGCGGTGTTCGCCGGTCGGCTGCACCACGAGCGTCCCCAGCATCCGGCTCAACTCCAGCAGGCCCTCGTCGTTGATGTTGACCTCGCGGTACACCACCACACCGTGTCGATCCAGCGCCGCCTGTGCCGCATCGGCGCCAGCCCGAGTCACCAGGTCATTGCTGGTCATGCCGGTGATTTCGAGCCCCAGGGCCGCAGAGATGGGGTGGGAATGGACCGCCATAACGCCTCCAATGGACTTTGGTGATTTGTACAAGAATAGCGTGTTCGGCCGCGGAACGTCCATTCTCTCGCGCGCGGATCGTGGGGTGCGCGGCCGCGAATGGGGCCGAGCGTCAGGCGGTGGGAGGTTCGACCTGGTCGAGGAATCGTTCGACCAGAGCGGTGGCTTCGGCATGGCCGGTGACGGTGCCGAGGCTCTCTTCGAGGTAGATCATCCGCGGGATGCACGAGAGCAGGAACAGCACGGCGGCGGGCGGCAAAGCGTTTTCGTCGAGACCGTAGGCGGCCCAGCGGGATCGGATCGTCGTCAGCAAGGCCTGGCGGACGCGCTCACCGCCCTCGCCGATGACGGCACGCACCGCGCTGCGGTGATTGGCCAGTGCCATGAATTCCATCAGCAGCGCGGTGCCGGCGGCGTTGTTGGCGTATGCCCATGCGCCGCGTAGTGGTTGGTCGGATTCGGAGGCGCGCTGTAGGTCGGCGATGAGGCGATCGGTTGCCGAACGCAGCACCGCCACGAATAGGTCGTCCAGGGACGGAAAGTAGTACTGCACAAGGCCCGCGGCCACGCCCGCAGCGTTGGCCACGCTGCGAAAGGTCACCGCGCCGTAGCCCTGATCGAGCATCAGTGCTTCGGTGGCGGCCAGGATGCCCTGCAGCTTGGCTGACTGGCGAGCGCCGCTACGGGATGCCATGAACAGTCCGCCCTGAACGCTACGGTGAACGCCGTTGGGCGGTCTTACGTTTCGGCGCTGGTGCCGGTTCGATCGAGTCCAGGTACTTCTCGAAGGCGTTGGTGACTTCCTTGTGGGCGGTCTTGACGCCGATGCCCTCTTCGAGGTTGAGGAACTTGGGCAGCCCGGAGATCAGCAGTTGCAGGGCGGGTAGCGAGAAGTGTCCACCCGGGCGTGCGCTCTTGCCGAATTTGGCGACGAGCGCATCGACCTGACGTTTGCGGTTGGCCTGGGTCACCGCGGCGATCTCGGCCTGGATGGATTTGCGGTGGTTGCCCAGCGCCATGAATTCCGTCATCAACGCGCCCGATGCCTCGGTACGGCTGAACTCCCACAATGCGCGGAGTGGATCATCGGGGCGCGATTCGAGCACTTTGTCGAGGAGCCGTCGGCTGCGTTCGGAATAGCGGCGGATCGCCGAGAGAAAAATGTCGTCGAGTGTCGGGAAGTAGTATTGGACCAGGCTGGGCGTGACCCCGGCGGCCGAGGCCAGGGCGCGGTAGGTCACGCTCGCGTATCCCTCGTCGAGCATCATTTTCTCGACATGGTCGAGCAGGGTGTCCCGGGTCTTGGACGTCTCGGCGCCCACACGCCGCGCGGATGCTGCCATGTTCTCCTCGTTCAGCCGGTTCGTTGTATTGTGACACCGGTGGCACGCTGTACAGACGTACAGTGCCGGGCGATTCTGCGATTGCGGCGCGGGGGTCTTGCGCCGAATGGGGGCGCCGTCGCCCGGTCACGTCAACCCGATCTCCCGCTGCATGCGGTGGCCGGCAACATCTCTCGGCAACTGGCCGCCGAAAACCTTCGCCAGACCCTTGCCAAGATCGCCGACCCGAGCTATATAAAAACTATGCCGCAAGGCATAGATAACCGATGCGAACAGACACCAGATGGGAGTGTTGGAGGTGACGACCATGTTGGTTCGTAGCGATCCGTTTCGTGACCTCGACCGCTTCACTCAGCAGCTATCGGGCACCGCGGCACGTCCGGCCGCGATGCCGATGGATGCCTGGCGCGACGGCGAGCAATTCGTGGTCGAATTCGATCTGCCGGGAATCGATGAGCAGTCGCTGGACCTCGACATCGAGCGCAATGTGGTGACGGTGCGCGCCGAGCGCCCCGACGTCGATCCAAGCCGGGAGATGCTGGCAACCGAACGGGCGCGTGGGGTGTTCAGTCGGCAACTGGTGCTCGGCGACAATCTCGACACCGAACATATCGACGCGTGTTACGACGCCGGGGTACTGCGGTTGCGTATCCCTGTGGCCGAGAAGGCCAAGCCACGCAAGATCGCGGTCAACCGCGGGGATAGGCAGCAGACCGCAATCAGCGCCTGATGGGCCGGTGCCATGCTGACAGAACGTGAGTTGGTGATGACGCACTGCGGCACCGGGACAGCGGCGCCCGGCACCGACGCCGAGGGATCACCAGGCCGGCAGACGGGGCTCTTGCTGGCCGATGATCCGGAGGTGGCGGTCCTGATTGCCGAGGTCGACGCCATCTTGTGCGCGGCGTCAGTCACCCTGCTTCGTCGGCCACCGGCGCCACCAGTGGCCGGGTGCGCCCTGCTTGGGCCCCGGTCACCTGGTCGGTCCTGGGAGGTATGCGCACCGCCATGGCGCGCGCCCACGCCCAATGTGCGCGCCGTGCAGCGCAGCCCTCCGCGGCGACCGTCGGCCAAGCCCGGTAACACCAGGATGGAGAAAGGCAGGTGATGAGATCACAACGAGGATGAATGGGCCAGTCCGCCGGCCCGGGCAATTCCGTGGGCACTACCTCGATCCTGCACGGATGAGGTTCGGCCACTGCCATAGCCAGGCGACTCGTCCGGGGGCGGGCGGCCCACCCTCACAAAGCCAAACATATTGACAGTCGGGGCTATTCATCAGTCGCGAAGGAGAGGGTAACCGTGATCGAACAAGCCATGCTCAACAGCCGTGCGCGCAGATACTTCGGTGCGTGGGATAGCTTTTTGCCGGTGGAGGCCGACCCCGCCGACTGGGCAGAACAGCAACTGTCGGTGTCCCTGCCAGACGACGAATATCCCCATCTCGGTGGTGACCGCCGCGTCCTGGTCTCGATGTCGGGCGGCGCCGACATCGACTGATATCGCATTGCGTTGAGGTCCAGCTTGTTTGAATCGGCAGGTTCCGTGCCTCACGACCTGGCCTGAGACTTGTTGGCCGGAGTGTGGCCGGCGTGTGACCCTCCCGCGACCGTGACGAAGGACGCTCATCACGTGACGGTAATCGCGGCGATCTGCGCGCTCGCGACAGCGACGTGCATCGGCTACTACGTCGGCCGCCGTGCGCGTCCCGCGCGGCCAAGCTGGAAGAAGCGCACCGGCAGGATCGCGCTGGGCAAGCTGGCGATCAACCTGGTCGCGGTGGTCACGGCCCGCCGACTTCAGCAGAGCCTGCAGCTCGAGCGGATGTTCGCGAGTAGGCGAAGATCGAGACCGGTTGCCCCACTTGACCTTCTGCGGGGTAGCGTCGTGCGGATGCGGTCCTACTAGCCTGCCCGAAGCATGCACGCCGCATCGAACTCGCCGCGACGAAGGAAGAGAGCTGGCATGGCTGCGCTGCAGGACAAGGTGGCATTGGTGACGGGCGCGTCGTCGGGACTGGGCGCGGAAACCGCCAAACTGTTCTCGCGGCAGGGCGCAACGGTTTTCGGCATCGGTCGCGACGCCGGACGCCTGGCCGGCGTCTTCGCCGACGTGGAACGCGGCCGCCACGCATCGGTGGACATCGCTTCGCCCCGGGCCTGCAGGGACGCGGTCGAGCAGTGCGTCAGCGAATTCGGCGGCTTAGACATTCTCGTCAACGTCGCCGGCAAACACCAGATGCGCCGCACGGAGTCGATGTCCGACGCCGACTGGGAGCAGGATGTCGCCGTCAACCTGAACGGCCCCTTCTTTCTCTGCCGGGCCGCGCTGCCCCACCTGCTGGAGCGAGGCGGAAACATCGTCAACGTCAGCTCGATCGCCGGTGTCGAGGGCCAGGCGTACTCGGCCGGCTACTGCGCCGCCAAGCATGGGCTGATTGGCCTTACCCGCGCGCTGGCCGTCGAATACACGGCGGATCGCCTGCGGGTCAACGCGGTGTGCCCGGGCGGGATGCTCACACCCCAAATCGAACAGTTCAGCGCCCCGAACAATCCGAACTACGACCTGATCATGCGCACGGCCTCCCCACGCGGCATGATGCAGCCGCTCGACGTCGCCAACGTGATCGCCTTCCTTGCCAGCGACGCCGCCGCGGCCATCCACGGCGCCGTCTATCGCGTCGACAACGGCAAGGGCGCCGGATAACGGTTGGGGCACGTTTCGGTCAACCGTCGACATGTCATGCGCCGCCACGGTTCTCGTGGCCGACAATTCGGGACATGAGGCAGTCGCGGGAGCCCGACGTTGGCGCGTGAGATCTCACGGCAGACGTTTCTGCGGGGCGCCGTCGGGGCGCTAGCCGCGGGGGCGGTGCTCGGCTCACCCCGCGCTTTCGCCGATCCCAGGCCGTCCGGGTGGGAAGGCCTTTCCACCGCGCTCGGCGGCAAGGTGCTGCTCCCGGACAGCCCCCAATTCGCCAGTGCCAAACAGGTTTTCAACACCAACTACAACGGCTCCACGCCGGCGGCCGTCGTCACCCCCACGTCGGCGGCCGACGTGCAGAAGGCGATGGCGTTCGCCGCCGCCCACAACCTCAAGGTCGCTCCGCGCAGTGGCGGGCACTCCTACATAGGAGCGTCGACCGCCAACGGGACCATGGTGCTCGATCTGCGCCAACTGCCCGGGGACGCCAACTACGACGCGGCCACGGGGCAGGTCACGGTGACGCCGGCCACCAGCCTCTACACGATGCACCGGACGCTTGCCGCGGCCGGCCGGGGCGTCCCGACGGGTACCTGCCCATCGGTCGGCGCCGCGGGGCACGCGCTGGGCGGCGGCCTGGGCGCCCAGTCCCGGCATGCGGGTCTGCTCTGCGACCAGCTGACATCGGCGTCGGTGGTGCTGCCCAACGGCCAGGCGGTCACCGCATCCGCGGCCAGCAACCCCGACCTGTTCTGGGCGCTGCGCGGCGGCGGTGGCGGCAACTTCGGTGTGACGACCTCGCTGACCTTCGCGACGTTCCCCACCAAGGACGTCGACGTCGTCAACCTCAACTTCCCGCCGGAGTCGTTCGCCCAGGTCCTCGTCGGATGGCAGAACTGGCTGCGCACCGCGGACCGAAACAGCTGGGCGCTGGCCGACGCCACCGTCGACACGACGGGCACGCATTGCCGAATCATGGCGACCTCCCCGGCCGGATCCGGCAACAGCACGGCGGCGGCCATCACCCAGGCGGTCGGAATGCAGCCCTCCGGCACCGAGAACCACACCTTCAACTACATGGACCTGGTGAACTACCTGGCGGTCGGGAACCTCAACCCGTCACCGCTCGGCTACGTCGGCGGATCCGACGTCTTCGCCACCGTCAACGCGGGCGTCGCGCAGGGGATCGCCGCGGCGGTCAACGCCTTTCCCCGCGGAGCCGGGCGCATGTTGGCGATCATGCACGCGCTCGACGGCGCCCTTGCCACCGTGGCGCCGGGGGCGACGGCCTTTCCCTGGCGCCGACAGTCGGCGCTGGTGCAGTGGTACGTCGAGACCGGCGATCCCGCGGCCGCGACGAACTGGCTCGGCACGGCACACCAAGCGGTGCAACAGTATTCGGTCGGTGGCTACGTGAACTACATCGAGGCCGGCCAGTCGCCGGCGCGCTACTTCGGCCCGAACCTGTCTCGGCTGAGCGCGGTGCGGCAAAAGTATGATCCCGGTCGGGTGATGTTCTCCGGGCTGAATTACTAGGCGGCGGGCAGGGGCTCGCAAGTCGGTGATTAGACCAGCTTTGCACGGGGTACTTCCACTGCATCTGTGCGAATGAGGGGTTTGGTGAATGGCAGTGGAACACGGTCGCGCACGGTGCCCGCGATGCATGGCATGGGCGCAGTACAGCTTTCTAGAGCGCGACGACAAGCTCGAGTATCAGGTCCGTTGCGATGCGTGCGGCAACGTCTACTCCGAAGTCACCACCGCGTCGACCGCCACGACGCCGGCCGCCTAGCCGCCCGACCTGCTGCGTTACGGAATTTAACCCTCGTGTAAAGTCGAGGACGCGAGCCAAGACGCCCCCAACCCGGAGTAGCGCCTAGTGCGCGCAAACGCCGTGCGGAACGCGTTGAAAGGGGCGGCGTGGACGACATTTTGGCGCGAGCCGGTATCTTCCAGGGAATTGCACCCGACGCGGTCGCCGCGTTGGCCCGCCACCTGCAGCACGTCTCCTTCCCGCGCAGGCGCACGGTCTTCGTCGAGGGCGAGGCGGGCGACGACCTCTTCGTGATCTTGGCGGGTTCGGTGAAGATCCGTCATCAGACCGGCGACGGCCGTGAAACCGTCTTCGCGGTGCTGGGCCCCGGCGACGTGTTCGGCGAGCTCGCACTGTTCGATCCGGGCCCGCGAACCTCGACGGTGATCACGCTGACCGAGGTGGAGACCGTCAGGATGGACCGCCACGCCCTGCGAACATGGATGGCCGAACGCCCCGAAATCTCCGAGCAGCTCCTACGGGTGCTGGCGCGTCGGCTCCGGCACACCAACAACACGCTGTGCGACTTGATCTTCACCGATGTGCCCGCCCGGGTCGCCAAGCAAATCCTCGATCTGGCAATGCGTTTCGGTACCAACAGCGGGGGACCGGTGCGCGTCGAGCATCACCTCACGCAAAAGGAGCTCGCTCAACTCGTCGGTTCCTCGCGCGAAACGGTCAACAAGGCGCTATCGGATTTCACCCAGCGCGGCTGGATCCGGCAGCAGGGCAAGGCCCTCATTATCGACCAGCCCGCGAAGCTGGCCCGCCGCGCACGGGCCTAGGTGATCGACCAGAATTCCAGCAGCGTCCGTAGCGTCGCAACCAGGGGAAGCGGCTGATCCAGCATCGGGTGATGACCGGCTTCGGCCAGCTCGACAAACGGGCCCCTCAGCTGCAGGAGGGAGCGGATCCGTTCGGCCATGGCGGGCGGCACCAATCCGGCCTCGCAACGCAAATACCCTACGCGGCAGCGCATTGCGGCGAGCATGCTCTCTAACGATTCCTCGTCGGCGGGCGTCGGATCGAGATACTCACCGCCGTAAATCGCCGGATCGAATTTCCAAACCCAGCCCCCGTCGGACTTGCGTACCGACTCCGCCGCGATATGCCGGCGGACATAGGGGAGGATCAACTCCTGCGACGGCACGGCCGTAAACCGGGCCAGGATCTCGTCTTTCGTCCGATATTGGGTGTGTTTGTGCCGGCGTAGGCGTTCTTCCTCCGGCGCACGCTCCCACAGCGGCGAATCGATCACCAACATGCTGTTGATCTGCCGGCTATGGTGCATCGCCGTTGTGGATGCGACCCAACCGCCCATGCTGTGGCCGACGATGGTCGGCCTCCCGGCGGGGCCCGCGGCGGACGCGGCGGCCATCACTTCGCTCGCCCAGATCCGCAGGTCATAGTTGGCGCGCGACCCGCTGTCGCCATGGCCGGACAGATCCAGCGCAATCACCCGGTGGGTACGGGAAATGAACGGCGCGATGTGGTCCCACCAACCGGAGTGGGCTCCGCCGCCGTGGATCAGCACCACCGGCGGCTGGTCGGCGGCACCCCAAATGCGTAGGTGGATACGGCAGCCGTCGACATCGACCTCGCCGTGCTCGGGCTGTTGATCGAGTGCGGCAGTGAACCACGCCGGTGTAACGGGTAGCTGGCGCGAACGGGAGAACAGTTTGACCCTCCCTATTCGCGATGCAGGTCAGCCGCGCCGACGCCCCACTTTAACTGCAGCGGAACCATTTCGGAAGCATGCTCGAGCATCCACGGCGGCCCTGTGGGTGGCAGCGAATCATCGGAATGGACGCCAGGAGGGCCAACCGCGTCCCAAAAGCTGTACATAGATCCAACTTTCACCGTGTTGAGGTGCGTGCCGTTGTCCGGGAGGGACTGCGATCTCCACGGATCCCGCCGGTCGGCCGTGGCGGAAGCCGTATTATCATCGCCTTAATATTCTTACCATAACCTTAGATTTGCGGTATGCTGCTGCGGCATGGGTCACACCACAAACCGTGTGGGCTCCTCTGTTCACAGGCCTGTGCCGTGAACGCCTCGCGTGAGCACGCCGTTGTGTTAGGTGCGGGGATCGCGGGTCTGCTTGCCGCGCGGGTACTTTCGGATGTCTACGACTCGGTGTGCGTCATCGAGCGTGACAAGACTCTCGGCCTTCCCATTCACCGGAAGGGTGTGCCACAAGGGCGTCACATCCACAATTTCCTGAGCCGCGGCACGCAGGTGCTCGCCGAACTGTTTCCCGGGCTGATTGACGAGCTGGGCGCCGCCGGTGCGGTTGTCATCGACGACGGCGACTTGTCGCGGCTTTATGTGCGGGCGGGCCGCTACGAGCTCCAACGTGCGGGCACGTTGACCGATCCCACGGCGGTGACGTTGTGCCTGGCGACTCGACCTTTTGTGGAGTCCCATGTGCATCGACGCGTCGCGAATCTGCCCAACGTGCGGTTTCTCGAGGGCCATGAGGTGATCGAGCCGCTCACCGAGGCAAATGCCATTGCCGGCGTGCGAATAGTGCAGCACGACAACGGCACGCCGGGGGACCTGGCCGCCGATCTGGTCGTCGACGCGATGGGCCGGTCCGCCCGCACCCCGGCGTTTTTAGACGGGATGGGCTACGGACGCCCGCCCGAGACACGCTCCACTGCCATGCTGGGCTATTCCAGCCAACTGCTGAGCATCCCTAACGGATGCATCAACGAGCAGATGGTCGTGTTCAACCTCGGGCTTCGTGGCAAGCCCGGCGGGCTGCTGCTGGCCTGCGAGAACGACACCTGGATGTTCGCGGTCGCCCGCACCATCGACACGGGCGGGGCGCCACCCGATTTCGCCACCATGCTTGCGCTGGCCGAGGGTGCATTGCCCCCGGAAATCATGGACGGGCTACGCCGCGCGCACCCGCTCGCGGAGATTGCCACCTTCCGCAATCCCGCGGCGGTTTGGCGGCGCTACGACCACATGCCGAGACTCCCCCGCGGACTGCTCGTCATCGGCGATGCGCTCTGCAGCCCTAACCCGGTGTACGGGCAAGGCATGACAATGGCGGCGCAGCAAGCGCTGGCACTGCGTGACTGCCTACGCGGCGGCGACGCCGACTTGGCCCAGCGCTTCTTCCTCATGGCGGCACGCGGCATCCGGCCGACATGGGCGATGAATCAGGCCAACGACCGCAACCGGTCGTCGAACCGCAAGCCTTCCCTGCAACGGCGGCTGCGGGGCCGTCTGGTCGGGGCGATGCTGAACGCCGCCGGCGACGACACCGCGGTCACCGAACGCCTGCTGCGGGTCACTCACCTCGTCGACCCACCGGTGCGGCTGCAGGACCCCTCGTTGTTGCTTCGCGTCCTTCGAGCCAACTTGCGGCAACGATTCCGACGGGCGCAGCAGCATCGACACCATCGATTGCGGGAGGCATTGTGACGACCGGTGAGCGGCGGGCCGACGAAGACGCGATCCGCGGGCTGATCGATCAGCAGGTAAGGGGTTGGGCGGCAGGCGATCCCGACGCCTATGCCAGTGTCTTCACCGCGGATGCGGACTACGTCACCTTTCTGGGCGCCCACCATACGGGCCGCGACGCGATTGCGGCGTCGTACGCCACGCTGTTCCGCAAGCTCCTCAAGGGCACCCGGCTACACATCGACGTCGCCCAGCTCCGGTTTCTCACACCCGACGTGGCGCTGATTCACGCGAACGCGACGGTGGTGAGGCGGCGACGCAATCGGCGCAATGCTCGGGTGAACACGAGTGTCGCCGTGCGCAGCGACGGGCGCTGGTTGCTTGCCGCTTCGCAAAACACGACGCATCGTCCGTTCGCAGAAGCCCTTATGGCCAGGTTCTTTTCCTGAAGGCCGCGACCATCCGGAGCCGTGCGGCTAGCCTTCTGTGGTCGTGAGGCTAAGAATCGCCACGCCTGAGGACGCGGGCGCCATCGCTGACATCTATCTGCCGTATGTGCGGGACACGGCCGTGTCCTTCGAGACCGTCGCCCCCAGCGTCCAGGAGATGCGGTCGAGGATGACCACCACGCTGGCAACGCTGCCCTGGCTGGTCGTCGCGGACAGTCGAGGCCCCAAGGGTTACGCCTACGCAAGCCCACACCGGTCACGGGACGCCTACCGTTGGTGCGTCGATGTGTCGGTGTACCTCGACACATCCGTTCAGGGCCGGGGGCATGGCCGCCGAATTTACACGGCGCTGCTGAATGTGCTTGTCGCACAGGGGTACATCCATGCCTATGCCGGCATCACGCTTCCCAACGCTGCCAGTGTCGGTCTGCACGAAGCCTTGGGCTTCACCCCGGTCGGCGTCTTTCGCGACGTGGGCTTCAAGCGACAAAGATGGTGGGATGTCGGCTGGTGGCATCGTCGCTTGGCCGACCCCCCCGCGTCCCCGCGCGAACCGAGGCCCTGGCCCGAACTTGCCGATCGGGCCGTCGACTCCGCGCTCGAGGGTAACGGCTCGCCTCGGGAGAGTTCACCACCATGACAGCCCTGTTGTGGGACCAGCACACGTGCCTGCCGCTCGACACCGACGCCGACATCGGGCCGTTGACTCGTTACCAATACGCCGGCGGCACTGTGCTTTCGGTCAACGGGATATTCACCACACGGCTTCAGCGACGCCGTGGCCCTCCTGCACCACTTTCGTGCCGCAATCGACGCTCACCCCGACCTGGAACTGGCGGCCACCCTCGGTGAGGTAGACGCGGCGACCCAAGCCGGGCGCATCGCGGTCGTCTTCGACCTGGAAGACTCACGCCCGCTTGACGACGACTTGGAGAATGTGCGCAAGCTGGCGAACCTGGGAGTGCGCACCCTGTTGCCGACCTATAACAACGCCAACCGCGCGGGCAGCGGCTGCCTCGACCGCACCGACGGCGGCCTCACCGCCTGGGGCCGTACGATCGTCGCGGAACTGAACACGGTCGGCATCGTTCCCGACGGGTCTCACTGCAGTGCGCGCACCGGTCTTGACATGTGCGAGGTATCGACCGGCCCGGTCATTTACAGCCACTCATGCATGCGCGCGTTGTGGGACCATCCCCGCAACATCACCGACGATCAGGCCCGGGCCTGCGCGCAGACGGGCGGTGTCATCGGCATCACCGGCGTCGGCATCTTCCTCGGGCCCAACACGCCCACGCTGGAAGCGATGACACGGCACCTCGAATACGCCGTCGACCTCGTCGGCATCGAGCACGTCGGCATCAGCACCGACTTCTGTTTCGACGTCGCCGATTTCACCAACGAGCTGCGCCGCAATCCCCACCTGTTCGACGCCAGCTACACCCGCTGGGGCCCGATCCAGTGGGTGCCGCCGGAAACCTTTGTGACACTCGGTGAGTACCTGCGGGGAAGGGGATGGAACGGTCGTGACATCCAAGCGGTGCTCGGTGGCAACTTCTATCGGGTGGCCAAACAAGCCTGGCGCGCCTGAACAGGCCACCGGCGCATCAGTTCACGGCAGTTCGACCTTGCTGGCCAGCCATCGGCCGTCCACCTTTTCCATCGTCATCTTTACCCTGCTGCGGTCAAGCTGAGGTGCCGGCGCCGCACCGTTGCTCACCGACTGATCCACGAACAGCACGACGTCCACCTTGTCCTCGGTCGCCGACTGGACCGCCGCGTCGATGACGTTGCCGTGCGCCGCCGCCTTGTTGTCGATGAGCGTTTGGCGCAGCTGGGCGCTGGATTTCGTGTACATGTCCTTGAACTCGCCGGTCGAGCCGTCGAGAACTTCGGCGAAGTTCTTGTCGATCGCGTTGGCGTCCACGCTGGTCAGCGCGAGGATGTATTTCTTTGCAGCAGTGAGTGCTTGGGCCGCCGCCACGTCCTTCTGGTGATGCTGGAACAGCAACCAGCCCTCGTATCCGGCGCCGGCGAGTACGACCGTCAGCATCAGAGCGGCCGCCCAACGAGCGACGTTGATCCGCCGGCCCTTTCGCTTGCTCGGCCGCTGATCGTCTTCCCCATCGGCAGAGCCCTCACCGGGGTCCGTGTCTTCGGCAACTTCTGTGCCTTCTGCGGCGATGCGGAAGCGACTTACCAACCACGTCCCTGGGTTGCCGACTGTTCGTAGCGATGGGCGATGGTTCATCAGTCACATGCGCCGGAGTCACGCAGCGCGTTCGCCCAGCCGATGGCCGAGACGATATTCGCGTGGGTGACGCCCGACGGATCCTTTCTCTTGATGCTGTCGCTGATCCGGGACAACTGAAATGCCAAGTGGGCCATGGATTCCCCGCCGTATAACGGCGAATAGGGGCCGAAGTTGTCGGGTTCGTTGGTGATGATCAGTGGCTTCACCCGCGGGCCCAGAAAGGCCGTCGACCGATCGATGTTGGCGACAACGGCATCGGCGGTCCGCTGCACGCCACCGGCCGTATAGTCGTCGTGTTGGTCGCCGAGGTAGCGATTGAAGTCGTTGATCTGGCCCATCAATGGATCGAACTGGGTCTTGAACCATTGGCAGGAGTCGGACATTCCGCCGATCATCTCGGGGGTCACCCGAGAGGTGAACGTGTTGTAGGGCCAGACGTCGAAGTTCGGTGACCAATCGCTGGGCGCGGGGGTGAACGCCGGCTGCGGTGGGGGAGGTTCACCCGGATCGGCGTAGGCGGTGCCGGAAAGCACGAGGGCGGTCGCGAGCAGCGCCGGGCCGGCACACACGATGCCTCCGCCCGCCTGTCGCAACCTCGCCAGAATCATCCGCGCCTTCCCCGAGAACACGATAACTCGCGACCGCTCTAACCAACCATTTAGTCGACAAATGTCCAGTAACATCTGTGGCCCGGAACGGGATCTTCTCGCGAAGTCAGCGTCGCGTCAAGGGCGCGCTGGCAGGCGAAGATGCAAAGTGACCACGGGTCATAGCGGCACCAGGCGGGACAATTGAGCGCCAAATCTGCACAAAGTGCAAAGTGAGATCTTTCGTACAGCCTGAATAGCGGTTAACATAGCCGCCCGTGGGGGCACAGCAAAGGTTCACCAATGAACAGCCGTACCGGCGAGTGGCCGCGCTGAGGCGCATCCGGCGATGACCGCCCAGGACGATCGCCCGCTCACCGAGGACCGGGCGCCCGACAGTGTGGCCACCATCCAGGAGTGGTCCGCGGGCTATGTGGTGCGGCACCCCCTCGCCTCGCTGAACACACTGGGCGAGCAGTACATCCTCGCGGTCCGCACGGTCGAGTACTGCATGGTCGACCTGTTCACCGGCCGCTTCCAGTGGGCGGAGTTCGTGCGGCAGGGGGCCTTCATGGCGGCGACCGCCGTGCTGCCCACGGTCCTGGTGGCGCTGCCGATCGGGGTGACGCTGTCCATCCAGTTCGCCCTGTTGGCTAACCAGGTCGGCGCGACCTCGCTGGCGGGCGCCGCCAGTGGGCTCGCCGTGATCCGTCAGGCCGCCTCGCTGGTGGCCGCGGTGCTGATGGCATCGGCCGTCGGGTCCGCCATCACGGCGGACCTCGGGTCTCGGACCATGCGCGAAGAAACCGACGCCATGGAGGTCATGGGGGTCTCGGTGATCCGCCGCCTGGTCGTCCCTCGCTTCGCCGCCGCCATCATGGTCGGCGTGGCGCTGACCGGAATCACCTGCTTCGTCGGCTTTTTGGCCAGTTATCTGTTCAACGTCTACTTCCAACGTGGCGCACCGGGAAGTTTCGTGGCGACGTTTTCGTCGTTCGCCACCACGGAGGACATGATCGTCGCGCTGCTCAAGGCCGTGATCTACGGAGCCATCGTGGCGGTAATCGCCTGCCAAAAAGGGCTTTTCACCAAGGGCGGGCCGGCGGGCGTGGCCAACTCGGTGAACGCGGCCGTGGTGGAGTCGATTTTGGTGCTGATGATCGTCAACGTCGGGATCAGCCAGTTGTACAACACGCTGTTCCCCAGGACGGGACTGTGAAATGACGGCCTCCGCATACGTTCCCGGACTCGCACGACCGTTCATCGGCGCATACCGGGTCGCGGCCGCACCTACCATGCGCCTGGGACACATGCTGGTCTTCTTCGTCCGTGCCGTGCTCGCGGTGCCGATCGTGCTTCGGCAATACCGCACGGAATTCCTACGATTGCTGTCGAACATCGCCTGGGGCAACGGCTCGATCGTGGTCGGCGGCGGCACCGCCGGCGTCGCGGTGGTCCTCGGCTTCACCGCCGGCGCACTGGTGGCCGTGGAGGGATACAACTTTCTCAACCTGCTCGGCCTCGGCCCCGCCACCGGGATCATCTCGTCACTGGTCAACACCCGCGAACTGGCGCCCATCATGGCCTCCCTGGCGTTCGCGATGCAGGCCGGCTGCCGGTTCACCGCCCAACTCGGCGCCATGCGCATCGCCGAAGAGATCGACGCCCTGGAATCCCTGGCGATACGCCCCATCCCGTTCCTGGTCACGACGAGGTTGATGGCCTCCGTCATCGCCGTCATCCCGCTCTACATCGCCTGCCTCGCCGTCACCTACCTCACGTGCCAGGTGGTCGCCAACATCATCAGCGGCGGATCGATCGGCCCGTACCTGCACTACTTCACGATGATGCTCAGCGCCAAGGACATCGCCTACTCGGTACTCAAATGCGTTGTCTTCGTGTGGCTTTCCTCCACCGTGCAGTGTTACTACGGGTTCTACGCCGCGGGCGGACCCGAGGGCGTGGGCGTCGCGGCCGGGCATGCCATGCGGGCGAGCATCACCGTCGTGATCATGGTCAACATGTTGCTCACGATGGCGCTGTGGAGCATCGACGCCGGCGCGAGATTCGGTGGCTGAATGGCCAATTCGCTAGATTTCGACGGGCGGGGCCCCACCGACCAACAGCTGGTGGCCCTGGGCGCGACGGTGCTGCTGATCGCGGGACTGATCACGGCAAGCCTGCTGCTGAAGTCCACCGGCCGGCTCAACGACTACATCCGCGTGGTCGCGGAGCTGACGAACGTGGGCGATGGGCTGCCGGCGCGGTCCGATGTCAAATACCACGGGCTGCTCGTCGGCGCCGTCGACAACGTCGTCCCGGCGGCCTACGGCAAACCGAACTACGTGCACATCAACCTCAAACCCGAATACGCCAAGGACATCCCGAGCGCGGTGACCGCGCGCGTGGTGCCCAGCAACGTGTTCGCGGTCTCGTCGGTGCAACTCGTCGACGGCGGCCCGAGCCCGAGCATCCGCACCGGGACGCGCATCCCCGAGGACCTGCAGCTGTCGACGGTGATCTTTCAGACCACGATCAGCAAGCTACGCGACATCCTGGCCGCCACCGGCCGGGCCCGCGAAGACCACAGTGTCGGCATCCTGGCCGCCGTCGCGGCCGCCACCAACAACCGGCGCGGCACCTTGCTGACTGCCGGCGCGCAGCTGACCCGGCTGCTCGACGAGCTCAACGCCATCGTGACCACCGACCCGGGCCCGTCCACGGTCTCCGCGCTGCTGGACGCCACCCGCGGCCTGCAGGCCACCGCGCCCGACCTCGTCGACGTCTTGCACGACGCCGTCAAACCGATGCAAACGCTGGCCGAAAAGCGCGAGCAATTCCGGTCTCTGGTCACCGGCTCGCACCACACCTTCGGCGTGAACCGGCAAGCGTTCGACAACCACACCGACCAGCTGATCGAGATGAGCCAGAACCTCACGCCCGCCCTCGGCGTGTTCGCCCTGAACAGCGACAAATTCGTCCCCATCTTCACCCGGCTGAACCGGCTGTCGGACAAGTTCTTCGAAGAGGTGTGGGATCCGGAAATGGACACCGGGAACATGCGAGTCAATCTGGCGCTCACCCCGACCTACACCTACACCCGCGCCGATTGCCCGCGGTATGGTCAGTTGCTCGGGCCGAGCTGCTACACCGCCCCGACCATCGCGGTGCGCCCGGACCTGCCCGAGGTGTTGTTGCCGCAGAACTACCACGCGCCAGCGGATTTGGCGCCGCCCCCGGGCACGCAGATCGGACCGGATGGCAACCTTACCGCGGTGGGCCCGCCCCTGTTCAACCCGAATCCCAGCCTGGAAGACCCCAACCCGCCGTTGCCGTGGTGGCCGTGGCAGATCGGCCCGACCCCCCGCGTCCCGGGGACCGCCGACCCCGACGACGCGCCGCCCGCAGCGGCGCCGGGACCGCCTCCGCCCAGTCCGGACCCGCCCGATGCGGCCGCGCCGGCGTCCTACGGCGGCAACGTCGGCCCGGTGGGCAGCCAACACGAACGCGACCAACTCGGCGCGATCACCGGCCAGGGCCGTCCGGCGTCGGTTGCGACGCAACTGCTGCTGGGCCCGCTGGCGCGCGGCGCCACGGTCTCCCTGAAACCACGGCAACCGCAGCCGGCGCCGGGTGGTGAGCCGAAATGAAGGTACGCGGACCGCTGATCGGGCTGTCGCTGTTCATGGCGATCGCCATCACCGTGACGTGGATGGTGTACGCCACCCTGCGGCGCGACGTGGCCGGGCCGACCACGCCGTACGCGGCGATGTTCACCGACGTGTATGGACTACGCATCGGTGACGACGTCCGCATGGCCGGCGTGCGGGTGGGCCGCGTCGAAAACATCGAACTGGCCGGCAAATTGGCGAAGGTCTCGTTCATCGTCGAGAACGACCAGCACCTGTACGGCAACACGGTCGCATCGGTGACCTACCAGAACATCATCGGGCAGCGGTATCTGGGGTTGTCGCTCGGCGAAACCGGCAGCAGGGGAACGCTTTCGGCGGGCAGCGTGATACCGGTGCAGCAGACGGAACCCTCCTTTGACGTCGGCAAGCTGCTCAACGGTTTCGAGCCGCTGTTCACCCTGCTCAACCCCAAAGACGCCGACGACCTGACCAAGGGGGTCCTGCAGTCGCTGCAAGGCGACCAGGCGTCCATTCCGCTGCTGGTGCAGCAGACCTCGACGATCACGCGGACGCTGTCGGCGCGCGACCAGTCGTTGGGCGACCTCATCAGCAATCTCACCAAGGTCACCGACACCGTCGCGCGGCAAAACGACGACCTCGACCACGCCCTCGATCAAACCCGCTCCGCGGTAGCCAATTTCGATGCCCGCCGCCCGGCGCTGCAGGATTCGGTGGGTTCGATCGCCCGCGTGACCCGCCGCCTCGCGGCGATCGCCGACGACGTCGACCCGTCATTGAACCAGCTGATCACCCGGGAGCCGGGATTCAGCAAGCACCTGGCCGGAATCGAGCCCCAGCTGGCGTTCACCGGTGACAACCTCCCCCTGTTGCTCAAGGGTTTCGCGCGGGCGCTCAGCGAGGGTTCCTACGGCAACGCCTACGCGTGTGACCTGAACGCGACGGGCTTCTTCCCCGGGCTCAACGACATCACCACGTTCATCGTCAACGCGGCCACGCCCGGAAACGCGTATCCGATCACCACGAAGAACATGGGGTGGCACACCCCGCGATGCAGGAACATGGCCAATGGCTGACGCTCTGAGAACCCGATGGCTGCGCTGGCGACCGCTCGAGTCCTACAACAGGACCTGGCTCGGACTGGGCGGGCTCGCGGTGGTCGCGGTCCTCGTCGCGGTGTCGCTGGGGATCAAGCTTCTCGGCGTCGGTTACACCCATTACACCGCCGAATTCCTGCAAGCCGCCACGCTGCGGCCCGGAAACCCCATCACCATCGCCGGGATCGAGGTCGGGCACGTCACCAGCATGAAACTCGACGGCGATCACGTCGAAGCGGGCTTGAGCGTGCGGGACAACGTCGCGCTGGGCAAGGACACCCGGGCGGTCATCAAGGTGATGACCATCCTCGGATCGCGCTATCTGGAGCTGGTGCCCGACGGCCCGGGATCGATTCCGGGCAAGACGATCACCCTGTCCCACACCGCGGTGCCCTACGACCTGCAGTCTCTGCTCGAAGACGCCACCACCACATTCGAGCAGGTCGATTCCGACCAGTTCGCGCAGTCGCTCGCCGTGCTGGGCAAGCAACTGGGCGGGGTACCGCCGCTGGTTCCGCAGGCGGTCGCGAACCTGCAGACGTTGTCGGCGATCACCGCCGACCGCCGGGGACAGCTCGGCACGCTGCTGAAAAGCACTCAGCGAGTGGTCAATACGCTACGAAGCCAGCAGACCAACATCGGGCATCTGATGGATCAAGGGCAGGACCTGCTCGGCCACCTGGTGGCCCGCCAGGCCACCTTCCACGCCATGTTCGCGGCGCTGACCGAGCTGGTCGATCAGCTCGACAAGGTCGTCGTCACCAACCGCCCCATGCTCGACGAATTGTTCGTCAACCTGCATGACCTGACGAACATGATCGGCCAGCACGACGACTTGGTGCGCAACACGCTGCAGGTCGCCCCGGTGGCGCTGCGGGGCTTGACGAACGCCACCGGCTACGGTCCGGTCGTCGAATTCAACCTGCCCAACGGGCTCGCCATCGACTCGTGGATGTGCGCCATCAGTGGCCGCGCGAAGGAATTCAAGATGATCCAGTACTTCAAGGACTGCAAATGATCTCCGGTCGGGGCAGGCTCATCGCCGTCGCCGCGGTGGCAGCGGCGGCGGCGGCCGTCGCCATCGGCGTGCTAGGGCACTATGTCAAATCGCGCCTCGACACGATGACCGTGATCGCTCAATTCGACAGCGCCGCCGGCCTTTACGAGGGAAACGTGGTCGCGGTGCTCGGCATGCCGGTGGGGAAGGTCAGCAAGGTCACGTCCAAAGGCAGCTACGTCGAGGCCGAGCTGACGGTGGACAAGAAGGTCAAGATCCCCGCCGCGGTCCGCGCCGTCACGATCACTACCTCGATACTCACCGACCGCCAGGTTGAATTGACCCCGCCATACCGGAGCGGACCGGTGCTCAAGAACCACGACACCATAGGACTGACCAGGACGAAGACGCCCGTGGCGTTCGACCGCGTCCTCGACATGCTCGACAAAGTCTCCAAATCGCTCAAGGGCGACGGGAAGGGCGGCGGCCCGGTCGCCGACCTCAGCGACGCGGCCGTCGCCATCACCGATGGGAACGGCAAGAAGATCCTGGCCGCCCTCGACGAGCTTTCCAAAGCGCTGCGCCTCAGTTCCGAGCGTGGCGTCACCACCCGCGAGCAACTGACCACCATCGTCACCGACCTCAGCTCGATCACCGAGGCGGCCGCGCGCAACGACGCCAAGGTGCGCGAGTTCGGCTCCACCACACGGCAGCTCAGCCAGATCCTGGCCGACGAGAAGTTCGGCACTGGCGCCACCGGGCGGACCATCAACCGAATACTCGAAGAAGTCACCACGCTGATCGAGAACAATCGCGACAACCTCAAGCAGGCCGTCCGCAACGGGGACACGGTCGCCAAGACTCTTGTCGCGGATCAGCGCGTCGTGGCCGAGATGCTGGACGTGCTCCCGCTGACGCTGGAAAACCTGTACAACACCGTCGATCGCACCAATGGCGCGATCCGTGTGCACGGCCTGCTCGACAAGGCGCTCACCGACAGCCAGTCGGCCAAGGAGCTGTGCAATCTGATGCACCTGCGCCAATTGGGCTGCAGCACAGGGACGCTACAGGATTACGGCCCGGACTTTGGTCTGACCTACATTCTCGACGGCCTCTCGGCGATGGGGCAGTAGCGATGACCTGGGGCAAGCACAAGGCAATGGCGGCGGCGCTGAGCGCGGTGATGGTCAGTGCGGGCTGTGCCACCAACGGCCTGGCCAGTTTGCCGCTGCCGGCACCGGGAATCGGCGGCGGTGGATATTTGCTCAACGCCGTGTTCTCCAACGCCCTGAATCTGCCCGCCCATGCCAAGGTCAAACTCGCCGGCGCCGACGTCGGGCAACTCGAGAAGATGGTCGCGCGCAACTACAACGCGGTGACCACCCTGCGCATCATGGACGGCGTGCGCATCCCCGTCGGCAGCACCGCGGAGCTGCGATCGGCGACACCGCTCGGCGACGTGTTCGTCGCCATCAAGCCACCGACCCCGGTGGACCCGAATGCGCCGCTACTCAAGGGCGGCGAAACCATCGGGCTGCCGGCCACCCGCGCCGCCGCCACCGTCGAGAGCGTGCTCAGCTCGGCCGCGCTCCTCGTCAACGGCGGTGCGGTCCGCAACTTCACCAACATCGTCAACGGCGCCGGGAAGGCAACAGGCGACCAGGGACGCGCGTTCGGCGACCTGATCAACCGGACCAATCTATTGCTGGGCAAACTCAACGCCCGATCGGAGCAGATCGACGCGGCGGTGACCGAGACGGCGGGCCTGGCCGATCGCCTGGATGAGAAGAACCAGGCGATCACCGAGGTCTTGCAGGCCGTCGGCCCGGCCACGAACCTGTTGTCCAGCAACGCCGATGAAATCGCCGACGTGGTCGACGAACTCGGCGCCACGACCCGGCAGCTCTCCAAATTCCCCTCCATCGCCGGCACCGACAAGACGGGCCGCAGCGTCATCAAGGACGCCAACACCATCGCCGCCGCCTGGAACGATGTCGTGCTGAGCCCCGATACCAGCCTCGCCGCGCTGAACCGGCTGATCCCGCCGTTCGTGAAAACCACGTCCAGCGACGCCATTTCGGTACGCGGAAGCTTCGACCGGCTGGTCATGGGATCGCGACCCGGTACCGGGGCGGAGACCGGGGGGTTCAAGGGCGACCCGGCGTTTCACGGACCCATGCGCCGCGACTGGAACTACATGATCGGCTCGATCAAGTACGTGTTGTGGCGCCTGCAGGAACGCGTCGTGGGTCGCGGGCCGCAAACGCCGATGGGCCAATCCCCGTGGACGCCGAGCGGTCCGCCGCTCCCCCCGGCGCCCGGGGGAGAAGCGCCGCCCGATCCCATGAACCCGGAGCCACCGCGATGATCGACACCCTCGCTCGAATCATCGTCGCCGCGGTCCGAGCCGGTCACCGCCAGCGCGCCTGGCTGTCCGGCCTCGCCCTGGTGCTCACCCTCGTGGTCGGCCTGGCCTACCTGGCGATCGGCGCATTGCGCATCAATCCGCTGGACCCCACCTTCCAGGTCACGATCCGGCTGCCCGAATCCGGCGGGTTGCTGGCCAACCAAGACGTGTCCGTCCGCGGGATCCGGGTCGGACGGATCCAGTCCCTGCGACCCACACCCACCGGTGTCGAGGTGATCGCAAACATCAACGCGAACACCAAGATTCCCGCCGCCAGCCCGGTGCGGGTGTCCGGACTCTCACCCGCCGGCGAACAGTACATCGATTTCGAGCCCGCCTCCAACAGCGGACCGTTCCTGTCGAACGGCAGCGTGATCGGCCCACAGCGCACCACGACTCCCATCCCGCTGTCCCAGGTGCTGGCCGACGCCGATGGGATGCTCGCCCAAACCGACCCGAAGAAGCTCGAAATCGTGAAGCGCGAACTGAGTTTGAGCAAGGAGGGCCCGCAGAAGCTCACCGACATCATCGACGGTTCGACGTTCCTGCTCTCGACGATGGACCCGGTGCTGCCGCAGACCGTCAGCATGCTCAAGACCAGTCGCGTGGTCCTGACCACCCTCTCCGACAAGAATGCCGGGCTCGCGGTCGCCGCACGCAATGTCGGCGACCTCATGACCGGTGTGAACAAGATGGACCGCGGCTATCGCAAATTCGTCGACCAGACACCGCACGCGATGTCGTCGGTGGACAACCTGTTCGACGACAACTCCGACACCATGGTCGGGCTGCTGGCCAACCTGGTGACCACCGCGCGGATCATCTATGTCCGGGTTCCGGCCTTGAACGCGGTCTTCCCGAACTACCGGGGGTCCACGCTCGAGGCCCTGATGACGACCATGCACGAGCACGGGCTGTGGGCGACCGCCGACATCTACCCGCGCTACACCTGTGACTACGGCACCCCGCGCCGGCCGTCGTCGTCGGCGGACTACCCCGAACCGTTCCTGTACACCTATTGCCGCGACGACGACCCCCAGGTGTTGATCCGCGGCGCCAAGAACGCCCCCCGGCCGGGCGGCGACGACACCGCGGGCCCCCCGGCCGGCGCCGACCTCGGCCAAACCGCGGATCCAACACCCAAGGTCCGGTTCACCATTCCCACGCCGTACGGCGGACCGGTGCTGCCGATCGAACCACCCCACTGACCCACCGACACCCAGACCTCAAGGAGCCACCGTGACCGTGACCGCCGACCAAGCATGCGACACCACCGAGGACATCGAGAAGCCACCCGACGACGGGGAAGACGCGTCGGACACCGGGGAGAAGGACCCGAAAACCGCGGCGCGCCCGTGGAAAAGGTACGCCCGCATCGCCGTGGTGGCCGCCGTCTACCTGGGCGCATTCGGCCTTGCGGGTGGGCTGGGCGCCAAGCTGTGGGATGAGCACACGGTGACTCAGGCCGGGCAGGCGGCCCAGCGAACCGCGATCGATTATGCCCAGGTGCTGACCAGCATCGACTCCAACCAGGTCGACCAGAACTTCTCCGCCGTACTCGACGGCGCCACAGGGGAATTCAAGGACACCTACACCAAGGCCAGCGCGCAGCTTCGGCAGCTGCTGGTCGACAACAAGGCCACCGCGCACGGCACGGTCGTCGACTCCGCGATCGAATCCCTGAGCAGAACCAGGGCGGTGGTGTTGTTGATGGTCGACCAGACGGTCAGCAATGCCGTGCGACCCGACGGCCGCGTCGACCGGAGTCGGATGAAGATCACGATGGACAATGTCGGCGGCCGTTGGCTGGCCAGCAAAGTCGAACTCCCCTAGGACGTTTCGGTCATGCGGATAATCCGGCTTTCGGCCAGTGTCGCGGCGGTGGCCGCGGCGGTGTTGACCGCGCCGTCGGCGTCGGCGTCGGCGTCGGCGCAGGCGTTTTGCGGCGACCTCGGCGGGGACTGGGACGGACAGTACTGCCACGCCTCGGTGACATCCGAGCGAAAAGCCGTGCGCGACATCAAGATGGCCCTGCCGGGCGATCTGGTCGAAAACCCGACCAGCGGCCCCGCGATCCGCGAGTACCTGCACACCCTGATGAACAACTGGCGCGCGAAGGGCGCCTCGATGGTCCAAGACAGCTGGGGCGAGGAGAACTTCCAAGTCTTCTCGCATGGGCGCGCGCTCAGCGTCGCCTTCCACGAGGACTACCACGCCGACGGGCCGTCGTTCAACAACGCCTATCGCACGTTCACCTTCGACATGGCGTCCGGACGGCGGCTGCAGCTGGCTGACATCACCAAACCCGGTGTCGACCCGCTGACCGCTATCCCTCCGTTGGCCGAACCGTTCATTCAGGAGGCGCTCGACCGCGCCGCGTGGCAACACACCCCGGGGACATATCCGTTCACCGTCGACCGCTGGACACCGGACAACGTGTTCTCCGGGGGCTACAAGGCGTGGGCGCTCACGCCCGACGAGCTGATTCTCTACATGCCGGACTACCCGGTCGGGCACGACTCCCCGATCCAGTACGGGCAGTCCCAGCAATGGTTTATGGACGGAGGCACCGCCCAGCCACACATCCCGCTCAGCGCGCTCAGCCCGGTGCTGCGGCCGGAATTCGGCGGGGCGTAACGGGGTTAGACGTCCAATGACCTCGCGTACGACGCTGCGCCCGGGCGCGCGGCCCCAACTTGCCGTCCCCACAAAACCGGCGGTCCACCGATCGCCCGATCAGCCGCCGCTGCGGCTACGGTGATCTGTATGCCATCGGCTAGCCGCTCGTCTGCGGATCACGTCAAGCGGCGCCCGAAGGACCGCAAGATCCAGATCGCCCGCGCCGCCACCGATGCCTTCAGCGAGCTGGGCTACCACGCCGTCAGCATGGAGAATATCGCGGCGAGGGTCGGGATTTCCGCGGCCGCGCTGTACCGGCATTCGCAAGGCAAATACGACCTGTTCCGCGATGTCGTCTTGGCGCTGGGCCAGCAACTGGTCGACGCGACGGCGTTCGCCGACGACGTGCCCGCCGACGCCGATCCCGAAAAGGTCCTCAGCGCGCTCACCCGTGCGCTGATCGACACCACGATCGTCAACCGCACCACCGGCGGGCTGTATCGGTGGGAAGGCCGCTATCTGCGCGGGGACGACCAACGCGCTTCGGCGGAGCAGATCAAGCTGATCAACCGGCGCCTGCAGCGGCCGTTGGTCAGGCTGCGCCCCAAACTCACATCGCGGCAACGCTGGTTGCTGTCGGCGGCCACGTTGAGCGTCATCGGCAGCATCACCGACCATCGGTCCCGCCTCGGCAACGCGGAGATCCGGGCGGCGCTCACCGATATCGCGACCGCGGTGCTGCACGCCGAGTTGCCGGCGCAGCACCGACGCGGCTCCGAACCGCTGCGGACGTCGACGCTGACCAGCGCCGCGGGCAGCTACGAGCTGCTGCTCCACGAGTCAATGCGCCTGTTCAACGAACGCGGTTACCGCGAGACCGCGATGGAGGACATCGCCGCCGCGGTGGGCATACCGGTTGCCAGCATCTACCAATACTTTCCGGGGAAGGCCGCCATCTTGGCGGTCTACTACCGGCGCGCCGCCGACCAACTCTCCGGCGACCTGTCCAGCATCCTGGCCACCAGCGACGACCCGGAGCAGGCGCTCGCCCGGCTCATCGACGCCTATGTGACCCGGTCCTTCGCCAACCCCGAGCTCGCGTGCGTCTATTACACCGAGCGTCACAACCTGCCCGAGTCAGATGCGGTGCTGCTCTACAACATTCAGCGCTCGACCGTCGAATCCTGGGCCCGGTTGGCCGTCGCCGCCAGGCCGGAACTCACCCTGGGACGCGCGCGGTACGCCGTGCACGCCGCGTTCGCGCTCGCGGTGGACATCGGGCGACTCGTGTACCCCGACACCAGCCTGTCCGCCACGCTCACGGTTCGTCGCCTGATGGAAGTGACGGTGCTGGGGCGGCCGGCCGCATCGCCCGACGCGGTCGGCGAGATCCGACAACGTCGCTGACAGACAATTCAATCCGAAGAACCGCGCTGCACTTGCTGTGATGCGTGCGTAGCGATCGACGAGTCGGCGGTGCTGAACGTGCCGTTGCAGCAGCATATCTCCGCGTGAAGCCGTCGTGCCGATCACCGCCGGCCGGTCCCCTGCACTACCAAAACGTGCGAATCGGGATTAACATATTCAGCGTCTAGTCCGCGCGCCGGAATGTGGTGGTCCTCATCGCTTGGTGTGGGTCGGCGGCAATTCCGGCAGCGCCCGCGCGAAAGGGACGCTCATGCTCAGCAGGCTCCGCAAGCTCCTCGAGTATCAGTTGAGCATCGCCGAACTGCTGGGACTGGGCATCCTGCTGGGTACGCCGTACCTGATCGTCGGCGTGATCTGGTCGAGCACCCACACGGCGCATCTGCACGACATGCACGGCGTCGATTTGGTGGTGTCGTTCCTCGGCTCGATCGTGTCCTGGCCGGTGCTGCTTTTCGCCAACGTGTGCATGACCTAGGGGGCTCAGGGGGATGATCACCCGCGGACCGCTCATTGTCTTCGCGGCGGTGGTGTTCTTGGCCGGCGGACTTTTCGCGCTCCGGTTCCCGGTTTTCATCGAGGCCTACGACCAGTTCGGCTGGCAAGTCAAATGCGGCAGCGGTTTTACCACCGATCTGACCCAGGCCTTCAACGCGGAGAAGAAACCGCCCGGCCAAAAGGCAAGCGCCGGCGCGCCGCACGCGGCGGGCAGCAACTACGTGCGTCAGTGCAATAACGCGCTGATGGCCCGGCGCGTGTGGGCGATCCCCGCGGCGGCCCTCGGGGGCCTGACCCTGACCTGGGTGGCGGTCGCGGCGCTCGCCCACGATCGCCGAGCCCGCATCGAGCACAGCGAAGGCTGATCGACAATAACGGAGATCCGAAATCCATTGGTAATCAACAGTTGTCGGTGACCCTATCGCGTGGTCTCATCGGGGGTGTCGTGCCGCGACTGGTGCAAACCCGGCGCGTGGGGGTCTTCGTGCTGGTGCTCGAGTTGTTCCTGGAGTTTGCGTTGTTCCTCGGTTGTCTTCCGCGCGTCCTGGGGCGCAGCGGGCGAGTCGGCGTTGACTTCCTGATCCACCGGGATCTCCTCCGAACGTCTGCGATGGCTCCTGTCAGGGTCGCCCGAATCGCATGCGTCGAAACACTCAATACCGTTTGACCACGGCGCGCGGGGCGGTGCGCCAGGTTCTACCGCCCTCGTCCTGACCGCGCGGTGGCTCGAGAAGCAGCACGGCCAGTCCGTCGAGCAGCACCGGGCGCACCCAGTCGCCCAGTTCGATCACCTCGCCGGGTGTCGGCTGGCGGTGCAGGTCGTCGCGGGCGAGATCGATCGGTGTCAGGGTGCGGACGGTGTCGAGCGTGGCGTGGTGGGGCAGCTTGCGGATGCCGGGCAGGGTGATGAAAAGGCCGTCGTTGCCGGACAGGTGCAGTCCGATCGCCGCCAGCGCGCCGGTCATGCCCTCCCGGGTGCCGCCGTGTCCCGACAGATGCACCCCGAGAGCTGGGGCGAGTTCGCGGGCTTCGCTGGGATGCAACACCTCTCGTTTGGCGCGGCGACCGAACTCGATGAGTGGCGCTGCGTCGTCGAGATCCCCAGGAATGACGACGGCGAGGCCGGGGTCGGCGTCGGGTGGGCAGACCCGTTCCAGGAATCGCCCGGCGAGTTCGATGATTTCGCCTCGTGCCCCGTGGGGGTCGCCGTCGGCGCTGCGCCAGGCCAGGCAGGCGCTCGAATTGTGGGACGTATAGGGGATCCGGTCGTCGACGAGCAGCTGGTGACGGGTGGCGCCGGCGGGCGCGCCGAGGCCCGCCGCCGCCAACTCGCGAAGCAGCGCGCGGGCGCGCCGACCGGTGCCGGGTGTGTAGGCGTTGTCGGTGTCGTCGATGCCGACGAGCAGGTCCACACCGGCGAGCGCGAGAGCTTCGGTCATGGGTTGACCACCAGGGCGGTGACATCGCGAACCCATTGATCGCGGCTGAGCCGCGCGCCCGTCAGCTTGAGCGTGTTGCGTTTGGTGAAGCTGAGGATGGTTTGATCGTCGAGCGCGGCGGCGATCAGCGTCTGGGCCGGGTCACGCCCCTCGACCCGGACCCGGGTGGCGTCGGCCGCGCCCGCCGCGTTGAGAATCGAGCGCACGCTGGGCCCCTTCTGGGCCTGCGCTCCGTGCGATTGCGGCGTGGTGATCTCCACCTGGGGGAGCTGCTGCAGCTGCGCGATGGTGAACTGGTCGAGGACGCGGTGGTTGTCCTGGACGACGAGCCGGTTGTCGGTCCCGGAGGGGCCGCACGCCGCGATCCCAGCGCTGACGGCCAGGACCGCGACTGCCCGAAGCGACGGCATATAGCTGCGCATTTTCGGATCTTATCCTGTGAATACGCCGCAAATGAGGGCCAGGCTAGCCGCTCGCAATTTATGCTTTCCGGATGACCGTGATGCAACGCCCTGCGGCCGGCTTCATGGCCGTCCGCGAGGCGGTGTTCCCCCTGCTTGCGGCCGCCACGATCGTCGCCTCCACCGATGTCCGGATCCCGCTGGGCCTGCCCGGGCACCGTGGATTGGTCTGGCTGACCCTATTGGTGGCGGTGGCGCTGGTAGCCGTCCGGCGCGAGACGGTGCTCGTGGTCGGGGCGGCCTCCACGGTGGCGACGTTGCCGATGCACGGGTGGGGCGAGCCGTTGTGGAGTAGTCGCTATGTGGCCGCGGCGGCGTTGCTGTACGCCGCCGCCGCGCTGCCGGCGGTGCGGGTGCGGCGATGGTTGCTGGCGCCAGCCGCCGGCCCGATTCATCTTGTCGCACTGGCTAGTTCGGTGTTCGGCCTGCGCGCCGGCGGTCATGTGTCGATTTGGGTGTCGAGCGGGCTGCTCGAAAAGGCCGGCTGGCATCTGGTTTTCGGATTGTCAGCCGGTCTGCTCGCCTGGGTGGCGGCGACGTTCATGGGCAGAAACCGATGTGAGGAGTGGCCGCTATGACGCTACGAGTCCTTCCCGAGGGCCTGGCCGCGACGAGCGCGGCGGTGGAGGCGATCACCGCCCAGCTCGCGGCCGCGCATGCGGCCGCCGCCCCGGTGGTCTCGGCGGTGGTTCCACCGGCGGCCGATCCGGTATCGCTCGGAGCCGCCGCGGTTTTCAGCGGCAGGGGCAGCCAGCATACGGCCGCGGCGGCCAAGGGCGTCGAGGTGTTGGGCCGGGCCGGGCTGGGTGTGAGCCTCGCGGGCATCGGTTACGAAACCCAGGACGCGGCGGACGCGGCGACGTACCTGGGGGCAGGCGGCTGACGATGACCGCTCCGGTATGGATGGCGCTGCCCCCCGAGGTGCATTCGACGTTGCTGAGCAGTGGTCCCGGGCCGGGCCCGCTGCTCGCCGCCGCGGGCACCTGGGCCGCCCTGAGCTCCCAATACCAGTCGGCGGCAACGGAATTGACGGCGGTACTGACCGGATCGGCCGGGGCGTGGGATGGCCCGACCGCGGAAACGTATGTCGCCGCGCACATGCCGTACCTGGCCTGGCTGGAGCTGGCCGGCACGCTGAGCGCCGAGGCGGCCGCCCAACATCAGGGGGTGGCCACCGCTTACGCGGCCGCCCTGGCCGCGATGCCGACGCTGCCCGAGTTGGCCGCCAACCATGCCATGCACGCCGCCTTGGTGGCAACGAATTTCTTTGGGGTCAATACGATTCCGATTGCGCTCAACGAGGCCGACTACGCGCGGATGTGGACCCAGGCGGCCACCACGATGAGCACCTATCAGGTCACGACCGAAGCCGTGCAATTGACCAGCGGCGCCGGCTCGGGCGGTGGCAAGGGAACCGGTAGTGGAACCGGGACCGAGACCGGAACTGGGGCGGGCGGCGGGACCGGAACCGGATCGGGCGGCGGCGGCGGTGGCGGGCAGGGGTCGTTCCAATTGCCCACACCCGAAGAGATCTGGGAGATGCTCTTCGGGCCCGACGGCGAAAAGATCCCCGGCCAGGGACAGCCGAACTGGAGCCCGTCGGAGTATCTGCAGAATCTGGGGAACTTCTTCAACGGAAACGCCCAGGCCCTGGCGTGGCTTCAGCAGAACGCGTCAGGTCTGCTCAACCCGTCCACATTCCCGGCGCTGATGAATTATTTCATCGCCTGGCAGACCTTCCGGATCATCAACTGGACGATCAGGACGCTGCGGTTCATCCTCCAGGAGCTGCCGCTGCTGTTGCAGGTCGGCTTGAGCCTGTCCATCACCAGCCTGGGAGGACTCGCCGGACTGGCGGGCCTGGCGGGGCTGGCCGGGGTGGCTGCGCCGGCCCCGGCGCCCGTGGCCGCCCCGCAACCCGCCGTGGTGGGGATGCAGCCGCCGCTGGTGTCGGTTGCGCCGGCGATGGCTCCGATGGCCCCGACCTCCCCGGCGGCCCCGGTCACGTCGATGACATCGGCCCCGGCGACCACGGTCTCCACCGTCGCGCCGCCCGCGGCGCCCCCCACGCCCCCCGCTCCGGTGACCGGCGCCGAGGGCTTCGGCTACATGGTGGGCGGCCTCGGCCTCGGCATGGGTTCGAAAGCGCAGAGCCGCACCAGAACCGGGCTACCGGCCGCGCAGGCCGCCGCGGCGGCGGCGCGCGCGAGCGCGCCGGAACGGGAGCGGGCACGGTCGCGGCGCCGCCCGCGTTCGGTCATCGACCCCGGCCACCGGTACGAATTCATCGAGGCCGACGACGATTCCGGCGCGGTGAGCGCGTCCCAGCCCGACCGGGCCCTGGCGTCGGACTCCCCCGGTGCGATCGAGGGTTTCACCGGGACGCTGCCCAAGCCCGACGTGCGGGCGGGAGGCCTGATCAGGTTGGCCGGCAATCAGCCCGGTGACGGCGCCCGTCTGCCGATGTTGCCGGAGAGCTGGGACGGCCCGTAGGTCGCGCCGCTAGCCGAGATGCGCGGACAGTAACCAGGCCCCTACGGACTTGCGGCCGTTGCCCTCGTCACGGATGTCGGCACCGGCGAAGGCCTGGAAGCCTTCCAGAAAGCTCTCCGGCACGTTGGCGTGGATGCGGGCCGGGCGGATCTCGTCGATCACCCAGTACTTGGAGACCGCGTCGCGCAGTTCGTCTTCGGTGACCGCATTGACCGGGCCATCGGCCGGCATGGCGGCGCGGTCAAAGACCAGCACGAAGTACGACGCTCCGGGCGCGGCGGCCCGCACGATCGACTGCTGATAGCCGTCGCGCAGCTCGACGGGCATCGAGTGGAACAGGGTGCTGTCGACGATGGTTCCGAAGCGGCCGTCGTACCCGGTGAAGGCACTGATGTCCGCGACGTCGAAGCTGGCGCTGGTCAGGCCGCGCCGGGCGGCCTTCTCGCGCGCCAACTCGATGGCGGTGGGCGACTGGTCCAGGCCCACCGTGGTGAAACCGCGTTCGGCCAGGTACAGCGACACCGCCGCCTCACCGCAACCGGCGTCGAGCACGTCGCCGTGGAACTTGCCGGCCTCGATGAGGGCCGCGATCTCGGGCTGCGGCTCACCGATGCTCCATGGCGGCCGGTTGCCCTCGCCCATCTCGGGGGCCTCGCCCCGGTAAGCAGCTTCGAACATCTCTTGCGTTGGCTGAGTCATACCACCATTGATATCAACCACCCTGATATGTGTCAACAAAGTTGATATAGCGGGGATCGGCGCGCCGGCGATGCCCGTGGTGGCCGCTACCGAAGTGTCGCGGTCAGGTAGCCCGACGCGTCGCCGAACGAGGCCAGCTCATCGTTGGGCACGCCGAACCCCTGGGCGGCGAAGGCCTGCTCGGTGGTCCGTACGTCGGTCCGCCACCCGCGCGCGGCGAGGTATTCGGCCGCGGTGTTGCGCTCGCCGGTGTAGAAAAGCTCGGCCAGATTGATGCTGGACCCGATGCGCCGTGACCGCTCGGTCAGCTTCTGTGCCCAATCCGACGGAATCTTGCGCAGGTCCAAGTGTTCTGTGGCGATCCGGCTGCCGGTCGCCGACGCGGCGGCGATGTTGTCGAACAGGCGGTCTTGCGCCTCGGGCGGCAAGTAGACGAGCAGGCCCTCGGCGCTCCAGGCGGTCGGTTGCGCGGCGTCGAATCCGGCTTCCGCGAGCGCCGTCGGCCAATCGTCTCGCAGGTCGATCGGAACCGTCCGCCGCTCCGCGGCCGGCGTGGCACCCAGGCCGGCCAGCGTCCGCGTCTTGAACTCGATGACCTCGGGTTGGTCGATCTCGTAGACGATCGTGCCCGCGGGCCAGGCCAGCCGGTAGGCCCTGGTGTCCAGTCCGGACGCCAGGATGACGGCCTGCCGGATGCCCGAGCCCGTCGCCTGCAGGAAGAAGTCGTCGAAAAACCGGGTGCGCACCGTGATCTGTTCCTTGACGGCCTGGCGGTTCAGCAGCGGATCGTCGCTGCGGTCGAGCGGGCTGTCGAGGAGCTTGATGAAGGTCTCGGTGCCGACGGCGCGCACGAGCGGGTCGGCCCAGGGGTCGTTCAGCAGGGCGTCCGGGCCTTGGGAGGCGATCGCGCGCTGTGCGGCGACCGCTGTCGCGGTGGCTCCGACGCTGGACGCCAGATCCCACGTGTCGTTCTCGGTGCGGGCCACGCCAATCTCCTCTCGGCCACGAACGCCTGATTAGTTAGCTTATGTAAGTGACGACTCGACTGTACCCGCTCCGCCGGAGCAGGCGGTGGTGTTCACTGTCGTTATGGGCGACCACATCGAGCTGAGCCCCAGGGGCTGGGTCCGCGAGCAGACCGAACAAATCCTGAGTCGCGGCACCACCGACGGGGTCGAGGTCTTCGACCGGCCCATCGTCCTGCTGACCGTCACGGGGGCGAAGTCCGGCAAACAGCGTTACGTACCGCTGATGCGGGTCGAGAAGGACGGCCGCTACGTCATCGTCGCGTCCCACGGTGGCGCCCCCGAGCATCCCGCGTGGTACGCCAACGTCAAGGCGAACCCGACGGTGACGCTGCAAGACGGCGACAAGGTCGCCACGCTCACGGCTCGCGAACTCGAGGGGCCCGAGCGCGACGAGTGGTGGCAGCGGGCCGTTGAGGCCTTTCCTCCCTACGCGGAATACCAAACCAAGACGGCACGACAGATCCCGGTCTTCGTTCTGGAATGAGAAATTTGCGGCACCGCTGACGGGCCCGCGCAAACATTTGCATTCGATATGCGCCAGGCCCGTCCGGTTGACCGGTCTTGGTTGCCCACCTACTTTCGTACGCAGAGGCCAGGCACGCCCTGCTGAACAATGATGTTCAGTGAATTTGAATCGCCTGGGCCGCACGGCTTTACGAAGTGTTCCGGTTGCCGTTGTCGGATGGATACCCCAAAAGTCCACCGTCATTGACGAATTCAGGAGAAGCTCTTGCAACACGCTGAATCGTCGGGTCGGCAAGGGGTGGAGCAGGGCGTATCGTCCCGCATTGACCGGTTCCGCGAGATCGCCCAATACGACCTGCCCGCATCGCTGGTGGTTTTCCTGGTGGCGCTCCCGTTGTCCCTCGGGATCGCAATCGCTTCGGATGCGCCCGTTCTCGCCGGCTTGATCGCGGCGATCGTCGGGGGCATCGTCGGAGGATGGATCGGCGGGTCGCCCCTGCAGGTCAGTGGGCCCGCCGCCGGACTGACCGTCATCGTCGCCGATGTCGTCCATCAGTTCGGCTGGGGCATCACATGTTTCATCACGGTCGTCGCCGGAATCCTGCAAGTTGTGTTGGGATTCAGCCGAATTGCACGCGCCGCACTGGCGATCTCGCCGGTCGTCGTGCACGCCATGCTGGCCGGCATCGGGATCACGATTGCGCTACAGCAAGTGCACGTGCTGCTGGGTGGCGCCTCGGAAAGCTCGGCATGGAGCAACGTCACCGGGCTGCCCGCGCAGATTGTCGGCGCTCACCGGCCGGGGCTGGTGCTGGGGCTGCTGGTGATCGCCATCCTCGTTGCCTGGCGCTGGGTTCCGGCGCGGGTGGCCAGCATCCCCGGGCCACTGGTCGCCATCGTGGTGGTCACGGCGATCTCGGTGGTGTTCCCCTTCCACGTATCCCGGATCGTGCTGAACGGCTCGGTGCTCGACGCGCTGCAATTACCGACGCTGCCGCACGGGAATTGGGGCGCCGTGGTGATCGCCGTCATCACGGTCACCCTGATCACCAGCGTCCAGAGCCTGCTGACTGCGGTATCGATCGACCGCATGCACAACGGACCGCGAACCGACTTCAACCGCGAGCTGATCGGGCAGGGCGCCGCGAACATCGCGTCGGGCGCGATCGGTGGGCTGCCCATCGCCGGTGTCATCGTGCGCAGCGCGGCCAACGTGAACGCCGGTGCGAGAACGCGCGCCTCGACGATCATGCACGGGTTCTGGATCCTGCTCTTCGCCGTGCCCTTCGCCGGGCTGGTCGAAAAGATCCCGACCGCTGCGCTTGCCGGCCTACTCATCGTCATCGGGATCGAACTGCTCAAACCGGCGCACATCGAAACCGCCCTGCGCAACGGTGATCTCGCCGTCTACCTGGTGACCATCACCAGCGTCGTCTTTCTCAACCTGCTGCACGGCGTCATGATCGGACTCGCCTTGGCGGTCATCGTGACCGGTTGGCGGGTGGTGCGCGCCCGGATCGAGGCCAAGCCCGTGGGGGATGGATGGCACGTCGTCGTCGAGGGGGCGTGCACGTTCCTGTCGTTGCCGAGGCTGACCGGTGTCCTGGCGTCCATCCCGGAACGCACGTCGGTGACGCTGCACCTGCTCACGAGTTATCTCGACCATGCGGCCCATCAGGCGATCAGCGACTGGCAGCGGCGGCATACCGCCACGGGCGGGGAGGTTCATCTCCGCGAAACGCTCGAGACGGAATCCGTTGGGGACGAGGGCAAGCCGTCAAAACCCCACCGCCGCAACGCGCACCTGAGCCTGGTCGCTCAGCTCTCCGCGGACGCTCGCGCCTGACGCGGGACGCTAGGTCAGGTCGGCGGCCACTCGTTCCAATGCGGCGAGGTGGTCGTCGACGTGCGCGAAACCGGCCTTCATGGTGTTCACCGACAGATGGCTGGCCCCGGCGGCTTTCCACGCGGCGATGTCGGCGGCGAGCTTGTCGGGGTCGCCGGTCCAGCTGACCCGGCCTTCCATGCCGATGCTCCGCGGGTCCCGGCCCGCCGCCTCGGCCGCCCGGTTCACCTGCGCGAGCGCGTGGTCCAGGTCGGGGCCCGGCGCGGTCATCGGAAACCACCCGTCGCCGAGGCGGCCGGCGCGTTCGTAGGCCCGATCGGAGGCCGCCCCGAACCACACCGGGATCGGCCGCCGGGTGGGCAGCGGGGCCAGGCCCGCGCCGGTCACGGTGTGGTACTTGCCCTTGAAGGTGACCGATCGCTGCGTCCAGAGCATGCGCATGAGCTCGACCTGTTCCTCGGAACGTTTTCCGCGGTTGGTGAATGTCTCCCCGAGCGCTTCGTACTCCACGGCGTTCCAGCCCAATCCGACACCGAGCCGCAAGCGCCCGCCGGTGAGCAGGTCGACCTCGGCGGCCTGCTTGGCCACCAGCACCGACTGCCGCTGCGGCAAAATGATGACGCCCGTGACGAGTTCCAGGCTGGTGACCGCGGCCAGGTAGCCCATCATGACGAAGGGCTCGTGAAACGTCGAGTCGATGTCGTAGGGGCCCTCGAAGCCCCGGTGCACGGTCGTGTCGGCGCCGACGACATGGTCGTAGGCCAGGATGTGGGCGAACCCGAGCTCCTCGACGCGCTCGGCGTAGGCGCGTAGGACGGCGGGATCCGGTCCGAGCTCGGTCTGCGGGAAGACGACTCCGATGCGCATTCGCGGTTCAACCGTCCCGCATCGCGATTGCTTCCCACGCGGCCCGTCGCTCGATACCGCGCGGGCTTCACGCATGATGGGGACGTGACGGCCAAGGATCTGAGCGGCGTGCTGAGGGTCGGCGAGCTGGAGCCGACGCTGGCAGAAGAACTGGCGGCGCGCTACGAGATTGCGAAGCTTCCCGACGGCCCGGCGCGGGCCCGATTCCTGGCCGAGCACGGCGCCGACGTGCGCGTGCTGCTGACGTGGGGACCGCCGGGCGTCGACGCCGACACCATCGCCGCGCTGCCCAACCTCGAGGCCATCGTCAACGACGGGGCCGGGGTGGACCTGATCGACCTGGAGGCGGCGAAGCGCCGCGGCATCGGCGTGAGCAACACCCCGGACGTGCTGTCGGACACGGTCGCCGACACGGCGCTGGGCCTGATGCTGATGACCCTGCGCCGCTTCGGCGCCGCCGACCGCTACGTGCGGGCGGGCCGCTGGGCGCGCGAGGGCCGGTTCCCGTACGCCCGAGACGTCAGCGGCCTCCAGGTGGGCATCCTCGGCCTGGGCCGCATCGGTTCGGCGATCGCCACCCGGCTGCTCGGATTCGATTGCGCCATCGCGTATCACAACCGGCATCGCATCGACGGGTCGCCCTACCGCTACGCCGCGTCGGCTGTGGAGCTCGCCGAGTCGGTCGACGTGCTGGTCGTCGCCACCACGGGCGACCACGAGTCCCACAAGCTGGTCGACCGCTCCGTGCTGGCGGCCTTGGGTCCCGAGGGGTATCTGATCAACATCGCCCGGGGCAGCGTCGTCGATCAGGACGCGCTGGTGGAGCTGCTCGTCGGCGGCGAGCTGGCGGGGGCCGGCTTGGACGTCTACGCCGACGAGCCGCAGGTGCCGGCCGAACTGTGCGACCTGGACAACGTGGTCCTTCTCCCGCACATCGGCAGCGCCACGGCCCGGACCCGCCGGGCGATGGCGCAGCTGGCGATCCGCAACCTCGACAGCTACCTCGACACCGGCGAACTCGTGACGCCGGTGCTGACGCCGCGCCGTCGGCACTGACCGCCTCCCGGCGTCGTGACCAGGCGATCCTGGATGGAAACCGGTCTGTGGCCGAAGCGATACCGCGAGAAGGTTATCGCCGCAACCGCATCTGGGTATCCGGCTCTCATGAGTCCGCTACTGCAGGAGACAGCCGCGCCGGTGCGCTTGACGCTCGCGGGCACAGCGCGCCCCGATACGGCGGCGAAGTGGCGCCATGTTTTGCAACACTGGCTGCGGCACGAGGTGCGCGCGTCGGAGGACATTCGTGAGGACGTCGTTCTGGGGGTGAACGAGGCGTTGGCCAATTGCGTCGAGCACGCCTACCGCTCCCGTCGCGAGGCCGGCGCAATGAAATTGCAGGCCAGCTACGATCCCGCCGCCGAGTCAATCCGGGTATGCGTCAGCGATCGCGGAAGTTGGCGCAAGCCCTCGTCGAGGCAGACCACCGATCCCCGCGCCTCGCGCGGCATCACGCTGATGCACCGCCTCGCCGATCACTGCACGATCCACGCCCGCCCCAACGGCACCAGCGTCTATTTAGACTACACGACCGACGCGGATAGCGCTGTCCAGCAATAACTTTCACGCAGGAACCGAGCTCAGCCGCCCGAGGGCGCCGAGGGCGTGAACGTGACCGGCATGCGCTCGAGGCCGCTGACGAAGTTGGCCGGCCGCAGCGGCAGCGGGTCCTGAGACGCCAACTCCATGTCGGGCAGGCGTTTGAGTAGTCGCTCGAGCATCATCGAGAGCTCCAGACGCGCCAGCTGGTTGCCCAGGCAGAAATGGGTTCCGAAGCCGAATGCCAGATGGTTGTTGGGGTAGCGGTCGATCCGGAAGCTCTCGGGATCCCCGAACACGGCCTCGTCGAAGTTCGCCGATTCGAAGAGCAGGATGATCTTCTCGCCCCGCGCGAGCTGGGTGCCGTGGAACTCGAGATCGGCGGTCATGGTGCGGGCCATGTTCTTGACCGGCGCGGTCCACCTCAGCATCTCTTCGATCGCGTTGGGCAGCAGCGCCACGTCGTCGACCAGTTGCCGGTGCTGTTGCGGGTGGCGCAGGATCTGCGCGGTGCCGCCGGACAGCGTGTGCCGGGTGGTCTCGTCGCCGCCGATGAGCAACAACAGCACCTCGGTCACGATCTCGTGGTCGGCGAGCTTCTCGCCGTCCACCTCCGCGTGCACCAGCACGCTGACCAAGTCATCGGTCGGCTCGGCCTTGCGCGCCGCGATCATGCTCGTCATGTATTCGGTGTAGGCGGCGAAGGCGTCGATGGAGACCTGGAAGTCCTCTTGCGCGGTCGTGCTGCTGAGCATGGTGACCATGTCGTCGGACCAGCGCAGAAACATCTGCCGCTCCTCGGGCAGGACCCCGAGCATGTCGCCGATGACCGCCATGGGCAGCGGGGCGGCGAGGTCCCAGACGAAGTCGCACTCGCCGCGTTCGCAGACGTTGTCGATCAGGGCGTCGCACAGCGCGCCGATCGAGGCCTCCCGGTCCTTGACGCGTTTCCGGGTGAAGCCCGCGTTGACGAGTTTGCGCCGCAACAGGTGGGCGGGGTCATCCATCGCGATCATCATGGGCGGCGCGTCCTGGTCCGGCCGGATACCGCCGGCGTTGGAGAACAGCTCGGGCGCCCGCTCGGCGTCGATCACGGCCTGATACGTCGCCGCGGCGGCCAACCCGTTGCGGTCCCGAAAGACCGGCTCGTTCTCGCGCATCCACCGATAGACCGGGCGCGAGTCGCCCGCGTAGAAGGCGCCATCGGTCAGATCGACGTCGGGCCGTGGCTGATGTCGCGTGTCAACAGTGCTTGGCATGGCTCACCCTTCCCCAAAGCGGGCATGCGCAGTCTTACCGTGGACCTTACAGTAGGCGTCGTGGTAGCAATCCCACCCTCACGCCGGCCCCGGTGCGGCGCGCTCACGTAGCGCCGTCAGGAACATCTCGTCCATCCGCGGACTCACCTCGGCCAGGGTCGCGGCGCTGACGTAGCGCGCGGAGCCGAAGACGCGCTCGAGCTCTTCGGCGGCGGTGGCGCTCCCGATCGACAGGCACAAACAGGCCACTCCGTCGCCACGGAGTTCCTCGAGCGCCTTGTTCGCGTCGGCCTCCGCGTAGCGACCGTCGTAGCCGTCGTCGTAGGGGCACCCGTCGGACAGGACAAGCAGCAGCCGGTTGGGTGTGCGGGCTTCGGTGTTGAGTATCTCGCCCGCGCCGCGGATCGCCGCACCTAGGCGCGTATACCCCGACGGCTCAAGCTGATTGAGCCGGGCGCGTTGCGGGGCGCCGAAGCGCTGTCCGAACGTTTTTATCGCCGGCAGGTGCACGGCGTGCCGCCCGTGGGATCGAAACGCGTAGATGGCCACGCGGTCGCCGAGTTCCTCCAGGGTCATCGCCACGGTTGCCGCCGCGCGCCGCTGGTGGTCGTGGACCCTGTTCCCCCGCAGGTCGGCGTCGGTGGCCGATCCGGACGCGTCGAGCAGGATGAGGACGCCGAGGTTCCGAACGACGTTGCGGCGCTGGGTGTAGACAGCCTCCGTGGGTGAACAACCGGAGCGCAGGTCGACGAAGAGATCGACGAGCGCCTCGATGTCGATCTCGTCACCGTCGGGGCGCGCGCGTAAGAGCTTGGGGCCGAGACCGACGCGTGCCAATCGCCGCCGCAGCTCGTCGTCGTGCGAGACGTGCGCGGCCGAGATGTGGGTGGGCTTGGTGAGCGGAAAATCGATGACGCGGCACCAGTCCGCCCGATAGCGGTTGTTGAAGACGTCCCATTCCGGATGCAGTGCACCGCCGATTCCCAGAGCAGCGCCGGGCCGGTCGCCGACGAAATTGATGCGCGTCGGAAGTGGACGGGCTGACGCGCCGACCGCTCGTGCCGGCCGGATCGAGCGCGCCTCAAACTCCCCGCCCGACGAGTCGTCGCCGCGCGACGGCGCCTCGCCCAACAGTTTTCGCAGAAAGTCCATCAGTGCCCGCGAACGCAGCAGCGGATTCTCGAACAGCTTGAGGACCTTGCTTTCCTCGGAGGCGGCGTCGTCCTCGTCGTCGGGCTCCCGCTCGGCGACGAGCTCGATCGCCGTCCGCAGGTCCGTATCCGTGGCCGGCGCGGCCCGGCTGTCGGACGACGCCAGTAGTTGCGCCGGACGGATGACACCGAACCACGCCGGAGGGTCCGCGATTCGGCTTGTGCCCCTGGCCATTTCGAGGGACCCGTCCGCGGTCGCGGTGCGGGGATCACCGTCGGGGCGAAGTGCCGCCGCCAGCGCAACGGTGGGGGCGAGTTCGGCGAGCACCCGGTGGCCTTCCAGCGCGAGGTAGCGGCGCGCGATCGCCGGCCGGCCTCGCAGCCGCTTCACCAGCCGCCGATCCAGGCTGCCCGCGCCGAGCAGGGCGGCCTGGACCAGCACCTGCCGGCGCTGCTGCCCGGCTGGGTCGGCGGCCGGGACGAAGATGACGGCGCCGTTCGTGTAGGCGTCCTGGCCGGGCGCCGCCCGGGCGACGTCGACGGCCCGGCCGGCCAGGTAGGTGGCGAGGAGCCGATACCGTTGCGGGCCAACGGGATCCATCACCTTGGAGGCAGCAGGGAATCGACGAGCTCGCCGAGTGCCGTGACGACCTCCCGGTCATCGGAGAGGATCCGCACGATCGCCGCCTGGACGGCGCTGCGCAGGCTGAGTCCTTCGGCGACCAGGCTGCCGGCCAGGATCAGCGTGCGGGTGGACGACACCTCGCGCAGCGGTGAGCCATCGAGCTTTCGGATCGCGTTGCCCACGGTGACCAGGGCGCGTGCCGTCGCATCGTCGATTCCCGCTTCGTGGGCAACGACTTCCGTCTCGGCCTCGACGGGCGGGAAGTCGAGTTCGATGGCCACGAATCGCTGCCGGGTCGACTCTTTGATGTTCTTCAGCACGCTCTGGTAGCCGGGATTGTAGGAAATGACCAGTTGAAATCCCGGTGCCGCGGGCACGGTCGTTCCCAGGCGGTCGACCAGAAGCTCGCGGCGATGATCGGCGAGCGGATGGATGACCACCGTGGTGTCCTGGCGCGCCTCGACGATCTCGTCCAGGTAGCAGATCGCGCCCTCGCGAACGGCCCGCGTCAACGGCCCATCCACCCAGACCGTTTCCCCCCCTTTGAGAAGGAAACGCCCGACCAAGTCGGCCGACGTCATGTCTTCGTGCGCCGCGACGGTGATCAGGTTGCGGCCGAGCGCGTGGGCCATCGCCTCCACGAACCGGGTCTTGCCACATCCCGTCGGGCCCTTCAGCAGCACCGGCAGGCCGCGGCGCGCGGCGGCGCGGAACACCTCCACCTCATCGCCGGCGGGCCGATAGAACGGTGCCTCCGACGCCGGGCGCACGGTGGGCTGGGAATCCGTCAGCACCTAGCGCCCTCGCGCGCCCTCGAAGGGGACGACCTCCGGCAGCTGGCCGCCCGGCGGGAGGACGAGATGGCCGTGCACGTCGACGTATCCGGAACGCTTGGTGGGTATGGGCAGGGCGGGATTCGGGCATGGCGTGTCCGTGCCGTCGCCGCAGATGCCGCCGTTGAAGTACGAACGCTTCTGGTGGTCTTGGGGCCACGGGTCGGAGTGCATTCCGATCCATTGCGCGGGCACGTTGTAGAAGAAAAAGAAGCACGAGCTGACGCCGGCGAAGATCGCCAGGAAGCGCGTGAACTGCTGTCTGGCGAATCCGCCTCGCACGTGGTCCAATCCGCGCTCGACGACGGTGCGGCCGCGATCGTCGGTGAAGAAGCGCAGACAGCACAGCGCGGCCTGCACACCACCCCACATCAGGCCTTCGTAGACCGGCCATTGGTAGTAGGTGTCGGCATTGAGCGACACGGACCTGATGGCGCCGGGGTAGGTGTAGAAGCCGATCGGTAGCAGGACCAGACCCTCCATGACGAAATCGAAGACAAACGCGAGCGCGTAGGTGACGAGGACCAACCGAAGATTGCTGATGTTCGGCCAGCGCGTCTTGATTTTGCGCATGATCCAACACCCGACGATCGTGATCAGCAGGACGCCGTAGGCGTAACCCGGAGCGTTGGTCAACAGCGGCTCGGACACCTGACGGCCCGGCTCCTCCGGGGAAACCCAACCCGGAATGTTCGACGACCAGGAGCCGCGGTTGAACAGCCAGGTGTTGTAGGTGCACCACGTGTTGAAGTAGTTCAGCAGCGGATCCTGGAAGAACATCAGGCCCATCGACAGCACGAGCATGCCGTCCAGCGTGATCCGCCGCTCGCGCCGCCACGGCCGGATGAAGAACCACCACACGACGACCGGCAGCGCGATCCATAGCACCACCGCGTTCGCCATCAGCGGCACCTTCATGTACATCGGCGGCTCGCTCGGTCCCGACGGCACCCGCTCGAAATACGGGCCGGTGATCCACCGGATCCACACGTAGAGCTGGAGCACCAGCAGCGCGCCACCGGCGGCGGCCCAAATCTTGATCGGTCGCACCGGCGACGCGGCCTGCGCGCCGAGTTCGCCCGCGCCGGGCAGTGGCTCGGTGACGGACGACGGCTGGTTCCTGTTCGCGAGATCGCTCATGACGCTGGTGTCCTCCGGGGTCGGCATTCCACGCTCCGAGCAATATACTCACGAGTATCTGAGAAACGGAATAGCTTCTCGCAAGCTCTGGCAGAATCTGGCGCATGGTTGAGCGTTGGACGCGAGAGCGCCGCCTCGAGCACACTCGCTCGCTATTGGTCGATGCCGCCGAGGAAGTCTTCGGCGAAAAGGGGTTCGTCGCCGCGACGCTCGACGACATCGCCCACGCCGCCGGGTACACGAAAGGCGCGATCTACAAACACTTCTCGACGAAGGAAGACCTGTTTCTGGCGGTCAGCGACCGCTACTGGCGCCGGTACTTCGTCAACTTCACCGAGGTGATGGCGCCGGCGACGCAGGTCGGTGCGCGCGAACTCGACGAGATCGCCAAGCGCTGGAGCCAGCTCAGCCGCGATCGCGGGGCGGAGCACGCCGCGCTGGGTCACGAGTTCATGCTGTACCTGCTGCGCAACCCCGAGGCGCGGGAACGCGTGGCCGCCAAGCGATCAGAGGCCGTCGAGGCGCTGGCCAAGTTCATCGTGGCGGGCATCGACCGGCTCGGCGGGACGTTGCTGATCCCCGCGTCGACGTTCGCCCAGGTCCTCGTCGCCACCAGCGACTCGGTGGTGTTGGGCAGTCAACTCGATGACGTGGACCTCTTCCGCCCGATCGTCGAGATGTACGTGTCCGTGATCAAGCTGCCCTGACCGCCGATCCGAAAAGGACTGTGGCGCACGGCGTCTCAGGCACCCGTGGCGATCTCCAGGTCCTTCAACGACTCCTCTAGATGACCGAGCATCCGCTGCAGGTGCGGGACGCTGCGCCGGCAGCCGACCAGGCCGAAGTCGAGGTTGTCGGCGTTGTTGGTCACCGTGATGTTGACCGCCTGGCCGTCGAGGGGGATGGACAGCGGATAGTTTCCGTCCAGGCGGGCCCCGCGCCAGTACAGCTGCTCCGAGCGACCCGTCGACACGTTCGAGATGACGATGTTGAACGGCGGCGAGGCCGCGGAAAGGTAGCCGGGGACCAACCCGAGGAACAGGCCCCCGATGTTGAAGGCGGACAGGGCCAACTGCTGAACCGGCGGCAACTGCCAGAACACCTCTTTGGTGTCGCGAATGGATGCGCTGATGATCTCGAGCCGTCTCGCCGGATCGTCGAGATCGGTGGCGAGGTTGCACAGGAAGGTGCCGACCATGTTCCCGCCGCGGTCGTCGTCGTCCTTGCGCAGATTCACCGGAACCATCGCGGTCAGTGGGGCGTCCGGCAGCGCGTTCTGATCCAGCAGGTAGGCGCGCAGGGCCCCGGCCGACATGGCGAGAATGACGTCGTTGACCGTGACGCCGGCGGCCGCCTTGACCGCGTTGATGCGCTCCAACGCCCAGGACTGGGCCGCCACCCGCCGCGCACCGCCGATCCGGACGTTGAACATCGACCGCGGCGCCTGGAACGGGAGCGTGAGTTGTTGTTCGAGCAGCGCGGCCCGCGCGAGCTTCAGCGTGGACGGCGCCAACGCCAGCGCCGACCCCGCGGTGCGGCCCACCCGCCCGAACAGCGACGGACTTCTGCGTCCGCCGCGCTTGCGCGGCGCAATGCTCCACGGGACCCGCACCTCGTCGTCGTCGGGATCGGAGGTGAAGGCCCGCTGCATCAGGCGAAGCGCCGAGACGCCGTCCATCAGGGAGTGGTGGTACTTGGTGTACACGGCGTACCGCCCGTCCTGCAGGCCCTCGACCAGGTGCGCCTCCCACATCGGGCGGTGCCGGTCCAGCAGGCTGCCGTGCAGCCGGGAAACCAGCTCCAGGAGGTCTCGCACCCGTCCCGGTTCCGGAAGCGCGGAACGGCGAAGGTGGTAGTCGAGTTCGACTTCCTTGTCGAAGGACCACGCGACGTTGGTGACCCCGCCGAAGAACGCCGGACGCTTGCTGAAGGCCGGTTGCACGTCGGTGCATTCGAGCATCGCCTGATAGGACTCGCGGACGAAATGCGGGCCGGCATCCTCGGGCGGCTCGAAGAGCTGCAGCGCGCCCACGTGCATCGGATGTTCGCGTGATTCGCCGAGGAGGAACAGCGCATCCGTCGGTGATATCGGTTCCATGCGTGTCGCCCCCAACTGTTGCCGTCGCGCCGCCCACCGCAGGGACGGCCTACCTCCTAATAGCCACAGCGGGTGGCGGCCCAAACAGCCATCCGCCCCGGGACGGTCGCTAGCGGACGTCGTCGGCGAGCGCGCGAGCCTCCCGCTCGGTTTCGACCGCGGGCCCGGAGCCCGGCAACGGCTTGCCGGCGACTTCGGGGGTGAACAGCAGCGTGATCGCGCCCACCACGCCCCCGAAGATCAGCATGTAGGCCGGCACCATCACGTTGCCGGTGCCCGAAACGAGAGCCTGGGCGATCAGCGGCGTGATGCCGCCGACTAGCGAAATCGAGATGTTGTAGGAGATGGCCAGCGCGCCGTAGCGCACGTTGGTGGGGAACAGCGCCGGCAGCATGGCCGGCCCGGTGCTGTCGAAGCACAGCTCCATCAAACCGATCAGCAGCACCCCGATGAAGATCACCGGGTAGATGCCGCCGAAGCGGATGAGCAGGAACGCCGGGATGGAGGCGACGATCAGCAGGCCGCACCCCGTCCACATGATCGGTTTGACGCCGATGCGATCGGACAAGGCCGCGACGAGCACCACCGTGCCCATCAGGATCGCCAACGTGGTCACGATCATGACGAGTCCGGCGGTGCGGCCCACACGCACGAACAGCCGCAGGTACGTCGGCAGGTATCCGGTGAGCATGAAGTCGGCGACCTGGGAAGTCAGCACCAGCGCCGCGCAGATCAGCATGGGCCGCCACTGCTCGACGATGGTGCGGTGAATCTGCTGCCGGCCCTGGTCGCCCGCGTGCGCGTCGTCATGGGCGCTCTGATAGGCAGAGGACTCCTCCAGCCGCAGCCGCAGGAACAGCGCCACCAGCCCGAAAGGCAAGCCCAACAGCAGCGGAATCCGCCAGCCGTAGGTCAGCATGGCGTCCTCGGGCAGCCAGGTCTGCAGCCCGGTCACCAGCAAGCCCGCCAGGACGAACCCCACCAGATTGCCCATCGGCAGGAACCCGACCATCATGCCGCGTTTGTGATCGGGGGCCTGCTCGACGAGATAGGTCATGGCGCCGACGTATTCACCACCGGTCGACAGGCCCTGGAATATTCGCGCGAGGACGAGCAGGATCGGCGCCCAGATGCCGATGGTGCTGTAGGTGGGCAGCAGGCCGGTCACAGTCGTGCTCACCGTCATCATCAGGATGGTGACCACCAGGACGCGGTGGCGCCCGATCCGGTCGCCCAGCGGACCGAAGATGAACCCGCCGAGCGGACGCACGACGAACGCCGCCGCGAGCGTTCCAAAGGTCGCGATGAGGTGGACTCCGCTGACGTTCTTGCCGGGATAGAACACCTGGGCGATCGTGGTCGCGATGTAGCCGTAGACCCCGAAGTCGTACCACTCCATGAAGTTCCCGATCGCGGTGCCCATGATGGTTCGGCGCATCGCGGGGTCGGCGACCCTGATTTCTCTACGTGCCCATTTCCTCCGGCGGCGTCGAATAACCATCGAATCAAGACTTACCCACAACTTTCTCAGGGACAACCGGCGGGGTGGGCTTCACGGCCCTGACGTGGGACGACCGGCGGCGATCGCCGCGATCCCGCTCGGCCACGATCGCGTGCGACAAACGCCAGCTAGAACGGGTCGCCGGCATTCACGTCGGCGGCACCGCCGCGCCGCCGGAGGTGACGCGGGGTTATCCCCGTCACGTTCGCCCGGTCACGGGCGCGCGTCACTGGCCTTTCAGGCTGCCGATGCGCAACGAGAAGTCCCCGGGCCCGGGGCGGGGGGCCTCCACCTGCTCGACATAGCGACGCGGGTCCCGGTCCGTGATGGGCAGCCCCTCGGTGGTCGGGTGCTCGGCCATGAACTCGCTGTATTGGCGCCCGAGCGCTTCGCGAAGGCCGATCGGGGCGTTGCGGCGGAAGTCCGAGAGCCCTTCGCGTTCCTCCTCGCCCATGTGATCGTCGTTGGCCTCGCGGGTGCGCCCGACCGCCGCCCACCATTGCTCGCTGCCGAGTTCGGCCGCGTCGGCGTCGCGCACCCCGTCGCGGATGTCGTTGTGGTCACCGATGGCGTCGAGGGTTTCGCCCTCGGCGTCCTCGCCACCCCGTTTGAGCAGTTGGGGGTAGAAGATCTTCTCCTCGATGTAGGCGTGCACGTCGAGCTTGTCGGCGAGCGGTCGCCACACCCGTTCGAGACCGGTGCGGTCGGCCGGCTGCTGTGCCTGGAGGTAATCCAGCCGGGCGAACTGTTCGCGGAACCAATCGTGGTCGGCGAGGATCAACATGGTGATGTCGGCCATCGGTGAGCCTCCGCCCCTGTGACGCCGGTCAGCCGGCTGGGTTAGCGCGTTCGACACCATTTAAGAACGCCAGCCTCGTCTTACCCGCTTGCGGGGTCGATGTAACGACCCCGTAGGCACCGCATCGATGTGCTCGCCCGAGTTGCTCTGCGCCGCAGGGGATTAGCAAATTTGCACCGACGTAAGTGTTCTGGCAGGCTGAGAGCCATTTCGGCGGCACTAAGCTGGTCGGAAACTCGGCGGAGGGGCACGGTGTGCCGGCCGGATACACTGGGGCGTCCGTGCGGCGATCGATTCGATCGCGCCGTTGAACCCGATATGAATAAGTCAGAGGTTGTGCCTTGTCCGAAAATCCCGGCGATGCCGTCAGCTTGGAACCGCATTTCGAGGACGTACAAGCGCACTACGACCTGTCCGACGAGTTCTTCGCGCTCTTCCTGGACCCGACGCGGACCTACAGCTGCGCGTATTTCGAGCGCGAGGACATGACGCTGGAAGAGGCGCAGATCGCCAAGGTCGACCTCTCGCTGGGCAAGCTGGGATTGCAGCCGGGCATGACGTTGCTCGACGTCGGGTGCGGCTGGGGCACCACGATCGTCCGCGCGCTCGAGTGCTATGACGTCAACGTCGTCGGGCTCACGCTGAGCCGCAATCAGCAGGCGCACGTGCAGCGCCGCCTCGACGCGCATCCGTCCGCGCGGTCCAAGCGGGTGCTGCTGCAGGGCTGGGAGCAGTTCGACGACAAGGTCGACCGCATCGTGTCGATCGGCGCCTTCGAGCACTTCGGGCGTGACCGCTACGACGATTTCTTCAAGACCGCCTATGAGGCTCTTCCGGCGGACGGCGTGATGATGCTGCACACCATCATCAAGCCGAGCGACGAGGAATTCGCCGAGCGCGGGCTGCCCATCACCATGACCAAGCTGCGCTTCATGAAATTCATCATGGACGAGATCTTCCCGGGCGGGGATCTACCCCAGGCCAAGGGCGTCGTGGAGCACGCCCAGCGTGCCGGCTTCGGGGTGAAGCTGGTGCAGCCGCTGCGCCTGCACTACGCGCGCACCCTCGACACCTGGGCGGCCGCACTCGAGGCGCGCCGCGACGAGGCGATCGAGATTCAGTCCGAAGAGGTCTACGACCGGTACATGAAGTACCTGACCGGCTGCGCGGACCTGTTCCGTGAGGGCTACACCGACGTCGCGCAGTTCACCCTGACCAAAGGCTGACGCCCGTCCTGTGCCCCCATCCCGGGGGCGCCCGGTTTACCGGCATAGCACGGCGGGTAATTCCACGGCAACAACCTGATTCGGTGGGTGTCGATGTCCTTCGGCGCAAGCCGCAGGAAGGACGGATCGTGGCCGCCAAACACCGCATGCCGGAGTCGCTGCAGCAAACCCAGACGCCGACCGATCGAGGTCAGCGTATGTCCGGTGCGGCGAAGGTGTGCGAGATCGTCTGCGCTGCCCTGATATGCGCGGCGTGCCTGACGGCGTTGGTGCTCAACGGGGTCCGCGCCGACAAACGAACCGTGACCGCCGAGGTCAGTCCGCCTTCCGTTTCGCAGCCGGTGAAGCAGGAGGGCACCGTGATCGCCGTGACGGTGGACTCGGTCACCATGCGCAGCCCCGACGGGTACACCCAGACCTATCGCTTCACCCCGGACACCACCGTCATCACCCATCGCGGCAGCCAACCCGCCGTCGCGGCACCGCAATTCACCGTCAACGACCGGGTGGTTGTGGTGGGCACCATCGAAGGTGGCTCGGCGCTGGCGACCGCGGTGGCCTACCGCGGCGCGGGACACGGGGAGGCGCCGCCGATGGATTACCTTGAGGGGCAGCCGGTTCCGTCCGACGCCGCCTGAGCCGCTCCCCGGTTCTCCGCGGGATGCCCGCCCGCCTAGGCTGATAGCGATCCAGCCATACGGAGGCGCCATGAGCGAGCACGAAGCCAAGATGATCATCCTGTCCACCGACGACCTGGACGAGTCGATCCGGTTCTACAGCCAGACCCTGGGCATGCCGTTGAAGTTTCGCGACGGGGCGCACTTCGCGGCCCTGGATGCGGGCCCGGTCACGTTGGCGCTGGCGACCGCCGTGGACCATCCCATCCCCGGCCAGGTCGTCGTCGGCATCAAGACCGCGGACGTCGACGCCGCGGCGAAGGCTGTCGAGGCCGGCGGTGGTGGCATCGTCAAGGGCCCCTACGACGACGCCCACGAACGACGCGCCGTGGTCTATGACAACAAGGGCAACGGCCTGGTCTTCTACAAACCGCTGGGACGCTAGCGGGCGCCTACCTTCCGGTGCGTTCGCGGTGTTTGCAGCCCGGCCAGCAGCACGGCCGGCGTTTGCCTTCCTCCAGCTCCTCCTTGGTGCGGCGGATGCGGCGCGCCCGGGTGGCCTCCTGCTTGGCGTCCTCGACCCAGCAGATGAACTCGTTTCGGGCCAGCGGCGTGATGTCGTTCCAGGCGGCCAGGGCCGTAGGGTTGGCGAGCAACGACTCGCGCAGGTCGGCGGGCAGCTTGTGCACCACCCCGCCGGGCACTCGCCGGGCGCTCATCGGTCCACCAAATGTGCGTCGTCATCGTGCAATTCGTCGCGGCGTAACGCCATCGGGGTCCCTGCGGGGATATCGCCGGCGGCGACCACGGCGCGGGTGATGGGGGACAGCGCCCGAAACAGCGTTTCGACCTCGTCGTCGCTGAGCGCGTCGAGCGCCGACAGGGAAAGGGCGTCGGTGCTCGACTCGATGTGGTCCTTCAGTTCGCGCCCGGCGGCGGTCAGCGTTCCGTCATCGCTCAGCAACCCCCGCTCGGCGAGGCGCTGTTCGTGATGGCGCCATGCCGCCTCGTCGTAATCGCGGGTGCGGGCGATGTAGTCGCGCGCGACGTTGCCCGCCGCGGCGTGTAAGACGTTGGATTCACGTCCGGAGATGCCGGCCGCCGCCAGCACCGCCACGTGCCCGTCACCGCGCTGTTCGCGCAGCAGCGTCGTGGCGTGCCACAGCGCGGCCAGGGGATCGTCGGGCCAGGGCAGGGCCAGATTAGCGGCGAACAGCGGGCGGGCATCGAGCGGCGCGTGGCGCGCCGCCTTCCCGGCGAGTTCGGCTGCCACGCGGACGTTTTCGTCCGACCCGAGGCCGTAGCGGCGCAGCGCCGCCACCGCGGACTCCTGGCGCGCCCGCAATGCGGCCTCCGGACCCGCGATCTCCCACGCCGTCGGCAACGCCTTGGCAACCCGTTCGGGTGCGAAGTTGTAGAAGACTGAGGTCACGACCTCCCGCGGCACCATGCCCAGCGGCGCGGAGCGGGCCGCGAAATAGCCCATCCAGAAACCCCGGTAACCCAACGCGTCCAACGCCGCACGGGCCTCGGGCGCGAAATACGTCACCGCGTGCACCGGCTCGTAGCGATCGAAGAAGCGCCGGGCCAACTCGGGTTGTCGTCGCATGCTGGCAGTTAACCACCGGTGACGGGTGGGGACCAAGCACGCGGCCCGGGCGACCCCGCCTAGGCTCGAGCGGTGACCATCCCCTATGACCGGGTACTACACGAGCGGATCCGGAGCAATCTCGCCGGCCATGAGCGTCGAATCGTGGCCGATCCGGCCAAGCGGCACGCCGCCGTGGCGGTGGTGCTCGTCGACTCCGATGTCGGGGAGGACCGGGTGGATCCGGCGCCGGTGGACGACTGGAACGCCGATCGAGGGCTGCCCGCGGCCGGCCTCGACGGCCGCATGGTCGACGTGTCGGGCGGGGCGGCTTTCCTGCTGTGCCGCAGGGCTTCTCGACTCACCTCGCACGCCGCGCAATGGGCGTTACCCGGTGGCCGCCTCGACCCGGGCGAGACCGCCGTCGAGGCCGCGCTGCGGGAATTGCGCGAGGAGGTCGGCATCGAACTCCCCGACGCGGCCGTCCTGGGACTGCTCGACGATTACCCGACCCGGTCCGGATATGTCATTACGCCGGTGGTGATTTGGGGAGGCGGCCGCCTGGATCCGCGCCCATCGCCCGACGAGGTCGTCGCGGTGTACCGGGTGGGCCTGCACCAACTGCAACGTGACGATTCGCCGCGATTCATCGCCATCCCGGAGAGCCCGCGGCCGGTTGTCCAGATTCCGTTGGGGGGCGACCTGATCCACGCGCCCACCGGGGCGGTGCTCCTGCAGCTGCGGTGGCTGGGACTGGAAGGCCGCCACGACCCGGTCGACGGGCTGGAACAACCCGTTTTCGCCTGGAAGTAGCTATCGCGCAACCTCTTCGAAAGTCGGGGCACTCAAGGTTGGCCCTGCGCACCGAACAGCGACCGCGCCAGTTCGACCAGCGATGCGCCCGAGACGTCCCAGGCGCCCGGGGGCGCGGAGGCGGGCAGCGGGTCCGGCCCGTACTCCCGCGGGCGCGCGACGAAACCGGTCGCCAGGCCGCTATCGCGGGCCGCCTCGAGATCGGCGGTGTGCGCCGCCACCAGCATCACCTCACCGGGCTCCAGGCCCAGCAATCGCGCGGGAGTCCGGTAGGCCCGCGGGTCGGGCTTGTAGGCCTGACTGACGTCGGAACCCAGGACCACATCCCACGGCAGGCCCGCGTACTTCGCCATCTCGACCAGCAGCCCGGTGTTGCCGTTGGACAACGGCCCGACGATGACATGCCGCTTCATGGCGGCGATGCCGTCGACGCTGTCCGGCCACGGTGGCAACCAGCGCCACGACCGGGCGAGTGCCTGCACCTCGTCGCCGGGCAGCGCGTCGGCACTGACGCCGAACTTCGCGAGCGATGCGACGAGGTTCTCTCGATGCAGAACGTCCAGCGACACGAATTCCCGTCGGCCCGAGCGAATCTCGGACATAGAGGGCAGGTATCGACTGCGCCACTGAAGCGCGAACGCGTCGGGGTCGACGTCGATGTGGTGGCGCTGCGCGAAACGCCGCACCGAGGCGGCGATCCCCGAGCGCCAGTCGACGACCGTTCCGAACGTATCGAACAGAACTGCACGCACTACCCGACCGGTCGACGGCGAGCGGTAGTCGGTCATGCCTCAGGCTAACGCCGTGTGCAGGCGCGGCGTACAGTATCGTTAGCAGTGCGAACGAATTATTGGACGTCCTGATTGAAGGGAGGCCGTTGTGGCCCGAAGCGCCGGCGATACCTGGGATATCGTGACGAGCGTCGGCTTCACCGCCTTGGCGGTGTGTGCGGCGCGGGCCCTCGACGCGGGCCTGCGGCCGCCGTTGGCGAACGACGACTTCGCCGCCGGCTTCGTCGCCGCCGCCGGTGAACCGAATCTGATTGCGGCCGTGGACAACGCCGACATGAGCAGTGCCGCGGCCTTCAACGCGCAGTGGGTAGGGGTGCGGACGCGGTTCTTCGACGAGTTTTTCGCCGATGCCACCCGATCGGGGACGCGCCAGGCGGTCATCTTGGCGGCCGGATTGGATTCCCGGGCGTACCGGCTGGACTGGCCCGCGGGCCACACGGTTTACGAAGTGGATCAGCCTCGGGTGCTCGAGTTCAAGCAACAGGTCCTCGACCGGCAGGGTGCCGTGCCCTCGACGAGGCGCGTCACCGTCGCCACGGATTTACGGGATGACTGGGCCGGCGCGCTGATTGCGGCCGGCTTCGACCCCGACCGGCCGACGGCGTGGGCGCTCGAGGGCCTGCTGCCGTATTTGCCCGGGCCGGCCCAGGATGCGCTGTTCGAAAGGCTGCACGAGTTGTCGGCGACCGGTAGCCACATTGCCGCCGAACTCGGTCCCGCCCCGGGCGAAGTGCGCGAATTCGCCGACAATGTCCCCACCATCAGCCAAGACACCGGTCAGCCTCCGGTGGCCGAGCTGTGGTACGACGATGCGCGCAGCGACACCAAAGAGTTTCTGGCCCAGCGGCATTGGCGTGTCAGGGCCGTGAACCTGGTCGACAAGGCGGCCACCGAGTATGGCCGGCCCTTCCACGAATTGCCGGCGGTCTTCGACCGGTTGATGCGCACCAAGTTCTTCATCGCGGTCCGCGAATCGCCGACAGGCGACGTTCGATGATGGCCAGGGCTTGCTCGGCCCATCGAATGTTCTCCTCCTCGAACGAGATTCCGCGGACCAACGTCAGGTAGGGGCCGACCCGGTCGGCGTGTGCCAGGTACTCGTTCTCGGTGCGACCGTCCATCATGCGCGCCCGCAACCGTTCGTAGCGTTGCAGTTTGGCCCGCGCCCATTGCAGCCGTTCGAGGATGGACTCGCGCACAGCCGGCATGTCTCCGGCGTCGGCGGCCTGGACCTTGACCAACAGCTCGTCGCGGATCACCGAGGGTTTCGGCGCCTTCGCGGTGAACTGCCGGATCGCCTCGCGCCCGGCCTCGGTCAGCGAGAACATCCGCTTGTTGGGCCGCCGTTCTTGACGCACGACCCGTGCCCGGATGAGGCCCTGCTCGGCCAGTCGATCCAGTTCGCGATACAGCTGCTGCGGGGTGGCCGGCCAGAAATTCGCGACCGAGGCGTCGAAACCCTTGGCCAGGTCGTATCCCGACGACTCGCCCTCGAGGAGGGCCGCCAACACCGCGTCACGCAGCGACACCGGCCGATCGTACAGCGATGCGACTAGTCAACAAAGTGACGAACAGCACCCTGGACAATTCCCGACGGCGGCCTTAGCGTCGACCTCATTACTCAACAAGTTGACTATGCGAGGTCGCTGATGCATCCGTTCCGCACGGCCGTCGAAGAGCGCGATGAACAGGCCATCCAGGCGATGCTGGCCGACACCGTGGTGTTCACCAGCCCGGTGGCGTTCAAGCCGTATGTCGGCAAGCCGATCACCGCGGCCATCCTGCGCGGTGTGTTGCGCGTCTTCGAGGACTTCCGCTACATCCGGGAGATTCACGACCCGGGCGGCCGCGACCACGCCTTCGTTTTCGAGACCGGGATCGTCGGGGCGCCCGGGGTGAAGATCACCGGCTGCGACTTCTTGCATTTCACCGACGACGGGCTGATCGACGACTTCATGGTGATGGTGCGGCCGCTGTCGGGAGCGACGGCATTGTCGGAGGCGATGGGCGCCCAGTTCGACCGCATCCAGCGGGAGGCGCTGGAGTTGGCCAATCAATCCGGCACCGCGTAGAAGTAGGGACCATGCGGATTGGATTGAGCGTCAACTATGCGGGCGGTTTCAAGGACGTGGCCGCCGAAGTGGCCGACCTGGAACGCGCCGGGTTGGATATTGTTTTTGTCCCCGAGGCGTATTCGTTCGACGCGGTGAGCGCGCTCGGCTACCTGGGGGCCAGCACGCAGCGGGTCGGGCTGGCGTCGGGCATCCTGCAGCTCTACACCCGCACGCCCACCCTGACCGCGATGACCGCGGCGGGCCTGGATTACGTCTCCGACGGCCGGTTCACCCTCGGCCTGGGCGCGTCCGGTCCGCAGGTCATCGAGGGCTTCCACGGTGTGCCCTACGACGCCCCGATCGGCCGGACGCGTGAAGTCATCGACATCTGCCGCCAGGTGTGGCGGCGCGAGACCGTGCGCCACCAGGGCAAGCACTACACGATCCCGCTGCCGCCCGACCGGGGGACCGGGCTGGGGAAGCCCCTCAAGCTCATCAATTCCCCAGTGCGTGAACGCATCCCGATACTGGTAGCCGCGCTGGGGCCGAAGAACGTCGAACTGGCGGCCGAGATCGCCGAGGGTTGGCAACCGATCTTCTACCTGCCCGAAAAGGCGCAGTACGTCTGGGGGGAGGCGCTGGCCGCCGGGCGGGCCAAGCGGGACCCCGCGCTGGGCGAGCTCGACGTCTACGCCGGACCCGTCCTGGCCATCGGCGAAAACGTCGAGCCGCTAAGGGAATTCGTCAAACCGCACCTGGCCCTCTACATCGGCGGGATGGGCGCCAAGGGCAAGAACTTTTACCACACCCTGGCCACCAAGTACGGGTACGGCCCGCAGGCCGACCGGATCCAGGAGCTCTACCTTGCCGGCGACAAGGACGGCGCCGCCAAGGTGGTGCCCGACGATCTGGTGCGCGACGTCAACTTGATCGGCTCCCGAGGGTTCGTCAAGGAACGTCTGGCGGCCTACCGCGAGGCGGGGGTAACCACGCTGAACGTGGCGCCCATCGCGTCGACGACGGCCGAGCGGATCAAGCTCATCGAAACGCTGCGCGAACTGGTGTGACGGCCGCTGTGGAGCCAAATCAGTTCTGGCGGTGACTATCTCGTCGCAGCCGCATCGCCCTGCCGACCGCGCTCACCGACGCCAGCGCCGCCATGGCCGACAGGATCGCGGCCGAGACGCCAGGCTCGGCGGTCGCCAACAACAGTGGCAGCGCGAAGCCGATGTACGTGACGACGTAGAACACCCCGGTCAGAGCGCCCCGCAGGTGTTGCGGCGCCGCGGCCTCCAGATCGATCAAGCCCTCCCGCAGGCACAGGCCCGAAGCGCAGCCCAGGATCAACAACAGCGGTATCCCGACCGCGGGCGTCAGGGCCGGTGGCGTCGTCGCGGCCACCACGTAGCCGACCGCGGCCAGAGCCGCGCCGGCGGTCCCGGTCTGTGGCCCCCACCGGCGCGTGCGGGCCAGGACCTGAACGACACCGCTGACCCCGTTGACGATCAGGGTGGCCGTGCCCGCCGCGATCGGGGCCGCCAGCGCGGTGTGCAACCGCGTTGGGGATGGTGACGAAACCCAGTGTCGCCGAGGCGTATACCCACGGTGCGAGCGGCATGGCCCAACTCAGGGCCCGCGACACTCCCTGCGCCGCCGGTCCCGTCGGGCCCGCGTCGGGGGGCGGCGCCGGCCGGGCCACGTGTGCGGCGGGTGTGGCCGCGACGGCGACGGCAAGCGATGCCAGCACGACGATCGCGGCGGCGACGGCGAACGACACCTGGATGCCGGACTGCCCGGCCCACGCGAATCCCCCACCGGCGAACGGCCCGATGGCGAAGCCGGCGGTGAGTACCGCGCCGGCGGTCCCGGCGCCGGCCGGGCCCCTCAGGTCGGACGCCCACGCGGTGCCGGAGCTGATGGCAAGGCCCACACCGACCCCGACGATGAGGCGGCCCACCAGCAGCGCGCCGGTGTGCTGCGACAGCAGCATCGCCACCGTCCCCGCCACGGTGGCGGCCGCGCCCGCCAGCGCCATTGGCCGCCGGCCCAACGCGTCCGACGCGCGGCCGCCGATCAGCAACCCGGGGAGCAGCCCGAGCGCGTAGATGCCGAAGATGCCATCGAGGGTCGCGGTGCTGAGGTGTTCGCGGTCGCTGATCACCGGCATCAACGCGACGAAGTGGTTGGCGACCCATCCCGTCGCCAGCAGCAACGCCAGCACGCTGACGAACAGGGCGCGGGTGGCGGCCCGGCCGTTACGCGCTCGGCGGTTGCGGCCGCTGCGCACGCTCGACGAGATCACTGGTCTTCTCCCCCTCCAACGCGCGGCCGACGATCGTAGAACGCGACGCCACCCGGGTGGTTATTCCCGTGGACGTGATCGCGCCGCCGCCGCGGGCGCGGACTTCGCGGTGTGAAGGGGTTTGAGATCAGCGGATTTGGTGTACTGATACCACTACTCGCACCCAGGAAGGCACACGATGAAGTACATTGCGGCAGCCACGATCGCGATCTCCGTCTTGTTGTCCAGCGCGTGTTCGGCCTCACAGGTCATCAACACCGGCGGCGACACAAAGTGCAAAGACTTCACCACGCAGGACGAGAAGAAGCAGAACGACGAAGTCAGCAAGATGCTCAAGGACAAGAGCGGCGCAGACCCGAGCAACGTCGAGATCTCGGCGACGCGGCTCTCGGTGACGACGTACTGCCAGACGCTCGGAAAGCCGGACACGAAGATCTCCGAGGCGCCGCACGGCTGACGGACCCGGTCGGTGACGTGGGTTACGTTGCCGCCCTTGGTGTTTAGCGCCTAGTCCAGGAGCAACTGGGCGGGCACCTCGTCTTCCAGCACGGCCCGCGCCAGCAGTTCACCGAGCAGCGGCCCGAATTTCATGAGATTGCTACCGACGAACGCCAGCACGCGCCCACGCTGCGCCACCGTCCAGCCGTCGCCGCCCGGATCGAGCCACGGGGCGCGGACACTGACGCAGTCCACCTGGTCCACCGGCGACAGTGACGGGAACAGCGCGCGCACGGTCGCGGGGTCCGCCACCTCCTGGCCGAACGCCCACCGGCCGGTACTGCCGAGCGGCAATCCGTAGCCCTCGGGCGCGGACAGGCACGCCGCGCCGACCGCGTCCGCGCCGCGGTAGGTGAACCGGGTGTGCGGAACGAAGCCAACTGAGAGCGGACCGAACAGGTCTGAAGTGTGCGCGCCCGCACAGATCAGCACCCGGTCGCCGCGCAGCACGGTGCCGTCGGCGAGCGTCGTCGCGCCGTCGTCGGCCACCGACAGCACGTGCGCGTTGCGGATGGCGACGCGGCGCGCCAACGCGCTCAGGGCGCGGCGGATGCGCAGGCTGCCGCCGAGGGGATCGAAAACTCCTGTCTCCCAAGGCACGACCGCGAACGGAATCCGTGCCGCGATTTCGGAACGCCCGAGCCGGGAGAACTGCGCGCCGGCGGAGCTCATGGCCGCCGCGACGTCGTCGCAGGCGCCGGCGGCGATGAAGCCCTCGGAGCCCAGCAGTCGCCCCGCGCCGAACTCGGATTCCCACCGTTGCCAGCCCGTTCGCGCCGTCAGCGCCAACCGGCAGAGCGCCGGGCGCCGATGCGCGACCCGGAATATCCGCGCCAGCCCGGCGGATTGCTCCCCGAATGGCCGCCCGCGCTCCAGCACGACGACGTCGTGGCCGCGCCGCGAAAGCTCGTAGGCCGCCGCCAGGCCACATATTCCCGCGCCGATGACGACGATCATCCGCATCACCCCCGCCCTCAGAAGTAGAACCCGGCGTGGGGCGCCTCGGGCACGGCAAACAATCGATCGGCCGCCGTCAGCGCTTCGGGATCGTCGGCACGGGCCAGCCCGGCCACGGCGAGATCGCGCCACGTGGTGCCGCCCAACAGGACGGCGCCCAGCCCCTCGACGTCGACGGTGACGTCGGGTTGCCGGTCGGTGACCGTGACGCCGTCGGCCGCGACGGCGAACCGTGCCGAATTGGCCGGCAGTTCAGGGTCATTGACCACGATGGTGACGGCACCGTCGCCACCGTAGCTGCGGGCGGACAGCGCCGCCGCCACATCGATGATGCGCAGCCATGTTTCGTCGTGCACGGCGGTGACCCGCACGGCGCGCCGGTCGGCAACCAGCCAGGGCAGCGGATCGTCCAGCGGCAGCATCCAAAACAGCACGCGGTCAACAAGATCCAGTCCGAGCAGAAAGCGCAGCAACCCCAGATAGGCCTCGGCGGTGGGCGCGAAGAAATCCTCGACCACGATGGTGCGCTGGTCGCTGACGAACCACCGCTCGGTGTCGATCGGGCGGTATCGGACGAAGCCGGATTCGGATCCCGGCTCGCCGTGCACGGCGACATAGGCGGCCCCCGGGTCGGATTCGGCGCGCAGCCGCACGCCCTGCCACCACGACTGTGGGCGGTCGATGGTGCCCGGGCGGGCGGGACGGTTCTCGGCATAGATGCGCGGCAGCAACTCCCACGCCTGCGCGGTGTCGAGCAGGCGCACCCGACCGCCGGTCCCGACGTCGCGCCGCAGCCCCGCCCGCGCGGTGTGGACCTCGACAGATTGCGACGAGCTCGCGACGCCGTAGCCGTAGCGCCCGTAGATCGTCGCCTCCGAGGCCCGCAGCGTCGCCACCACCTCACCGCGTGCGGCGAAGTCGCGCAGCTGGTGACGGATCAGCTCGGTGGCGATGCCTCGCCGGGTGAACGACGGCAGCACCCCGATGTGGGTGACGGCGGCGTGACCCACGATCGCGGGGCCGGGCAGCGTCAACCGGCTCGTCACGGCGTCGGCGGTGCCGACGAGTTGACCGTCGGCGAATGCCCCCACGGTCCGTCCCGGTTCGAGGAGCGTCGTGATCTGGCCGGGGGCGAGCCCCGTAAGCGGCGGAAACCCCACCATCGCCGTGCGAAACACGTTCGCGGCGGCGATCAGGTCGTCCTCGCTGTCGAGCACCCGGATCTCGGTAGCCATCCCGCCATCATGTCGCGTTCCCCGGCCGGCACGGGCCGCGGGCCGCGCGACGCGTCAAGCGGCGATCGTCACCGGATGGGCAAACCCGTCAGCGCCCGGGAGACCACCAGCCGCTGGATCTCGCTGGTGCCCTCGAAGATCGTGAAGATCTTCGCGTCGCGGTGCATCCTCTCGACGGGGTAGTCGCGGGTGTACCCGTTGCCGCCCAGGATCTGGATCGCCTCGTCGGTGACATAGACCGCGGTTTCGCTGGCCACCAGCTTGGCCATCGACCCCTCCGCGGAGTCGAAGGATTGGTTGTTGCGGGCCATCCATCCCGCGCGCCACACCAGCAGGCGGGCGGCGTCGATGCGGCACTTCATGTCCGCCAGTTTGAAGGCCACCGCCTGAAATTCGCCGATCTTGCGGCCGAATTGCTCACGCTGGCAGGCATAGTCGAGCGCGTACTCGTAGGCGGCCCGCGCCACGCCGACGGCCATCGCGCCGACGGTGGGCCGGGTGCGCTCGAAGGTCTTCATCGCCGCCTGCCCGCGCGCGGAGGCCCCGGACTTGACGCGGGCGATGCGCGCCTCGAACTTCTCCCGGCCCCCGAGGATGTGGTCCTCGGGCAGCCGGACGTCGTCGAGCACCACCTCGGCGGTGTGGGAGGCGCGGATCCCGTGCTTCTTGAATTTCTGGCCCTGCGCCAGGCCCTTGACGCCCGCCGGGATGACGAACGTCGCCTGGCCGCGCGTGCCGAGCTCGGGGTAGACCGACGCCACCACGATGTGCACGTTGGCGATGCCGCCGTTGGTCGCCCACGTCTTGGTGCCGTTGAGGACCCACTCGGAGGTCGCCTCGTCGTAGCGCGCGCGGGTGCGGATGGCGCCGACGTCGGAACCCGCGTCGGGCTCCGACGAGCAGAACGCGCCCAGCTTGGGTTCGTCGGCGGTGCCGAACATCTCGGGCAGCCAGCGGCCCAGCTGTTCGGGGGTTCCGTTGCCCGCCAGCGCCGCCGCGGCGAGTCCCGTCCCCATGATGGACAGGGCGATACCCGCGTCGCCCCAGAACAATTCCTCGAACACCGTCAGCATGCCCAGGCCCGTCGGCTCGGCCGCCTGCTGGGCGAACAGGTCGGGGGAGTACAGCCCCACCTTCGCGGCTTCCTGGATCACCGGCCACGGTGTTTCCTCGCGCTCGTCCCATTCCGCGGCGGCGGGCCGCACGACGTCGGCCGCGAATTTGTGCACCCAGTCGCGGACTTCGATCACGTCGTCGGACAGTTGTAGTGAGAACGTCACTGCTGGTCTCCTGAATCGTTGGTGTTCAAAGGGTTTCGGGGATTCGCGTACTGGGCCAGGACGCTGACGGTCTGGTTGACCCACGCCTCGAAATACCGTTCTTCGTCGGTGTTGCCGGGCAGGCGGCCGGTGAGCGCTTGCAGGGTCGCGGCGTAGGACAGCGAGCCGATCGCGACCGCCGCGGCCGCTTCGGGGTCGGGAATGCTGGTGCGCCCGGAGCGATTCGACGCGGCCAGTTCGTCGGCGAAGCGTTGGTAGGCGTTGTCGGTGATGACCTGCCACGTCTTCTCGTCGAGGTCGCCGAGCTCGTCGGGCTCGCGCAGCATGACCTTGAGCAGATCCTCGCTGTGATTGAGGTTGCTCCAGATCAGCTGCCCGGCGGTGCGCACCGCGTGCTCGACGCTGCCCGGTTGTCCCGCGTCGTACTGCTCGCGGGCCGCCACGATGCTGTCGATCCGGTGCGCGACCGCGGCCTCGAGCAACTCGCGTTTGGAACCGAAGTGCTTGTAGAGCGCGCCCGAGCCGGGCGCCAGGCCCGATTCGCGCTGGATGTCGGCCACCGACGTGGCCGCGTACCCCTTAGCGGCGAACAGGCGTAACGCCGCGGAAAGCAGGCGGTCACGTCCGCGGCCGGGCCCGGTGAGCATGGTGAGAGAGTACTCACTCACCATGCGGGCGAGCAAAACGGCGTCCGGTCCCCGGCCGGCGGCGGGCACGGGTGCGGCGCGGTTGACGGTAAATTCTTGCGAAACGCCATCGCGCTTGAACGTGCCGAACCCCCGCGGCTGTGAGGGTTGTACTCAGGCTGGTCGTCACGAACCCACTCGAACCCACAAAGGAGCCCGACATCCGCGTCTTCCCGCGTGTACAGCTGCCGATGCGGGTGCTGTCGCTGCGCACGATCCTCATCGTCGCCGCCATCTCGGTGATGACGCTGGTCGTCCTGCTGGGCACCTGGGTGTGGGTGGGCGTCACCAACGACCAGTACAGCCAGCTCGATCGCCGGCTCGATTCGGTCAGCAGCCTGGGCGACATCAGCAGCCTGCTCAACACCGCGCCGCCCGCCACCCCCGACCGGCACATGCCGGACGGCAACCTGGTGCGCACCGCGCGCATCGGCGGGGTGACCGTCTCGGCGCCCAGCAGCATCGTGTTGCCCCAACTGCCCGACGGCTACGCCAACACGACCATCAACGGGGTGCAGTACCGCGTTCGCACCTTCACCGCGGGTCCCGCCTCGATAGCGTTGGCCGCGCCGCTGGCCGAGGCCCAGCACCGGATCAACGAACTGCACCTGCGAGTGTTGCTGATCTGCGCCAGCGTCATCGGCGGCACGGTCGTGGTGGGCTGGGTGATCTCGTTGATCATGGTCAATCCCTTCCTGCTGCTGGCCCAGCAGGCCCGCGCGATCAACGCCCAGTCCAGCCCAGACGAGGTCCAGGTGCGCGGCGTGCGCGAGGCGGTGGAGATCGCCGAGGCGGTGGAGGGGATGCTGGCCCGCATCGGCAAGGAACAGCAGCGCACCAAGGCGGCGCTCGAGTCGGCGCGCGACTTCGCGGCGGTCGCCTCCCACGAGCTGCGCACGCCGTTGACGGCCATGCGCACCAATCTTGAGGTGTTGTCCACCCTGGACCTGCCGCCCGAGCAGCGGCACGAGGTCATCGGCGACGTCATCCGCACCCAGAGCCGCATCGAAGGAACGCTGACGGCGCTGGAGCGGCTGGCCCAGGGCGAACTGACCACCGTCGACGATTTCGTCCCCTTCGACATCACCGAGCTGCTGGACCGCGCCGCGCACGACGCGCTGCGCATCTACCCCGACGTCGAGGTCTCCCTGGTGCCCTCCCCGACGGTGCTGATGGTCGGGCTGCCAACCGGACTGCGGCTGGTGATCGACAACGCCATCGCCAACGCCGTCAAGCACGGCAACGCCGGCAAGATCCAGCTGACCGTCAGCAGTTCCGGCGAGGGCGTGGAGATCGCGATCGACGACGACGGCACCGGCGTCCCGGAATCCGAACGTGCCACGGTGTTCGAGCGCTTCGCCCGCGGATCGACGGCCTCGCGTTCGGGATCGGGGCTGGGCCTGGCGCTGGTCGCCCAGCAGGCCGAATTGCACGGCGGCACAGCGGCATTGCAGACCAGCCCACTCGGTGGCACGCGACTTCTGTTGCGGCTCGCCGGCGACGGGCGTGGCCCGGCCTAGCCGCCTGCCTGGACCGACGGAGCCGTTCTTAACGCGCCGCGAAATGTTTACTCCGATAACCTTGACAGCCGGCGCGCACTCACCCGCCCGCCATTTCCCGCAAATATCCCCGACACCATTACGCCGCCGTTCGGAACCTGCCATTCGGCATCAAACTCGACGCCCCGGCGAGAAAAGACGGGGATTTTGTGACTGCCGAGTCTCGAGTGGCGATTGAGGTTTATTAACGACTCTTTGTGGGAAATCACCAGTTTCGCGCTTGGGACCAGCCTTAATTACCGAAATCAGGGGCCACGGATCCGGCCGATAGGCAGTGAATACAAGATCAACCAATCCGCACTACACTAAGGCCCCAAGAAGGCCCCGAGCACGTGGCTTTGGCGTTGAGGGTTCGGAGGGAATCATGGTTGTTTCGGTGCAGTCGGAGGCGGTGCTGGCGTCTGCAGCCGCCGAGTCGGCGATCAGCGCGGAGACCGAGGCCGCGGCCTCGGCGGCGTCGCCGGTCCTGCTGGGAGTGCTGCCGATGGGCGGCGACCCCGACTCGGCGATGTTCGCGGCGGCGCTAAACGCGTGCGGCGCGAGCTATCTGGGCGTGGTTTCCGAGCACGCCGCCCAGCGCGGCTTGTTCTCCGGCACGCAGACCCTCGCCTCGGGGACCTATGTGGTCACCGAGCTCATGCGCAGCCTGACGCTGGCTATTGGCGCTTAGTCGCTAGCAACGTTTAAAGGGGGAGTGCGCATGGCCGATCCTGGGTGGGCTGCGCGTACGCCTGAGGAAAACGACCTGCTGCTCAAGGCCGGCGCGGGTGTCGTGACTCATCTGGCCAACCAGGCAGCCTGGACCGCGCTGGCGGCCACCCATCACGGCTCCAGCATCGCCTCGACGATCAACACCGTCGCGACGTCGGCCAGCTGGACCGGCGCCGGTTCGTTGGCCTCGGCGGCCAACGCCACCGCGCTCAACGCGTCGCTGCACGGGCTCGCCGGCTGGGTCGACGTGAAGCCGGCGGTGGTTTCGACGGCGGTCTCGGCGTATCAGATGGCGTACGGCTCGATGCGCCCCGCGCCCGAATGCATCGAAAACCGCACCGAGACCGCCACCGACTACGGCATCAACCCGCTCGTGCTCGGCGCGCTCACCCCACGGATCACGTCGCTGGAGCTCGAGTACTTCGGGTCGATGTGGCCGAACAACTCCGCGGTCGGGGCCAGCTACGGATCGATCCTCACGGCCTTGTCCTCGAGCCTGACCATTCCGCCGCCGATCGCGACCATGGGCGCCTCGCCGGCGGCGCCGGCGCAGGCCGCGGCGGCGGTGGGGGAGTCCGCCGCGCAAATGGGCGCGGGCGACGGCATGCGCGCCGCCATGCAGGGCGCCCAGACCGGCACGCAGGGCGCGGGGCAGGCGACCTCGGGAGCCCAGGACTTCATGGGCCAGGCCGGCACGTTCATGCAGCCCGTGCAGCAGATGATGGGGGCGGCCCCGCAGATGATGCAGGCTCCCATGCAGGCGATGCAGGCCCCGATGCAGATGATGCAGCCGCTGATGGGCATGTTCGCCAATCCCGGCGCCATGGGCATGGGCGGGGCGACGCCCGCGGTCTCCGCGGTCTCGGCCACCGGGCTTTCGGCGGCGGAGGCCGGCGGGGGCGCGTCCCTGGGTAGCGCGGGCGTCCCCGCGAGCACTTTCACCCGTCCGGTCAGCGCATTCGAGCCCGCCACCAGTGGCCGGCCGGTGGGGTTGCGCCCGGCCGGTGCGTTGGGAGCCGAGGCCATGCGACCGCAGACCACGACGACGGGCGGCGCCGCGATGGGCGGCATGCCCGTGGGGCACGCGGCGGGAGGCGACCGCGGATCCCGTGACAAAGCCGAACAGCCGGCGACCGTGCGGGTTGTCGACGCCAGAGTCTGAAGCACACCCCCTGGTGAAAGGTGAATCGACAGGTCCGAATAGCCGCCATACACTTCGCTTCATGCCCTCACGGGGGCGGCCAACCGCAGAAGGAGAATTCCGTGACAATCAAGGTGACCCCGCAAATGCTTCGCGATACTTCGAACGCGATTCAGGCAAACATGGAACATGCGATCGGGATCGGGCAGGGATACGTCGCAAATCAGGAAAATGTGATGAACCCGGCCACCTGGTCCGGTGACGCGGTCGCCGCGTCGCACGCGACGGCCATCGAGGTTCAAAACGACTTGAACAAAGTGTTGACCGGCGGCACCCGCCTGGCCGAGGGCCTCACCAAGGCGGCGGCACTGATGGAAGGCCACGAGGCGGATTCCTCGCACGCCTTTACCGCCCTATTCGGCGGCCACGGCTCCTGACCCGCCCACCCATTCGTCAATTCATAAAGGTCTTTTGAAAGGAAATTCACCATGTCCGACCCGATCACTTACAACCCGGGTGCCGTAGCCGACTTCGCCACCGACGTCGCCTCCCGCGCCGGCCAGTTGCAGTCCATTTTCGACGACACCTCCAACCGGACGCACGCGCTGCAGGAATTCTTCGCCGGCCACGGCGCGTCAGGCTTCTTCGAGGCGCAGGCGCAGATGCTGTCGGGGTTGCAGGGCCTCATCGACACCATCCGCCAGCACGGCCAGACGACCTCGCACGTGCTCGACAGCGCGCTCAGCACCGACCAGCACATCGCCGGCCTGTTCTGAGCCCGCTCGACCACCGGGACCAGCGAAGGTGGGGCAGATGCGCCGAGCGTATGTGCCCCACCTTCGGTCTCTGCTACGCCGATTCGAGGGAGTCGCTGATTAAGGGCGGGGCGACATGCTGACGACGACGGTCGATGGCCTATGGGTGTTGCAGGCGATCACCGGTGTCGAGCAAACGTGCCCTGAGCTGGGGTTGCGGCCGATGCTGCCGCGGCTGGACACCCCCGAACGCGCGCTGGGCCACCCCGCGGCCGCCGACCTGATCGCCGCCGGCGCACTCGATGAGGCCGGCAACGTCGACCCGATGATCCGCGAATGGCTCACGGTCCTGCTGCGGCGCGACCTGGGTCTGGTCGTGATGATGGGCGTGCCGGGTCGCGAGCCGACGCGCGCGTCGATCAACCGCTTCGCCACGTGGTGGGTGGTCTTGGAGCGGCACGGTGAGATGGTGCGTCTGTACCCCGCCGGCACGGCCAGCAACGAATCCTCGGCCAGCGAGCTCGTGGTGGGTCAGATCGAGCGGCTGTGCGGCGTGGCCGAGGCGGCGCCGCTGCGGCCGATCACCCTGGACACCGAGCAATTGCTGAACTCGGTGCGCGACACCGCCAGCCTGCGCGCATTCCTGCTCGAACAGCGCCTCGACGCCGACCAGCTGCAGGTGGTTCTCACCGCCGCCGATCCCGCGCGCTCGGCGCACGCGAACATCGTCGCGCTGCAGGCGGGCGTCGGGCCCGACGAACTGGCGCGCGTGGCCGTCGGCGATGCGACGGTGTCGATCGTCGACACCCCCGGGGGCCGCGTGTGCATCGAAAGCGTCATCTCGGGGCAGCGCCGCTACCAGATTCTTTCGCCCGGCTCGCGCAGCGACATCGGCAGAGCGGTGCAACGGCTCATCCGCCGGCTGCCCGCCGGCGACGAGTGGCACTCGTATCGGCGGGTGGTGTGACGGTGTTATCGGATGCCGAAGTAACTTAGTTAACCAAAGTCTTGTAATAACAACGCCTGTCGCGCTTGATGGGTGGTTTCTCAACGGGTAAACGCGGTATCGCGAACCGTGTTAGCATCTCGTCGTGACGAGCCCTTGGAATGACCCGAATATGTCGGACGAAGGAGCGCTCAGACGGGGGGATCCGTCAGGGGGCAGCAACTTCCCGGATTCGGTATCCGACACGATGCGAATTACCGATCTGGCCGCACCACGAAAGATTCCACCGGGGTCAGGATGGCGTAAATTCATTTACGCCATCTCATTTCGACAAATAAATCTCGGTGAATCGCCCCGAGAACGGCACTACCGTGATTTACAAAACCGCATCCGCCGGCATATTCGACGGCAGTATGTGATCACCGTGGTCTCCGGCAAGGGCGGCGTCGGGGTCACGACGCTCACGGCCTGCCTCGGTGGCGTGTTCCGGGAATGCCGCCCGCAGAACGTGATTGCGATCGACGCCGTCCCCGGATTCGGCACCCTGGCCGACCGCATCGACGACTCCCCGCCGGGCGACTACACCGCGATCATCAACGACACCGATGTCCAGGGCTACGCTGATATCCGAGAACATCTGGGGCAGAACGCAATCGGCCTCGACGTGCTGGCCGGCAACCGGACCTCGGACCAACCCCGGCCGCTGGTGCCGGCGATGTTCTCCGGGGTGCTGTCGCGGCTGCGGCGCACCCACACGGTGATGATCGTCGACACCTCTCCCGATCTCGAACACGAAGTGATGAAGCCGGTATTGGAGAACACCGACACCCTGGTGTTCGTTTCGGGGATCACCGCGGACCGCTCGCGTCCGGTGCTGCGGGCGGTGGATTACCTGCGGTCGCAGGGCTACCACGAGTTGGTCTCGCGCAGCACCGTGATCGTGAACCACACCGACCAGATCACCGACAAGGACGCGCTGGCGTACCTGACCGAGCGGTTCACCAAGGTCGGCGCGACCGTCGAGGCGCTGCCGTTTGATCCGCACCTCGCCAAAGGCGGCATCATCGACACGGTTCACGAGTTGAAGAAAAAGACGCGGTTGCGCCTCTTTGAAATCACCGCGGGGCTGGCCGACAAATACATTCCAGACGCCGAGCGGGCGGTACCGTGACCTCGCCGCATAAGGTCGCTTTTCCGGCGCGTTGTGCGGTCAACATTTCTTACGAGAAGCATCTGTGTTCCCAAGTCTTCCCCGCCGGAATTCCGATGGAGGGATTCTTCGAGGGAATGGTCGAGCTGTTCGACGCGGACCTGAAGCGCAAAGGTTTTGACGGCATTTCGTTGCCGGCCGGCAGCTACGAACTCCACAAGATCAATGGGGTCCGGCTCGATATCAATAAGAGCCTCGACGAGCTCGGCGTCCAGGACGGCGACACCCTGGTGCTGGTGCCCAGGGTCGACGGGGAGTCGTTCGAACCGCAGTACGAGTCCCTGTCGACGGGCCTGGCCGCGATGGGCAAGTGGCTGGGCCGCGACGGCGGGGATCGGATGTTCGCGCCGGTGACGCCGCTGACGGCCGCGCACACGGCGGTCGCGGTCATCGCGATGGCGGTCTCGGTGGTGGTGGCCCTGACGCTGCGGGCACGGACCTTCACCGACGGCCCGATCCCGGCGGCGGTGGCGGGCGGGGTCGGCGTCCTGTTGGTCATCGCGACCCTGGTGGTGCGAAGCGGATGGCGGGAGCGGCGCGATCTGTTCAGCGGGTTCGCCTGGCTCGCGGTGGTCTCGCTGGCCACCGCCGGCGCCTGCGCGCCGCCGGGTGTGCTGGGCGCGGCGCACGGGCTGATCGGCGCGGTGGTGGTGATCCTGGGTGCCGTCGCCATCGGGGTGACGGCGCGCAACCGGTGGCAGACCGCGGTGGTCACCGCCGTCGTGACGGTGTGCGGCGTCCTGGCTGTCGTTGCCGCCGTCCGGATGTTCCGCCCCGCCTCGGCGCAGGTGCTGGCGGTGTGCGTGTTGGTCGGATTGCTGGTCCTCGTCCGGATGACCCCGCTGATCGCGTTGTGGGTGGCCCGGGTCAGGCCGCCGCACTTCGGATCGATCACCGGACGGGACCTGTTCGCGCGGCGCGAGGGGATGCCGGTCGACACCGTGTCCCCGGTCAGCGAGGACGAATCCGAGGACGAGGACAACGAACTCACCGACATCACCGCGCGCGGCGCCGCGATCGCCGCCTCGGCGCGCTTGGTCAACGCGGTCCAGGTGGGACTGTGCGTCGGGGTCTCGATCGTGCTGCCCGCCGCGGTCTGGGGGGTGTTGACGCCGGGCCGCCCGTGGGCGTGGTTGGCGCTGGTGGTCGCCGGCCTGGTGGTGGGGATCTTCATCACCCAGGGCCGCGGATTCGCCGCCAAATACCAGGCCGTCGCGCTGGTGTGCGGGGCGTCGGCCGCGGTGTGCGCGGGGGTGGTCAAATACGCCGTCGCCGGGGCCCACGACGCCATGGCGGGATTGCTGTGGCCGGTGGTGGCGGTGGCGACGTTCGCCGGATTGGGTTTGGCCGCAGCGCTTTTGGTGCCGGCCATGCGGTTCAGACCGTTCATCCGGTTGACCGTGGAATGGGTGGAAGTGCTCGCATTCATCGTTCTGCTGCCGGCGGCGGCGGCCCTGGGAGGGCTCTTCACGTGGATTCGCCACTGAGAACCGTTGCGGCGCTGACCGCCGCCCTGACCCTGGTCGCGTTATCCGCCAATATCCCTGCCGCCCAAGCGATCACACCGCCCTCGGTGGATCCGGGGATGGTGCCCCCCGATGGACCGCCGCGGCCCGAACAGCCGATGCGCCGGGCCAACAGCTGTTCGTCGCCGATCGTCGTGCGAAACCCCGACGTGGCGCAGCTGGCTCCGGGGTTCAACCTGCTCAACATCGCCAAGGCGTGGCAATACAGCACCGGCAACGGTGTGCCCGTCGCGGTGATCGACACCGGGGTGACGCCGAACCCGCGGCTGCCGGTGGTGCCCGGTGGCGACTACATCATGGGCGAGGACGGCCTGATGGACTGCGACGCCCACGGCACCATTGTCAGCTCGATCATCGGCGCTGCGCCGCAAGGGATTTTGCCGATGCCGCGGCCCATGCCGGCCACTCCCGCGTTCCCGCCGCCGGCCGGGCCGCCGCCGGTCGCCGGGGCGCCTCCGCCACCGGTCGAGGTGCCGCCCCCGATGGCGCCGCCGCCCCCGCCGCCGCCGGTGACGATCACCCAGGTCCTTCCGCCGCCGCCCCCGCCGCCCCCACCGCCGGAGGGCGGCGGCGCCACCGCCGCATCGAACGGGCCACCCGATCCGCAGACCGAGGAAGAACCCGCGGTGCCGCCGCTTCCCCCGGGGGCCCCCGACGGGGTGGTGGGTGTGGCCCCGCACGCGACGATCATCTCGATCCGGCAGTCCTCGCGGGCCTTCGAACCGGTCAACCCGCCGCCGGGGGATCCCAACTCCGACGAGAAGGTCAAGGCCGGCACGCTGAATTCGGTTGCGCGCGCGGTGGTTCACGCCGCGAACATGGGTGCGAAGGTGATCAACATCTCGGTCACCGCGTGCCTGCCCGCGGCGGCCCCGGCCGATCAACGGGCCCTGGGCGCGGCGCTGTGGTACGCGGCCACCGCGAAGGACGCGGTGATCGTGGCGGCGGCCGGCAACGACGGGGAAGCCGGTTGCAACAACAACCCGATGTACGACCCGCTGGACCCGTCGGATCCGCGGGACTGGCATCAGGTCAAGGTCGTCTCGGCGCCGTCGTGGTTCTCCGATTACGTCCTGTCGGTGGGCGCCGTCGATGCCAGCGGCGCCGCCCTGGACAAGAGCATGTCGGGGCCGTGGGTCGGCGTCGCCGCCCCGGGGACGCACATCATGGGTCTCTCGCCCCAGGGCGGCGGGCCGGTCAACGCCTACCCGCCGTCGAGGCCGGGCGAGAAGAACATGCCGTTCTGGGGAACCAGCTTCTCGGCGGCCTACGTCAGCGGCGTCGCGGCGCTGGTGCGCGCGAAGTACCCCGACCTGTCCGCGCACCAGGTGATCAACCGGATCGTGCAGTCGGCCCACAATCCGCCCGCCGGGGTCGACAACAAGGTCGGCTACGGGCTGGTGGACCCGGTCGCCGCGTTGACCTTCAACATCCCGCCCGGTGACCGGATGCCGCCGGGCGCGCAGAGCCGGGTCATCACCCCGGCGGCGCCGCCCCCACCGCCGGACCACCGGGCGCGCAACATCGCCATCGGATTTCTGGGGGTGGTGGCCGCCGGCGTGCTCGTGTTCGCGATCGCCGCGCGGTTGCGGAGGGCGCGATGAGGCCCAACCTCACCGGGTTCAGCCGCGGCAGCAATCGCCGGGTCGTCGGGGTGTGGGTGGTGTTCGTGCTCGCGCTCGCGAGTTGGCTGCTGGCCGGCTACATCGGCGCCGCGGTCGCCGTGGTGGTGGGCATCGCGCTGGTGTTCGTGCGCTGGTGGGGCCAGCCGGCGTGGTCGTGGGCCGTGCTGTGGCGGCGCGGTCGGCGCCCGATCGACTGGTCGGCCCCAATCACCGTGGCCAACAACCGATCCGGTGGCGGCGTGCGCGTGCAGGACGGCGTCGCCGTGGTCGCGGTGCAGCTGCTGGGCAGAGCGCATCGGGCCACCATGGTGACCGGGTCGGTGACCGTCGAGACCGAAAACGTGCTCGACGTCGTCGAACTGGTGCCGATGCTGCGCCAGGCCCTCGGCCTGCAGCTCGACTCGATCAGCGTCGTCAGCATCGGTTCCCGGCACGGCACCGTCGGCGACTATCCGCGGGTGTACGACTCCGAGATCGGCACCCCGCCGTACGCGGGCCGGCGCGAAACGTGGCTGATCATGCGGCTGGCGGTGCTCGACAACGCGCACGCGTTGGTGTGGCGCACGACCGTTGGCGCGGCGGCGATTTCGGTTGCGCAGCGCATCGCGGGCCTGCTGCGCTGTGAAGGCCTGCGGGCCAAGGTGGCCAACGCCACCGATTTGATCGAACTCGATCGCCGGCTCGGCTGGGACGCGGTGTCGGGACCGGCGCAGCGATGGAAAGCCATCCGCGGGGAAGCGGGCTGGCTGACCACCTATGCGTATCCGCCCGAGGCGATCACGTCGCGCCACCTGTCGCAGGCGTGGACGCTGCGCGCCGACGAGGTCATCCAGAACATCACGGTGTATCCCGACGGGCAGTGCACCGCGACCATCACGGTGCGCACGCCGACACCCGCGCCCACCCCGCCCAGCGTGATCCTGCGCCGGCTCAACGGCGAGCAGGCCGCGGCGGCGTCGGCCAACATGTGCGGACCCCGGCCGCACCTGCGCGGAATCCGGCGCAGCCCGCTGCCCGCCGAGCTGGTCACCGAGATCGGGCCCTCGGGCGTGCTGATCGGGAAACTCAGCAACGGCGACCGGCTGCTGGTGCCGGTCACCGACGCCGGTGAACTGTCGCGCGTATTCGTCGCCGCCGATGACCCGATCGCCAAGCGGATCGTGATCCGCACCGCGGCCGCCGGGGAACGAGTCTGCGTGCACACCCGTGACATGGCGCGCTGGGTCAGCGTGCGGATGCCGGAGATCAGCGTCGTCAACGGCTCGCGCCCGGCACCGCGCACCACCGTCAGTGTGGTGGAATACGCCGCGCGGCGGGGCAGGGACGGCAACGGTGCTTCCGACGGCGGGGGCACCGACATTCGGGACGCCGCGATCTCGCCCACCCCCCGGCCGGCGACGGTGATCACCATCGCGCCCGCGGGCGTCAGGCTCTCCGAGGGGCAGCGCCACGGGTTCGAGGTGATCATCGAGCAAGTAGGGCCCTCGGTGGTGAATGTCAGTGCCGCGGGGAAGAATTGGCTTGCCGAGATGGACATGTTCCGCGCCGAGCACCGCTACGTCAGCCTGGATCCGGTCACCATGTCGGTCGGCACGTAGAAGTTCGGCAACGCGAGTTTGAGGCATAGTTTGATGAGCGCACGCGGCGGCAGCTCGCTCCGGCCAAGGGCGGCTACCCGCAACCCCGATGACCACGGTCGCGGCGCTCGCGATGGGGGATGTGATGGGTGATTTACAAACGGCCCGAAGGCATTTCGACCGGGCCATGGGGATCATGGGCCGCCAGGGCCGGGCGGCGGCCCTGCCGGAGTTCGTCGCCGCGACCGACGCCGACGCGTCGATGGCCGATGCGTGGCTGGGGCGCATCGCCTGCGGCGACAGCGACCTGGACTCGTTGCGGCGTCTCTATGCCACCAGCGAATGGCTGCACCGGGAGACCACGCGGATCGGGCAGACGCTGGCCGCGGAGATTCAGCTGGGCCCCTACATCGGCATCACCGTCACCGACGCATCGCAGGTCGGGCTGGCGCTCTCGTCCGCGTTGACGATCGCCGGGGAGTACGCCGAGGCCGACCGGCTGCTGGCCAACCGCGACCTGCTGGACTCCTGGACCAACTACCAGTGGCACCAGCTGGCCCGCACCTTCCTGATGTACCGGACACAACGCTGGCCCGACGTCCTGCTCGCGGCCGCCGAGGAGTTGCCCCCGCAGGCGATCGTGATGTCGGCGGTGACGGCGTCGATCTGCGCGCTGGCCGCGCACGCCGCCGCCCACCTCGGGCAGGGCCGGGTCGCCCTCGACTGGCTGGACCGCGTCGACGTGATCGGGCACACCCAGTCGTCGTCCCGTTTCGACGCCGACGTGCTGACCGCGTCCATCGGCCCGGCCGACATTCCGCTGCTCGTGGCGGATCTGGCGTACGTGCGCGGGATGGTGCACCGCCAGCTGCGTGAGGAGGACAAGGCCCAGATCTGGCTGTCCAAGGCCACCATCAACGGGGTCCTGACCGCGGCGGCCAAAGAAGCGCTGGCCGACCCGAACCTGCACCTGGTGGTCACGGACGAAGAGACCATCGACAGCCGCACCGACCGTTGGGACGCCTCGACGGCCAAGAGCCGCGACGAACTCGACGACGACGCCACCGCCGACCGGCGGGCCGAGCTGCTGGCCGAGGGGCGCAAGCTGCTGGCCAAGCAGGTGGGGCTGGCCGCCGTCAAGCAGGCCGTCGCGGCGCTGGAAGACCAGCTCGAGGTGCGGATGATGCGCCTCGAGCACGGCCTGCCGGTGGAAGGGCAGACCAACCACATGCTGCTGGTCGGCCCGCCGGGTACCGGTAAGACGACCACCGCCGAGGCGCTGGGCAAGATCTACGCGGGCATGGGGATCGTGCGCCACCCCGAGATCCGGGAGGTGCGCCGTTCGGATTTCTGCGGTCACTTCATCGGGGAGTCGGGACCCAAGACCAACGAACTGATCGAAAAGTCGCTCGGCCGAATCATTTTCATGGACGAGTTCTACTCCCTGATCGAGCGCCACCAGGACGGCACGCCCGACATGATCGGCATGGAGGCCGTCAACCAGCTCCTCGTCGCGCTGGAAACGCACCGCTTCGATTTCTGTTTCATCGGCGCGGGCTACGAAGACCAGGTGGACCAATTCCTCACCGTGAACCCGGGTTTGGCCGGCCGGTTCAACCGCAAGCTGCGCTTCGAGTCCTACTCACCGGCGGAGATCGTCGAGATCGCGCACCGTTATGCGACGCCGCGCGCCAGCCTGCTCGACGACGCCGCGCGCGAGAAGTTCCTGGACGCGGCCACGACCATCCGCAACTACACCACTCCCGGTGGGCGCCACGGCATCGACGCCATGCAGAACGGCCGGTTCGCCCGCAATGTCGTCGAACGTGCCGAGGGCTTCCGCGACACCCGGGTGGTCGCGCAAAAGCGGGCGGGCCAACCGGTGACGGTCGAGGACCTGCAGATCATCTCCGCCGACGATATCGAGGCGGCGGTGCGCAGCGTGTGTTCGGACAACCGCGACATGGCCGCCATCGTCTGGTGACCCGGCGCGTCACGCCGGTTCGAAGCGGAAGACGGCGAGTCGGCCCGCCAGGGCTTCGAATTCGTCCGCGGTCCCGTCGCGCACCATCCCGGAACGTTTCGCGAACGCCACGCCGACCGGCACTTTGGCGGGGAACTCCCGCAGCACCGGCCGGGCCTCGCCGGCGGACAGTTCGACGATCCGGACCCGGCGTGAGCGACGGCCGCGGCGCAACGTGCCGGTGCCCGCCGCCCGGGCGTTTGCCGCCCAGTCGGCCCCGGGATAGCCGGCCACCACATAGAGGCCGCCCTGGAAGTCGAACGGCGTCATCGGCGTGCTGCGCGGTTGACCCGTCTTGCGCCCGGGCACGGTGAGCACCATGGCCGGCCCGGTCGGGATGCCCAGACGTTGCACCGCCATCATGAACTTGTTCATGGGCTTGAGGTAGCGCGGGGGACGCGGTTCGGTCATGTCAGGCTCCGTGGTTCTCGTTGGTGAAGACGTCGCGGTGCTCGGCGACCCAGTGGCCGAACGGAAGTGCCGGGCGGCCGAGGATCTTCTCGACGTCGTGGGTGACCAGCGCGGGCTTGTCGAGCGATTCGGCGAGCATGGCGATGTAGGCGTCGGCGAATCCGGCGCTGAATCCCAAGCCCAGGAAGCGTTGCCGCACAGCGTCTGTGGGAACCTCCAGGTATTGGAGCGGCCGGCCCAGCACGGCGCCGATGACCTGCACCAGCTCCGAGTTGGTGAAAGCCTGTGGGCCCGTCAACGGAATGCGCTGTCCGGCAAGCTCGTCGGTGAGCAACGCGCGCGCCCCTACCGCCGCGATGTCCGTCTCGACGATCGGCGCCGTCGACGCCGCGGCGTACGGCCCCGCGACCACGTCGCCGGCGCGGAGCTGCGCGGACCACATGCCGGCGAAGTTCGACGCGAACACGCTGGGCCGCAGGCTCACCCAGGCCAGCCCGGAGTCGACGGCGAGCCGTTCGACCTCCTTGTTGCGGTCGCCGCGAAATCGGGACGGCTGGCGGGACAAGTCGTCGTCGGCGTTGATCGCCGACAGGGCGACCAGTTTCCCGACGCCGGCGCGCCCGCATTCGGCCACCACTTCTTCGAGCTGCCCGCGCAGCGCGCGGGAGTTCAAAAAGACCGCCGACGCGCCCGGCAGCGCCTCGGTGGCCGAAGCGAACACCTCGACCTCGGGGGGAAATCCGGCCGGCCCCGGCTGTCGGGTGATCGCGCGCACGCGCGCGCCTGCGGCAAGCAGGTCCGCGACGAGCGGGCGCCCGACGTTACCGGTCGCACCGGTGACGACGATTGTCATGGGACGGTTCCTTTCGTGGATTTGTGCACTGCTGCAAGGACGGGGCAAAAGGTGGGAAAGTTACACGACAGAACCTGTAACTTTTCGGGGCGGCGGATCGTCGAAGAGTCATGAACCAGTCGCAGTCAACGGGCGACCAGGTCGCCGAGGCCTGGCGCCATCACCGCCCGTATCTGGTCAACCTGGCCTACCAGATGCTGGGCGACATCGGCGACGCGGAAGACGTTGCGCAGGAGGCATTCCTGCGGCTCTCACGCGCCGAGGTCGGCGACATCGAGGATGTCCGGGGCTGGCTGACCGTAGTCGCGAGCCGGCTCTGCCTCGACCAGGTGCGCTCCGCGCGCGCCCGTTACGAACGCCCCGGCGACGTCGAGGAGCGGCCGGCACCACGCCGGTCCGACCCGGCCGACCGGATCACCCTCGACGACGAGGTCCGCAGCGCGCTGTTGGAGGTCCTGCGGAGGCTCAGCCCCGGTGAGCGGGTGAGCTTCGTGCTGCACGACGTGTTCGGCGTTCCCTTCGACTCGATCGCGGAAACCGTGGGCCGTCCCGTCGGCACCTGCCGCCAGCTGGCGCGTCGGGCGCGGGCCAAATTCGTTGCCGCGCAACCGAATATGAATGACGTGGCCGTGGCCGAGCATCAGCTCGTCACGGAGAAGTTCATCACCGCGTGCGCCAACGGCGATCTCGCCGCGCTGGCCGCCGTCCTGGATCCGACGGTCTGGGGTGTGGGCACGATTCTCGCCGACCCGGCGCCGCCACCACAGGTCAACCACGGGCCCGACGCGGTGGCGACCAACCTGCTGCGCTACCTGTGGCCGGACGTGACGCTGGTCGGCGGTCCGGTCGGGGCGCCGGTGTTGCTGGCCTTCAGCGATCGTCGATTGTTCGCCGTTATCGTGCTGACGATCCGCGGCGCGCGCGTGACCAAAATCGAGGCGATCGCCGACCCGTCGGCGCGGGCGGGCAACGCTGCCGAGAACGCCTAGGCCTATTGGTCTTTCGGCCCGCGCTCGCCCGGGCGGTGGGGGCGCGCCGCGAAATAGCCGGCGATGGTCGCGGTGATCTCGAGGAACTTGCGCCGCGTGGCCGGGGCCATTTCCCGGGCCACGTCGATGACCCCGCCCGGTCGCAGGTGCGGGTCGAACGGCACCTCGATGACCGGCCGCCCGTGATCGGTGAACTCGCGGGCCAGCAACGCCCGGGTGCGTTTGTCCGCGTGGCCGTCCGAATCGTTGAGCACCACGATGCTGTGCTGCAGCAGCGTCGTCAGGCCCTGATCCGCGAGCCATTCCATGGTCCGCGCGGCGGCGGACGCGCCGTCGGCCCAGGGCGAGGACACCACGATCAGCGCGTCCAGATCGCGCAGCACCTCCTGGGTCAGCGGCGCGTCCATCGTCGAACCGCAGTCGATGACCGAGATCGTGAAATGGCGATCCAGCCGCAGCGCGGCCTCCCGGTAGATCGCGGGATCGAGCACGCGGCGCGGTCCGGACGCCGGTTCGCCGCCGAGCACGTGCAGGCCCGCGGAATTGCGGCCCAGGCGCGCCACCACATCGTCGAAGGACCGCAGGTTCTTGTCGGCGGTGAGCTCCCAGAACGAGCGCGTCGATCCCGGATCGATGCGGCTGCTGAGGCGCCCGAAGGCGGTGTCGGCGTCGATCGCCACGACGTGGTCTTGCCGGCGGAGTTGGGCGAACAGCGAGCCGACACTGGCGGCCACCGAGGTCTTGCCCACGCCGCCCTTGCCCAGCACACCGACCTTGTAGTTGCCGTGCAGGCGGGTCTGGATGGTCGCCTCGAACTGAGCCTCCTGCCGCTGGGCCGGGGAAGGGCCCAGGGTGATCAGGCCGAAGGTGGCGATCCGCAGGACGCGTCGCCAACCGCGGTCGGGGAGGTCCTGCGAGGGCGGCGGCGCAGGGGCGGGTTGCTGCGGCGCCACGGCGGGTGGTGGCCGCAAGGACGGGGCGGCGGCGGGAGACGGGGGCGCCGGTGCCCAGCCCTGCGGCGGAGCGGACGGCCGGGGCGGGGCGGGGGCCGGGGCCGGGGCCGGTGGCCGCGGGGCGGCGTGGGGCCCGTGCGCAGGGGGGCCAGGCGGGCGGGCCGCCGCAGTTTTCTGCGCGGGCTGCAGACGGTCCCGCAGGAATTCGTCGCGCTCGTTCATGGGCTCCTCAGGTGCCGGGCGGTCGGTCGTCGCGCCGTGTTACGTGATAAGCGCCACGGTCCGGCGTGCGACGCCGGACGTGACCAATACCGGTCCAGTATCTCCTCACGCGGGCGGCGTGGGAACCCGCAAACCCGGCCCGGTTCGCTGCGGGATCGGCGCGCCGCCGCGATCGCGGCACTGAGCACGTCGATCCCCGGCGTAGGCGCCGTTACCACCGGGACCGCAAAGCGCCAGCAGCAAACTTATCGCGGCCCGTCGATCGAGGCCGCGAGCGCGCGGTGGAAGGCCGGCCGTGGTGGAAATCACCGGCCCGCACCCCGGCACCGCACGAGTGCCGATCAGCGGCAACCGCGAAATTTACGAGGGTGCCCGCCGACGGTTTAGACTTGACGAAGTTGGCATGTCAGGCGGGTATTGTCATATCGTTTTACGACTTGTCGAGACCGGTTCCAGGCCACCGTTCAGAGCTGCACGGACATCCCGAACAGGATCATCTCCGCCTGGGGCACAGCCTATCGAGACAAGACCGAAGGGATATTCGCCCGCAACGTCCGGGGTGCGATCTCATCGGGGCCGCTGGTAACGGCCGCGCAGAACGTTCAGGTGAAGGGTCAGGTGCATATGACGCCCAAGCGCGTCGGGTTATACAACCCCGCGTTCGAGCACGACGCGTGCGGGGTAGCCATGGTCGTCGATATGCACGGCCGCCGCAGCCGCGACATCGTCGATAAGGCAATCACCGCGCTGCTCAACCTCGAACACCGGGGTGCCCAGGGCGCCGAGCCGCGCAGCGGCGACGGTGCCGGCATCATGCTTCAGGTTCCCGATGCCTTCCTGCGCGAAGTCGTGGACTTCGAGTTGCCGCCGGCGGGCAGCTACGCCACCGGCATCGCCTTCCTGCCGCAATCGTCCAAGGACGCCGCGACCGCGTGCGCCGCGGTGGAGAAGATCGCCGAAGCCGAGGGCCTGACCGTGCTGGGCTGGCGCAACGTCCCCACCGACGACTCGTCGCTGGGCGCGCTGTCGCGCGACGCGATGCCCACCTTCCGGCAGGTGTTCATGGCGGGGGCGTCCGGTATGACGCTGGAGCGCCGGGCCTACGTGGTGCGCAAGCGCGCCGAGCACGAACTGGGCACCAAGGGCCCGGGCCAAGACGGCCCCGGCCGCGAAACCGTTTACTTCCCGAGCCTTTCGGGTCAGACCCTGGTCTACAAGGGCATGCTGACCACCCCGCAGCTCAAGGCGTTTTACCTTGACCTGCAAGACAATCGGTTGACCAGCGCCCTGGGAATCGTGCACTCGCGGTTCTCCACCAACACTTTTCCGTCGTGGCCGCTGGCGCATCCGTTCCGCCGCGTCGCCCACAACGGTGAGATCAACACCGTCACCGGCAACGAGAACTGGATGCGGGCCCGCGAGGCGTTGATCAAGACCGACGTGTTCGGCTCGGAAGCCGACGTCGAGAAGTTGTTCCCGATCTGCACGCCCGGCGCGTCCGACACCGCGCGCTTCGACGAGGCGCTCGAGCTGCTGCACCTCGGCGGGCGCAGCCTGGCCCACGCCGTGCTGATGATGATTCCCGAGGCGTGGGAGCGCAACGAGTCGATGGACCCCGCGCGCCGCGCGTTCTACCGCTACCACGCCTCGCTGATGGAGCCGTGGGACGGGCCGGCGTCGATCACCTTCACCGACGGCACGATCATCGGCGCGGTGCTCGACCGTAATGGCTTGCGCCCCTCGCGGATCTGGGTCACCGAAGACGGTTTGGTGGTGATGGCGTCCGAGGCCGGCGTGCTGGACCTGGACCCGGCCAAGGTGGTGCGTCGGATGCGGCTGCAGCCCGGCCGCATGTTCCTGGTGGACACCGCGCAGGGCCGCATCGTCTCCGACGAGGAGATCAAAGCGGAGCTGGCCGCCGAGCACCCCTACCAGGAGTGGCTGGACAAGAACCTGGTCCCCCTCGACGACCTGCCGCAGGGCCACTACAAGCGGATGCCGCATGACCGACTGGTCAAGCGCCAGCAGACATTTGGCTACACCTACGAGGAACTCAACCTGTTGGTGGCGCCGATGGTGCGCAGCGGCGCCGAGCCGATCGGGTCGATGGGCACCGACACCCCGGTCGCGGTGCTCTCCCAGCGGCCCCGGATGCTCTACGACTACTTCCAGCAGCTGTTCGCGCAGGTGACCAACCCGCCGCTGGACGCCATCCGTGAGGAGGTGGTGACCAGCCTGCAGGGCACCACCGGCGGCGAGCGTGACCTGCTCACCCCGACCGAGCTCTCGTGTCACCAGATCGCGCTGCCGCAGCCGATCCTGCGCAACCGGGAGCTGGCGAAGCTGATCAACCTCAACCCGGACGACGAGGTCAACGGACGCCCGCATGGCATGCGTTCCAAGGTGATTCGCTGCCTTTACCCGGTGGCCGAAGGTGGCGCCGGGCTGGCCGCCGCCCTCGAGGACGTGCGCGCGCAGGCATCGGCGGCGATCGCCGACGGCGCGCGGGTGATCATCCTGTCCGACCGCGAATCCGACGAACGGATGGCGCCCATTCCGTCGCTGCTCGCGGTGGCGGGGGTGCACCACCACCTGGTGCGAGACCGGACACGCACCCACGTGGGTCTGGTGGTGGAGACCGGTGACGCCCGCGAGGTGCACCACATGGCGGCGCTGGTCAGCTTCGGCGCCGCGGCGATCAACCCGTACCTGGCGTTCGAGTCGATCGAGGACATGCTCGACCGGGGCGTGATCGAGGGCATCGACCGCAAGACGGCGCTGAACAACTACATCAAGGCGGCCGGCAAGGGTGTGCTGAAAGTGATGTCCAAGATGGGCATTTCGACGCTCGCCTCCTACACCGGTGCGCAGTTGTTCCAGGCGGTCGGCATCTCCGAGGATGTGCTCAACGAATACTTCACCGGGTTGAGCTGTCCCATCGGCGGGATCACCCTGGACGACATCGCCGCCGACGTCGCCGCCCGCCACGCCCTGGCCTACCTGGACCGGCCGGGCGAACGCGCCCACCGCGAGCTCGAGGTGGGCGGGGAATACCAGTGGCGCCGCGAGGGCGAGTACCACCTGTTCAACCCCGAGACCGTCTTCAAGCTGCAGCACGCCACGCGCACCGGCCAGTACAAGGTGTTCAAGGACTACACCCGCCTGGTCGACGACCAGAGCGAGCGCATGGCGTCCCTGCGCGGCCTGCTCAAGTTCCGCGCCGGTGTGCGGGAACCGATCCCGCTCGAAGAGGTCGAGCCCGCAAGCGAAATCGTCAAACGCTTCTCCACCGGGGCGATGAGCTACGGCTCGATCTCGGCGGAGGCCCACGAGACGCTGGCCATCGCGATGAACCGGCTGGGCGGCCGGTCCAACAGCGGCGAGGGCGGCGAGGACGTCAAGCGCTTCGACCGCGACCCCGACGGGGCCTGGCGGCGCAGCGCGATCAAACAGGTCGCCTCGGGCCGGTTCGGTGTCACCTCGCACTACCTGACGAACTGCACCGACATCCAGATCAAGATGGCCCAGGGCGCGAAACCCGGTGAGGGAGGCCAGCTTCCGGGGCACAAGGTGTACCCGTGGGTGGCCGAAGTCCGCCACTCCACCCCCGGCGTCGGCCTGATCTCACCGCCGCCGCACCACGACATCTACTCCATCGAGGACCTGGCACAGCTGATCCACGACCTGAAGAACGCCAACCCGGCGGCGCGCGTGCACGTCAAGCTGGTCTCCGAGAACGGCGTCGGCACGGTGGCGGCGGGCGTGTCCAAGGCCCACGCCGACGTGGTCCTGATCTCCGGGCACGACGGCGGCACCGGCGCGACGCCGATGACCTCGATGAAGCACGCCGGGGCGCCGTGGGAGCTGGGGCTGGCCGAGACGCAGCAGACGTTGCTGCTCAACGGGTTACGCGACCGGATCGTGGTCCAGGTCGACGGCCAGCTCAAGACGGGTCGCGACGTGATGATCGCGGCGCTGCTCGGCGCCGAGGAATTTGGCTTCGCCACCGCGCCGCTGGTGGTGTCCGGCTGCATCATGATGCGGGTCTGCCACCTCGACACCTGCCCCGTCGGGGTGGCCACCCAGAACCCGGTGCTGCGCGAACGTTTCACCGGCAAGCCCGAGTTCGTCGAGAACTTCTTCATGTTCATCGCCGAAGAGGTCCGCGAATACATGGCGCAGTTGGGATTCCGCACCCTCAACGAGGCGATCGGGCAGGTCAAGGCGCTCGACACCACGTTGGCGCGCGCCCACTGGAAGGCGCACCGGCTCGACCTGGACCCGGTCCTGCACGAGCCGGAATCGGCGTTTATGAACCAGGACCTGTACTGCACCTCGCGTCAGGACCACGGCCTGGACAAGGCGCTCGACCAGCAGTTGATCGTGATGAGCCGCGAGGCACTGGATTCCGGTACGCCGGTGCGTTTCTCGACCACGATCAGCAACGTCAACCGCACGGTGGGCACCATGCTCGGCCACGAGGTCACCAAAGCCTATGGCGGTCAAGGGTTGCCGGACGGGACCATCGACATCACCTTCGACGGCTCGGCGGGCAACAGCTTCGGCGCGTTCGTGCCGCGCGGCATCACCCTGCGCGTCTACGGCGACGCCAACGACTACGTCGGCAAGGGTCTGTCCGGTGGCCGGATCGTGGTTCGGCCGTCGGACGACGCCCCGCAGGACTACGTGGCCGAGGACAACATCATCGGCGGCAACGTGATCCTGTTCGGCGCGACCAGCGGTGAGGCGTACCTGCGCGGTGTCGTCGGCGAGCGGTTCGCGGTCCGCAACTCCGGGGCGCACGCCGTCGTCGAGGGTGTCGGGGACCACGGGTGTGAATACATGACCGGCGGCAAGGTCGTCGTCCTCGGTCGCACCGGCCGCAACTTCGCGGCCGGCATGTCCGGCGGGGTGGCGTACATCTACGACCCGCACGGCGAATTGCCAGGAAATCTCAACACGGAGATGGTCGAGCTCGAGAGCTTGGATGAGGATGACGACGAGTGGTTGCACGGCATGATCCAGGCACACGTTGATGCCACCGATTCCGCTGTGGGTCAGCGCATTCTGGGTGACTGGCCGGAGGAGCGCCGGCATTTCGCCAAGGTGATGCCGCGCGACTTCAAGCGGGTGCTGCAGGCCATCGCCGATGCGGAACGCGACGGCGCCGATGTCGACAAGGCGATCATGGCGGCCGCCCATGGCTGATCCGAGCGGCTTCCTGAAATACACGCACCGGGAATTGCCGAAGCGCCGGCCGGTCCCGCTGCGGTTGCGCGACTGGCGCGAGGTCTACGAGGATTTCGACAACGAGACCCTGCGCGAGCAGGCGACCCGCTGCATGGACTGCGGTATTCCGTTCTGTCACAACGGTTGTCCGCTGGGCAACCTGATTCCGGAGTGGAATGACCTGGTCCGCAGGGACCAGTGGCAGGCCGCGATCGAACGGCTGCACGCCACCAACAACTTCCCGGACTTCACCGGCCGGCTGTGCCCGGCGCCGTGTGAGCCGGCCTGTGTGCTCGGCATCAACCAGGATCCGGTGACGATCAAGCAGATCGAGCTGGAGATCATCGACAAGGCCTTCGACGAGGGCTGGGTGCGGCCGCTTCCGCCGGAGAAGCTGACCGGGAAAAAGGTCGCCGTGGTCGGTTCCGGACCCGCGGGCCTGGCCGCCGCTCAGCAGCTGACCCGCGCCGGCCACAGCGTCACCGTCTTCGAGCGGGCCGACCGCATCGGCGGCTTGCTGCGCTACGGCATCCCGGAATTCAAGATGGAAAAGCGCGTGCTCGACCGCCGGTTGGACCAGATGCGCGCCGAGGGAACCGAGTTCCGGGCGGGCGTCAACGTCGGGGTCGACATCAGCGCCGAGCAGCTGCGCTCCGACTTCGACGCGGTGGTGCTGGCCGGCGGTGCGACCGCCTGGCGCGATCTGCCCGTTCCCGGCCGGGAATTGGACGGCATCCATCAGGCGATGGAATTCCTGCCCTGGGGCAACCGGCAAGCGTTGGGTGATCTGGGCGAAGGCGAGGTGGACGCCGACGGGCAACCGCCGCTCACCGCCAAAGGCAAGAAGGTCATCATCATCGGCGGCGGTGACACCGGCGCCGACTGCCTGGGCACCGTGCACCGGCAGGGCGCCACCGAGGTGCACCAGTTCGAGATCATGCCGCGCCCACCGGAGACGCGCGCCCCGTCCACCCCGTGGCCGACCTACCCGCTGATGTACCGGGTCTCCGCGGCGCACGAAGAGGGCGGCGAGCGGGTGTTCTCCGTCAACACCGAGCAGTTCGTCGGCCGGGACGGTCGCGTCACGGCGCTCAAGGCGCACGAGGTCACCATGGAGGGCGGCAAGTTCGTCAAGGTCGACGGCTCCGATTTCGAACTCGAGGCCGACCTGGTGTTGCTGGCGATGGGATTCGTCGGGCCCGAGAAGGAGGGCCTGCTCACCGAGCTCGGAGTCAAGCTCACCGAGCGCGGCAACGTCGCGCGCGGCGCCGACTTCGAGACGTCGGTTCCGGGCGTCTTCGTAGCCGGGGACATGGGTCGCGGCCAGTCATTGATCGTTTGGGCGATTGCTGAGGGCCGGGCGGCCGCCGCGGCGGCGGACCGGTTCATGATGGGTTCCACCGCGCTGCCGGCGCCGATCAAGCCCACCGCGGTACCGCTTCAGTAGTAACACCAGTCACACCAGAAACACGCGCTGGTTCGTTCGGCGCGTCTTCCGCAGTTTGCCAGACGGTGGGTGTCTAATAATCCCCTGTGAGCCCGCTCACAGGGGGGTCACACTGTTTCCCGGATGGACGGACCGATTGCAGGAGTGGTTTTTGTGCATATCCACCCAGTACCCCGGACGCGGATGGGGCGAATGGCCTGGTCATGGTTGCGTCACCCGGTAAAAAGTCGCGAGTTCCCCGCCAAGCACGAGCGGTTGGTCACCGCCCAGGATCTACTGCTCTTCGGCGCGTGACCACTCTGCCGCCGCGCCTGCGGGCGCCCGGCGGGTTTGCTCCGCGGCCGGCGGGCGGGATTTTCGCCTGAGCGCCAGGGGCGGGGCCCGAAAATCGGTGCTATCCGTCGAGTAATCCCGAATCGCGGATCGCCTCGGCGAGCGGTTCCAGCACGGCGGGGTCGTGTGGCGGGGGTAGGTAGACGATCCCGAGGTCGAGCCCTTCGGCGGCGAGTCCGGCGGCGTCCGCGACGACCTTCCCGTAGTCGAGGTCCGGCTCGAGGCGCAGGTGCGCCAGAGGGTGATCTCCTTCGGATCGCGGCCGATGTCCGCGCAGTGTGCGGCGAGGACGTCACGCTTGTGGGCGAAAACGTCGGGCGGGCCGCCGACGAAGTTCCAGTGCTGGGCGTAGCGGGCGGTGATCCGCAGCGTGCGCTTCTCGCCGCTGCCGCCGATGCAGATCGGGGGGTGCGGACGCTGCGGCCCCTTGGGCTCGTTGCGGGCACCCTTGAGCTGATAGAACCTGCCTTGAAAATCGGAGCAGTCCGTGGTCAAAAGGCTGGTCAACACCTCGCAGGCTTCCTCGAAGCGGTCGAAGCGTTCCTTGATGCTGCCCAGCTCGATGCCGTAGGCGCCGGATTCCTCCTCGTTCCAGCCGGCGCCGATCCCCAGCTCGAGGCGCCCGTTGGAGATGATGTCGAGGGCGGCCGCCATGTTGGCCAGCACCGCGGGGTGGCGGTAGTGGATCCCGGTGACCAGGGTGCCCAGCCGCAATCGCGTGGTGGCCTGTGCCAGCGCCGTCAGCGTCGTCCACCCCTCCAGACAGGGCCCGCTGCTGTCGGAGAAGATCGGGTAGAAGTGGTCGAAGGTCCACCCGGATTCGTAGACGTCGATGTCGTCTGCGGCCTGCCAGACGGCCAGCATCTGGGCCCAGGTGGTGTTCTGCGGAGAAGTCTTGAAGGCGAATCGCATGTCAACGACGTTAGTCGGCGTTTATGAAGGGCAACTAAACTCGACCGCGCTATGACTTGCCCTTGTTGCTCCCTGGGAATCGACACCAAGCTCACGCTGCTGGCGGCGGGCCTGATCTTCCTGCTCGCGCTCGTTCTCGGGATCTGGAAATACCGCGGGATGATGACCTCCGAGAATCATCTCGCGCATCCCTACGTCGACATCGCGCATCGCGCGGCGCTGCTGTATTCGTTCGCGACGCTGCTGCTCGCGGTTTTCGTACAACTGAGCGCCTGGCCGGTGTGGGTGAACCTGACGGCCGCCGGCGTCGTCGTCTTCTTCTTCGTGGCCGCCATCGCCGCCTACATCACCCACGGGGCACGGCGCGACACCGTCAACCAATTCGAAAACGCCGACCGCAGCACCGAATTGGCGATGGCCGCGCTGATCGTCGGGGAAATCGGCGGGTTCGGCGTGCTGCTCGCCGGGTTCGTGGTCGGCCAACTGCTGTAACTCGCCGAGGTCTGGCGGGCACACTGGAGTAATGGATCCGGTAGCGGCCCTGCGGCAGATCGCCTACTACAAGGACCGGAGCCGTCACGACCCGAGACGCGTGATGGCCTACCGCAACGCGGCCGACATCATCGAGGGCCTCGACGACGCGGCGCGCGAACGCCACGGCCAGGCCAACAGCTGGCAGTCGCTGCCGGGAATCGGCCCCAAAACCGCCAAGGTCATCGACCAGGCGTGGTCCGGCCGAGAACCCGACCTGCTGGTCGAATTGCGTTCCACCGCAGAAGATCTCGGTGGCGGTGACATTCGTGCCGCGCTGCGCGGCGACCTGCACCTGCACTCCAACTGGTCGGACGGCTCCGCTCCGATCGAGGAGATGATGGCCGCGGCGGCGGCGCTGGGCCACGAATACTGCGCGCTGACCGACCATTCGCCGCGGCTGACCATCGCCAACGGCCTGTCGCCGGAGCGGTTACGCAAGCAACTCGACGTGATCGACCGGCTGCAGGAGACGTTCGCGCCCATGCGCATCCTCACCGGGATCGAGGTCGACATCCTCGACGACGGCAGCCTGGACCAGGAACCCGAACTGCTGGAACGCCTCGACGTCGTGGTGGCCAGCGTGCACTCCAAGTTGTCGATGGATTCCGCCGCGATGACCCGGCGCATGCTGCGCGCGGTCCAAAACCCGCACGCCGACGTGCTCGGCCACTGCACCGGCCGGCTGGTGTCCGGCAACCGCGGCATCCGGCCGGAATCCAAGTTCGACGCCGAGGCGGTGTTCACGGCGTGCCGCGAGTCCGGCACCGCGGTGGAGATCAACTCCCGGCCGGAGCGGCGCGACCCGCCGACCCGCCTGCTCAACCTGGCGCTGGAGATCGGTTGCGTGTTCAGCATCGACACCGACGCCCACGCCCCGGGCCAGCTGGACTTCCTCGGTTACGGCGCGCAGCGCGCCCTGGACGCGGGCGTTCCCCCCGACCGGATCGTCAACACCTGGCCGGCCGGCCGGCTGCTGGAGTGGACCGGGTCGAATTGAGACGCCGCTCAGACCCGCACCCGTTCGGCGCGCTCGGGAACCGGTGCGGCGCTGCGGACGGTGCCCTGCAGCAGGTTGGCGGCGCCGACGGTCGCGCAGATCGCGGCCGGGATGAGCAGCGCGTAACCCCCCAACTGAGCCCCGAACATGATCCCGGCCACGCCGCCGCCGAGGAATAACACCAGGGTGGCGGCCAGTATCGCCGTTTTCCAGTTCTTGATGCCGTGTATCCGGCTGCGGCCGAGGATCAGCCCGAGGTCGGTGATGGTTCCGGTGAAGTGCGTGGTGCGGATCGCCATCCCGCGAAAGCTCGATGTCATCCCGTTTTGCAGGCCGAGCGCCGCGGCGGCGAACAGCGCCTGCACCGCGGTCTGCTCGACGCCCAGGGCGTTGATCTGTGCCCTGACGACGGTCTCCGCTCCCCCGGCCGCGGCGAGCACGAGCAAGCCTGCCTCGAGGTACAGCACGGCGGCGTGGCGTGGGCCCGCAAGGGCATCGGTGGGTGCGAGGATCGCCCCGGCTATGGCCGCTCCCATCAGGAAGCCCAGAAAGATTGCGCCGAGCACGTGGCCTTCGTACAGCCACGGGTTGGCCGTGTGCATGCCCAGCTGGGTGGTGATCCCGGTCAGATTGCCGACGGGCACCGCCAAGATCAGCAGCGCCACGGCATTGACGAAGCCCGCGGATAAGGCGAGTAACGCGCTGTAACCGAGCAGGAGACCTTCGCGGGGCAGGCCGGTGTCGCGGGATTGGTGCGGCGGCATCGGATTCAGTTGCTCACTTTCGAGGTCGGGTTTACGCCAACCTAACAAGCGGGCCGCCGCACAAGCGGGGTCGCGAGGCTGATTCAAATCAACCTCAAATCATCGAAAAGGCATGTGGCAATGTCGGCTGCCAGGAGTAAGGGACCAGCTCGACGCCGGTTTTGCCATGAGCATGGGACCACCTGATTGCCAGTGATGGGACCGCCTGGGTAGGGGTTTTGCCAGTTATGGGACCACCCGGCGTGGCGTGGGGGTTTCCGGTTGCTCGGCCGCTGTATTGGCCAGATGAGCTACCGGGAGGTGTCGATGATCGAAGTCAGGGAGATGCTGCGGCTGTGGCTGGCGGGTCGGGGGTTGCGGGAGGTGGCTCGGCTGTCGGGCATGGACCGCAAAACGGTGCGCCGGTATGTGGATCGGGCCCGCGCGTGCGGGCTCGATCGTGACGGCGACGCCAGCCAGCTGACCGATGAGCTGTTGGGGGCGGTGATCGCCGAGGTGCGACCGAGTCGGCCCAATGGCAAGAGCCAGGCCTGGGAGACCATCGATGCCGAGGCCGAGCAGATCAAGGCGTGGCTGAAACAGGACTTGACTTTGACGAAGGTGCACACGTTGTTGGGGCGTCGGGGTGTGGTGGTGTCGTATCGAACCTTGCATCGTTATGCCACAACGGAATTGGGGTTCGGGCAGCGTCAGGCCACGGTGCCGGTGGCTGACTGTGAGCCCGGTGCTGAACTGCAGGTCGATTTCGGTCGCCTCGGGATGCTCACCGATGTCGAAGATGGTCGCCGGCGGGTGGTGCAGGGGTTGATCTTCACCGCGGTGTATTCGCGACATATGTTCGTCTATCCCACTTACCGCCAGACGCTTCACGAGGTGATCGCCGGGTTCGAGGCGGCGTGGGCATTCTTTGGTGGGGTGTTCGCGGTGGTGATTCCCGACAACATGAAGGCCATCGTCGACAAGGCTGATGCGATCGATTCGAAACTCAACGACGCATTCCGGGAATACGCGCAGGCGCGGGGCTTCGTGGTGGATCCGGCTCGCATCCGCAGCCCCCGGGATAAGCCGCGCGTCGAGCGTTGCGTGCCGTATGCGCGGTCGAATTTCTTTGCCGGAGAAGACTTTCGAAACCTGGGCGACTGCCGGGCGCGAGCCGAGCAATGGTGTGAGCAGGTGGCGGGGATGCGGATACATGGCACCACCCGGTGCCGCCCGGCCGAGGTGTTCGCCGCCGACGAGCTACCCCACCTCAAGCCAGTGCCCGACGAGGTGTTCGACATCCCGACCTGGTGCCGGCCCAAGGTGGCCCCGGATCGGCACGTGGCTGTCGCCAAGGGGCTCTACAGCGTTCCCGGTGAGCTGATCGGGCGCCGGCTGGATGCCCGGGTCGATGCGCGCACGGTGAAGCTGTATTGGCGCGGTGAGCTGATCAAGGTCCACCCGGTGGTGGCGCCGGGACGCCGGCGCACCGACCCCGCCGATCTCCCGGCCGAGGTGTCGGTCTATGCGATGCGCGACCTGAACACCTTGCAGCGCAAGGCAGCCGCCCACGGCACCCATGTCGGCGCGTATGCGGCGGCGGTGCTGGAACATCCGCTGCCGTGGACCAAGATGCGCCAGGTCTATCGCCTCCTCGGGTTGGTGCGCCGCCACGGCCCGGACGCGGTCGATGACGCCTGCCAGCGCGCGTTGGATGCCGAGGTCATCGACGTCGGACTGATCGAGCGCATGCTCACCCGCGGTGCCGGTGCCCAGTTGCCGCTAATCCCGACCCCGCCTGCCGCGTCGCGGTTCGTCCGCGCGGCCACCGACTTCTCAGTGCGGAGGCCGTCATGAGCCCCCACCACCCGACGACCCGATGTCACCCCGGCGGTCAAGCCGATCGAGGTGTCCTCGGAGCTCAAGTCGTTGATGCGCCGCCTCAAGCTCGGCCAGCTACTCGACACCCTGCCCGAGCGGCTGGCCCTGGCACGATCCAACAGGCTGCCGCACCACGATTTCCTGGAGATGCTGCTGGCCGATGAGGTCACCCGCCGCGACCGCGAGTCCGCCGCCCGCCGCGCCAAGGCCGCGCATCTGGATCCGCAGATGCAGCTACCGGCCTGGGACGACACCGCCGCGGTCACCTTCGATCAGCAACTGTGGGCCGAGTTGACCTCGCTGCGGTTTCTGGCCGACGCCTACAACGTTCTCATCATGGGTCCGGTCGGGGTCGGAAAAACCTTCCTGGCCAACGCATTAGGACACATCGCCGTGCGCCGTCATCACAGCGTGCACACCGAACGCGCCGACAAACTCTTCAAACGCCTCCGTGGCGCACGGCTCGACGGAAGCTACGAAGACGAGATGCGCAAGCTGCACCGCGTCGAACTGCTCGTCATCGATGATCTCGCGTTGCACCGGCTCGAGGCCACCGAGACCAGCGACTTCTACGAGCTGATCGTCGAACGCCACCGCCAGACCTCCACGGTCATCACCAGCAACCGCGAACCCCCCGAGATCCTGACCATGATGGCCGACCCACTGCTGGCCCAATCGGCGATGGACCGCCTGCAATCGGCGGCCTACGAACTCGTCGTCGAAGGCGAGTCCTACAGGCAACGCCAGAAACCCCGTCCCGGAAAGCCGGTCAATTCGGACCAGCCGAATTGACCGGAAGGCCCGTCATCGGCCACCATCACCACACGGCCAACAACCGGAAACACCCGGTCCCATGCTCATGGCAAAACGGTGGTCCCATCACCCTGGCAAGCGACAGTGGCAAAGAGTAATTGAATAATTAGTGAAAACACCGACGACCCGTCAGTCGGGCAGGTGCGGCATCTCGAAGCCCGGATCGCGCCCCAATAGCACCGCGGGCGTGAGCGCCGACTTGCCATAGCGCCGGCGCACCCGGTCGATGGCGGCGTCGATGTCGTCGCCGGCAGCGCGCCGGCGCGATTCGCCGAACGGCAGCATCAGCTGCTGGGCGCCGCTGCGGTCGATGCCCGATACCGCGAACCCGACCAGCGTCAGGCCGCGCTGCGCGATCAGCCGCGCCGCGCCCGCGACCAGGCGCCGCGCGGCGGCCAGGATGGGCGCCGTGGCCGACGTGGCCCACGGCAGGGTGTGCGAGCGCGTGGCCCTGGAGAAGTCGTCGAAGCGCAGCCGCAGCACCACCGTGCGGCCCGTCCGCCCGGCGGCGCGCATGCGGCCGGTGATGCGGTCGATCAAGTTCACCACCACGGCGTCGATCTCGTTAGGCGACATGGCATTGCCAGAGCGGCCCAGCGCTCGCTGCGCCCCGACGGAGCGGCGACCAACGCCGGCGGTGACCCGCCGGCGGTCGATGTTGCGCGACAGCGCATAGAGCTGACGACCCATCGCGCCACCGACCATCGAGCCCAGCGCCGACTCGCTGAGCTCGGCGACGTCGGCCACGGTGACGATGCCGTGTGCATGCAGCTTCTCGGCGGTCACCGCGCCCACGCCCCACAGCCGGCGCACCGGCAGCGGCCGCAAAAACGTCAACTCCTGATCGGGGGGCACCAGCAGCAGCCCGTCGGGCTTGGCCTCCTGGCTGGCGACCTTGGCAAGGAACTTGGTCCGGGCGATCCCGACGGTGATCGGCAGCCCGACCCGCTCGCGCACGTCGGCGCGCAACCGCTCGGCGATCGCCACCGGCGTGCCGCTGACCCGGCGCAGCCCGCCGACGTCGAGGAAGGCCTCGTCGACCGACAGCGCCTCCACGATCGGGGTGCAATCGCGGAACACCTCGAAGACGGCGTCGCTGGCGCGGCTGTAGGCGCTCATCCGCGGCGGCACCACCACGGCGGCCGGGCACAACCGCCGCGCCTGCGCCCCGCCCATGGCCGTGCGCACGCCGTAGGCCTTGGCCTCGTAGCTCGCGGCCAGCACCACGCCGCCGCCGACGATCACCGGGCGCCCGCGCAGGGCCGGGTCATCGCGCTGTTCGACGGACGCGTAGAAGGAGTCCAGGTCCGCGTGCAGAATGGACGGGTCACACCGCACGAACATATGTTCGCACGGGGCGCCGACAAACCCGTTTCAGCAGGCCTCGCCGTACACGCTGCTGACCCAGATGTGCACCAGCGTGTCGAGCAGTTGCTCGCTGGGCACCGACGGTCGCCCGCCGGCGAACGCGCTGAGCATGACCTTTTCGTTGAGCAGGTTCAGTGCCGCGGACAGGTTGCGCGCCGGCAGTGTCACCGGCGCGGCGCCGCGCGCGCGCTCGGCTTCGATCACGGTGGTGATGTGGTCGACCCATTTCTGCATGAAGCGTGACCACAGCCCGCCGACGTCTTTGTTGGTGCGCGCGGCATCGGCGGCCAGCGACACCGCGCGATGCGTGCCGAAGGTCTCGACAAACACGTTGATCCCGATGCGCCACAACGCTTTCAGGTCGGCGGGCGGGCTGGCGACCAGCGACTCCAGCGCGGAGTCTGCCTCCATGATCACCCGCTCGAACAGGGTGAACAGCACCGCGTCCTTGGACGGGAAATAGAAGTAGAACGTCGGCCGGGACAGCCCGGCCCCCTTGGCGAGGTCGTCGACGGAGATGTCGGCGAGCGGGCGTTCCTGCAGCAACCGTTCGGCGGTGGTCAAAATGGCCAGTTCGCGGTCGTCGCCGGACGGGCGCGCCGAGCGCCTGCCCCGGTGGGTGCGGGCGGAACCGACGGTAGTCACGGCCGCTACTTTACACGGCGTCGAGATTTTCGACACGGTGTTGACCGATTCAACACCGTGTTGATAGCGTGGCCGTATGACTGAGCACCTTGACGTCCTCATCGTGGGCGCCGGCATCTCCGGTGTGAGCGCGGCCTGGCACCTGCAGGAACGCTGCCCGACCAAGAGCTACGCCATCCTCGAGCGCCGCGCCGACCTCGGCGGCACCTGGGACCTCTTCAAGTACCCGGGCATCCGATCGGACTCGGACATGTTCACCCTCGGCTTCCGGTTCAAGCCCTGGCGTTCGGCGAAGTCGATCGCCGACGGCGCGTCGATCAAGGCCTACATCAGGGAGGCCGCGGTCGAGAACCGGATCGAGCCGCACATCCGCTACAACCACCGGGTGGTGGCCGCCGACTGGTCCGACGTCGACAACCGCTGGACGCTGACGGTCGAGGACGACGGCCGCACCAGCGAGATGACCTGTTCCTTCCTGTTCGCCTGCACCGGCTACTACAACTACGACGAGGGGTTCTCGCCCACCTTCGAAGGCTCCGACGACTTCGGGGGCACCATCGTGCATCCGCAGCACTGGCCGGAGGACCTGGACTACGCGGGCAAGCGGATCGTCGTCATCGGATCCGGCGCGACCGCGATCACCCTGATCCCCGCCCTGGTGAACTCCGGTGCCGGCCACGTCACGATGCTGCAGCGCTCGCCGACCTACATCGGGTCGCTGCCCGGTGTCGACCCCTTCGCCGAGAAGGCCAACCGGCTGCTGCCCGAGCGCCTCGCGCACATGGCCAACCGCTGGAAAGCCATCGCGTTCAGCACTTTCCAGTACCAGCTGTCCCGCAAGGCGCCGGCCTACATGCGCAAGACGTTGATGACGATGGCGCAGCGACGGCTGCCGCAGGGCTACGACGTCGAGAAGCACTTCGGGCCGCGCTACAACGTCTGGGACGAGCGGCTGTGCCTGGCGCCGGACGGCGACTTCTTCCGGACCATCCGGCACGGCAAGGCCGACGTCGTCACCGACACGATCGACCGGTTCACCAAGACCGGCATCAAGCTCACCTCGGGTGAGGAGTTGGCGGCCGACATCATCATCACCGCAACGGGATTGAACATGCAGTTGCTGGGCGGGGTGAAACCGACCCGCAACGGCGAGGACATCGACCTGACCTCGCTGATGACCTACAAGGGCCTGATGTTCTCCGGCGTGCCGAACTTCGCCATCACCTTCGGCTACACCAACGCGTCCTGGACGCTGAAGGCCGACCTGGTCTCCGAATTCGTCTGCCGACTGCTGAACTACATGGACGCCAAGGGTTTTGACTTCGTGGAGCCGCAGCATCCGGGCAACGACGTGGACGAGCTGCCGTTCATGGACTTCACTCCCGGCTACTTCCGGCGGTCGATGCACCTGCTGCCCAAGTCGGGATCGCGGGCGCCGTGGCGACTCAAGCAGAACTACTTCTTCGACATGCGCACCATCCGGCGCGGCAAGGTCGACGACGAGGGCTTGAAGTTCGCGAAAAAGCCTGCGCCGGTAGCGGTTTAGGGGACTGTGGCGACGACGACGATCCCGTCGTCGTCGCTGTAGGCGATCTCACCGGGCACGAACGTCACACCGCCCAGGGTGATTTCGACATCGCGTTCGCCGGCGCCGGTCTTGGTGCTCTTGCGCGGATTGGTGCCCAGCGCCTTGATGCCGATGTCCATGCCCCGCAACGCGGCGGAGTCCCGCACCGCGCCGTTGATGATGAGCCCGGCCCAGCCGTTGGACCGCGCGAGCTCGGCGATGACGTCGCCCACCAGCGCGGTGTGCAGCGAGCCTGCGCCGTCGATCACCAATATCCCGCCGTCACCGGGCTCCGAGAGCACCGACTTCAGCAGCGCGTTGTCTTCAAAGCAGCGCACGGTACTGATCGGGCCGGCGAACTCGGCTCGCCCGCCGAGCTGGCGGAATTGGGTGTCGCAGCTGCGCACGTCGGGGCCGATGCTGTCGACGAGGTCGGCGGTCGGCCGGAATGGCACCGTCACTTCTGACATGTAAACGCCCGCGCCCTCAGCGACGGCGCAGCTGGCGGATGAGCAGGATGGCCAGCAGGCTGACCGCCACGGCGACGATCAGCGGCACCGGGGATTGGCCCACCGCGGAGCCCGGGACGGCGGGAGAGACCGGGTTGTTGGCGGCTTCCACGGTGGACTTCGCCTGTGCGGCAGCGTCTTTGGCGGCGGCCGTGAGGTCGCCATTGGTTTCGGCCCGCTGCTGCACGCCGGCCGGCGGCCCGGGTGGCCCCGGGGGTGCGGGTTCGGCGTTCTTGGCCGGCGCCTTCTTCGCGGGCGCCTTCTTGGCGGGCGCCTTCTTGGCGGGTGCCTTCTTCGCAGGTGCCTTCTTGGCCGGCGCCTTCGCGGTCTTTTTCGCCGCCTTGGCGGGCGGTTTCTTCTCCGGCGGAGTGCCGGCGCCGTCGGGCGCGCTGTTGGTGGGGTCCTGCGGGTCTGCCATGCGGCCGCTCCTTGAGCTTCCTCTGTCGTCGTTTCCCTAGCTCAGGGATCTCGACCCCATCATGCCAGCACGTGTGACGGCGCCTCGATCACCGCCTGTGCCGCACCGCCCACCAGGCGCCGCCCGCGACGAGCGCCAACGCGGCCGCGACGAACGGCCAGACGGGGACGTCACCGCCGCCGCCCCCGCCGCCGGCAACCGGCGGCCCGGGCGTGCCGGTGCCGGACACCGTGAGCTGAAACGACCAGGACCCGGACACCACGTGGCCGTCCGCGGAGGTCACCCGGTAGTTCACCGTGTACGTGCCGGACGGTCCCAGTGGACGCAGGGCGATGCTGACCATCGCGCCGGCCACGGTGGGCTCGCCGGCGGACCACACGTTGCCGTCCGGGCCGACCACCGTCATCGCGGCGAACGTGGTCTGCAACTGCTCGTTGAAGGTCGCGCTGACCCGCTGCGGGCCGGAGGCCAGCACCGCGTTGGCCGCGGGGTCGGTGGCGATCCGCGTGGCGTGCGCCGACGACACCGGCGCGGCGAGCGTGGCCATCGCGAACATGGCGCTCAGGCACGCGCCGAACGCCAGCCGTTTCACGGGCGGCGGCGGATCAACGCGATCGCGACGCCCAGCGCCGCGACCACCAGAGCGGCGCCGCCCAACAACCGCGCGGTGTTGTCGGCCGCGTGGGGCCGCGCCGGTTCGGTCGATTGATCGGGCGTTCCATGGTGGTGGTGTGACCCCGCCGGCCCGGTGGCAAGGGTGAGCATGGGCGCCGGGCGTTCGGGCTCGCCGCCGTCGGGCAGCGGCGCCTGATCCCACTTCACGACGGTCCCGTCGGCGTAGGACTGCGTGGCCGGGAAGCTGACGGTGTCGGTGTCGGGCAACTTCACGGACAACCGGAACAGCGCGAATTGGTCAGCGGCGATCCCCCCGCCGGGGGCGGCCGTCCATGTCACCGAGCGGACGGCACCGGACGCCGCGTCGCGGTCGAGCCTGGCCGTCCAGCCCGGCATGCTTTCGGTGCGCGCCGAGGCGACGCCGGGCAGGGCGACGGTCAAGGCGGTGGTGGCGGCCCCGACGTTCGATTCGTTGGGCACCTGGAAGGTGACCAGGGCCATGGCGCCGCGCACCGGATTGTCGCTGCTGGCGTGGACGTGCGCCGACGCCGTCGGCAACTGCAGCGCCGACCCGAGGGCCAGGACGACGACCGCGCCGGCCGCGATCAGGATGCGCGGGATCCACCTGCCGTGGATTGACATGGGAGGAGATTGCCTTTCGTGGGGTCGGTCAGCTCAACCCGAGGCGGGCCATCAGATCGGCCTCGATGCCTTCGAGCTGCGACGAGATCGCGGCGTGGGCCGCCCGGCGCCGCGCGGCGGGCAGATTCTCCGCGGCGGTGACGGCCGCCGAGAGATCGGTGAGCCGCTCGGTGATGGCGGCCACGAACGCCTTCGTCTCGGCGTCCTTGGGCTTCTTGTCCTGCACCGACCGCAACGACCTCTCGGCCCCCGCGATGCGGGCCGACAGCTGGGCGCCGGGGCCGGAGAACTGGCCGATCTGAGCCAGCGGGATCCCGAGCCGGTCCGCGCGGCGCTGATCGATCAGCGCGCGCGCCGAGACGGCCAACCGGTAGATCACCGGGGTGAGGATCGGCGCGAGCAGCCGCGAGACCGTCAGCACGCGGCGGATCCGGGTCGGGGAGAAGATCTTGCCCTCCCGCGCCGCCTTGAGTTGGGCCTCAGCGACTTTGAGCGCGTTGCGGTCGCTGTCGCGCTGCGCCTTGATCTGGGCCCTGAGCGCCTTGTTCTCCGCCCGTTGGGCGGACTTGGCGCGCCGCACCTCGTTTTTCGCGGCCAGCTTGGCCTCGAGCTTCGCGCGGGCCTTGATGGCGCGGGCTTCAGCGCGACGCGTCGCGCGGCTCTTTCGCTTGCCGAACAGGGCCATTCCCGGCCGCCTCCCGGTATCTCGCTGGCAATCGTCGTCTAACGCTCTCGCGTTCGCGATCCGTTTGCCAACCCTAATCGGAATGGGCGGGCGCCAGCTCCCCAGGGCTGGCCGGGGCCGCTAGGCGTCCAGGTGCTCCGCGCGGCGCAGCTCGTTGACGCGCTCCATGACCTCGCGCTGGGCCTCGGGGGAGAGCTCGGCCGTGCGCATCGCGATGCGGCGCACGTTGTCGTCGCGCGCCGTGGCCAGCCACGACAATTCCTTGTCGAGCTTCTCGTAGTACTCGTCGTCGGTGAAGTAGGCCGGCTTGATGCGGAAGAAGTTGGCCAGGGCGGCCATCGTCGCCGAGGACGGGTTGGTGCGGTTGCCGGAACGCAACTGCGACAAGTAGGGAGCCGACATCGTTATGCCCTCCGCCTTGAGCGCCGCGATCACTTCCGCGGAGGTGTGCGCACCGCGTCCAGGCGGATACACCGTGTCGAACAGGCGGTTCAGGCGAGCAGCGAACGTCGTGCTCATTGATATGACCTCCACTGGGCTGTAGAAGCGAACTATTACCTAGGTGTATTTGCTGATCATGGTAGCGAGGCTTGGTAAGGGTAACCAGGTGCAAACCCCGAAGGATTCCCGAGCGGCACAGCCGACGCTCACCAACTCCCCACTTGACGAGCGTCTAACTGATTCGCTGAGGTGTCCACCAAATCCATGGAACTCACAGGTTATCCGCAGAATCGGACACCCGTCCCGAAGTGGCGGGCCGGACGCCTCGTGGGGGCCGTTGCGAGCACCCGCGCCGTGCTGGGCGATTGCACCGCAACGGACCGGCAAGCTGGCCGGATCCGGTACGCCATTTGCTGCCGGGCCCGAAACCTAGCCATCGAGCGCGCGCCGCAACTCGCCGGCCGCATGGTGGACACCGATGGTCGAGGGGCCGTTAACTTAGTGGGCGCCGTCGAAGTCGCGGTCATCCACGACCGGTCCACCGCTGAGCGCCGCCCGACGTGACGGTCGCCAGAGCGGTCCGGTCGCGTGATTCCCGCGGGCGCGAAGCGCCTCCTCGCGGCCGGGAAGGCGAATCGCCATTCGCGCCGCCGTGTTCTCGCTAGGCGGCGAGCAGCATCGCCAAAATCGCCGTGTCGGGATGGCTGATCGGATCGACGCCGACCCGGCTCACCATCGACGTGATGGTGCCGTCGGCTTCTGCTTCCACCCAGGCCGCCCGGTGTTCCAGGCCGAGATAGGGCAACCCGGGCAGCAATACGCATCCCGATGCCGCCCCCGTGCATTCGGGCAGCGACGGCGTGGTTTCCGACGGCGGATGCAGCATGAGTAGCGCGGGGGGCTGATGGTCGGCGAAATAGCCTGGCTGGATTGCCGATTCACCAAAGACCGTGCCCTCGGCCAGCACCAGGCCGACCGTGTCCGGTTCGGGTTCGTCGGGCAGTTCTTCGCGGGCGCCGAACACCGTTGTGGTGGAGAGCAACCCGGGCAACGACGCGATCCGGACCGCGACCATGAGCAGCTGGGCCCATTCTTTCGTCGAATCGGGCCAACGGCCGGAGATCAGGAACCCCTTCAGGGACCCACGAGAATGGAACGGGGAGACCCCGATCGGTCGATCCGACCCAGTTTCCATCTCCGACCTCCGCGCGACGCCTCCGTTGGGAATAACCACACTGGTAGTCCGAATAATTAAGAATGCCTGCGGATTAGGCGCCGTGCAACACGACACGGTCAGCGTCGCGGATCTTCAGATCGACCCCTCCGGGGCCGCACAAACGACTGGGGCGCCGCGCAATCCGCGCGACGCCCCCGCCGATCGAAATAAAAGTCAGCCGAAAATCAGGCCCTGGGTTTTCGAGGTCGCCGCGGCGTAGCGCTTCTGCACGTCGGCCCAGTTGACGACGTTCCAGAACGCCTTGACGTAGTCCGCCTTGACGTTCTTGTACTGCAGGTAGAAAGCGTGCTCCCACATGTCGACCTGCAGCAGCGGAATGATGCCCAGCGGCACGTTGGCCTGCTGGTCGTAGAGCTGGAAGGTCAGCAGCCGGCTGCCGAGGGTGTCGTAGCCCAACACCGCCCAGCCCGACCCCTGCAGGCCGTTGGCGGCCGCGCTGAACTGCGCGCGGAACCGGTCGAAGGATCCGAAGGCGTCATCGATCGCGGCGGCCAATTCGCCGGTCGGCTTGTCGCCGCCGTCCGGCGACAGGTTCTTCCACCAGATGGAGTGGTTGACGTGGCCGCCCAAGTGAAAGGCCAGGTTCTTTTCGTTCAGGAAGATCGCAGCGTGATCTTCGTTGGCACGGGCCTCTTCGAGCTTGGACAGAGCGTCGTTCACGCCTTTGACGTAGGTGGCGTGGTGCTTACTGTGGTGGATCTCGTTGATCTGACCTGAGATGTGCGGTTCCAACGCTGCGTAGTCCCAGTCCAAGTCGGGCAGGGTGTATTCAGCCACGGCGTTCCTTTCTTCGATTATCGTCTTGACGCTCAGTCACGGGGCGCCTTGCGGCGGCCGACCGTTATCAACCCTGCTCCATGAGCGCGCGCACCGCAAGAATGACCCCTCTGAGCCGCAGGGCGGATACCCGCTCGGGGTCAGTTCAGAACAAGACGATGACCGCGAGCACGGCCAGTAAGGCCAGTGCGATCAGTCCGGCGCGCAGCGCCGCGATGGTGTAGCTGTGATTCCACGCGGGCGAGCCGCAATACGACTTCGACGCGGCCGGTGAACCCGGACCGAACGAATGCGTGGCCATCAATCGCCTTCCACCCCCCGGTGCACCTCACGGTGAGTGAGGTGAGTCACAAACACTTACGAGAACGCGATCATAGCGCTTTGCGGCGAAGTTGAAAAAATAGCGCCCTGAGCTGCGGGTTAGCGAGGACCGGGACGTGGGTGATTGCAAGACGTCGGGACGGGAAACGGGGCGGCGTGGGCGCCGCCGCGCCGATGCTTAGCGGGGCAATCCATTTCGCTCACACGGGCGCCTTGGACTGTTTAAGACACGCGTGCAACACCGCGATGTTATCCACAGTTACACCACAGTTCGGCGCCAGAGGCAGTAGCGATGGTTCTCTGTACCCCGGGGGCCTATGTGGATAAACCTGTGGAAACTGTGGATAGTCCGCGGCGGCCGATTACGTTGCCCACGCCCCCTCGAGCGCCGCTCCTCAGCGCCCCGCGTTCCGCGGCGCGCATGGTCGCGGCGCTAGTCTGGTCCGGTGATCCAGGTGTGCTCCCAGTGCGGCACCCGCTGGAACGTGCGCGACCGGCAACGCGAGTGGTGTCCCCGCTGCCGCGGCGCCCTCATGGCGCCCCAGTCGCCGCCCGCCGACCCGCGGTGGGCCTCCGCGGGCGCCCCGCCCCCGGCCGGACCCCAGCGGTCTCCGGGGTGGCAGCGCACCCCGCCACGGCTGCCGCCCGGCTATCGCTGGATCGCGGTGCGTCCCGGCGCCGCGCCGCCGGCCCGACACGCCCGGCGCCCCCTCGGGCCCACGCCGCGCTACACGGTGATACCGCGTTGGAGTTTGGCGGACCGCGTCGAGCAGGCGCCCGCCACCGGCGCAGCGCCCGCGGCGGCGGGGCCGACGGGGCAGGTCATCCGCACCACCTCATTCGTGAGCGTGCTGGTCCTCAGCATCGCCGCCCTGGTTTACGTCGTCCGCTATGTGCTGCTGGTCATCAACCGGAACACCCTGCTGAATTCGTGGGTGGCCCTCGCGGCCGACTGGCTGGGCGTGCTCGCCAGCGTGGGCGCGGGCGCGGCGGTGATCGCGTCGGGCGTGCTCCTGATCCGTTGGCTGATCGCGCGGCGCGCCGCCGCGTTCGCCCATCACGGGCTGCCGGAGCCGCGCTCGCCGCGGGCACTGTGGGCCGGCTGCGTCGTGCCGCTGGCCAATCTCTTGTGGGCCCCGGTCTACGTGATCGAGCTGGCGATGCTCGAAGACCATTGGGCGCGGCTACGCGGACCCGTCCTGCAGTGGTGGATCGCGTGGGTCTGCAGCTACGCCGTCTCCATCGCTGCCATCGTGACCAGCTTCGCCACCGACGCGCAGGGCATCGCCAACAACACCGTCCTGATGGTCGTCGCCTACCTGCTCGCGGCCGCCACCCTGGCGGCCGCGACCCGCATTTTCGAGGGCTTCCATCGCAAACCCGTCGCGCGTCCCGCGCACCGCTGGGTCATGGTTCCCGACGACGGCGCCCCCACACCGGCTTCGGCCGGCCCAGTTGAGTTAGAGGGGCAGGAACCGGCAGCATAGGGATATGACGTGGGCCGACGAGGTGCTCGCCGGGCATCCGTATGTCGTCGCCCACCGCGGTGCTTCGGCGGCGCGTCCCGAACACACGCTGGCCGCCTACGATCTCGCGCTCAAAGAGGGCGCCGACGGCGTCGAATGTGATGTGCGGTTGACCCGCGACGGCCATCTCGTGTGCGTGCACGACCGCCGGCTGGACCGCACCTCGACCGGAGCCGGCCTGGTCAGCACGATGACGCTGGCGCAGCTGCGCGAGCTCGAGTACGGCGCGTGGCACGACAGCTGGCGCGAGGACGGCACGCACGGCGACACCAGTCTGCTGACCCTGGACGCGCTGGTTTCGCTGGTGCTGGATTGGCATCGGCCGGTGAAGCTCTTCATCGAAACCAAGCACCCCGTCCGGTACGGCTCGCTGGTGGAGACCAAGCTCCTGGCGTTGCTGCACCGTTTCGGCATCGCCGCGCCCGCCTCGGCCGATCGGTCCCGCGCCGTGGTGATGTCGTTCTCGGCGTCCGCGATCTGGCGGATCCGGCGGGCGGCGCCGCTGCTGCCCACCGTGCTGCTGGGCAAAACGGCGCGCTACCTGACCAGCGGCGCGCCCACCGCCGTCGGCGCCACCGCCGTCGGGCCCTCGCTGCTGACGTTGAAGGAATATCCCCAACTGGCGGACCGCGCCATCGCCCAGGGCAGGGCGGTCTACTGCTGGAACGTCGACGAGTACGACGACATCGACTTCTGCCGCGACGTCGGCGTGGCGTGGCTGGCCACCCACCACCCGGGCCGCACCAAGGCGTGGCTCCGCGGCAATCCCGCCGGCCAGGTCAGCATCTAGGTCGGTCCGCTACTGCTGGCCCTCCGCCGTGGTGGGCGGCAGCGGCGCGTCGGCGGCCAACGCGTCGAACAACCGGCCGGCCGCGTCGTGGTTCCACACCACCACCGCGCCGGCGTCACCGCTGGTGAACTCCCCGATCGGGACGGTCATGGTGGCGGTGGGCCCGTGCAACGCCCAGCCCAGCCGGGCCAGGTCCCAGGCGTGGTCGTCCTGGTCGACGGTCAGGGCGTCGGCGGCCGCGCGCGGGACCGAATACCAGCGCCGGGGATCGAGCCACACCGCCGGGCTGCCGGCGCGATGCAGCAGTTCGGCCACGAACTGACGCTGATTGACCATACGGTCCAGATCGGCCCGCGGGGTGTCGCGCGTCCGGACGTATCCGAGTGCCTGCCGGCCGTCGAGCCTCTGGCAGCCGGCCGGCAGGTCGATGCCGGCCAGCGGGTCATCGATCGGGGTCGTCGGGCACACCGTCACCCCGCCGAGCGCGTCGACCAGCGCGGCGAACCCGCCGAATCCGATCTCGGCATAGTGATCGATGCGCAATCCGGTCGCCTGTTCCAGGGTGCGGACCAGCAACCGCGCGCCACCCATCGAGAACGCCGCGTTGACCTTGTCCTTCCCGTGATCCGGGATCGGCACCAAAGAATCGCGGGGTATCGACACCAGCGCCGTCGGAACGCTGGACCCGACGCCCGGCACGTGAACCAGCAGGATCGTGTCGGTGCGGCCGTCCCCGATGTCGCCGCCGGTGGCCAAGTCCTGTTGCTGCGCGGCGCTCAGGCTCTGGCGGCTGTCCGAGCCAACGATGAGCCAGTTGGTGCCGCGGCCGGGCGCGGGGCGTTCGGGATAGTCGGCGAGCACCTGCTCGCGGTGCAGTTTGGTGTCGAACCACACGGCGCCGGCGACCAGGCCCGCGCCGATCAGCAGCACGGTCACGACCAAGAACGACACCATGGTTCGGATCCAGCGGCGCCGCTTGCGGGGCGCGCGTGGTCGGGGCGGGCGCGGTCGCTGCGCCGGGGCGACGGCCGCCGGAGCCGGTGGCGCCGGGCGGTGCAAGGGTTGGGTCTCCGCGGTCGGCGACGGCGGCGGGGCGCCCTCGCGGGGGATCACCTGCGGCGGCTCGGGGCGCGGCGGGACGGGCGGGCCAGGCCGTGCGGGCCGCCGACGCTGCGGTGCGCGGTCGCGGTTCACCTGGCTAACGTACGTGCCCGGCGGCGCACCGCGATCAGGACTGGCTAGCCGCGCGCCCGCAGCCCATTGATGAACGGGCACCCCATCAGCACCCGAATGGCCTGGCGCAGGCCGGTCATGTCGTCCACCGGTTTGTGGAACGGAAGCCGGACGTCGTGGTCCTGGTCGGTGCCCTCGACGCGGAACCGCACGCCGTAGCGGTCGAGCCCCAGCGGTCGCACGTGCCCGCGGCGCAGGGGAGCCGGCAGGCGGGACACCAACCGCGCCAGGACGTCGCCGTGGGCGGCGTCCAGGTGCCGCAGCAGGCTCGACTCGAGCGCGCAGAACGGGTCGGGCCGGGCGGCGAGAAGGTCGTCGACCGCCACCGGCTCCGCGCCGGTCGCGTCGGTGACCACAACCGAGGCGATCTCGAGCCGCAGCAGCGTGTATCGCTGCTCCTGCCCGCCGGGGGGCGCACACCTCGGCGTGTCGACGCCGAGCAACGCCGGATTCGGGCATTCGGCGGCGATCACGTCGAGCGTGGAGAGGATCTCCGCCGGGGGCACCTGCTGCAGGCGCCCGCGCACCCACACCAGCGAACGGACCGGTTCGCGCAGGGGAAGCGGCGCGTAATCGGTCAGCTCCAGCAGCGCTTGCGATCCCGCGATGGGCCGCCCGCGTTGCTGTTCGACGGGCAGCGCCAGCGCGAAGGAGCCGTCGTCCATCAGGTGGTGCACGGGCGTGGGGACCGGGTCGTCGTGCTCGATCGCCAGGAGCGCGCCGCCGGCGCGCACGCACGCGCTGCGGATCCGTTCGGCGGTGGTCGGGGCGTGGCAGCTCAGCGGTAATACCATTCTCATCCTTATGCTTAGGTAAGCCTAAGTTAACTTACGGGGGTTGGCGTCGCAAGGGTTTTCTGTGCGGCGCGCCGCTAGGGTTGGGACGTGGCCCGCATCGCTTACCTCGGTCCGGAAGGGACCTTCACCGAGGCGGCGCTGCGGCAGATCACGGCCGCCGGCATGGTTCCCGCCCCGCACTCCGACGGGGTGCAGTCGGTGCCGTTCGACAGCACCTCCGCGGCGTTGGCCGCGGTGCGCGACGGCGCCGCGGACTACGCGTGCGTCCCGATCGAGAACTCGATCGACGGTTCGGTGACGCCGACCCTGGACAGCTTGGCCATGGGCTCACCGCTGCAGGTCTTCGCCGAGACGACGCTGGACGTCGCGTTCAGCATCGTCGTCAAACGGGGATGCCGCGCCGCCGACGTGCGCACGTTGGCCGCCTTCGGGATGGCCGCGGCACAGGTGCGGCAGTGGGTGGCCGCGAACCTGGCCGATGCCGAACTGCGGCCGGCGTACTCCAACGCCGACGCCGCCCAGCAGGTCGCCGAGGGGCGGGTCGACGCCGCGGTGACCTCGCCGCTGGCGGCCACCCACTGGGGCCTGGACACCCTGGCCGACGGCGTGGTCGACGAGCCCAACGCCCGCACCCGCTTCGTTTTGGTCGGACTGCCGGGCCGCCCGCCGGCCCGCACCGGAGCCGATCGGACCTCGGTGGTGCTGCGCATCGACAACGCGCCGGGCGCCCTGCTGGCGGCGCTCGCCGAGTTCGCCGTCCGCGGCATCGATCTGACCCGGATCGAATCCCGGCCGACCAGAACCGGACTCGGCACCTACCGGTTTTTCGCCGATTGCGTCGGACACATCGACGACGACGCCGTGGCCGAGGCACTCAAGGCGCTGCACCGTCGTTGTGCCGATGTGCGATATCTCGGATCTTGGCCCACCGGTTCGCCCGCCGGGGCCCTGCCGCCGTCCGCCGACGAGGCGTTGCGCTGGCTGGCGCGGGTCCGCGACGGAAAGCCCGAAGACCCTGCCGGGGGGTCGCAGCGGTGAGCGGTCGCTTGATCCTGGTGCGCCACGGCCAGTCCTACGGCAACGTCGAGCGCCGGCTCGACACCCGCCCGCCCGGGGCGGAGCTGACGCCCTTGGGCCGCGACCAGGCCCGGGCGTTCGCCCGCGGCTCGGGCCGCCCGGCGATGCTCGCGCACTCGGTCGCCACCCGGGCATCGCAGACCGCGGCGGTGATCGCGGACCAGCTCGCCATGTCGGCCATCGAGGTGCCCGGCATCCACGAGGTGCAGGTCGGCCGGCTCGAAGACCGCAACGACGACGAGGCGGTCGCGGAGTTCAACGCCATCTACGACCGCTGGCATCGCGGCGAGCTCGACGTGCCGCTGCCCGGCGGCGAGACCGGCAACGACGTGCTGGACCGCTACGTGCCGGTGCTCACCGACCTGCGCCTGCGCTACCTCGACAACCACGACTTCCACGGCGACATCGTGGTCGTCAGCCACGGCGCCGCGATCCGGCTGGCCGCCGCGGTCCTGGCCGGCGTGGAGGCCGACTTCGCGCTCGACAACCATCTCGAGAACGCCCAATCGGTGGCCCTGACCCCGATCACCGACGGCCGGTGGAGTTGCGTGCGCTGGGGGACGTTGACCCCGCCGTTTTATCCGGAGGCCGAGGCCACCCCGGTCGCGGACGCGGTGCGGTCAAGCACCGACCCGATGGGTTGAGACGTCGATCAGACGGCCAGCGCGATCACTTCGGTGCAGGCACAGCCCACGGCGTCGCAGTCGATGACGAAGGCGTGCGGCAACAGTTCCGGGCTGAAGCAGTCCGGCTCGGTGCACTCCGACCGGTGCAGCGCGTGGTGAATGATGGTGCCGTGACAGTGATCTAAGCCTGCCCGGCAGTCGCGGCAGTCAGTGCTCATAACGCGTTCATAGCACCCGCGGGGGACAAATCCGGGACGCCGCGCCAGTCAGGCCCAGCCCAGTTCGTGCAGCCGGTCGTCGTCGATGCCGAAGTGGTGCGCGATTTCGTGGATCACCGTGATGGCCACCTCCTCGACGACCTCGGCCTCGGACTCGCACACGTCCAGCAGCGCCTCGCGGTAGATGGTGATGGCGTCGGGCAGCGCGCCGGCGTAGTCGGAGTCGCGCTCGGTCAGCGCCACTCCTTCGTACAGCCCGAGCAGTTCGTCGTCCTCGGGATGGCGGTCCTCGACCAGCACGACGACGTTGTCCATCGCGGCGGCCAGCTCGGGCGGTATCAGATCGAGCGCGTCGGAGACCAGTTCGTCGAAGCGCCGCGGGTCCATCCGCACGGGCACCCGGCTAGCCCCCCGGTGGGGGCTCGGCGGGCGGGGCCGGCGGCGGCGGGGGCGCCTCGGGTGCCGGGTTCGCGGGCGGTGCGCCGTTGTCCGCCGGCGGGGGCGGTGCTTGCGGCGCGGGAGGCTGCTGCTGGGGGGCCTGCTGGGGTTGCGGTGGCTGCTGGGGCTGTGTCACCACGGGTTGCTGGCCGGGCAGGTGCTGATTGTTCGGCGGCATCTCCGGCGCCGTGGTGGACTGGTTGGACGGCGCCTGCGCCGGGACCTGCAGCGGAATCGGCGGCATGGTCAGGCGCTCTTCGGGGATGTCGGGCGGCGGCACCGGGGGCTGGCCGTTGATCAGCAGCTGACCCTTGGCGCTGTTCAGCAGGGTGGCCCAGCCCCCGTTGCCCAGCGTCGCGCCGATGCTGCAGGCCACCTCGCGGCTGCCGGCCGTCCAGCTCGCCAGCGGCACCGTGGGGTAGATCAGGGTCAGCGTGGTGGTGCGCAGCTTGACCGGCGCCAGGTAGGCGTCGGTCATCTTGGTGCACGAATCCTTGATGAAGCTGTCCTGGTCCGGCTCGGCGGGCAGGGCGTCGGGGAACCTCTCGGCCAGGTTGACCGTGCCGGTGACCTCCATCGCGTGCGGGGCCGTGCAGTCCACCGGCACATCGGTCGGCTGGTTGGTCGCCGGATCGATGCCCAGGCAGGTGCCGGCCGGCCAGATCTTGGACTGGTCGACGTCGGCGACCTTGCCCTTGAACGCCTGCTGCTGGTTGTTCGTGGCGGGCAGTTGCAGGCCGCACAGCATGCGGCGATCGCCGGACTGACGCCACGCGCGGTCGCCGGGCCACAGCAGGCTGACGGTGAACTTGCTGTTCGGATCGAACTTGAGTCCGAGGTAGTTACGGACGGACGCCTCGCACTGCTCCTGGGTGATCTGCTGGATGCGGGCGGGCGTCGGGGGCGCGGCGTTGGGGCCGTACTCCGAGCCCGGGAACGTCCGCATGTCAATGGATTCGGCCACTTCGAACTTGTGGTCGTCGCCGCAGTTGACGATCTTCGCCGACTCCGGCGTGGCGTCGGGCCACATCAGGCATTCGCCGCGAGAGGCGCGGTTGAGGGCGGCGTCGCTCTTGGCCCCGGTGCTGCGCACGGGGCTGCTGTCGAGGAGTCGCCCGGATTCGGTGCTGACCGGGATCGCGGTCACCAGCCCGGCGATCAAGAGGCCGCCGAGCGCGGTCAGCAGCAGCGCCCGCCGGGTGGCCCGGGCCTGCAGGCTGCGCGGCCACAAGAAGGCCGACGGCTGCTGTCCGGACGGCTCACCGGTCGAGGCGGCGGGCGTCTCGACGGCGGGGCCTTCCGAACGTTGCTTCTCGGGCGCTTGCGACATCGGGTCCATTCTGACAGGACGACCTGAGGCGCGTGACAAAAGTTACTGATGTGAGTCCTGAGCCGGGCCGGCGGGGACGCTGTGCCGGTCGGGCGGTGCCGGTGAAAGTAGTGTCAGGGCCGTGATCGACCTGAAGCTGCTCCGGGAAGACCCCGACGCCGTGCGCCGCTCCCAGCTCAGCCGCGGTGAAGACCCGACGCTGGTGGACACGCTGCTGTCGGCCGACGCCGCACGCCGGGCCGCCATCTCCTCCGCCGACGCGCTGCGCGCAGACCAGAAGTCCGCGAGCAAGAGCGTCGGCGCCGCGTCGCCCGACGAGCGGCCCGCGTTGCTCGCGCGCGCCAAGGAACTGGCCGAGCAGGTGAAGGCCGCCGAGGCCGCCCAGGCCGAGGCGGAGGCGGCGTTCACCGCGGCGCACATGGCCATCTCGAACGTCGTCATCGACGGCGTCCCGGCCGGCGGGGAGGACGACTTCGCCGTCCTCGACACCGTCGGCGAACCCCCCGCGCTCGACGACCCCAAGGACCACCTCGAGCTGGGCGAGTCGCTGGGCCTGATCGACATGCAGCGCGGCGCCAAGGTGTCCGGCTCGCGGTTCTACTTTTTGACCGGCCAGGGCGCGCTGCTGCAGCTCGGCCTGCTGCAGCTGGCGGCGCAGCTGGCAGTCAGCAACGGTTTCACCCTGATCATCCCGCCGGTGCTGGTGCGCCCAGAAGTGATGTCGGGCACCGGATTCCTCGGCGCCCACGCAGAAGAGGTGTATCACCTCGACGCCGATGATCTTTACCTCGTCGGCACGTCCGAGGTGCCGCTTGCCGGCTACCACGCCAACGAGATCCTCGACCTGTCCGGCGGACCGCTGCGCTATGCGGGCTGGTCGTCGTGCTTCCGGCGCGAGGCCGGCAGCCACGGCAAGGACACCCGCGGCATCATCCGGGTGCATCAGTTCGACAAGGTCGAAGGCTTCGTCTACTGCACGCCCGCCGACGCCGAGGCCGAACACCAGCGGCTGCTGGGTTGGCAGCGCGAGATGCTGGCCCGCATCGAGGTGCCGTATCGGGTGATCGACGTGGCCGCAGGCGATCTCGGCTCGTCGGCCGCCCGCAAGTTCGACTGCGAGGCGTGGGTTCCCACGCAGGGCACCTATCGCGAGCTGACGTCGACGTCGAACTGCACCACGTTCCAGGCGCGCCGGCTGTCGACCCGCTACCGCGACGAGAACGGCAAGCCCCAGACCGCGGCCACGCTCAACGGCACGCTGGGCACCACCCGCTGGCTGGTGGCGATCCTGGAGAACCACCAGCGGCCCGATGGCAGTGTGCGGGTTCCCGAGGCGCTGGTGCCGTTCGTCGGCGCCGAGGTGCTCGAGCCGGGTGGGTAGCTAGCGCCCGCCGGCCAGCTGCCCCGGGGTGTGGCCGAACGCCCGCCGGTAGGTGTCGATGAACGCACTCGCCGTGGCCCAACCACATTCGGCCGCCACCGACGTGACATCGCGCCGATCGGCGAGCAACACGAGGGCGTGCTGCAGCCGGACCTGGGTGCGCCATTGGGGGAACGTCATGGCCAGCTCGTCGCTGAACAATCGGCTCAGCGTGCGTTGGCCGACGCCGACCCGATCGCCGATCTGCTGCAGCGTCAACGGCTCGCGCAGGTTGTCGACGATCAGTGCGCACGCCTGGCGCAGCCGGGGGTCGACGGGCGTGGGGATCCACAGCGGCTCCGCGACGCCGGTCGCCCGCACCTGGTCGTGCAGGACGGCCAGCATCCGGTGATGCTCGGCGGTCTCGGTGCCGTCGGCCTGCGAACACGCGATGATCAGTTCGCGCATCAGCGGGCTGACCGCCAGCACGGCCGGCGCCCGCGGACCGCGGCGGTAGCGGCCGGGATCCAGTGCGACGCCATGAAATTGCGTCGTGCCGTGGAACTTGTGTTCGTGCCAGCATCCGGCCGGTATCCAGATGGCGCGATTGGCCGGCGTGATCCACGTTCCGGCCGGGGTGGTCACCGACACCGCGCCCGAGGACGGGTACACGATCTGGTGTTGCGGATGGCGGTGGCGTTCGATCCGCGCGCCCGGCGGCAGCGTCTGCGCCGACGTGACCAGTCCGTGGTGGCTGATTTCCGACATATCTCGGCAGGATATCGGAAGCACGCACCCGCCGTCGCGGCCTAGCGTGGGCGGTATGGCGATGAATCTGATCCACCGACGGCGCTGCAGCTCCCCGTCCTGGGAAAAGGCGGTGGCCGACCAGCTGCTGCCGTGGGCGCTCCACGGCGTCGAACTGGGCACGCGCACTGTGGAAATCGGCCCCGGATACGGCGCGACGCTGCGCGCCCTGCTCGATCGCACGGAATCACTCACGGCCGTTGAACTCGACGGCGCGATGGCCGATCGCCTGCAGCGCCGCTACGGCGAGCGGGCCCGGATCATCCAGGCGAGCGGCACCGAAACCGGCCTGCCCGCAGCCGATTTCACGTCGGTGGTGTGCTTCACGATGCTGCACCACGTTCCCACCGCCGCGTTGCAGGATCAGCTCTTCGCCGAGGCGTTCAGGCTGCTGCAGCCCGGCGGGGTGTTCGCCGGTAGCGACGGCGTCCCGTCGCTGGCGTTCCGACTGATCCACGTTGCCGACACCTACAACCCCATCGCGCCGAAGGACCTGCCCGGCAAGCTTCGCGCCGCGGGATTCACCGACATCGACACCGACGTCAAGCGTGGCCGGCAGCGATGGCGGGCCACCAAACCGGGCTAGGCGCTGATCTTCGGCGCGGCCTCGCCGGTGACCTGCGCGTGCCGGCGCTGCCGTTCCATCGTCGCGAAGTAGAAGGCGAACGCGAACGCGAAGCTGGTGAACAGGCTGGACACGAAGTACAGCCAGGGGTGGCGCAGCCCGCGCCGGTAGCCGTCCACGATCGTAAAGATCGGCAGCAGAATCACATTCGCGATCGTGTAGTCCTGGCTGGCCGAGCTCGCGGCGGGGTTGGTGAACATCAGCTTGATGTATTCGGCCCAGCTTCCGTGTTCGCCCCACAGGGGATTGGTGGAGCCCTGCGAGTATTCGTGCACGAACGTGATGTTGAAATACCAGCCGAGCGCCACGGACGCGATGCCGACGACGTAGTAGACGATTTCCATCGGCGAAAACAGTGGGCCGTTGGCCGGCCGGGCGAAGACCTTCGAGTTCGACGTGACGATCCAACCGATGACCGCCAGTCCGAGCACCGCGTGAGTGAGTAGCGAGACCATGGGCGCAGTCTCACCCGCGCCGCAAAGTTTTGTCAATATTGACACAACAAACCGAATGGCCAAACCGAAGTGTTGGTATCTTGCTGCAATGGTCAGGCCCGCTCAGACGGCGCGCAGCGAGCGCACTCGCGAAGCGTTGCGCCAGGCCGCCCTGGTGCGGTTCCTCGCCCAGGGCGTCGAGGACACGTCGGCCGAACAGATCGCCGCCGACGCCGGGGTGTCGCTGCGGACGTTCTATCGCCACTTCAGATCGAAGCACGACCTGTTGTTCGCCGATTACACGGGGCTGCACTGGTTTCGCGCTGCCCTGGACGCCAGGCCGGCCGACGAACCGATCATCGACTCGGTGCAGTCGGCCATCTTCTCGTTCCCGTACGACGTCGACGCCGTCACCAAGATCGCCGCGCTGCGCCAGGACGAGCTCGACCCCGGCCGCATCGTCCGCCACATCCGGGAGGTCCAGGCCGACTTCGCCGACGCCATTGCGGCACAGCTGCAACGGCGTGGCCGCGGGAACGCGGAGCCGACGGCCGACCAGCGGGTGCGCACCGCGGTGACCGCGCGGTGCATCGCGGCGGCCGTCTTCGGCGCGATGGAGGTCTGGATGGTCGGCGACGAGCGGTCTTTGGGCGAACTCGCGCGGCTGTGCCACGCGGCGTTGGAGTCGCTGCGGGCGGGGATCACCGACTCCTGGCTCACCGCGACCTCCGGGCAAGTTTCGTCATAATTGACAAAACTTTGGGGCCGTGCGAGCCTCCTTTGCGGAGGGCAAGAACATGACTGGATATGACGCGATCGTCATCGGCGCGGGGCACAACGGGCTGACCGCGGCGGTGCTGCTGGCCAAGGCCGGGCTGCGGACGGTGTGCCTGGATCCCAAGCTCTACGCGGGCGGGATGGCTTCCACCGTCGAGCTTTTCGACGGGTATCAATTCGAGATCGCCGGCTCGGTGCAGTTCCCGACGTCACAGGTGGTCGTCGACGAGCTGGGCCTGGACACCCTGCCGACGATCGACCTGGACGTGATGTCGGTGGCGGTGCGCGGGGTCGGCGACGATCCGCTGGTTCAATACAGCGACCCGGTGAAGCTGTTCACCCACCTCAACGAGGTGCACGGGGCCGACGCCGTCAACGGGATGGCGGGGCTGATGGCGTGGAGCCAGGGCCCGACCCGCGCGCTGGGCCGCTTCGAAGCCGGCACCCCACCCAAGAGCATCGACGAGATGTATGCCTGCGCCACAAACGAATTCGAGCGCGCGGCCATCGACGACATGCTGTTCGGCTCGGTCACCGACGTGCTGGACCGCTACCTGCCCGACCGCGAGAAACACGGCGCGCTGCGCGGTTCGATGACCGTGCTGGCCGTCAACACGCTGTACCGGGGGCCGGCCACCCCGGGCAGCGCGGCCGCGCTCGCCTTCGGCCTCGGCGTTCCCGAGGGCGACACGATGCAGATGAAGAAGCTGCGCGGCGGCATCGGCGCGCTCACCTCGCACCTGTGCGACGTGCTGGAAAGCCACGGCGGGGAGGTTCGGCTGCGCACCAAGGTGACCGAGATCCTCGTCGCGGACGGGCGGGTGACCGGGGTGCGCACCGAGGCGGGGGAGACGCTGCACGCCCCGATCGTCGTTTCGGGCATCGCCCCGGACACCACGCTCAACGACCTGATCGATCCCGCCGCGCTGCCCGCCGACATCCGGGCGCGCTACGCGCGCATCGACCACCGCGGCAGCTACCTGCAGATGCACTTCGCGCTGGACGAGGCCCCCGCCTTCGCCGCGCCGTATGAGGCCCTCAACGCACCGGCCATGCAGGCCTCGATCGGCCTGTTCTGCACGCCGGAAGAGGTCCAGCAGCAGTGGGAGGACGCGCGGCGCGGGATCGTTCCGGCCGATCCCACGGTGGTGCTGCAGATCCCCTCGCAGAACGACCCGGATCTCGCCCCGGCGGGCAAGCACGCCGCGTCGGCGTTCGCGTTGTTCTTCCCGATCGAGGGCGACGTGGATTACGGGCAGGCGAAGGTCGAAATGGGTCAGCGGGTGATCGACAAGATCACCCGGCTCGCGCCGAATTTCGAACGCAGCATCATCCGGCACACCACCTTCACGCCCAAGCACATGGGGGTGATGTTCGGCGCCCCGGGCGGCGACTACTGCCACGGTCTGTTGAACGCGAATCAGGTGGGCCCCAACCGGCCGGGCCCCAGGGGCTTTCTGGGCCAGCCGATCCCGATCGAGGGGCTGTACCTGGGCAGCGCGGGATGCCACGGCGGACCCGGCATCACGTTCATCCCCGGCTACAACGCGGCGCGACAGGCGCTCGCCGACTGCGGACTCTAGCCGCGGGCGGCCAGCAGTGCGTCGAGCAGCGTGGTGAACTCGTCGGGACGCGCCGGCGTGAACGCGGGGCTGGGCCAGGTGCCCGGTACGTCCAGGGTGATCAGCGTCGACCGCAGCGGCCGTCGGATGTCCAGGGGGAGCCAGCGGCGGAAATCGGAGCTGCCCCAGATTCGGAGCCGCTGCGTGAACAGGCCCAGGCTTTCGGCTTTGTAACCGCGGATCGAGTCGAGCGCGATGACCTTCGATGTGCCCGACGGAAAGTGGTAGCGGCGCAGCGTGATCGCCGCGCGATCCAGCTGAACCAGCCCATCGTCGTAGGAGTCGTAGGAGCGGTGGGAGTCGTTCACGCGCGGCGACTCCGCAGCTGGTGGCCCCGCGCGGTCAGGCACCGCCCGTCGTCCAATCGCCACTGCCACCCGTGCAGGTTGCAGGTCAACGTGTCTCCTTCGACCACACCGAATTTCGACAGATCGGCCTTGAGGTGGGGACAACGGCGCTGGATCTCCCAGCCGTCCAGCGTGACCGACGCCGAGTCGTCGTGGGTTTCGGCGAACCAGCCGTCGGCGTAGGCGATGCGTTCGTCGGTCAGGCACTTGAAGAAGGTGTAGAGGTACTCGTTGTAGCCGCCGACCCGCCACGCCCGAAAGCGGGTGGACAAGAAGATGGTGTTGACCCAGTCGGGTTCGCGGTCGCGCAGCACGGTGCGCACCAGCTCCGGTGCGATCTCGAATCCGTAGCGGACCTTCTCGTCCGGAATCCGTTCCCGCACGGCGCGTTTCGGGAAGTCCAGGATCACGGTCTCCGGACCGAGTACCAGTTCGACGGGGTAGCCGATCCCGTCGCAGATCTCGTCGCTTTGGGACATGATCGGCTCGAACAACGCGCGCAGCGGTTCCAGGAGGGGCTCCCCGGCCGCGGGGGCCCAGCTCGTCCGCTCGGCGGCGACGACGGGCGCCATCCGCTCGGCGTACGCGGCGATGTAGTCGGCCTTGCCCGTGGTGAAGATGGCCTCGACCTCGTCGGTGGGCAGCGGGTGGCGCAGCGAATTCAGGGTGGACCCGGTGAAGTCGGCGGTCGACCCGGGCATCATCAGCAGGCCGCCGTCGTGGCCGTGCGTGCGCATCTGGTCCAGGAACACCATCTGGTCCGGAAAGATGTTGGCCGGATCCGCGTGGTCGTCGTTGAGGTGGCGCAACTCGGGATCCAGGAAGCACGGCGGCCCCGCGGACGGGACCACCCACGTCGCCCCGACCTGGGCGAGGTACTGGCGGGCGCGGTCCATCTGCCGTTGCCGCTTCTGGACGCCGAAGGACTCCTTGGCGCGCGCCGGCATGTCGTAGACCATCGGGTACCAGATCGCCCCGGAGTACTGCAGCAGGTGCACATCGATGTGCCCGAACTCGGCGGCCAGCACGTCCAGGTCGACGGGCCGGGCGTCGTTCATGTTGAAAACCGTTGTGGCGCCGTCGCAGACCAGCAGCGCCGAATCGCCGATCGGGCCGTCGGCGGGCGCCCGCAGGGCGATGATCATGACGTCCAGGCCGCCACGGGGACCGTCGATCCGATGCTTGACCGAATCGCTGGTCTCGAAGAATCGGTGAAAGCCCAATTCCTGCAACGCGTTTCGCAGGTCGGGCACGGGAAAGTCCGGCAGCAGGACCGTCGCGTCCTTGTTGACGTGTTCGGCCAGGTTCTTCGCGTCGAAGTGGTCCTTGTGCAGGTGCGAGACGTACAGGTAGTCGCAGGCGCCCAGCTTGTCCCAGTCCAGCGTGCTGTTGTCCGGGAACGGGAACCAGGAGGCGAAGTAGGCCGGATTGACCCAGGGGTCGCAAAGGACGCTGCCCGCTTGGGTCTCGATCAGAAATCCGGCGTGGCCTACGCTGGTGACCTGCACTAATACCTTTCCGGGGGGCGCTGGGGGACCGAGTCGGGGTCGGCCGGCGGTGACGGTTTTTGCGCCCCCGAGCTTAGCGCGAGGCGCCATCCGGGGGCGCCGCGCAGCCCGGAGCACTAGGCTGATGAGCTGTGGAACCGGTTTACGGGACTGTCATCGCACTAGCCCGCTTGGTGTGGCGCGCGCAGGGGCTGAAGATCACGGTCACGGGTGTGGAGAACCTCCCGACGAGCGGCGGTGCGGTCATCGCGATCAACCACACCGGCTACCTGGACTTCACGTTCGCGGGGTTGCCCGCCTACAAGCAGGGCCTGGGCCGCAAGGTGCGGTTCATGGCCAAGCAGGAGGTCTTCGACCACAAGGTCACCGGGCCCATCATGCGCAGCCTGCGCCACATCTCGGTGAATCGGCAGGACGGCGCCGCCTCCTACGAGGCCGCCGTCCGGCACCTGAAAGACGGTGAGCTGGTCGGGGTTTACCCCGAGGCCACCATCAGCCGCAGCTTCGAGATCAAGGAGTTCAAATCGGGCGCGGCCCGCATGGCGGTCGAGGCCGGGGTGCCGATCGTCCCGCACATCGTCTGGGGCGCCCAGCGCATCTGGACCAAGGACCACCCGAAGAAGCTCTGGCGGCCGAAGGTGCCGATCGTCGTGGTGGTCGGGGAGCCGATCGAGCCGACGCTGGGCATCGAGGAATTGAAGGGCCTCCTGCATTCCCGGATGCAGCACCTGCTCGAACGCGCGCAGGAACTCTACGGCGCCCATCCCGCCGGGGAGTTCTGGGTGCCGCACCGGTTGGGCGGGGGCGCCCCGTCGCTGGCGGAAGCGGCCCGGCTGGAAGCCGAGGAGGCGGCCGCGCGGGCGGCGCGCCGGGCGCGCCCCGCAGGGGCGCCGGAGCAGTGATCGATGGTGGAGCCGACCTTCCGCGCGCTGGAGCTCCTGGCCCAACTGGCGGTGACGGCCACCGGCACCAAAATCACCTACCGCGGCGAGCAGCACATCCCTGAGCGGGGTGGGGCCGTGGTGGCGATCAACCACACCAGCTACGTCGACTTTTTGCCCGCAGGCCTGGCCGTGCACCGCCGGGGGCGGCGTTTGCGGTTCATGATCAAGGCCGAGATGCAGCAGGTCAGGGTGGTCAACTTCCTGATCAAGCACACCCGCACGATCCCGGTGGACCGGGGCGCCGGCGCGGGCGCCTACGCGGTGGCCGTGCAGCGGCTGCGTGAGGGTGAGCTGGTGGGCGTGTACCCCGAAGCGACGATCAGCCGCAGCTTCGAGCTCAAGGAGTTCAAGACGGGCGCCGCGCGGATGGCGCTGGAAGCGAACGTCCCGATCGTCCCGGTGATCGTGTGGGGGGCGCAGCGCATCTGGACCAAGGACCACCCGCGTAAACTGGGTCGGGCCAAAATTCCTGTCACCGTGCAGGTGGGCGCGCCGTTGCAGGTGCGCGAAGACATTGCGCAGACCGACGCTGCCCTGCGCGACTCGATGACGACGTTGCTGCACGAGGCGCAACGGGACTATCCGCACGAGCCCGGGGCGTACTGGGTGCCGCACCGGCTGGGCGGGACGGCCCCGACCCGCGCGGAGGCCGCGCGCATCGAGGCCGACGAGGCGGCGGCCCGATCGGCCAAGAAGGCGGCCAACCGGGCCGACCGCCCGTCGCAGTAGGCGAAGGAGACAACATGCCCGAGGGGTTCTACCGGCTGGCGGAGTGGATCGTCCCGCCGATGGTCGCCGTGCAGGGAACCAAGTTCACCTATGAGGGCCTCGAGAACATCCCCGAGCGCGGCGGCGCCCTGCTGGCCCAAAACCACACCAGTTACTTGGACTGGCTTCCCACGCTGATGGCCGTCCGGGAGCGCCGGCGGCGCGCGTATTTCATGATCAAGGCCGAGATGGCCGACGTGAAGGCGGTCAACTACGTCATCAAGCACGCCCGGCTGATCCCGGTGGATCGCAGGTCGGGTCACGACGCCTTCGACGCGGCGGTGCAACGCATGCGCGAGGGCGAGCTGATCGGGACGCACCCCGAGGCCACCATCAGCCGCAGTTTCGAGCTGCGGGAATTCAAGACCGGGGCCGCGCGCATGGCGCTGGAAGCGCAGGTGCCGATCGTCCCGGTGATCGTGTGGGGCGCCCACCGGATCTGGCCCAAGGACCATCCGAAAAAGGTGCTGCGCAACAAGGTTCCGATCACCGTGGTCGCCGGGCGCCCGCTGCCACCGCGGGGCACGCCCGATCAGCTCAACGCGGTGTTGCGTGAGGCGATGAATGCCCTGCTGTATCGGGTGCAGGAGGAATACCCGCACCCGAAGGACGAATTCTGGGTGCCGCGCCGATTGGGGGGCGGCGCGCCCACCCAGGAGGATTCCCGGGCCATCCGGTTGTCGGAATTGCAGGAGCGGATGCAGAAGTACGGGACCGACGGCGTCACGCGCCCGGGGCAGACGCAAAGCGGATTGCATTGAGCGGTCGGGCCCGAGGACGATGAAGCCGACGCTCATCGCCTGCGACGTCGACGGCACCCTGTTCGACGACGACGAAAAGATCACCCCGCGCACCCGCGACGCCATTCGCGCCGCGGTGGACTCCGGTGCGCAGTTCGTCGTGGCGACCGGGCGCCCGCCCCGGTGGATACGTCCCGTCGTCGACGCGCTGGGCTTCGCCCCAATTGCGGTGTGCGCCAACGGCGCCGTGATCTATGACTCCGCCACCGACCGGGTGATGTCGACGCGCACGCTGTCCGTCGACACCCTGGCCGAGTTGGCGGAGCTGGCGACTCGCGTCATACCCGGCGCGGGTCTGGCCGTCGAGCGGATCGGCGAACGCGCCCACGACACGGCGACCCCGCAGTTCATCAGCTCGCCGGGCTACGAGCATGCCTGGCTCAACCCCGACAACACCGAGGTGTCGATCGAGGACCTGCTCAGCGCCCCGGCGATCAAGCTGCTCATTCGCCGGGCCGGGGCCCGTAGCTCCGACATGGCCGCCGAGCTGGCCAAGCACGTCGGCATCGAGGGCGACATCACCTACTCCACCGACAACGGCCTGGTCGAGATCGTGCCGCTGGGGATCAGCAAGGCCACCGGGGTGGACGAGATCGCCAGGCCGCTGCAGATCGCCCGTGAGGAGGTGGTGGCGTTCGGCGACATGCCCAACGACCTGCCGATCCTGCGCTGGGCGGGCCATGGCGTGGCGATGGGCAACGCCCATCCCGACGTGCAGGCCGCCGCCGACGAGGTGACCGCCGCCAACAACGACGACGGCGTGGGGCGGGTGCTGGAACGTTGGTGGCTTTAACGCGCCTCAGGTGGCGCCGGGGTGCGCCGGTAGCGAGAAGTGTTCGGCGGGCACCGTTGGGCCGCTTGGCAATTGGGTGGCCAGCGGCGTCGTGATGCCGTCCACCACCTCGGTGACGTTTCCGGTCAGCCGCTCGAAGTTCAGCGTCCCGTGCTGGAAGTTCTGCGTAATCTGCAGCGGCTCTTGTATTTCCGCGCTGGTCGGCAACCCGAGTGGGCCGCGCTCGTAGCTCTGCGATCCCCAGGCGTCGTAGATGGCGCCGGTGACCGGCTGGGGGCCGGTCTCGGGTGACCAATACATGGCGCCCCGGGCGAAGGTGACAAAGCGGGCGTCACCGGCCGCGCTGTCCTCGGGCGCGGTCGGCGCACCCAGCACGCTGTTCATCCCGCCGATCGCCTGCCAGTGATCGTAGATCGCGCCGCCCTGCAGCGCCTTGATAAGTTCCTCCGGTGGGTCGTTGAAATGCGCTGCGATGTCCCGTATCTCGTCCATCAGCGCGTAGGCGGCGTTGCCCGGGCAGTCGGTGTTGCCGACGTCACGGTGGGTGAAGATGGTCGGCAGCGTCGCGACCGAACCCGCCGGGAAGGTGGTGTAGTGGCTGCCGGCCGACTCCAGTTGCACCGTGCCCTTGGGGTCGACGCCGTCGATGCCCAGCCGCCAACCGAGCAGGCGGCCGACGGTGCGCAGTTGGATCGGTGTCGGGGGCACGTCGTCGAAGTTGCCGATCATCGACACGCCCCAGGTGTTGCGGTTGAACCCGCCGGTGTGGAAGGCCTCGACCGCCTTGGTGAGCCCGCCTGCGCTGCCCTCGAACACCTGTCCGTACTTGTCGACCAGCGCGTTGTAGGCGATGTCGCACCAGCCCAGCGTCTTGCTGTGGTAGGTGTAAATGGCCTTGACGATCCCGGCCGATTCCAGCGGCGAATAGTCGTTACTGCCCGCGGTGTGGTGGATGACCGCGGCGCGAATCCCGTTGTCGTACTGCGGGCTACCGCATCGCAGCGATTCGTCGGCACCCCATTCCGCGCGGCTGATGATGGGGGGCGCCTGCCCGGGCATCACCACCCCGGACGGAGGTGTCCACTGGGTTTGGGTCGGCGCTTGGGGCGGGGAGATGAGGACGGCGGAGATGTTCTGCCCGAAGGGCTGTTCCCTCGACGCCGGTTTGTACCCCAGATCCTTCGCTTCAGTCGGGGACGCCGGGGGCGGCTGGGTCGCCTTCGCGTCGAGCGGCCGGGTCACCGCGATCTGGACGGTGGTCGTGGTGCCGACGAAGACCGGGTCCGTGCCGCGCGGCCCCTCCGCAACGCCGGCCGGATGGGCGGCCCCCGCGGGGTCGGGCGCCGCGGTTTCGTACTCCGTCTGATACCAGGGGCCCCACGAGCCGTCGGGGTGTCTGGCGCGCACCCGGGTCGACGTGCCGGCCAGGTCGCCGGTCAGCGCCACCAACGAGAACGGAGTGTCCTGACCGATTTCGCGAACCGTGACTCCGGCGCCCAGTCCGATGAGCGGTTGCTCGACGAGTTGGGTGCCGCGCGCCGGCGCTGGGCCGGCGGCAACGCGACCGCGCGTCGCGTCCCCCACCCACGAGACGATGACGACGGTCGCCGCGATGGCGGTGAGCATCATCGTCGGCGCGCGACTGCGAGACACCAGCCGATGTTACGTGTGTTTCTAATGTTATCTATGAGACGACACGAGGTTGGGCGTGGCCGAATCTCGACCAAAATCGACGGCACCGCAGATGATTCTGCGGTGCCGTCTGGTGGAGGGTTCGGGTAAAGGTCAGACCGGGGGCAGTGCCGGCACCGCGCCCGCGGCCGCCGGAAGCGCACCGGCGGCACCCGCGGCGGCCGGGAGTGCTCCCGCCGCGGCACCGGGCAGGGCGCCCGCGGCGCCCGGCAAGGCACCCGCGGCGCCCGGCAGAGCGCCCGCGGCGGCACCCGGGAGGGCGCCCGCGGCCCCGCCGCCCTGCATGCCCTGCGTGATGGCCGGCATCACCAAGCCCTTGAGCAGGTCGATCGCCTGACCGGCGCCCAACTGGTTGGCCGCCTGCATGACGTCGTTGACCAGGCCGCCGCTGGCGCCGGATCCGGAGCCACCGCCCAGGCCGGTGCCGCCACCGATGGGCGAAGCGTTACCGAACGTCGACGGGTCGCCGAGGATCGGGTAGGTGCCGCCGACGCCCGGGTCCAGGCCGGCCCCGGAGTCGATGGGTACCTCGCTCGGCGACAGGGTCGGGCTGCCGAGCCCCGGCGCCACCCCGGCCGGGCTGGTCAGCCCGGGGTTGGACAGCGCGGGGTTGAGCCCGGCGCCCGGGGTCGCGATCCCCGCGCCCGGGGTGGCCGGCAGCGCACCGGGCGCGGTGAGCCCGGGCGTCGTAGGAGCCGCGCCGGGGTTCGTGAGGCCCGGGCTCGCCAGCCCGGGGCTGGTCAAACCGGGGCTCGTCAGGCCGGGGCTGGTCAAACCGGGGCTCGTCAGGCCGGGATTGGTCAGGCCCGGCGTCCCCAGCCCGGGGGTCCCGAGGCCCGGAGTGCCCAGGCCGGGACTGGCGAGACCGGGTGTGGTCGCGCCCCCGCTCAGGGCGGGAACCGGAGGCATGTTGATCCCGAATTGCGACAGCCCCTGGGACAGCGCGCCCATCAGCTCGCCGGGCAGGTCGCTCATCACCGCGGCCTGCTTGAACTCGTGATGCTCGGGCGCCTTGTGGTCGGCCGTCGATTCGTAAACAAGGAAGTATGCGCACGGACTCGCCACTGCCAGGGCGGCAACCGCGCTCATGGCTGTCGAGAGCTTGCGTCGGCGTCGGTTCGGCACGGAAGTCTCCTCTATCTGACTATGTGTTGTGTTGGCGGTCCCGCCGGTCCTATCTGGCTGGAATCACACACAGTCGATGGTACGAGTGGGGACCCTGTTACTAGAGTGGTGATATTGAATCGTGAGGCAATTGCGACCAGGACTGTGATCGCGAGCCCGGGACCTCCCACCGGCCGCCGCGAAGGCCCCCGCGGCGGCGCCCGTCAAACGGCCGGCCCTCTCCGTGGCCTCGCCAAATGGGTTAGGGCCCCGCGGTCGGATACCCTAAGCAACCGATGACAGCTCGTTTCGATCTTTTCGTCGTCGGCTCTGGATTCTTCGGACTGACCATTGCCGAGCGCGTGGCTACCCAGCTTCAGAAGCGTGTACTCGTGGTGGACCGCCGTCCGCACATCGGTGGCAACGCCTATTCGGAAGCCGAGCCGCACACCGGCATCGAGGTGCACAAGTACGGCGCCCACCTGTTCCACACCTCTAACAAGAGGGTCTGGGACTACGTGCGGCAGTTCACCGAGTTCACCGACTACCGGCACCGGGTCTTCGCCATGCACAACGGGCAGGCCTACCAGTTCCCGATGGGGCTGGGCCTGGTGTCGCAGTTCTTCGGCAAGTACTTCACCCCCGACGAGGCGCGCAAGCTCATCGCCGAGCAGGCCGCCGAGATCAAAACCGAGGACGCGCAGAACTTCGAGGAGAAGGCCATCTCCCTGGTCGGCCGGCCGCTCTATGAGGCCTTCCTCAAGAACTACACCGCCAAGCAGTGGCAGACCGACCCCAAGGAGCTGCCGGCGTCGAACATCACCCGGCTGCCGGTGCGCTACACGTTCGACAACCGCTACTTTTCCGACACCTACGAGGGCCTGCCGGTCGACGGGTACACGGCGTGGCTGCAGAACATGGCCGCCGACGACCGCATCGAGGTCCGGCTGGACACCGACTGGTTCGACGTGCGCGACCAACTGCGCGCGGACAGCCCCGACGCGCCGGTCGTCTACACCGGCCCGCTGGACCGCTACTTCGACTACGCCGAGGGCCGGCTGGGCTGGCGCACGCTGGACTTCGAGCTGGAAGTGCTTCCGATCGGGGATTTCCAGGGCACACCGGTGATGAACTACAACGACGCCGACGTGCCCTACACCCGCATCCACGAGTTCCGGCACTTCCACACCGAGCGCGACTATCCGGCCGACAAGACCGTGATCATGCGCGAATATTCGCGGTTCGCCGAGGACGACGACGAGCCCTACTACCCGATCAACACCGAGGCCGACCGCGCCGTGCTGGCCGCCTACCGGGCCAGGGCGAAGTCCGAAACCGCTTCGGCGAAGGTGCTTTTCGGCGGGCGGTTGGGCACCTACCAGTATCTGGACATGCACATGGCCATCGCCAGCGCACTGAACATGTACGACAACGTCCTCGCGCCGCACCTGCGCGACGGCAAAGCTCTAGTGGGGGAGAGCGACTGATGCGTGCCACGACGACGCAGAGCGAAGCGATGAGGAGGAGTGGCGCCTGATGCGTGCTACGACGATGCAGAGCGAAGCGATGAGGAGGAGTGGCGCCTGATGACTGCCGTAAGCCTGTTGTCCCGAATCATCCTGCCGCGTCCCGGCGAGCCGCTCGACGTGCGCAAGCTGTACCTGGAGGAGTCGACGACCAACGCCCGGCGTGCGCATGCCACCAGCCGCACCTCGCTGGAGATCGGCAAAGAGTCCGAGGTGTCGTTCGCCACCTACTTCAACGCGTTCCCCGCGAGCTACTGGCGGCGCTGGTCGATCTGCAGTTCGGTCGTGTTGCGCGTCGAGCTGACCGGGACCGGACGCGTCGACGTCTACCGGACCAAGGCCACCGGGGTGCGAATCTCGGTGGAGGGCCGCCAATTCGTCGGCACCGACGAGCAGCCGGCCGTCGTCGAGATCGAGGTGGCCCTGCGGCCGTTCGAGGACGGCGGCTGGATCTGGTTCGACATCACCACCGACACCGAGGTCAACCTGATCAGCGGCGGCTGGTATGCGACCGAGCCGGCCCCGGGCACGGCCAACATCGCCGTCGGCATCCCCACCTTCAACCGCCCCGCCGACTGCGTCAACGCGCTGGCCGACCTCACCGCAGACCCGTTGGTGGACAAGGTGATCGGCGCGGTGATCGTTCCGGACCAGGGCACCCGCAAGGTGCGCGAACACCCGGACTTCCCGGCGGCGGCCGCCGGCCTGGGCGATCGGTTGTCCATCCACGACCAGCCCAACCTCGGCGGCTCCGGCGGCTACAGCCGGGTGATGTACGAGGCGCTGAAAAACACCGACTGCCAACAGATCCTGTTCATGGACGACGACATCCGCATCGAGCCGGACACGATCCTGCGGGTGCTGGCTCTGCACCGCTTCGCCAAGACACCGATGCTCATCGGCGGCCAGATGCTGAACCTGCAGGAGCCGTCCCACCTGCACATCATGGGCGAGGTCGTCGACCAGTCGAACTTCATGTGGACCGCCGCGCCGCACGCCGAATACGACCACGACTTCGCGCAATTTCCGTTGAACGACAAGAACCCTCGCAGCGCACTGCTGCACCGGCGCATCGACGTCGACTTCAACGGCTGGTGGACGTGCATGATCCCCCGGCAGGTCGCCGAGGAACTGGGCCAGCCGCTGCCGCTGTTCATCAAATGGGACGACGCCGAATACGGCCTGCGCGCCGGCGAGCACGGCTATCCGACCGTCACCCTGCCCGGCGCCGCCATCTGGCACATGGCCTGGAGCGACAAGGACGACGCCATCGACTGGCAGGCCTACTTCCACCTGCGCAACCGGCTGGTGGTCGCGGCGCTGCACTGGGACGGTGACATCACCGGGCTGGTCCGCAGCCACCTCAAGGCGACGCTGAAACACCTTGCCTGCCTTGAGTATTCGACGGTGGCGATCCAGAACAGGGCCATCGACGACTTCCTCGCCGGGCCCGAGCACATCTTCTCGATCCTGGAATCCGCGCTGCCGGAGGTGCATCGCCTGCGCAAGGAATACCCGGACGCGGTGGTGCTGCCGGCGGCCAGCGAGCTACCGCAACCGCGCTACCAGAGCAGGGTGATGAACCCGCCGGTCAACCCGGTGTCGATCGGTTACCGGCTGGCCCGCGGGATCCTGCACAACGCGACCAAGGCCGACACCGAGGCGCACCGGACCCCGGAGTACAACGTGCCGACCCAGGACGCGCGCTGGTTCCGCTTGTGCACCGTCGACGGCGTGACGGTCACGACGGCCGACGGATGCGGCGTGGTCTACCGACAGCGGGACCGCCGAAAGATGTTCTCGCTGTTGTTCAAATCGTTGCGCCGGCAGCGTCAGCTGCTCAGCCGGTTCGACGAGATGCGCAGGGTCTATCGCGACGCACTGCCGGTGTTGTCCAGCAAGCAGAAGTGGGAGACGGCGTTGCTGCCAGCTGCGGAACATGCCTGAGGCCTCTGCTGCGCAGGCCCCGCGCGGTGAGGTGGCCGCGCTGGTCGCCGTCCAGGCGGCGCTGGGCGGTCGGCCCGGGGTGCTATCGGTGGCGCGCGCGCTGTCCCACTTCGGCGAGCACAGCGTCGGGTGGGTGGCCGTCGCCCTGCTCGGCGCGGTCCTGTCGCCGAAGCGGCGCGGGGACTGGCTGATCGCCGGGGCCGGCGCCTTCGTCGCCCACGCCGCCGCCGTGGTCGTCAAGCGGATCGTGTGGCGCAAGCGGCCGCACGATCCCGCCGTCGTGGTGAACGTCGGCACGCCCAGCCAGTTGAGTTTTCCCTCCGCGCATGCCACTTCCACCACCGCCGCCGCCATCCTGATGGGCCGGACCACCGGCCTGCCGCTACCCGCGGTCCTGGTGCCGCCGATGGCGTTGTCGCGAATGTTGCTGGGCGTGCACTACCCCAGCGACGTGGCCTGCGGCATCGCCCTGGGTGCCGTCATCGCGGCGATCGCGCGCCGCGCCGGACAGGTGCAAGAGGTTGTAAGAGGTAACGCATGACCGAGGAAACCGAGGAAGTGGTGGCCGGGCCGCCCAGCAACCTGGTCGCCGGGGTGATCAAGGCGCTCCGCCCGCGCCAGTGGGTGAAGAACGTCTTGGTGCTGGCCGCGCCGGTGGCCGGGCTGGGCAGCGGGATTCGATACGACTACGGGCAGATGCTCACTCAGGTCGGGTTGGCGTTCGTGGTGTTCAGCCTGGCGGCGTCGTCGATCTATCTGGTCAACGACGTGCGCGACGTCGAGGCCGACCGCGAACACCCCACCAAGAGGTTCCGCCCGATCGCGGCGGGGGTGGTGCCCGAGTGGCTGGCCTACGCCCTGGCGGTGCTGCTGGGTGCGGCCTCGCTGGGCATCGCCTGGATGGTGACGCCGAACCTGGCCTTGGTGATGGCCGTCTACCTCGGCATGCAGCTGGCGTACTGCTTCGGACTCAAACACCAAGCGGTGCTTGACATCTGCATCGTGTCATCGGCGTACCTGCTGCGCGCCATCGCCGGCGGCGTGGCCACCGAAATCCCGCTGTCACAATGGTTTTTGCTCTCGGCGGCGTTCGCGTCGCTGTTCATGGTGGCCGGCAAGCGTTACGCCGAACTGCAATTGGCCGAACGCACCGGCGCCAAGATCCGCAAGTCGCTGGAGAGCTACACCAGCACGTACCTGAGGTTCGTCTGGACCATGTCCGCCACCGCGGTGGTGGTCTGTTACGGCTTGTGGGCGTTCGAGCGCGACCACCATTCGGGGTCCTGGTTCGCGGTCTCCATGGTCCCGTTCACCATCGCGATCCTGCGCTACGCGGTCGACGTGGACGGCGGTCTGGCCGGGGAGCCCGAAGACATCGCGTTGCGGGACCGGGTGTTGCAGCTGCTGGCGGTGGCGTGGATCGCGACCATTGGAGCCGCCGTTGCCTTCGGTTAGCCCCGAGCTGCAGGCGCTCAAGGCGCGCATGATGCGCAGCCGGCCGGTGATCAGGCGGCCCGGCTGGCCGGTGTTCCCATACACGACCATGGTGCGGACCAGCCTGTGGATCGGCGTCGCGGTCGTCGCCGTCCTGTTCGGTTGGGGCGCCTGGCAGCGGCGGTGGATCGCCGACGACGGGCTCATCGTGTTGCGCACCGTGCGCAACCTGCTCGCCGGCAACGGGCCGGTCTTCAACCAGGGCGAGCGGGTGGAGGCCAACACCTCCACCGCCTGGACGTACCTGATGTACGCCGGCAGCTGGGTCGGCGGCCCGCTGCGCATGGAGTACGTGGCTTTGGCTCTGGCGCTGGTGCTTTCGGTGCTCGGTGTGGCGCTGCTGATGCTGGGCGCCGCGCGGCTGTACGCGCCCAGCCTGCGCGGGCGCAAAGCGATCATGTTGCCCGCCGGCGCACTGGTGTACATCGCGCTGCCGCCGGCGCGCGACTTCGCCACCTCGGGCCTGGAAAGCGGTTTGGCGCTGGCCTACCTCGGGCTGCTGTGGTGGATGATGGTCTGCTGGGCGCAGCCCGTTCGCAACCGCCCGGACAAGAACGTGTTCGTCGGCGCGCTGGCGTTCGTCGCCGGGTTCAGCGTCCTGGTCCGGCCCGAGCTGGCGCTCATGGGTGGGCTGGCGCTGATCATGATGATGATCGCCGCCCGGACCTGGCGGCGCCGCGCGCTGATCGTGGCGGCCGGCGGTCTCCTGCCGGTCGGCTACGAGATCTTCCGGATGGGCTACTACGGCCTGCTGGTGCCGGGCACCGCCCTGGCCAAGGATGCGGCCGGGGACAAGTGGTCCCAGGGCATGATCTACCTCTCGAACTTCGACGCCCCGTACGCGGTGTGGATACCCGTGGTCCTGCTCGTGCCGCTGGGCGTGCTGCTGTTCGCAGCCCGGCGCCGGCCCTCGTTCCTGCGGCCCGCGCTGGCGCCCGACTACGGGCGGGTGGCCCGGGCCGTGCACAGCCCGCCGGCGGTGGTCGCGTGGGTCCTGATCAGCGGCCTGCTGCAGGCCCTGTACTGGATTCGGCAGGGCGGCGACTTCATGCACGCGCGGGTGCTGCTGGCGCCCGTGTTCTGCCTGCTGGCCCCCGTGGCCGTCGTCCCGGTCGCCATCCCCGACGGCCAGGACTATTCGCGCGAGACCGGTAACTGGGTGGCCGGCGCGGCCGCCGCGCTGTGGCTGGGGGTGGCCGGCTGGTCGCTGTGGGCCGCGAATTCACCCGGCATGGGCGACGACGCCACCCACGTCACGTACTCCGGCATCGTCGACGAACGGCGCTTCTACGCCCAGGCCACCGGTCACGCACATCCGCTGACCGCCGCGGACTACCTGGGCTACCCGCGGATGGCCGCCATCCTGACGGCCCTGAACGACACCCCCGACGGCGCGCTGCTGCTGCCGTCGGGCAACTACATCCAATGGGACCTGGTGCCGCAGGCCCAGCCCGCGCCGGGCGACAAACCGCAAAAGCCGCAGCACGCGGTGTTTTTCACCAACCTCGGCATGGTCGGCATGAACGTCGGGCTCGACGTCCGGGTCATCGACCAGATCGGGCTGGCGAATCCACTGGCGCAACACACCGAGCGGCTCAAGCACGGCCGCATCGGGCATGACAAGAACCTCTTCCCGGACTGGGTGATCGCCGACGGCCCCTGGGTGAAGGTGTACCCGGGAATCCCGGGCTACCTGGACGCGCAGTGGGTCGCCGACGCGGTCGCGGCGCTGAAATGCCCCGACACCCAGGCGGTGCTCGGCTCGGTGCGCGCGCCGATGAACCCGCATCGGTTCCTGTCCAACGTGCTGCACTCCTTCCAGTTCACCAAGTACCGCATCGACCGGGTCCCGCTCTACGAGCTGGCGCGGTGCGGGCTTCCGATACCCGAACAATCGCCCCCGCCGCCTCGCGAGTAAGCGCTGCGCAGAAGAAATTTCGGCAGATTTCACCACGATTACGGCCGGCCCGTCACGAAAAAATGGCAGCAACATCACATTTGGCCTCTCACCAGCTGGCAATGGCGGTCAAGCACATGCGCAATACTCGCCTTTTCTACACGTGTTTGACATGAAAACCGCTGGGTAGGTGGGCCGCTCGCCGGTTCGGGGGCCCGCCTCGATGCGAACGAATGGGGCAAGGTGTGGTTGACTACACGGGCACTCCTGCGCTTCGCGCGGTGACGATGCGGGCCGACCGGTTCGACGAGGAGCCGTGCAAGTGGGTACGCGCAGGCAGTTCGACCCAATCAGGAAAGCGCCCAAACGGACGAATGCGCCGGGAGGCCGCAAGAAGGATGAGGAAGCAAGGATGACGCTTGTCGACAGATTGCGCGGCGCCGTGGCGAGTATGCCGCGCCGGCTCGTGGTGGGGGCCGCCAGTGCGGCGCTGCTGACGGGCCTGATTGGCGCCGTCGGGGGCTCGGCGACCGCCGGTGCCTTCTCGCGCCCGGGTCTGCCGGTGGAGTACCTGCAGGTTCCGTCCGCCGGGATGGGCCGCGACATCAAGGTTCAGTTCCAAAGCGGCGGCGCGAACTCGCCGGCTCTGTACCTGCTCGACGGCATGCGTGCGCAGGACGACTTCAACGGCTGGGACATCAATACCCCGGCGTTCGAGTGGTACAACCAGTCGGGCATCTCGGTCGCCATGCCGGTGGGTGGCCAGTCCAGCTTCTACTCCGACTGGTACAAGCCCGCCTGCGGCAAGGCCGGCTGCACCACCTACAAGTGGGAGACCTTCCTGACCAGCGAGCTCCCCGCGTACCTGCAGAGCCAGAGGCAGGTCAAGCCGACCGGCAGCGCCGTCGTCGGCCTGTCGATGGCCGGATCGTCGGCGCTGATCCTGGCCGCCTACCACCCCGAGCAGTTCGTCTACGCCGGATCGCTGTCGGCGCTGCTGGACCCGTCTCAGGGCATGGGCCCGTCGCTGATCGGTCTGGCCATGGGTGACGCCGGTGGCTACAAGGCCGCCGACATGTGGGGCCCGAAGGAAGACCCGGCCTGGGCGCGCAACGACCCGTCGCTTCAGGTGGGCAAGCTCGTCGCCAACAACACCCGCATCTGGGTGTACTGCGGTAACGGCAAGCCGTCCGACCTCGGTGGCGACAACCTGCCCGCGAAGTTCCTCGAGGGCTTCGTGCGGACCAGCAACCTGAAGTTCCAAGACGCCTACAACGCCGCCGGTGGCCACAACGCGTTCTGGAACTTCGACGCCAACGGCACCCACGACTGGCCCTACTGGGGCGCGCAGCTGCAGGCGATGAAGCCTGACATGCAGTCGGTTCTGGGCGCCACCCCGGGCGCGGGCCCGGCCACGGCCTCGGCTGCCGGTAACGGAACCGGCCAGGGCACCTAAAACACGCCAAGCACCACGACTCGCGGCGGGAACCCTTCGGGGTTTCCGCCGTTAGTCGTTCGCGGCACGTGTGACGTGTTTCACTACCCGGCGAGCGCGGGGGCCGGCCCGCTGGCTAATGTGCATTCAGCGACTAGACGATGGAGGGTGGACATGACGGTCGTGCGGGGTGTGCCAGCGCTTCTTCGGGCGTTCTGCCTGGCCGCGCTAGCGGTCGGGCTGGCCTTTGTCTCACCGGCGGTCGGGGCCGTCGGCAAGGCCAGGGCCGCGGGCTACGAAAGCCTGATGGTTCCGTCGGCGGCCATGGGCCGGGACATCCCGGTGGCCTTCCTCGCCGGCGGCCCGCACGCGGTGTACCTGTTGGACGCCTTCAACGCGGCGCCCGACGTGAGCAACTGGGTCACCGCCGGCAACGCGATGAACACGCTGAGCGGCAAGGGCATCTCGGTGGTGGCCCCGGCCGGCGGCGCGTGGAGCATGTACACCAACTGGGAGCAGGACGGCAGCAAGCAGTGGGACACGTTCCTGTCCAGCGAGCTGCCCGATTGGCTGGCCGCCAACAAGGGCCTCGCGCCCGGTGGCCACGCCGCCGTCGGCGCCTCCCAGGGCGGCTACGGCGCGATGGCGCTGGCCGCCTTCCACCCCGACCGCTTCGGCTTCGCCGGCTCGCTGTCGGGCTTCCTGTACCCGTCGAGCACCAACTACAACGGCGCGATCCTGGCCGGGCTGCAGCAGTTCGGCGGCGTGGACGGCAACGGCATGTGGGGTGCGCCGCAGCTGGGCCGGTGGAAGTGGCACGACCCGTACGTGCACTCGGCGCTGCTGGCGCAGAACAACACGCGGGTCTGGGTCTACAGCCCGACCAATATGGGCGGCGACGACGCGGCCATGATCGGCCAGGCGTCCGCGGCGATGGGCAGTTCCCGGGAGTTCTACCAGCAGTACCGCAGCAACGGCGGGCACAACGGCCACTTCGACTTCCCGGGCGGCGGCGACAACGGCTGGGGCTCGTGGTCGGGGCAACTGGGGGCCATGTCGGGCGACATCGTCGGCGCCATCCGCTAGCAGCCGCGGCGGGTCGCGGCCCGGATTCGCCTAGCCGCAGAGCCGGTACCGTGTAGGAGTGCAGCAGGGGTCGCGAGGGCCGCTTGCCCGGATCCGAGCTGCGAATCCACCGACTCTGCTGGCAGGAGAACATGGCTAACAGCGCCCGGCGTAAGCGTCGCCGCACCCTCGCCTGGGTTGCCGCCCTTTCGGTCGCCGGTGTCGTCCTGTTGGTCATCGTGGCCGTCGTCACCGTGCTGCGCGGGCGCGAGTCGCAGCCCAGCGCGGTGCCGCCCGGGGTCTTGCCGCCGTCGTCGACGACATCGCACCCGCACAAGCCGCGACCCGCGTCCCAGGACGCCTCGTGTCCCGACGTGCTGCTGGTCAACGTTCCCGGCACGTGGGAGTCCGCCCCGCAGGATGACCCCGCCAACCCGCTGCAGTTCCCGAACGCGTTGCTGCACAAGGTGACCGCGAGCCTCACCCAGGACTTCCCCGCGTCGCGGGTGCAGGCGTACACCACCCCGTACACCGCTCAGTTCCACAATCCGCTGAGCGGCGACACGCAGATGTCCTACAACGCCAGCCGCGCCGAAGGCACCCGCGCCACCGTGGCGGCGATGACCGACATGAACACCAGGTGCCCGCTGACCAGCTATGTGCTGATGGGCTTTTCGCAGGGCGCGGTGATCATGGGCGACATCGCCAGCGATATCGGCAACGGCCGCGGGCCCGTCGACGAAGACCTGGTGCTGGGTGTGACGTTGATCGCCGACGGGCGTCGTCAGCTCGGGGTGGGTAACGACATCGGGCCCAACCCGCCGGGCCAGGGCGCCGAGGTCACGCTGCACGAGGTGCCGATCTTGTCCGGGCTGGGTCTCACCATGACCGGCGCCCGCCCGGGTGGCTTCGGTGACCTCAACGGCAGGACCAACGAGATCTGCGCCCCGGGCGACCTCATCTGCGCCGCACCGGAAGAGGCCTTCAGCATCGCCAACCTGCCGAGCACGCTGAACACGTTGGCCGGCGGCGCCGCCCAACCGGTCCACGCGTTGTACGCGACGACCCAGTGCTGGAGCGTCGACGGGGCCCCGGCGACCGACTGGACGTTGAACTGGGCTCACGGGCTGATTGCAAATGCGCCACAACCGAAACACGGATGACCGGGGCGGTGGGACACAGGCTTTAGGTAGCGGTTGCCGGTGGCTATCAGCGGTACCTTGTGATTTGGTCTGCCGTGGGCAGGCCCGTAACATTAAGAGGAATTTAAGAGCTACCAGACTTTGTCGCGGACCCGGGTCGGGGTCGATGCCGGCTGGGACTGGCACGTGACCGCCGTTCTGGCCCGCGCGTAGACATGTAACGGTCGGCGGTAGCCGGCCAGAGCTAGGACCGAAACGTCGGCGGAGCCGACCGAGATAACAACGTCGGCGGAGCCGACCTAGATACAGGTGTGACAGGAGAGCGGCATGGCGTACCACAACCCGTTCATCGTGAATGGAAAGATCAAGTTCCCCGACAACACGAACTTGGTCAAGCACGTTGAGAAGTGGGCGCGGGTGCGTGGCGACAAGCTCGCCTACCGATTTGTCGACTTCTCCACCGAACGCGACGGCGAGTACCGCGACATCGTGTGGCGTGACTTCAGCGCCCGCAACCGGGCCGTGGGCGCCCGCCTGCAGCAGGTCACCCAGCCGGGCGACCGCATCGCCGTGCTGTGCCCGCAGAACCTGGATTACCTCATCGCGTTCTTCGGCGCGCTGTACGCCGGCCGGATCGCGGTGCCGCTGTTCGACCCCGCCGAGCCGGGTCACGTCGGCCGGCTGCACGCCGTCCTCGACGACTGCTCCCCCTCGACGATCCTGACCACCACCGACGCCGCCGAAGGCGTCCGCAAGTTCATCCGCGCCCGTTCGGCCAAGGAGCGGCCCCGCGTCATCGCCGTCGACGCGGTCCCCAACGAGGTCGCGTCCACGTGGGAGCCGCCCGAGGCCGACGAGAACACCATCGCCTACCTGCAGTACACGTCCGGCTCCACCCGGACCCCGACGGGCGTGCAGATCACCCACCTCAACCTGCCCACCAACGTGCTGCAGGTGCTCAACGGCCTGGAGGGCAAGGAGGGCGACCGCGGGCTGAGTTGGTTGCCGTTCTTCCACGACATGGGGCTGATCACGGCGCTGCTGTCGCCGGTGCTCGGCCACAACTTCACCTTCATGACGCCGGCCGCCTTCGTGCGCCGGCCGGGCCGGTGGATCCGCGAGATGGCGCGCAAGCCCGAGGACGCTCCCGACAGCGAGGTCTTCACCGTCGCCCCGAACTTCGCCTTCGAGCACGCGGCGGTGCGCGGGGTGCCCAAGGAGGGTGAGCCGCCGCTGGACCTGAGCAACGTCAAGGCGATCCTCAACGGCAGCGAACCGGTGTCCCCGGCGTCGATGCGCAAGTTCTACGAGGCGTTCTCCCCCTACGGTCTGCGGGAGACCGCGATCAAGCCGTCCTACGGCCTGGCCGAGGCGACGCTGTTCGTCTCCACCACGCCGATGGACCAGGCGCCCACGGTCATCCACGTCGACCGTGACGAGCTGAACAAGCAGCGCTTCGTCGAGGTGCCCGCCGATTCGCCGAAGGCCGTTCCGCAGGTCTCGGCCGGCACCATCGGTGTTGACGAGTGGGCCGTCATCGTCGACCCCGAGACGGCGAGCGAGCTGCCGGACGGTCAGATCGGCGAGATCTGGCTGCACGGCAACAACCTGGGCACCGGCTACTGGGGCCGCGAGCAGGAGACCAACGACATCTTCCGCAACATCCTCAAGTCGCGGATCAGCCAGTCGCACGCCGAGGGCGCCCCCGACGACGGCATGTGGGTCAAGACCGGCGACTACGGCACCTATTACAAGGGCCACCTCTATATCGCGGGTCGCATCAAGGACCTGGTCATCATCGACGGCCGCAACCACTACCCGCAGGACCTCGAGTACTCGGCGCAGGAAGCCAGCAAGGCGCTGCGCACCGGCTACGTCGCCGCCTTCTCGGTGCCGGCGAACCAGCTGCCGAAGGAAGTGTTCGACAACCCGCACACCGGCCTCAAGTACGACCCGGATGACAGCTCCGAGCAGCTGGTGATCGTCGCCGAGCGGGCCGCGGGCTCGCACAAGCTGGACTACCAGCCCATCGCCGACGACATCCGGGCGGCGATCGCCGTGCGCCACGGCGTCACGGTCCGCGACCTGCTGCTGGTGCAGTCGGGCACGATCCCGCGGACCTCCAGCGGCAAGATCGGGCACCGCGCGTGCCGCGCCGCCTACCTCGACGGCAGTCTGCGAAGCGGCGTCGGATCCCCGACCGCGTTCGCCAATTCCACCGACTGAGCTACAGGACCATGGCTGACACCGAGCACCCCGAAAGCACCGATCACCCGCCCGCCGCCAAGGGGACCGACATGACCGTCCCCGAGATGCGCCAGTGGCTGCGCAACTGGGTGGGCAAGGCGGTCGGCCGGTCACCGGACGAGATCGACGAGTCGGTGCCGATGGTCGAGCTGGGCCTGTCGTCGCGCGACGCGGTGGCGATGGCCGCCGACATCGAGGACATGACCGGAGTCACGCTGTCGGTCGCGGTGGCCTTCCAGCATCCGACGATCGAGTCGCTGGCCACCCGCATCGTCGAGGGCGAGCCCGAAATAGACACCGCCGCCGACGACGCTATGGACTGGACCCGCACCGGCCCGGCCGAGCGCGTCGACATCGCGATCGTGGGGCTGTCCACCCGGCTACCCGGCGACATGAACAGCCCCGACGAAACCTGGCAAGCGCTCATGGAGGGCCGCGACGCCATCACCGACCTGCCCGAGGGCCGCTGGTCGGAGTTTCTCGAAGAACCGCGCATCGCGGCGCGCGTCGACGCCGCCCGCACCCGCGGCGGCTACCTGAAGGACATTAAGGGCTTCGACTCGGAGTTCTTCGCGGTCGCCAAGACCGAGGCCGACAACATCGACCCGCAGCAGCGGATGGCGCTGGAGCTGACCTGGGAGGCGCTCGAGCACGCCCGCATCCCGGCGTCGAGCTTGCGCGGCGAGGCCGTCGGCGTGTACGTCGGCTTCTCGAACAACGACTACCAATTCCTCGCGGTCTCCGACCCGACCGTTGCCCACCCGTACGCGATCACCGGCACCGCCAGCTCGATCATCGCCAACCGGGTGTCCTACTTCTACGACTTCCGCGGCCCGTCGGTCGCGCTGGACACCGCCTGCTCGAGCTCGCTGGTGGCGACGCACCAGGCGGTGCAGGCGCTGCGCAACGGCGAATGCGACGTCGCGGTCGCCGGCGGCGTCAACGCGCTGCTGACGCCGTTGGTCACACTCGGTTTCGACGAGATCGGTCAGGTGCTTTCCCCCGACGGCCGGATCAAGTCGTTCTCGTCGGACGCCGACGGCTACACCCGCTCCGAGGGTGGCGGCATGTTCGTGCTCAAGCGGGTCGACGACGCCCGCCGCGACGGCGACCAGATCCTGGCCGTGATCGCCGGCAGCGCGGTCAACCACGACGGCCGCTCCAACGGGCTGATCGCCCCCAACCAGGACGCCCAGGCCGAGGTGTTGCGCCGGGCCTACAAGGACGCCGGGATCGACCCGCGGACCGTGGACTACATCGAGGCGCACGGCACCGGCACCGTCCTGGGTGACCCGATCGAGGCGGAGGCGCTGGGCCGCATCGTCGGCCGCGGCCGCCCCGCCGACCGCCCGGCGCTGCTGGGTGCGGTGAAAACCAATGTGGGACACCTGGAGTCGGCCGCCGGCGCGGCGAGCCTGGCCAAGGTGGTGCTGGCGCTGCAGCACGACAAGCTGCCGCCGTCCATCAACTTCGCCAGCCCCAGCCCCTACATCGACTTCGACGGCATGCGCCTGAAAGTCGTTGACAGCGCGACTGATTGGCCGCGCTACGGCGGTTACGCGCTGGCCGGGGTGTCCAGCTTCGGCTTCGGTGGGGCCAACGCGCACCTGGTGGTGCGCGAGGTCTTGCCGCGCGACGTGGTGGAGCGCGAGCCCGAGCCCGCCCCCCAGGCAGAGGCCGCCGCAGCCGCCGAGGCGGCCGAGGCCCCCACCCTCGAGGCCCACTCGCTGCGATTCGACGACTTCGGCAACATCATCCCCGACGCCGAGGCGCCCGATGAAGAGGAAGACTACGAGCTGCCGGGCGTGACCGAAGAGGCGCTGCGCCTCAAGGCGATCGCGCTGGAAGAGCTTGCCGCGCAAGAGGAGGCGGAGCCGACCAGGCCGCTGATTCCGCTCGCGGTGTCGGGCTTTTTGACCTCGCGCAAGAAGGCCGCGGCCGCCGAGCTCGCGGACTGGATGGAAAGCCCGGAGGGGCAGGCGTCGTCGCTGGAATCGATCGGCCGGGCGCTGTCGCGGCGCAACCACGGCCGCTCGCGCGCGGTGGTGCTGGCCCACGATCACGAGGAGGCCGTCAAGGGCCTGCGGGCGGTCGCCGAGGGCAAGCAGCGACCGAACGTGTTCAGCGTCGACGGTCCGGTGACCAGCGGCCCGGTCTGGGCGATGGCCGGTTTCGGTGCGCAGCACCGCAAGATGGGCAAAAACCTGTACCTGCGCAACGAGGTCTTCGCCGAGTGGATCGAGAAGGTCGACGCGCTGATTCAGGACGAGCGCGGCTACTCGGTGCTCGAGCTGATCCTCGACGACTCGCACGAGTACGGCATCGAAACCTCCAACGTCGTCATCTTTGCCATCCAGATCGCGCTGGGCGAGCTGCTCAAGCATCACGGCGCGAAACCCGCTGCGGTGGTGGGTCAGTCGCTGGGTGAGCCCGCGTCGGCGTACTTCGCCGGCGGGCTGTCGCTGCGCGACGCCGCCCGCGTGATCGCCTCGCGCTCGCACCTGATGGGTGAGGGCGAGGCCATGCTGTTCGGCGAGTACATCCGGTTCATGGCGCTCGTCGAGTACTCCGCCGACGAGCTCAAGACGGTGTTCGCCGACTTCCCCGGCCTGGAGGTGTGCGTCTACGCCGCGCCCAGCCAGACCGTGATCGGCGGTCCGCCCGAGCAGATCGACGCCATCGTCGCCCGCGCCGAGTCCGAGGGCCGCTTCGCCCGAAAGCTGCAGACCAAGGGCGCCGGCCACACCTCGCAGATGGATCCGCTGCTCGGTGAGTTCTCCGCGGAACTGCAGGGCATCAAGCCGATGAGCCCCACCGTCGGGATCTTCTCGACGGTGCACGAGGGCAGCTACATCAAGCCCGGCGGCGAGCCGATCCACGACGTCGCGTACTGGGTCAAGGGAATGCGGCATTCGGTCTACTTCACCCACGGCGTGCGCAACGCCGTCGACAGCGGCCACACCACGTTCCTGGAGCTGGCGCCCAACCCGGTGGCGCTGATGCAGATCGGTTTGACCACCGCGGCCGCGGGTTTGCATGACGCCCAACTGATTCCGACGCTGGCCAAAAAGCAGGACGACGTCGAGTCGATGATCTCGGCCATGGCCCAGCTCTACGTGCACGGCCACGACCTGGACATCCGGACGCTGTTCACCCGTGCTCAAGGCCCCGAGGACTACGCGAACATCCCGCCGACGAGGTTCAAGCGCAAAGAGCACTGGCTGGACGTGCACTTCTCCGGCGACGGCTCGGTGATCATGCCCGGCACCCACGTCGCACTGCCGGACGGCCGGCACGTCTGGGAGTACGCGCCGCGCAACGGCGAGACCGACCTGGCCGCGTTGGTGAGATCGGCCGCGACACAGGTGCTTTCGGATGCCCAATTGGTGGTGTCCGAGCAGCGCGCGGTGCCCGGCGCCGGCGCCCGGCTGGTGACGACCATGACCCGGCACCCGGGCGGCGCCTCGGTCCAGGTGCACGCCCGCATCGACGAGTCCTTCACCCTGGTCTACGACGCGCTGGTGTCGCGGGCCGGCCAGAGCGTGGCCGCGCTGCCGACCGCGGTGGGCGCCGGTGCGGCGATTGCGGCCCCGGTGACCGACGGGCCGGTGGCGGAAGCCCCCGCCGAGGAGACCGACGCCGAGACGCTGTCGGACAGCCTGACCAACCGGTACCTGCCGTCGAGCGTCGGCAGGTGGTCGCCGGACTCCGGTGAGACCATCGGCGAGCGGCTGGGCCTGATCGTCTCGGCGGCCATGGGCTACGAGCCCGAGGACCTGCCGTGGGAGGTGCCGCTGATCGAGCTCGGCCTGGACTCGCTGATGGCGGTGCGGATCAAGAACCGCGTCGAATACGACTTCGACCTGCCGCCCATCCAGTTGACCGCGGTGCGCGACGCCAACCTGTACAACATCGAGACGCTGATCCAGTACGCGGTCGAGCACCGCGACGAGGTCGAGCAGCTGCACGAGCACCAGAAGACGCTGACCGCCGACGAGATCGCGCAGGAACAGGCGCGGTTGCTCAGCGGCGCGACCGTCGACTCGGTGACCGCGCCGGCGCCCGACCCGCAGGCCGAGCCGCAGACCCAGCCGGCACCGCCGTCGTCGGACGCGCCGATTCCGCCGCCGCCGACGGATCCGTCGGGACCATCGGGCAACGGCGCCACGGCGAACCTGGCGGGAGCGCTCAGCCAGGAAGCGGTGTCCAAGGCGCTCAATTCCGATGTGCCCCCGCGTGACGCCGCCGAGCGGGTCACCTTCGCCACCTGGGCGATCGTCACCGGCAAGTCGCCGGGCGGCATCTTCAACCCGCTGCCCAAGCTCGACGAGGACACCGCGGCCAAGATGGCGCAGCGCCTCTCGGAGCGTGCCGACGGCACGATCACCGCCGAGGACGTGCTGACGTCGGAGACCATTGAGGAGCTGGCCGAAAAGGTCCGCCAGTACCTGGAGGCCGGTCAGATCGACGGCTTCGTCCGCACCATCCGGGCCCCGGAGAACGACTCGCAGATACCGGTGTTCGTGTTCCACCCGGCCGGCGGGTCGACCGTGGTCTACGAGCCGCTGCTCAACCGGCTGCCGGCGGGCACCCCGATGTACGGGCTCGAGCGCGTGGAGGGCACCATCCAGGAGCGGGCCGCCCAGTACGTGCCCAAGCTGCTGGAGATGAACGACGGCAAGCCGTTCATCCTGGCCGGCTGGTCGCTCGGTGGCGCCCTGGCGTACGCGTGCGCCATCGGGCTGAAGCGGGCCGGCGCCGACGTGCGGTTCGTCGGGATGATCGACACGGTGCGCCCCGGCGAGGAGATCCCCCAGACCAAGGAGGAGACCCGCAAGCGCTGGGACCGCTACGCCAGATTCGCGGAGCGCACCTTCAACGTCGAGATCCCCGCGATCCCCTACGAGCAGCTCGAAGAGCTCGACGACGAGGGGCAGGTCAAATTCGTCCTCGACATCGTCCAGCAGAGCGGCGTGCAGATCCCGGGCGGCATCGTCGAGCACCAGCGGACGTCGTACCTGGACAACCGGGCGCTCGAGACCGTCGTGATCGAGCCCTACGACGGCCACGTGACCCTCTACATGGCCGACCGCTACCACGACGACGTCATCGAGTTCGAGCCGCGCTATGCGATCCGCCAGCCCGACGGCGGCTGGGGCGAGTACGTGGCGGACCTGGAGGTGGTCCCCATCGGTGGTGAGCACATCCAGGCCATCGACGAGCCGATCATCGGCAAGGTGGGCGCACACCTGACCGAGGTGCTGAATAAGGTGGACGCGGAAAGCACCCAGACAAGTGAGGTAGGCAAGTAGTGACGGAGATGGCGCCGGCCCCCATCCAGCACACCACCGCCGAGAAGCTGGCCGAGCTCCATCGCCGCCTGGAACTGGCCCAGGAGCCCGGCGGTGAGAAGGCCGTCGCCAAGCGCGACAAGAAGGGCATCCCCAGCGCCCGCGCCCGCGTGCACGCGTTGGTCGACCCGGGCACCTTCCTGGAGACCGGGGCGCTGGCCAAGACGCCGAACGACCCGAACGCGCTCTACGGTGACGGGTGCGTCACCGGGCACGCCATGATCGACGGCCGCCCGGTCGGGGTGTTCTCCCACGACCAGACGGTCTTCCAGGGCACCGTCGGCGAGATGTTCGGCCGCAAGGTCGCCCGGTTGATGGAGTGGTGCGCGATGATCGGGTGCCCCATCATCGGCATCCAGGACTCCGGTGGCGCCCGGATCCAGGACGCGGTCACCTCGCTGGCGTGGTACGCCGAGCTGGGCCGCCGGCACGAGGCTTTGAGCGGCCTGGTGCCCCAGATCTCCTTGATCTTCGGCAAATGCGCTGGGGGAGCGGTGTATTCACCGATCCAGGACGACCTGCTGGTCTCGGTGCGCGACCAGGGCTACTTCTTCGTCACCGGCCCCGACGTGATCCGCGAGGTCACCGGCGAGGAGGTCACCCTCGACGAGCTCGGTGGCTCCGACGCGCAGGCCCGCTACGGCAACATCCACCAGGTGGTGAACTCCGAGGCCGAGGCGTTCCAGTACGTGCGCGACTTCCTGTCGTTCCTGCCGTCGAGCACCTTCGGCAAGCCGCCGGTGGTCAACCCCGGCCTGGAGCCGGAGATCACCCCGACCGACCTCGAGCTCGACTCGATCGTGCCCGACTCGGACAACATGGCCTACGACATGCACGAGATCCTGCTGCGGATCTTCGACGACGGCGACTTCCTCGACGTCGCCGCGCAGCACGGGCCGGCCATCATCACCGGCTACGCCCGGGTCGACGGCCACCCCGTGGGCGTGATCGCCAATCAGCCCATGTACATGTCCGGGTCGATCGACAACGAGGCCTCCGACAAGGCGGCGCGGTTCATCCGGTTCTGCGACGCGTTCAACATCCCGCTGGTTTTCGTGGTGGATACCCCCGGGTTCCTGCCGGGCGCCGAGGAGGAGAAGCGGGGAATCATCAAGCGCGGCGGGCGATTCCTCTACTCCGTGGTCGAGGCCGACGTGCCCAAGGTAACGATCACCGTGCGCAAGTCCTACGGCGGCGCGTACGCGGTGATGGGCTCGCGGCAGCTGACCGCCGACTTCAACTTCGCCTGGCCCACGGCGCGGATCGCGGTGATCGGCGCCGAGGGGGCCGCGCAGCTGCTGATGAAGCGGTTCCCCGACCCGACCACCCCCGAGGCGCAGCAGATCAAGAAGGACTTCATCGAGGGCTACAACCTCAACATGGCGATCCCGTGGACCGCCGCCGAACGCGGCTTCATCGACGCGGTCATCGACCCGCACCAGACCAGGCTGTTGCTGCGCAAGTCGATGAAGCTGTTGCGGGACAAGCAGTTGTGGTTCCGCACGGCCCGCAAGCACGGGCTCATCCCGATCTAGTCCGCACCGCCGTCGGTGAAGGCGCCCTCGAGCAACTCGTCGAAGCGCTCCAGCGCCTCGTCGGAGTCGGCATCGATACCGCGCAGCGCCCCGCGATCGGCCAGATAGCGCTGCGCGTAGAGCCGCGCCACCAGCGCCTTGCGCCCGCCGCCGCGGGTGGCGCGCTCCCAGGCGGCCTGCTCGATGAGCAACGCGCCGCCGTAGACGTCGCCCATGAATTGCGCCAGTCCGAACAGCCGCGCCTCGGCCAGCTCCCGGTCAAGTTTGGACCACGCGGTGATCGCCGCGTCGAGATCCTCGATCCGGCCGGCGACCAGCCTGGTGGCTTCGTCGTCGTCGGCGACCGACACGGCGTCGCGCAGCCGGGCCAGCAGCGTCTCGTGCGCGCGGGTCTGCTCGATTCCGCGGCGCACGTCCAGGCACAGGATGTTGTCCGGGCCCTCCCAGATGGTGTTGACCTGCGCGTCACGCAAAAGCCTTGCCACCGGCCAGGTCTCGATGTAGCCGTTGCCGCCGTGGATCTCGATCGCGTCCGACGCCGCGGTGATCCCGAGCCGGCACACCTTCAGCTTGGTGACCGGCACCGCGATGCGCTGCCGCAGGCTGCGCGGCTGGCGATGGTTGGTGGCGCCGGTGCCGTCGAACACCAGCGCCTGGGCGGCCTCGACATCGACGATCATCTCGGCGAGCTTGCGCCGCATCAACGGCTTGTCGATCAGCGCCGCGCCGAAGGCGCGCCGCTGCCGCGCGTAGCACAGCGACTCCACCAGGGCGCGCCGCGCATTGCCGAGCCCGAACAACGCGATGCCCAGCCGCGCGGCGTTGGTCAGCTCCATCATGCGGCCCAGCCCCTTGCCGTCGGAGGGGCCGGACTCGGCGGTGGGTTCGCTGGACAGCAGGAACGCCTCGGCGTCGACGAACTCGACCTCGCCCGAGGCCACCGAACGGGTGCCGAGCTTGTCCTTCAGGCGCCGGACCCGCACCCCGTTGCGGGAGCCGTCGCGGCGGGTGCGCAGCACCAGGAAATTGGCGACGCCCCGCGAAGAGTCCGGTGCGCCTTCGGGTTTGGCCAGGACGACGAACGCCTCCCCGGCGCAGTTGGACGCAAACCACTTGAACCCGTTCAGCAGCCACGAGTCGCCGTGACGGGTGGCGGTCGTCTCGAGGGCTCCCAGGTCGGAGCCGCCGGTGCGCTCGGTGAGCAGCTGGGCCGTCTCGCCGGCCCACTCGCCGGAGGCGAATTTGGCCAGCACGTGTTCGGCCACGTCGGCCGGCGCGTAGGCCGCCACCAGCGACTGGACCATGCCGCCCCCGGTGCCCAGCGCGCAGCCCATGCCGATATCGGCTTGATTGAGCAGATAATTCGACGCGAACAGCGTCAGCGACGAGCTCATCTTCGCCTCGCGCGCCTCGGTCCGCAGCGCCCGCTGGGCGTCCAGGACGGCCCGCTTGGACTGGGTGAACGACGTCGGCATGACCACCTCGCTGACGTCGTGGCCCCACCGGTCGTAGCGCTGAAGCCGCGGCGGGTTGCGGTCGGTCTCCTCGGCCCACCGCGCCACCGGGCCGCCCATCAGCTCGCCGATGTGTGTCAGATGGCGCTCGGCCAGCTTCAGCTCGTCGGGCTGCAGGTAGTAGGCCATGGTGAACTGCAGCGTGGGATCGGTGCTGTACCAATTGAGACCGACGGCCCCGCCGTAGTTCTCCGTCGCGTAGCGCTGCGATTTTTCCTCGGTGGAGAACGGCAGCCTGTCCACCGCCTCCACGGCGTAGTCGCTCATGGGACAGACGCTACGCGCCGAGCCGATCGTCGTGGGGTAGGGCGTAGCGGGTGCCGTCGGCGCCCCCGACGTCTCCGGCGCGTCTTGCCAGCGCGTCGGGGTTGATGATCACAACGGTCTTGCCTCTCAACGAGATCCAGCCGCGTGTCGTGAAGCTGCCCAATGCCTTGTTCACCGACACCCGGTCGGCGCCCACCAGCTGGGCCAGCTCGTCCTGGCTGAGTTCGTGCGCGACCCGCATGGCGCCGCCCTCGCGGGTGCCGAACCGCCTGCCCAGCGCCAGCAGCTGGCGGGCGACGCGGGCGTTGACGTCGCTGGAAACCAGTTCGACGAGTTGTCGTTCGGCGGCCCGCACTCGCCGGGTCAGCGCCCGCAGCAGCTGTTCGGCGAGCGCCGGATCTCGCGCCATCGACGCGCGCAGGGTGGCGCGGTCCAGCCACAGGGCTCGCACCTCGGTGAGCGCCGTGGCGGTGCACGCGCGAGGGGCGGGGTCGAACACCGCCAGCTCGCCGAAGATGTCCGTGGGTCCCAGGATCGCCCGCACGCCGGTGCGGCCCGCGGGGTCGCGGAGGCTGATCGTCACCGTGCCTTCGGCGATCAGATAGATCCGCTCCCCCGGGTCGCCCTGGGCGAAGATCGTTTGGCCGGGCCGGAATTCGCAGGTGTACATCGTCGGATCACGGCGTCTGGGCGGCGAGGAACACCAGCCGGAAATTGCCGATCTGCAGGACGTCGCCGTTGGCCAGCGCCGCGGAGTCGACGGCTTCGCGGTTGCGATAGGTGCCGTTGAGGCTGCCGAGGTCGACGACGCGGAATTCGCCGTTCTCGCTGCGGAATTCGGCATGCCGTCGGCTGACCGTGATGTCGTCGAGGTAGATGTCGCTGGCCGGGTGGCGTCCGGCGGTCATGACGGGCTGGTTCAGGACGAAGTGCGATCCGACGTTGGGTCCCCGTTTGACCACGAGCATGGCCGAGCCGCGCTCCAGCGCCGCCGCCTCGGCCGCCGCCGACGACGTGTCGATCTCCTCGGGGACACCGTCAGCAGGCAACGCGGAGCCCCGGACCGCGGACAGGTCGCCGGTGGCGTCATCGGCCGCGATTCGCTGCTGTCGTGTGTCCCGTTGGGATGCGGACACTTTCGCCTCTCATCTGCCCTACGCCCTCACCGGCACGACGAACTCGGAGGTGTAGAACTCCGCCGGGCTCTGCGCGTGGGCGTTCGGTTGCTCGATGATCACCCACACGCCGGTCGTGCCGGGCCGGATGCTGTCCTGGACGGTCGTGTTCCCGCTGCCCGCCCCGTCGGTGTCCAGGCCGGCGAAGGCGGTCCCGGGGTCGCCGGGCCCGCATGGGGCGGAGGCGGGGCGGGGCACCTGGATCAGTCCCACGTCGAAATGGGTGCCGGGCTCCGGCGGGTTCACCAAATGGACGTCCGCGACCACCCTCGACCCTGCCGTGCGCACGACGGCGTACCCCGTCCCCAGCGAGGGGTGCGGCACCTGCACGGCAAAACTGACCAGGCTGAAATCGCAACGCCGAAGTTTGGCGTCGAAAACGACGGTGGTGCCGGCTCCCTCGGCCCCCGCCGTGCCGATGGCGAATGTCGTGGCCGGCAAAACCAGCACCGTGAGCGCGGCCGCGGGGGTTTTCAGGCGTGTCTGCGTGCGCATCGGGACTACCCCTTCCCGTCGTGTGAACTGGATCACATCGGAATGAGTATTGTCCCGCGATTGGCCGATTCAAACCCTCGCCCAGCAATTACTCAGGCGTTAATTCGGCGCGTTATTCCGCGGAGGAATTGCGGCCGCGGCACGCCATTTAGACACGCCGATAATTGACGCTTTTCGCCGCGGTTACGGCTTGATGCGGATCGGGCCCGGCGACCACCACCCGGTGCGGGTGGCGGTTCCGAGATCGAGCTGCGCGGGATGCGCGTCGGCGATGGTGTCGAATTTGCGCAGCGACCCCCAGTCGCGGCCCCAGTCGTGGGACAGGTACGTCGACATCACGTGGGCCCGCAGCAGCAGGTCGGTGATGCCCAGCAGCCCCCCGTTGGTTCCGTCTTCCCAGGTGTCGGTGTCCATCTTCTTGGCCGTGTAGTCCGGGGTGATGCGGAATTTGGGGATCTCGGTGACGCCGTTGACGTGCAGCATCGGCTGCTGGCAGGGGAAGGCCAACCCGACCGCCCAGTCCATCAGCACCGGCTGCGTCGAGCCGACGTACTCCTGTAGCGAACGCATCTCCGGCACCCGCGGCGGGGTCACCGCGATCCAGTCCTCCGGCGTCAGGGACAGGTCCTCGGCCACCACCCGCACGGCGACCGCGTCCGCCGGCATGTCGGAGCGGGCGAAACGCAGGTTGCGCCAGGCCTTTGGCTGCTCGCCGTTCAGGTCGTAGGGCACCAGCCGTCCGGCGGGCACGATGCCGGCCCCGGTGTCACCCGCGGGCCCGGGCCGCCCGTACTCGAGCACCACTTTCTGGCCGTCGGTGTGGTGGTGCAGCACGCTGTTGCCGTCGATCTTGCCGGCGGCGGACACCACCACGAGCGGATGCCCGGCATCGGGTTTGGGCAACCGGTACCACGCCGAGGTGAGCCTGCTCTGCTGCTGCGCCGCGGTGGTGTAGCTGCCGGCCAGCGGAACCCGATCGGGATCCAGGCCGTAGGGCAGCGGCACCGTCGAGCCGTTGATGCCCGGCGCGCTCAGCTTGGTCGGCGCGTCCCAGTCGTAGTCGGTTCCGGGTTGATTCGGGGTGATCCGAATGGCTTCGGCGACAATGTGTTCGGGCACACCGTTGGGACTGAATCCCACCGGGTGCTCCCCGCCCAGCGGCCCCAGCGGCCCGTAGTTGCCGGGTAGCGGCGCCATGTAGCCGACGTTGCTGTCCGGCTCGACGAGCACGTCGTCGGCCAGGCCGCAGCCCCCGCTGAACTCGCGCAGGTTGTCCCAGGCGTTGGAGTAGGTGGGGTACTGGCGCACGATGCCGGCCACCATCGACGCGATGAACACCAGCGCCATGAATCCCGCCGCGATGGGCACCGGTGCGGCCGTCAGCGCCCGCGCGACCCGGCCCTCCCCGCGGTCGCGGGACGCGAAGTGCAACCAGATCGCGTACAGCACGGCGAGCACGAACAGCGCGAAAAAGATTGTGCTGACCGAGATTCCGCCGATCTTCGGCATGGTGCTGTTGAACGGGACGCCGTAGCTGGAGACGTACCACCAGCCGTTGGTGGTGGCGAAGCACAGCGCCATCAGGAACAGTACCGCCGCCAGGAACGCCATCCTGTTGCGCGACCACCGCAGCACCGCCGGCGAGACCAGCACCGTGGTCAGCGCGGCCATCGCCGCCCCCACGGCGGCGAACAGGCCGAAGTGGTGCACCCACTTGGTGGGCGTGAACATCAGGAAGAACATGGTGCCGAAGATGACGCCCATCAGCCGCCACGCCGGGCCGCGGGCCACACCCGGAACCCGCTTGCGCCGCAACATGATGAACACGGCGGTGAACAGGCACAGCGCGGTGATCAGGAACCCGAACCGGCGCGACAGCGAACCGTCGACGGTGGGCAGGATCAGGTAGTAGTAGCGCAGGTTCTCGGTGTACCACGCCTGGCTCGGCCCGATCGCGGTCCGAATCCTGGTGGCTTCCAACACCGCTCGCAGCGTCTGGTCGGCGAACACCACGGTCAGGATGACCGTGCCGGCGGCCAGCATGGGCGCCACCAGCGGCCACGTGCCCACCAGGCGATGACGGCGGACCAGGATGCGCAGGATCGGGCGGCCACCGGCGACCAAGGCGGCCACGGCGATCAGGCCGGTGGGCTGCACACCGAGCGTGAAGGCGGCGGTGATGACCGCCAGCGCCGCGGGAGTCAGCCGGCTGTACCGCATGGAACGTTCGATCAGCACGTAGGTGACCAGCGAACCGAGCGCGATGATCGGCTCGGGGCGCAGACCGTTGTCGAACGGCATCCACGCCGTCAGCAACACCATGCCCGCCGCCCAGTTCGCCGGCTTGCTGGCGGCCACCGCGGGCCCCAGCCGGGGCAGCACCTCGCGAGACAGCAACAGCCAGCACACGATTCCGGCGAACAGGTCCGGCAGTCGCATCCACAGGCTGGCGTCGCTGACGTGGGTCATCAGCGCCAGCAGGTTGTAGTACCAGCCGAAGGGGTCCTCGGGGCTGCCGAACCAGCGGAAGTAGTTCGACATGTAGCCGGCGCGATCGGCCACCCGCGCCATGCCGAGGATGTAGCCGTCGTCGGACGAGTTCGCCCCGATCACGTGCCAGAGCACGAACCCGAAGATCACCGCGACATCGGCGAGGGTGAACGTGCGCCAATTCGCCGGAATGAGCCGGCGCATCCGCCGCCCGTCCAGCTGGTCGAGTCGCCACAACGCGACCAGCGCAACCATGGTCGCCACGATCGCCAACACCATCGCGACCAGTTTCAAAGTGGTTGGGGTGGTGGAGAACCGGGTGTCGATGGTCGCCGACAGCTTCAAGCCGGCCGGGGCCGGACCGGTCAGGTCGGTGAACACACCGACGATCTGTGGACGCAGGTTCGGGTCGGGGAATCCGCCGCCGATCGGTTTGCCCGCCGAATCATTGAGCCCGACAAAGGTGGCGAACGTGCCGGCCTTCGTCGAGGTGATCTCGATGCGCTGGCACTGTGGCGACATCGCCTGGTCCCGAGACACGCTGGCGATCACCACATTGCGGTCGGTGACGTCGACGCGCTTGCCGTTGACGACGACGAACAGCGCGTTGAGCGCGGCGTCCTTGCCCTTCTTGGGCCCGGTGCTCACCACCACCCCGCCCTCCGGCGGCAGATCGCGCACCAGCGAGCAGGGAACGGTGGCGGTCATGTCGACCGGGGTCAGCGAAATCAACGGTGCCGTAACGCTATTCAGCTGTCCGTTCTGGGGCCAGTTCAGCGTCGCGGTCGTCTGCACGACGGGCAGCAGCGGGGTGGCGACGGACAGCACGAACCCGATCAGGCCGGCGATGGTCGCCACCCAACGCGTCGTTCGCACGTCGTCGCGCATGCTCGTCGCGCTCATGGCAACGCCCGAATCGGTCCCTGCCGGCTCCAGCCGTGCACTGTCATCACACCCTGTTCGATCGCGGCGTCCGGCGCCAAATCAGCCGGCACCAACCGGAAGTACTGCTCCACGGATCCCCAGTCGCGATACCAATCGCCGCGCAGATACGTCGAGATCGTCGACGTGCGCAGCAGCGCCTGCAGGAACAGGAAGGGCCCGCCGGCCTCGCTGGACTGCCACAGGTTCGACGACGCCGCTGTCTGCTTGCGGTCCGGAAGGATGCGGTACCCCGGAAGTTCGGCAACGCCAAGGTGTTCGGAGAACGGCCGCTGGCACGGGAAGTTGGCGGCGGTCGCGATGTCCATCAGCACCGGCGTCTGCGACCCGACCAGTTGCTGCAGGGTTTCCAGCACCGGCACCCGCGGCGGCGTGAACGCGAACCACTGCTCGGAGCTCAGGTTCGGGTCGTAGGCGACGATGCGCGCCGCGTTCGCCTCCGGCGGCGCCCACGCCAGCGGGAAACGCAGGTTGCGCCACGCCGGCTGCGGGCCGATGTCGATCGGCTGCACCTCGGCCAGCGGCTGGGTGGTGCCGTCCGGGCGGGTGACGCCCCATTGCAGCTTCAGCGATTGCCCGTAGGTGAAGGTGCCGTCCTCCTTGTAGGACCAGATCGCGCCGGCGGCGGAGACGACCACCAGGGGCCGGGCGGGCGTGCGCGCGGGCAGCTGGTACCAGGCCGAGGTGGCGGTGGCGGCCAGCGTGTTCTCGCCGTAGCTGCCCATCACCGGGGTGCGGGCCGGGTCCAGCCCGAACGGCAGCGCCGCGTGGGAGCCGTTGACCCCGACCGGGCCCTTGCCGCCGGCGGTTCCCGCCGAGTCGCTGTAGGCGACGTTCGGCTTGTTCGGGGAGGCGTCGGAGTTGACCAGTCCCGGCTTGGTCACCACCGGGTCGGATTGCAGGTCCTCGCCCACGCCTTCGGGTTTGAAGCCCACCGGATTGACGCCCCCGAGCGGTCCGTCGGGCCCGAAGGTCTGGCCCGGTGCCGGGGCCAGCATGCCCGCGTTGGGGTCGGGCTCGGCCAGCACGTCGTCGGCCATGGCGCAGCTGGTGGCGGACAGGCCCGAAGTGATCGCGGCGAGGTTGGCCTTGCCGGTGGTGTAGAGCGGGTAGCGGAACACCGCGCCCTTGGTCAGCGAGGCGACCTCGCCGACGACCATGATGGTCGCGACCACCAGCAGCGGGGTCGACGCCAGGACGCGGTTGCGCCGGTTGTCCTTGACCTCGGTGTGGCCGGCGTAGTCCATCCGGAAGTGCTGCCAGGCGGCCAGCAGTCCGGTGATGATCGACAACGTCAGGAACATCGACGTCACCGGGTGGCTGGCGACGACCGGTTGGATGTCGTACCACGGCACCCCGTAGTTGCCGACGTAGAACCAGCCATTGATGCCGGACGTGGCCCACGCCAGCACGAACAGCAGCGCGGTGACGTACAGGGTCAGGTTGCGGCGGTTGTGCAGGCCGATCCGCGAGCAGGCGAACGCGGTGACCGCGCCCAGCGCCCCGGCCAGCCCCGCGAAGGCACCGAACTGGATCGCCCACTTCGTCGGGGTGAACGTGACGAGCAGCAGGCCGATCGCGGTGGTGCCGATCAGCCGCCAGGCCGGGCCGCTGGCCACGCCGGGAACGTGGCCGCGGCGCAGCAGGATGACGAGCATCCCGAACAGGCACAGCAGCAGGATCAGCACCGCGAACCGCCGCGCCATCGATCCGTCGGGATTGGACTCGACCGTGAGGAAGTAGTAGCGCAGCCAGTCCTGGTACCAGGCGATCGTCGGCCCGACCTTGTATTTGATGCGGGCGGACTCCAGCACCGTGGCCAGCGTCTGGCTGCGGAACACCACCACGAGGATCACCGAGAGCGACGCGCCCAGCACCGCCAGCGGCGCCAGCAGCCCGTCGGTTGCCCGGCGACGCCGGATCGTCTGCGCGACGGCCCGCGCCCCGGTCAGCAGCGCGGCCACGGCGATCAGACCCTGCGGCGCCAGCATCGCGCTCAGCAGCGCCACGATGATGGCCACCGCGGCCGGGGCGAGCCGTCGCAGGGCGATCGCGCGTTCGACCAGCATCCAGGTGACCAGGACGCCGAGGGCGATCAGCGGTTCGGGCCGCAGCCCGTTGTTGAACGGCAGCCAGGCCGCGACGAACACCGCGCCCGCGGTGAAGACCGCGACGCGGTTGGCCGCCAGTCCACCCCTGCCGGGGCCCAGCCGGCGCAGCATCCAATGGCCGATGATCAGCCAGCAGCCGATCCCGGCCAGCGTGGCGGGCAGCCGCATCCAGACGCCCGCCGTGCTCACCGAGGCGAGCTTGGACAGCACCCCGAGATACCAGTCGAAGGGGGCGTCGGTGGTGCCGAAGTAGCGGTAGTAGTTGGCGACGTAACCGGCGCGCGGAGCGACGCGGGCGATGGTCAGGTTGTAGCCGTCGTCCGATGTGGTGGCGCCAATGATGTGCCACAGCAACAGGGTTGCGATCACCCCGGCGTCGGCGATCCACGTCGCCAGCCCGACGCGCCGCCAGTTCGCCAGGTGCGTGCCGGGCCGGTACCGGGACAGCCAGGCGATGGGGGAGCGCCAGTTGAGCAGCGTGCCGCCGCCCCGGCTGCGGCGGTCCAGCACCGCGAGCGCCACGATGGCCGTCAGCACGGACAGGACGCCCAGCGCCATCACGATCTTCTTGACCGCGGTGGGCGCGGTGATGAATCGGGTGTCGATGTCGACCCGGGCCGAAAGCCCCGGCCCCGCGGGCACCTTCAGGTCGGTGAAGATCCCGCCGACCTGAGGCTTCTTCTCGGCCGGCAGGACCCCGGTGGCGCCGGGTATGCCGACGAACTCGGCGCCGGCCGCCCCGACGCCGGCCCAGGCGTGCAGCACGCTGCAGCCCCCGGCGGCGATGGCCGAGCGCTGCGCCACCGCCGCGACGGTGTCGCGGAACGCCACGACGACGACGTCCTTGTTCGCGCGCACGAACAGCCCGTTCTTCCCGGCGTCCATCCCGCCGGGCGGCAGCGTCGAGACCACCAAACCCCCGCTGGCGGGCAGGGTCGCGATGTCCGGGCAGGGAATGGAGATGTCCAGCGCGCGGGGCGCCCCCGACACCAGGGGCGCGGTGATCTGGCTGACGTGCCCGTCCACCGTGCCCTGCGGCCACAGCACCGTCGCGGTGGTCTGTTTCGCCGGAAGCACCGGGACGAGGAGGCACAACAACAGCCCCGCGATTCCCGCGACCGCGGCCACCGATCGTGGGATGCGCTGCGATCGCTCATTACGGTCGTGGGGCACGAGGTCGATCGTAAGCGACGCGGCTTTGTGCCATCGGGACGCGGGGCCGGGCAGCGGGCGCTGCTATCCGCCGAGCCGGGCCGCCAGGGTCGCGTGCCCGGGACCGTCGAGGTCGGCGAGCGCGGCCGGGCGCCCGGACATCGCCATGAGCAGCGCCTCGCCGGGGCCGGTCACCTCGGGCCCGTCGCCGTGCGTCCACTCGAGGTCGGTGGCGCGCAGGCGCAGGCGCCTGATTCGCCGTCCCGCGCCGATCCTGGGGTTGCCGGGCACCAGGGAGAGGACCCGTTCCAGGCGGTCGGGCGGGACCTCGCGCGGCCGGTCCAGCGCGCGGCGGATGTCCTGGTGATGGATCGTGCCGTCGACGAGGGCGATCATTCCGCCGAAACCCGCTGTCAATCCGCGTGGTTCGAGGTGGTTGCGCAGAAACTCCAGCAATTGTTGCGGGGTCAGGTGCGAGAATTCATCGACGCCCACCTGGTTGGCCCGCACCACCAGGCCCTTCGCGAATCGCTTCACCAGCCCCAGGGTGCCGAGCTCCTCGTAGCTGATCACATGCGCGACAACGTCTTTCACGCTCCACCGCGCGCACAGGCTGGGCGCCTCCCAGTCCCGCGGCGCCAGGGTGGCCAAAAAGTCCGCCAGGTCGGCCCGTTCGGCGCGGGCCATGGGCATCAGGTCGGCGGTCATCGCGGGTCACCGCCGCTCAGCAGGTCGGCGTAGCGGGCCAGGTAGAGCGGCCATCCCGCGTCGCCGTCGACCCCGTCGGCCACCGAGGGCCAGCCCGGCCCGTGGCGGTCGAGCTGGCGGTGTTCGAGGTCCACCCGGGTGCGTCGGTCGGGCTGGGCGGTGAAGCGGACGTCGACCTCGCTGGTTTTGGCCGGGTCGGCTTCCAGCTGCCAGGTCGGGCCGATGTCCCAGCTGAACACCACGCGATGCGGCGGCTCGTAGACCAGGATCCGCGCCCACCGGCACACGCTTCCGTCGACGCCGCGGTCGTAGATGTGGCCGCCGACGCGGGGCTCGAACACGGTCTCGGCGATGGGGACCGCCAAGAGATTGTGCTCGCGTGGCTTGAACGCGCCGAACTGCTGCGTGAAGACGGTGAACGCGCGCTCGATGGGGGCGTTGACGACGACGTGGTGGGTGACGTTGGGCGTCCGCTGGGATGTCATGTCGATCCTTCGTTGGTCTCGTCGATGGTCCGCGCATAGCCGGCGAGCGCCTGGGTCCAGAACCGGTCGAGGTCGGCGCGGAGCGCCTCGAGGCCGGTGGGGTCGAGCTGATAGACGCGACGGGTTCCCGCGGCCCGGTCGCGCACCAGCCCGGCGGACTTGAGCACCTTGAGGTGTTGCGACACGGCGGGTCTGCTGACCGGCAGGTCGCGCGCCAACTCACCGACCGCCGACGGGCCGTGCGCGAGCCGTTCCACGATGGCCCGCCGCGTCCCGTCCGCCAACGCCAGCCACGCGTCAGCGGTTTGGTAAGTGGTCACGAACCGTAAGCATAGGCTTACGGATATCCGCGTTCAAGGGTCGCGCCCGCGACGGCGCCTACGTCTTGCGCAGCGGCGCCGGGTTCCACAGACCGCTGCGCGTCGCCGTTCCCAGCAGTAGGTCGGCGGGTTGCGCGCCGGGGTAATACGGCGTCAGCCGCTGCAGCGAGCCCCAGTCGCGGGACCAGTCGTCCTTGAGATAGGTGGCCATCGTGGTGGCTTTCACCAGGAGTTCGGTGACGCCCAGCGGGCCGCCGCCGTTGTTGTCCATCACGGGCGAGTTGGCCTCGGCGCCGAACCGGTCGGGCAGGATGCGCCACTTCGGTGTCTCGTCGACGCCGTTCTGATGGCCGAACGGTCGCTGACACGGGAAGGCCAGCCCGACGAGCCAGTCCAGGAACACCGGGTCGGCGGAGCCCACCACGTCCTGCAGCGTGCGCAGCCGCGGAATGCGCGGCGGTGTCAGGGCGATCCAGTGCTGCGGCGCCAGGTCCTCGTCGTCGGCGACCAATCGAATCTGGGTGGCGGAGTCGGGGATCGCCGACAGCGCCAGGCGCAGGTTGCGCCAGGCCGGGGACGCGCCCACGTCGGCGAATTGGAACGAGCCGCCGGGGTGCCCGCCCGCCGCCTGCGCGTCGGTGGCCCACTGCACCTGGACCTCGCGGGGGTCGAAACGCCCGGCCGCGCTCACCACCAGCAGCGGGCCCGCCTCGTCGCGCGCGGGCAGGCGATACCACCCGGACCGCAGGTGCGCGGGAATCTGGATGCCCGAGCGCCAGCTGCCGAGCACCGGGGTGCGCGCGGGGTCGAGGTTGAAGGGCAGCTGGGCCGACGATCCGTTGATCCCCGGCGCGGGGGTGGTGCCGCCCTCGGTTCCCGCCTGGTTGCTGCCGGTCTTCTCCTCGTCGTTGACGAAGCTGCGGTCACCCGGCCGTTCCATCACCGGGTCGGCGCGGACGTCGGCGGGAATTCCGTTGGGCGTGAAGGCTTCCGACAGGCCGGCGCCGAGGGCGTCCGCCGCCGAGGCGCCCACCGGCGAGAGCATGCCCGCGTTCGGGTCCTGCTCCACCAGAACGTCCTCGGCCAGCCCGCACGTCTTGCCGGTCAGCGCCTGCAGGTTGGAGCGGCCGACGGACCAGGCCGGATACTGGTCGGTCATCGCCAGGGTCAGCGACGCCACCTCGAACACCACCAGCACCCACGTCGCAATTGCCAACGGGGACTGGATGATTCCCGCCACGCGTGCGCCCAGACGGGTCTTGGGTGGCCCGTTCTCGGGGGCGACGAAGTGGAACCACGCCGCCGCCAGCAGCACCACCACGGTCAGCCCGAGCAGGGCGGTGGCGAACGCGTAATGCCATGCCGGGAACGCATTCGACCAGGGCACACCGAAATTCGAGACGTACCACCAGCCGTTGACGCTGGCGAACGACAGCGCCACCAGGAACAGCACCACGGCGGCGTACACGGTGCGGTTGCGCCGTGACCGCATGGCCACCGCGGTCACCGCGACCGCGGCGAGCGCGCCCAGCGGCCCGGCGAGCCCGGCGAACACGCCGAAGTGGTGGGTCCACTTGGTGGGGGTGAACATCATCGCGACGAACGAGATGATGGTGATCCCGACGATGCGGCGGCTCGGCCCAGCGGCGGTGCCCGGAATTCGGCCCTTGCGCAACGACATTGCGACCGTGACCCCGAGCGCGAGCACCAGCGCCAGCACGGCGAAGCGGCGGGCGACCGACCCGTCGGGGCTGGCCATGAACAGCCGCTCGTAGCGGATGTGTTCGTCGAACCAACTGAGGCTGGGGCCGACGGCGCGCTTGAGCATGGTGGCCTGGACCTCGCCGGCCAGCGTCTGGTCGCGGAAGATCAGGATGGCGGTGACGGTGACCGCGGCCAGCAACGGCAGCGCCAGCGGCAGCGCGCCGAACCGGGTGATCCTGCGGTGCAGGATGGTGCGCAGCGGCCCGATGGCGACCAGCAGGGCGCCGATCGAGGCGATGCCCGTCGGCCCGGAAAAGAGGGTCAGCGCGCCGATGATGCACGCGATCGCCACCGGCAGCAGCCGGCTGGTGGCCACCGCGCGCTCCACCGAACACCACGTCAGCAGGATGCCCAGGGCGATGATCGGCTCGGGGCGCAGCCCGTTGTCGAGCGGGAGCCAGACCGCCAGGAACGTGCCCGCCGCGGTCCAGGCCGCCGCGCGGTTCTGCTTGACCGCATGGCCGAGGCGGGGCATGACCTCCCGGCTGATCACCCACCAGCACGTCAGCGCCATCACCAGGGTCGGCAACCGCATCCAGATGCTGGTGGTGCTCACGTGGGCCCACAGCGCCAGCAGGTCGTAGTACCAGCCGAACGGTGCCTCGGGCGTGCCGAACCAGCGGTAGTAGTTGGCCATGTAGCCGGCGTGCTCGGACACCCGGGCCATGGTCAGGATGTAGCCGTCGTCGGAGGTGTTGGCGCCGACGAAATGCCACCACACCAGCACCGCGATCACCAGGGCGTCCAGCGCGCCGATGGACCACCAGCGCGCGGGTAGGAAGCGGCGGTGCCGGGTTCCGTCGGCGGTGTCGAGCCGGTGCAGCGCGACCAGGGAGGCGGCGGTCAGCACCAGCCCCAGGATCATCGCCGCCATCTTCAGCGGGGTGGGGCTGCTGCTGTAGCGGGTGTCGACGGTCGCCGAGAAGCTCAGCCCGGGCGGGGTCGGCCCGCTGAGATCGGTGAAGACGCCGACGATCTGAGGCCGGAAGTCGTAGCCGCTCTTCTCCCCCCGCAGCGGCGAGCCGGGATGCTCGGAATTGGGTCCCTGGGTCAGGCCGACGAACTCGGCGGTCACCCGGTCGGCGTGCGCGGTGAACGTCAGCCGCTGGCAGGCCGGGCCGAGCACCTGGCTCAGCGGGGCGCTCACCACCGGGACGTTGCGCACCACCAGCACCAGCTCGTCGTTGGCCCGCACGATCAGCAGGCCCCGGTCGACCGCCTTGGGCGCCTGCTTGGGCACCGTCGACAGCAACACCGTCTTGCCGGCGTTACCCCCGCCGGTCAGCCCGGCGGCGGCCTGACACGGGACGGTGATGTTCAAATCGGTGGCCACGTAACCGATCAGGGGCGCCTCGACGCTGCCGAAGGTGCCGTTCTGTGGCCAGTTCAGCTGGGCGGTGGTCTGGTCGACCGGCAGCAGCGGGGTGGCGATCGCCAGCAGCACGCCGAGCAGCCCGGCGACGGAAGCAACCAGCCGGGCGATCCGGTGATTGGTTTCCGTGGCTGACACGGTGCTAGATGCTAGTTCTTCCGCGGTGTGCGGCCCCGTTTGAGGCGTGGTCTCGGTGCTCATCGGTGGTTACGCCCCCGGTTTGCGGATGGCCAGCACGAAGGGGCCGACGCTGCGGACGTCGAAGCGCGGGCTGTCGAACAGGGCGCCGCGCAGATCGACGGTGTAGCGGCGCACGTTGGGCTGGTTGGGGTAGACGTCCTCGGCCAGCCGCAGGGTGTAGTTGCCGTTAGCACCGCGGCGCATCAAAAAGACCGTCGGAGGTGGCCAGGGGCAGGCATCCAGGGCGTGGATCAGCTCGTCGGCGGTCTTGAGTTTGGACCACTTGTCGATCTGCGCGGCCCGCAGGTCGAATTGCGCGAGCGGGTTGGCGTAGTGCGAGGTGAGCCCCTGGAATCCCCAGTAGGGGTAGAACGACAGGAAGCTGTAATCGGCCGTCATCACCACGGTCTGGTCGCGCGGCTTGCCGGTCACCTGCGTGATGTCGTGATCGATTGTCGCATAGAACTTTTCGGCGCTGGGCGGCCGCCGGTCGCCGCGCTGCCCGTTGCCGTCGGTGTCGGTGTAGGCGATGGTGAGGTCGGGGCGTAGCACGTCGGGGATGTCCTGGCTGAACGCGATCGCGGCGGTTAGGCCGATGGCGCCGGCCACCGGGACGATCGCGCGGCCGCGCGGCTTGAGGGCCAGCGTCGCCTCGAGGAAACCGAAGGCCCCGGCGGCCACCAGCAGCACGCTCAGCGTCGGCTGCAGCCGGAACGACAACAGAGTGACGCGCGCCAGCGTGGTGAGCATCGACAACAGCGACCACAGGTAGATCGCCACCACGCCGATGGCCAGCGCACCGGCCCGCACCGAGGAGCGCGCCCGCACCACCAGCCACAGGGTGCCGATCATGGCGACCACACCGAGCAGCGTGAACTGCAGCATCGGGAAGGTGAGCTCGGCCCCGTCGGCCGGCAGGTAGTGGGCGGCGCCCCCGGTGTTGCTGATCGGACTGCGCGCCGCTCGCACCAGGAACGGCAACCAGGTCGTGCAGCCGATCACCACGGCGATGCCGGCGATGACCGCCAGGCGTCGCAGCGGATCGAGCGCGGCCTTCACGCCGTCCCGGTGCCACCGCACCCCGGCCAGCCACAGCGCCATCAGCCCGATCGCGAACGCGCTGAACCCGAACAGCAGCGTGTACCAGGTGGCCGTCCACCCCAGGAAAATCCCTGCGCCGATCACCGCGCCCCAGCCCGCGCGCCGGCCCGCGTCCGGACGGTCCGCGGCCCGCAGCCCCGACCAGGTCAGCACCAGCACCGGCGGCAACAGCACGGTGATCATTGCCGAGTAGGGCTCGGGCGAGCCGTACGCCAGCGTGACCGCGGCCGTCGCGGCGGTGACGATCAGCGCGTACTCGAACCGGACCATCCGCCACCACAGCACCAGCGCGACCGCGACCGCGACGGCGATCGAGGTGATGGCCCACGGTTTGAAGACCTCCCACGCCGGCGTCCCGGACAGCGCCGCCGCGCGCCCGCCGATCCAGAACCAGCCGGGCGGGTAGAACGGCGGCAGCCCAAGGTAGGTCATGTCGCGCAGGGCGGGGCTGTCGGCGAGCCGGGTGACGTATTCGGTGCGGAACTGCTGGTCGACGGAGATGCCGAACAGATACAGCTTGGTGGCCCCCAGCGGCATGCCCAGGGTGACGACAGTGAACGCGGACACGAACACCAGCCCGCCCAGCTGGGCGATCAGCCGGTGCCCGCGCCGCCACACCCATCCGGTGGCGACCAGGCCGGCCAGGCAGCCGACCTGCCCGACGGTGGTCAGCGCGTGCAGTTGGTTGGACGACGGAAAGGCCGGCCACTGCACGCCAGAGATGGCGATCAGCGACACCACCGCGACGGCCACCGCAACCAGCGCCGCCAAGGCCATCTGGCCGAGGGTGGCCAGCGCGTTGCGCATGATCAGATTGGCAGCTTGCGGAAGATGGGACGCGGGACGTGTCGCAACACCATCATCACGTAACGGAATGCTGCTGGTGCCCAAACCAATTCCTTACCCTTTGCGGCCGCGGTGACCGCGAGGTTGGCGACGTACTCCTTGTCGACGGTCAGCGGCGCTTCCTTGACGTGCGCGCTCATCCGGGTACGCACCTGGCCGGGGCGAATCACCAGGACACGAACCCCGAACTCGCGCAACGCTTCTCCTAGCCCCAGGTAGAAGCCGTCCAGGCCCGCCTTGGTGGAGCCGTAGACGAAGTTGGACCGTCGCACCCGCTCACCGGCCGCCGAACTCATCGCGATGATCTGGCCGAAGCCCTGCGCCCGCATCTTCTCGGCTAACAGCACGCCCACCGAAACCGCTGCGGTGTAGTTGATTTCGGCGGCCAGCACGGCCTTGTGCTGGTTTTGCCACAGCTCCTCGGCGTCACCGAGGATGCCGAAGGCGACGATGGCCACATCGACATCACCGTTGGCGAACGCCTGATCGATCATCTTCGGGTGGGTGTCGGGGTCGGTGGCCTCGAAATCGATCAGCTCCACCGACCGCGCGCCGGCGGCCTTCATCTGCGCCACGGCGGCGTCGCGGCCCGGGTCGTTGGGCATGGCGGCCAGCACGATTCGCGCGTGCGCGTTCTGCAGGTAGCGCTCGCAAATGGCCAGCCCGATCTCGGAGGTGCCGCCGAGCAGCAGGATCGTCTGCGGATTCCCCACGGCGTCTAAAACCATTGGCGCACCATCTAGAGCAGCTCCAAACGTCGGGCCATGTCCGAGGCGAACACCCGTAAGGGGTCGACCTTGCGGCGTACCGCGATCCATTCGTCGATGCGCGGATACATGGCGTGGAAGGTTTCTGCGCTGACACGGGAGTCCTTGGCGGTGTAGACCCGTCCGCCGAATTCCAGTGCGCGCCGGTCGAGTTCGTTGAGGAACTCGTTGATCCCGGGCTTGTTGGGGAAGTCCATCGCGACGTTCCAACCGGCCATCGGGAAACTCAGTGGTGCGCGGTTGCCCGGGCCGAAAAGCTTGAACACGTTCAGCGCCGAGTAGTGGCCCGTGGTTTGGATCCAGCGGATGATGTCCTTGAATTCGTCCATCGCGTTCGGCGGGACCAGGAACTGATGCTGGGCGAAACCCCTTGGGCCGTAGGCGTTATTCCAGCCGCTGACCAGATCCAGCATGTGGTAGAACTGCGACAGGTTCTGGATCTTGCCCGAGTAGGTTCCGCCCAGCCGGTAATACGTCTCGCCGATGGCCATGAACGACAGCTTGTTCATCGCGCTCACCGGAAACACGTTCGGCACCGTCAGCAGCTGCGGCGCATCGAATTTCAGCGGGTTCTTGGCGAGCTTCTTCGGCAATTGGTCCAGCTTCGCCAGGCTGCCGCGGCTGACCGCGGCCCGGCCGAGCTTCGGGGGCGGACTGATCAGGTCGAACCACGCGCTGGAGTAGGTGTAGTTGGCTTCGCTGCCGTCCAGGTGCACGGCCACCGTCTCGTCGAGATCCTTGGTGGCCACGCCGTCGGCGATGAAATAGGCCGTCTCCGTGGGCGTCATGGCGATGGTGGCGCGCAGCACGATCCCGGTCAGGCCGTTGCCCCCGACGGTGGCCCAGAACAGCTCGGCGTCGTCGCCGTCGGGGGTGATGGTGCGCACGGAGCCGTCGGCCATGAGCAGGTCCATCGACCGCACGTGGTTGCCGAAGCTGCCCGCGCTGTGATGGTTCTTGCCGTGGATGTCGCAGGCGATCGCCCCGCCGACGGTGACCTGGCGGGTGCCCGGCAGCACCGGGACCCAGAGCCCGAACGGCAGCGCCGCCTTCATCAATTGGTCCAGGCTGACCCCGGCGTCGACATCGACCAGCCGGGTGTCGGCGCTGATCCAGTGAATGCGGTTGAGCGCGGTCATGTCGATCACCAGGCCGCCGCCGTTTTGCGCGTTGTCGCCGTAGGAGCGGCCCAGCCCGCGGGCGATCACGCCCCGGCCGCCCGAGCCGGCCGCCCGGGCCACCGCCTTGGCGATCACCTCCGGATCACGGGTGGACAGCACCTGGGCCACCGACGGTGCGGTGCGCCCAAAGCCCATCAGCCGGGTGGGCTTGGTCACGGGATCGGTGCTCGACATCGTCAAAGAGGGTACCGCCTGCTCCGGCGGCGATGCGGGACGCAGGCGCCCCGCTGAGGAGGCGGGCGATCCGGGCTGGGCCGGAGGCGGCTCAGTGGATGCGGAAGATCACGGCCCGCTGCACGACGAAGTTGATCACCGTCGCGGTGCCCTGCGCGATCACGAACGCGACAGGGATCGCCCACGCTTGGTAGTGCAGAAACGCCAGGCACAGGTGGTTCAGCCCGACCTGCACGGCGAAGGTGATGGCGTAGAGGACCATGACCGCGACGAACCGGGCGGTGCTGGGGGGCGCCTGGAAGGTCCACCGGCGGTTGATCAGGTAGGCGGTGATGGTGCCGACGATGAAGCTGATGGACTTGGCCACGTCGACCTGTACGTGCGCCGCTTTGAACAGCAGCACGTAGAGCCCGAAGTCCACGATCCCCGCCAGGCCGCCGGTGACGACGAAGCGCGTGACCTGTGTCGTCAGACTCAGGCGCGCCGGCGCGGCCGGGGACTCGGGGGGAAGCATTGGGGGAGTCTAACGGGACCGCCGGGCACCGGCGGGCAGCGTCAGCGGGGCAGTTTGACCGCGATCAACTCGACCTGGTTCTCGCCCTGGGGCGTCGAGTACGTCACCGTGTCGCCCGGCTTGCGCCCGGCCAGGGCCTGGGCCAGCGGGCTGCGCGCGGTCAGCGTCTCGGCCTCCCGGCCGACGGGCGTCTCCTCGACGATCGAGATCACGTGCATGGTGACCACTTCGCCGTCGGCGAACCGCAGTGTCACCTCGGTGCCGCCGGGCAGCGTCGCCGAGGAGTCGGAGTCCGGCGGCCCGGCCCGCAGACGCCGGTCCAGTTCGTTGATCCGGTCGGAAAGCACCACGAGTTCGTCGGCGCGCTGGATCGCCTCGGCCGCGTCGCCGTGATCGCCCACCATCCCGCGGTCGTTCTTGACTTCGGCCTCGAGGCGGTCGCGCCGCTGCCGCAGCCGGTCCAGCTCGGCTTCGAGGTTGTTCCGCGCGGCGTCCGCTGCCGATGGGGCTTTCTTGCTCACGTCCGTGGACCTTTCGCCCGGTGTGCTCAGGTGGCGTACCAGTGTGACACCACGATGAGCGACCCGCCACCATCTGCGGGAGAACCGGACATCAGAAGGGCGGCGGGTCGTTGTTGTGGGGCGCCGACCGCTCGGCGTGACGCGCTGCCTCGGCGCTGAAGCGGGCCTCGTTGATGCCGCGCTCCCAGCGGACCCGGGCGGCGCGATCCTCGGCGCGGGTTCGCTGCCGGACGGGCATCATGACCCCCCGGTTCTGCGAGGGTGCGGGCGCGACGGCCGGCAGTGACAGCGTCCCGGTCGGGACCGCCAGCGCCGGAAAGTACAGGCTGCCACCAGGTTTGGTGATGTACGTATGTCCCGTCGGCGACGTCCACACCACGGTGCCGTCGGGCAGCTGGCGATCCCGCCAGCCGTCGGGGCCCGTATAGAACGTCTTGAGCAGGTGATGGTGGCGGCAGAGCAGCTTGAGGTTGGACGGATGGGTGGGGCCGAGCGGAAACGGCACCGTGTGGTCGATGTCGCAGACGTCGGCCGGGGCGTCGCAGCCGGGGAATCGGCATGTCAGGTCGCGGAAGCGGACGAATTCGGCCAGCGCGGTCGACGGCCGGTACCCGGGCTCCGCCCGGTCCGGCGGCGGCGAGAGCGGCTTGGTCTTCGCGACACCAGCCAACTCGCGCAGCGAGCCCGTCGGCAACGGACCGAACCCCGGCAGCAGCGCCGGCGCGCGCGCCTCGCCGCCGACCGCGGCCGGCTCGGCCAGCACATGGACCACGACATTGGTTCCCGGGGGCCGCTGCGCCGCAGGGCAATCCGGGCAGCCACAGTCGCAGCGCAAGACCGTCTGCCCGGCGGCCATCGCGCCCATCGCATCGGCGCGACGCTGGGCCTTGGTGCGGGAATCGTTCCGGCACACCGAATCGGCCAACGCGTCGAGCGCGCGGTCCACCGCGGCGGCATCGGTGGGACGCACCCTCGCCGAGATCTCGGCCAGCCCCGGGCTGATGGGCCCGATCTCGACACGGCGATCTTGACTGCGCATCCCCGGCACGCGCACCCCTGCGGGATCGATGCGCGCCACCCACATGTCAATGCGCTCGGCCATTTTCGGCCCCGACAGCCGCATCCATTTCGGCGCGTGCCGGGCGACCGCGGCGTCTAGCCGGGCGATCAACTCGGGGTCCTCGATCAGCTCGGTGCGGTACACCACCGCCGCCATCAACCGGAAATCGATGTGGCCCTGGGCGAAGACCTCAGCGACCCGGGGCAGCCGCTCGCGCAACGCGATCGCATAGTGCAAGCGCCCGGACGCGCGGCCCCGACTGATGCCCAGCGCGGCCGCCACCTCGGCGACCACGTTCTCGTGTCCGTCGACCGCCCAATTGAAACGGTCGGCGTCGTCGTCCGGCGCCCGACGCGCATACAGCTCGCCGATCGCCGCCAACTCGCGCGCGCAGTGCGCGTTCTGCGCCCGGGCCGCCGCGGTGACGCGGTCCAGCACACCGGCGTCGTCGACGCCCTGAAACGCCAGGTCACGCGGCACTGCTTCGAACATACGTTCGATGATAGCGCCGCCCTGTGACAAGTCAGGGAAACGCTAAACCCAGTAGGGCACCCGGGCGCGGTACTGGCGCATCGCGAAGGCCGCGAACACCCAACCGACGGCCGTCAACACCAGCACCACGGCCCAGTGCCGCAGCTCCTGGTGCGCCCCGAGTAGCGGCGCGCGAACGATGTCGAGGTAGTGCAGCAGCGGGTTGAGTTCGACGATGCGGGACCACCGCCCGGCGCCCTGCTGGCGCAAGGTGTCGTCGTTCCAGATGATCGGCGTCATGAAGAACAGCAACTGCACGACGGAGAACAGCAGCGGACCGATGTCGCGGTAGCGGGTCGCGAGGATGCCGAAACACAGTGACACCCAAATGCAATTGAGCACGATCAGCGCCAGCGCCGGGAGCACCGCGAGGTCGGCCCACGACCATGGCTTGGGATAGATCATCGCGATCACCGCGTAGATGACGATGTTGTGCGCGAACAGGATGACCTGCCGCCACACCAGTCGGTAGACATGCACGCTCAGCGGGGTGGGCAGCTGCTTGATCAACCCCTCGTTGGCGACGAACACGTCGGCGCCCTCCAGGATGGCGGCGTTGATCAGGTTCCAGATGATCAGGCCCAGCGTCACGTACGGCAGATGCACGGACAGCTCGAGGTGAAACAGCTTGGAGTACAGGCCACCCATGGCCACGGCGGTGGTGCCCGTCGCGATGGTGATCCAGAACGGCCCCAGCACCGAGCGCCGGTAACGCTGCTTGATGTCCTGCCAGCCCAGATGCAGCCAGAGCTCGTGACGACGGAAACCGTCGACCAGGTCGCGGCGGGCCCGGGTGAATGTCCGCGACTGCGCCGCCGCGTCAAGGAACGTCATCGGGCTCCTCCCGGTCTGGATGGTGGCGACCCGCTTCGCCCGGCTCCGCCGCGCTCGCGATCCCCACTAGGCCGCCCGAACTGTTCACGACGCCCCAAGCGCCGCAACCGGATCCACTCGGCCAGGCCACGGGGGTCGCGACGGGTCACCAGAAAGAACCAGCCGAACCGGACCCATTCCTGAACCACCAGCTTGCGCAGCCCCGGCTGTGACTGCAGGTAGCCGCGGTTGCGGTAGGTGAAGAACCGCTTGGTGGGGTTGTCGGGATATTGGGTGTGCATCCGGCCGCCGAGAATCGGGCGGAACTCGTCGGATCCGCACGGGTGCAGGTAGACCGCGTCCAGGCAGGTTCCGAACGGCAGGCCGGAACGCACCAGCCGCCGGTGTATTTCGACCTCGTCGCCCCGGATGAACAGCCGCAGATCCGGGACACCGACCGATTCCAGCGTGGCCGCCCGGAACAGCGCGCCGTTGAACAACGACGCGATGCCGCGCAACAGGTCCTGCCCAGTTTCGGTGCGCAATTCGCTTGCGCGCCTGCGCCATACCAGGCCGCGGCGCAACGGAAACGCCAACCGCTCGGCATCGTCCATGTTGCACACCATGGGTGACACCTCGGCCAGGCCGTGCTTGTCCGCGCACGCCAGCAGGGTGGCAAGGACATGCGAATCCTGCGGGCGCCCGTCGTCGTCGGCCAGCCACACCCAATCGGCGCCCAGGGCCAACGCGTGCAGCATGCCCAACGCGAAACCGCCGGCTCCGCCGAGGTTGCGTCGCGATCCCAGATAGGTCGTCGGAATGGGTTTTCCCGCAACCAGTTCGCGGACACGGCCGTCACCGGAGAAATCGTTGTCCACGACGATGAGGTGGTCGGGCAGCCGCGTTTGCGTGCTCAGCACATCGAGGGACTTGGCCAGCTCGTCGGGGCGCCGGTGGGTGACGACGACGGCGACGACGGTGTCGCTCATGGCTGTCCGGCCGTCTCGGCCAGCACCTCGCGCACGTGCCGGGCCGCATCCTCCCCCTCGTACGCCCGCACGACGTCCTCGATGCCGCCGGTCATGCGGATCACACCGTGGTCGATCCACATCGCCGTCTTGCACAGCCGGGCCAGGAATTCGTTGGAGTGGCTGGCGAACACCAGGATTCCGGACCGCTCCACCAGCCCCTGCAACCGCGACTGCGCCTTCTTCATGAAGTCGGCGTCCACCGCGCCCAATCCCTCGTCGAGCAACAGGATCTCGGGATCGATGCTGGTGACCACGCCCATCGCCAGCCGGACCCGCATGCCGGTGGAATACGTGCGCAGCGGCATCGACAGGTAGTCACCCAGCTCGGTGAACTCGGCGATCTCGTCGACCTTGGACTGCATCTGCTTTCGGGTCTGCCCGAGGAACAGGCCGCGGATGATGATGTTCTCGTAGCCGGAGATCTCGGGGTCCATCCCGACGCCGAGATCGAAGATCGGCGCTACCCGCCCGGTGACCTGCGCCCAGCCCCGGGTGGGCTCATAGATGCCCGAAAGTAGGCGCAGCAGAGTCGATTTCCCCGCTCCATTGTGGCCGACCAGGCCGACCCGGTCGCCCAGCTCGAGGGACATGGTGATGTCCCGCAACGCTTCGACGACGACCACGTTGGAGTTGTTGCGTCCGATCGTGCCGCCCGCCTTGCCCAAGAAGGCCTTCTTCAACGAACGCGACTTGGCGTCGAAGATGGGAAATTCGACCCACGCGTTGTGCGTCTTGATGTGAGGACCCGACACCGTGAACTACTCGAGGTCGCTTACAGGTACTGGCCGTGCCCGGGCGCGCCGCCCGCCTTGCCGACGCCCGGGGGGAGCGCGCCCTGGCGCATCTTTTCCAGCTGGGCGCGGGCGGCCATCTGCTGGGCGAACAGCGCGGTCTGGATGCCGTGGAACAGCCCCTCCAGCCAGCCCACCAACTGCGCTTGGGCGATGCGCAATTCGGCGTCCGACGGCGCGGCGTCCTCGTTGAAGGGCAGGGTGAGGCGGTCGAGTTCCTCACGCAGTTCCGGCGCCAGGCCCTCTTCCAGTTCCCGGATGCTGGTGGCGTGGATCTCACGCAGCCGGTTGCGGCTGGCGTCATCCAGCGGCGCTGCGCGCACTTCCTCGAGCAGTTGCTTGATCATGGTCCCGATCCGCATCACCTTTGCCGGCTGCTCGACCAGATCGGTCAGGGAGCGCTCGTCGGAGTCATCGTCGGTGATCGCCATCATCCGCGGGTCGACGCCGCCGATGATTTCGACGTCGTCGTCATCGTTGCGGGTACTCAAAACTTCACCATCCTTCGTGGACTATGGGTGTGGCGTCGTGCCGCTTGGTCGCCATTCATAAATTCGGGCGCCGCCATTGTCGTAGATCAACGCCCACGACTTCGACTTATCCAATGACACTAGTCCGTCGGGTACGGCGAACCCCCGGACAGTCGGCGCACTCGTGTAGATGTACCGGATATTTAGCGCCTTGATCGCTTCGAGGACCCTCGGATCGGAATCGCCCCGCCGCGCCGAGGTCCAGAAGATGTAGCGGTTGGGACCGGGCCCCATCTGTTGCGGGTAGTCGTAGTGCGTCCAGAGCGGGTGCAGATCGGCGACGGCGTACATCCACGCGGTACCGTCGGTGTTGGCGTTGCCGATCAGGGTCTCGCGGGCCCCGGGGAGCTTGGCCAGATACGCCATGGCCATCAGATCGCGTTGGTCGATCATCACCGAGTCGTATTTGTCGCCGAACAACCACAGGTGCCGATAGAGGTAGTGGCGCGCGCTGAGCACCGTGGTCGCCACCAGCAGCACCGCGGTGACCGACACCCAGACCGGGGCGGGCAGCGGTTTGAACCGGTCCGACAGCCGTCGGGCCCCGGCCACGACGCCGATCACGATCGCGAACAACGCGATGCCGGCCATCGGCTCCAGCAGCAGGGTGGTGGCGGCCGCGATCCGGCGCGGATCCTTGTAGAAGAACTCGCCGAACATCCCGGCCACCGCGCCGACGGGGCCACCGATCGGATTTCCTGCGTCGACGTTCACCACGATCAGCAGCAGCCACAGGGCCAGCGGCCACCAGATCCGCTTGACCAGCAGGATGACACCGCCGATGGCGGCCAGCGCGATCAGCCCGTATTGGACCGGGAAGTCGTTGAGGTGGCGGGAGTGCTGGAAGACGGCGTCGAACAGCCCCCGCTTCTTGCTGAGGTAGGTGAGGAACGAGTGCCCGGCGATGATGTCTTCCTGTTCCTGCACGCTGATGAACTGCGGCAACAGGATCAACCCCGACACCACCGCGACGCACGCCAGGGCCGCCACATCGGCCAGCCTGCCGCGCACGGGACGCCACAGCGCATCCAGGAGCCACCAGGCCAGCAGCAACAGCAGCACGATCACACCGCCGGTGATGTGCACCGACATGACACCCACCAGCGCCAGCACGGCCGCGGGGATGCGGTCGCGGTGCCGCAACGTGGAGGTGATCAGCACGAACGCCGGCACCGCGGCGCCGTAGGCGGCCAGGTTGGGCATCGCGGCGACGGCGAACTCGACATAGGGGACCGCCGTGAACGACGCGGCCAGCGTGGCTGCGGTCGCCGCGGCCCCCGCGCTGCGCCATTCGTCCCAGGTCGGGCGCAGCACCCGCCAGGTGAGCATCGCCGCGCCGGTCGGAAACAGCCACACCGATGCGGCGACCGAGCTCAACGTGTAGCCCGTGGTCGGCGCCGCCCCGGTCAGCTGGCAGAACACCGCGGTCAGCGCGTGGAACACCGACGGGTAATACAGCGTGTGGTGCGTCTCGACGTTGCGCAGCTCGCCCATGTGGGTGGAGGACGCCTGGCCGGTGTCGAGGATGAACCGCACCTCGTTGGCGTGCCACACCGCATCCCAGGTGCTCGGGATGGTCTGCCAATGACCGTCCAGGCCGCGGTAGGCGGCCCACATGATGAGCAGGGCCCCCAGCGCCACCCCGGCCGCCACCGTGATCGCCGGCCAGCGGCCGATCCTGCGGGTCTCGGCGTCGCGGTCGCGGTAGCGGCCGAGCAGCAGTTGGAAACCGGTCATCACCAGGCACATGACGACCAACGCGGCCAGCGCGGTCCAGCCGTTCCACGGTATTCCGATGGCACCAAACGGAATAATGGCGAGCGCAACCACGCCGTAGGTCAGCGCCGGGCCCACCGCAACAGCGACCGGCCAAGACAACTGACTGATACGTGCGATGATCGCCCCGGGCGCTATCAGCAAAAACAATGCAATGAGCGTTCCGAACCAGAGCCCCACTCGACTAGTATGGCTGGCCGGGTGCCCTGGCTCGGGAGGCCACCGACTGGCCGGAACGGCTTGGACCCTTTCAAGGCACCCGCTACCGTCGCAGTTTCGCAAAAACGCGAAAGCTTTAAGGTGGCCCACATGGCATACGACGTCGCCCGGGTGCGCGGACTGCATCCGTCGCTGGGTGACGGGTGGGTGCACTTCGACGCTCCCGCCGGGATGCTGATTCCCGACTCCGTCGCGACGACGGTGTCGACGGCTTTCCGCAGGTCTGCGCCCACCACCGTGGGGGCGCACCCCTCGGCGCAGCGCAGCGCCGCCATCTTGGAGGCGGCCCGGGCGGCCGTGGCCGATCTGTTCAACGTCGAACCCGCCGGCGTCGTGCTGGGCGCCGATCGCGCGATCCTGCTGTCCGCGCTGGCCGAGGCGTCGTCGTCGCGCGCCGGCCTGGGCTACGAGGTCATCGTCAGCCGCCTGGACGAGGAAGCCAACATCGCCCCGTGGCTGCGGGCGGCGCACCGGTACGGGGCGAAGGTCAAGTGGGCCGAGATCGACATCGAGACGGGCGAGCTGCCGACGTGGCAGTGGGAGGGCCTGATCGGGAAGTCGACTCGGCTGGTCGCCGTCGCCTCGGCGTCCGCGACGATGGGCACGGTCACCGACCTGCGGGCGATGACCAAGCTGGTGCACGACGTCGGCGGCCTGGTGGTGGTCGACCATTCCGCCGCGGCGCCCTACCGGCTGCTCGACATGAGGGAAACCGACGCCGACGTGGTGGCGGTGAACGCCGCCGCGTGGGGCGGCCCGCCGATCGGCGCGATCGTGTTCCGCGATCCGCTGCTACTCAACTCGTTCCATTCCATCTCGGCCGACCCCAAGGCCACGGGCGCGGCGCGGCTGGAGATCGGTGCGCACCAGTTCGGGCTGCTGGCCGGGCTGGTCGCCAGCATCGAGTACCTGGCGTCGCTCGACGAATCCGCCCGCGGCACCCGGCGCGAACGCCTGGCGGTGTCGATGCAGTCCGCCACCTCGTACCTGAATCGGATCTATGACTACCTGATGGTGTCGTTGCGCTCGTTGCCGTTGGTGATGGTCATCGGCCGCCCGGAGGTGCGGATCCCGGTGGTCAGCTTCGTTTTGAACGGCGTGCCCGCCGAACGAGTGGTGCAGCGGTTGGCGGACAACGGGATTCTGGCCGTCACCAACGAAAGCTCCCGCGCGCTCGACGTGCTGGGCGTCAACGACATCGGCGGCGCGGTCACCGTCGGGCTGGCGCACTATTCGACGACGGCCGAGGTCGACCAGTTGGTGCGCGCGCTGGCCTCCCTGGGCTAGACCGTCAGGACGATCTTCCCGGTCACCTTGCCGTCCACCAGTCGCTGGTGCGCGTCGCCGGCCTGCTGAATGGGCAAGCGGGCGCCGATGATCGGCCGCACCCGTCCGTCGGCCACCATGGGCCACACCGAGGCCGTCACCGCCTGCACGATGTCGCTTTTGCTGTTCGCCCCGGTGGCCGGACGGCCCCGCAGCGTGGTGCCGATGACCCGCGCCCGCTTGGCGAGCAGTTTGCCGATGTTGAGCTCGCCCTTGACGCCGCCCTGCATGCCGATGATGACGAGCTGCCCGTCGCTGGCCAGGGCGTCGATGTTGCGATCCAGGTAGGCCGCGCCCATGATGTCGAGGATCACGTCGGCACCGCCGGACTCCTGTAGCCGCGCGACGAAGTCTTCGTCGTGGTAGTTGATGGTGATGTCGGCGCCCAGCTCGCGGCAGAAGTCGAGCTTCTCCGCCGAGCCGGCGGTGACCGCCACCCGGGCCCCGAGCGCCCGCGCGATCTGGATCGCGTGGCTGCCGATGCCGCTGGCCCCGCCGTGCGCGAGCAGTAGCTGGCCCCGGCTCAGGCCCGCGATGAGCACCACGTTCGACCACACCGTGCAGGCCACTTCGGGCAGCCCGGCCGCGTCGACGAGGTCCACACCGGACGGAATCGGCAGCACCTGGCCGGCGGGAACGGCGACGTACTCGGCGTACCCCCCGCCCGCCAGCAACGCGCAAACCTCTTGCCCCGCAGACCATTCCGTGACACCGTCGCCGACTTCGGTGATGACACCGGACACCTCCATGCCGATGATTTCGCTCGCGCCGGGCGGCGGCGGGTACTTGCCGGCGGCCTGCAGCACGTCGGCGCGATTCACACCGGCGGCGGCCACCTTGACCACGACCTCGCCGGGCCGAGCGGACACGTCGGCCACTTCTTGCCAGGACAGTTGACCGGAGGATTCGGCGACGATGGCTCGCATGGCGGCCACGCTACCGGCCCCCGTTACCCTTGTCCGTGGTGGCGTGGCAGAGCGGCCTAATGCACTCGCCTTGAAAGCGAGAGACGGCTAAAACCGTCCGGGGGTTCAAATCCCTCCGCCACCGCCCTGAAGTTACTCGACGCTCTGGTGCAGCGTCGGCGCGTAGCGCAGCACCGCACCGATCCCGTCGGCCGGCGAGATCCGCTCGTCGGTGCGCACCAGGGCCGCGCCCACCGAAATCGCCGATACCGGCAACGCCTCGTCGGCCCGCAGCGTCTTGGCGGGAGCGGCGCCCTGCTCCGACAACACGTTCTCATCGGGGGCGACGGTCGTCAGGCCCTCGTCGGCCACCACGGTGGCGTCGCCGATGTCACCGATGATCAATGTCTCCACCGCGCCCTGGCGCAGCGCCGAGCACACCGGACCGAGTCCCTCGGCCGCCAGCCCGGACTGCCGCCCGATCTCGGCGGTAAACCGTTGTGCCGCATCGTCGATCGTGCGCAGCTGGCGTTTGACGAACTCGTCCTCGATGGCCTGCTCGATCTCGCCGAAGTCATGCCCGCTGTGCCGCGCCCCAACCTCGAGGGCCACCGCGCGGTCGTGCAGTCGCTCCGGCAGCGCGGCCAGCAGGTCGGAGCGCGACCGCACCTCACCGACCACGAAGATCACCTCGATCGCCTTGTCGTCGGCGAGTTCGGCGACGCGATCGGCGACCGCACGCACGTTCTTGCGGGCGGCCTCGTCGGTGCGCAGCTGGGGGTCGCCGTATCCGGCGGTCTCGGCCCCCGCGGCCTTGTGCACGGGGTAGCCACCGCCGTCGACCGTCTCGGTGCGCAGCGTCCCGCCGAGGTGGGTCATGATGTCGGCGCCGCTGTGGTCGACGACCACCAGGACATAGTCCGGGTGATCGAAGCTCTGCTCCAGAATCGGTACCAGGTAAGGCAATTCGGACACCCGGACCACGCTCGCGGCGGGGCCGCGAGCCAGGTGCTCGTTGATCACCACACCGTCGGCGCTGGCGATCACCGCCCGTCCACTTCGGCCGATCGGGGGACGCAGGTTCATGGCCGCGTCCTCGATCGCGGCGATCACCGCGGCGTCGGCGTGTGCGCGTTCGAGGTCTTCTTTGATCGCCCGCCACTTGAGCTCGAGTTGAGCCTCGGCGTCATGGGTGTCGTGCGAGTCGTCGAAATACACCGAAACGAACGGCCCCGGTGCGTCCAGCAGCTTGCGGAAGCGTTGCGAGTCCATGCCTTGTTGGTTGCCCCGCGAGCCGGAGCACAAACACCGTCAGCTTCGATCGCCCTCGCTGTCGTCGAAGAAATGCCAATCGCCGTCGTGCTCGACTTCCATGCGCCAGCCGAGCTCGCTGTTGTCGGCCTTGTTGTCGACGAACCATGCGTGTGCGTCGTCGGCGCTGTCGATGTCTTTCGTCGCGACGACGTCGCCTTTCGGATTGAGCACTCGATAGGTAGCCATGCCGGCAGGGTTCCCACTGCCGTGGCCGTTAACCGGTGGGGATTTCGGCGGCGATCGTGTCCATCAGGGCCGTGTACCGGCGGGCTTCGGGATCCCGCCCGGGTTTGCCGCTGCTCACCACCCCGGCCGCCAGCCCGCGCGCGGGGTCGGCCCAGATCGCGATGTTGACCAGGCCGAGGTTGCCGAAGGCGTGCGGCGCGTTGCGCCCGAAGGGTCCCCACCGGTTGGTGCCGAGGATGTAGCCGGTGCCCCAGCGGGCCGGTTGCAGCCCGACCGCGAAATCCGGTCGCAGCCTTCGGCATTCGGCTATCGCGCCGTACATGGTCTCCGGTCTGATCACCCGCACACCGTCGAGTTCGCCTCCGCGACGCCAGATCTCGGCGAACCGCGACATCTCCTGGGCGTTCGACACCGTGTTGGACGACGGGATGATGGTGGTCAAGAACAACTTGGAGTTCGTGTACGGAATGATCTCGTGCACGGTTCCGCCGATCGCCTTGCGGAAGATCTGGGCGACCACCGGCGGTAGCGTCCGCCCGGTGGCGTGGCTCGGCGCCACCAGCGCCACGTCCTTCTCGGCGACGCCGAAGTTGGTCCAGCGGAAGCCGAGCGGGTCGAGGATCTCGGTGCCCAGGATTTCGCGAATTTCCTTGCCGGTGGCCGCATACACGATCTCGCGCACCAGCGGACCCCAGGTCAGCGCGTGGTACATGTGGAACAGCCCGGGACGGTACAGGGGCCGCAATTCGCCGAGCTTGCGTTGCGCGTACTCGTGGTCGTCGGCGCGCGTGACGTCCGGCCGCGGGCCGGTCGGGAACGGCAGCCCGGCGCTGTGCGTCATCACGTGCCGGATGGTGATCCGGTGCTTGCCGTGGCTGGTGAAGGTGGGGATGTAGTCGCAGACCCGGTCGTCGAGTGAGAAGACGCCGCGCTCGGCGAGCATGTGTACCACGGTCGCCGCCATCCCCTTGGCCGCCGAGTACACGCAAAACGGGGTATCGGGCGTGACGGGGATCCGCTCGGCGTCCGGTGGGTCGCTCGGGGCGTTGCCCCAGCCGTGGCCGATCGCGCGGTTGAGCACCACGCGCCCGTGCTGCCGCAGGCACAACTGGATCGCCGGATGGAACCCGGCCCGGTACCAATGCCGCGCCGCCTGCCAGATCCGGTCGATGGCGGCGCTGTCGATTTCGGAGTGGTCTTCCGCACCGATCGTCGTCACCGCGTCCAGGTCGGCCGGGACGCGGATCTTGCCGTCAGGAGTCACTTCAGCGAGGGTACGTGCCGCCGGACTACTCCCCGGTGAACTGCGGTGGGCGCTTCTCGAAGGTCGCCGTGATGCCCTCGGTCAGGTCCTTGGACGGCAGGAACGCCGCGTTCCAGGCAGCCACGTACCGCAGGCTTTCGGAGACCGCCGCGATGCGCTGCTGGTCGAGGACGTCCTTGACGCCGTGGACGGTCAGCGGGGGATTGGCGGCGATCTCCGTGGCGGTGGCGTGGGCCGCGGCCAGCGTGGCCTCGGCGTCGGCGTACACGTCGTTGACCAGCCCGATCTTCTCGGCGCGGGCCGCGTCGATGTCCTTGCCGGTGAGCGCCAGCTCACGCAGGTGCCCGTCGTTGAGGATCAGCGGGAGGCGGGCCAGGCTGCCGACGTCGGCGACGATGGCGAGTTTGACCTCGCGCACCGAGAACTTGGCGTCGGCGCTGGCGTAGCGGATGTCCACCGCCGAGATCAGGTCGACGCCGCCGCCGATGCACCAGCCGTGCACCGCGGCGATGGTGGGGGTGCGGCAGTCGGCGACCGCGTTGATCGCGCCCTGCATGCGCAGCACCGTTCGGTGAAATTCGGCCCGCGGCCGCGCCGAGGCGCCCTCACCCAGCACCCCCGACAGCGTCCCGCCCATCGCGGCGAGGTCCAGGCCGTAGCTGAAGTTGCGGCCCGAACCGGTGAGCACGATGGCCCGCACCTCGGGGTCGGCGTCCAACTCCGGAAACAGCTCGGGCAGCTCGGACCAGAAGGCGGGCCCCATCGCATTGCCCTTGCCGGGCCCGATCAGCGTCACCTGCGCGACGTGGTCTTTCTTCTCCACGGTGACGGATTCGTATGCTTGCGCCATATCGAGACCGTAGCGTGGCGAATATGGCTCCTGACTTGCGACCCGGCCCGCATTCACCGCCGACCGACGAGCTGCACAGCGCCGAGGACACCCTGGGGGTGCTGCAGCGGGTCCTGCACACCATCGCCGCCGACGACCTGTCGCGGCCGACGCCCTGCGCGGATTTCGACGTCGCGCAGCTGACCGGGCACCTGCTGAATTCGATCAAAGCCCTCGGGGGCATGGTGGGCGCCGACGTTCCCGAACCCGCCGAAGGCGATTCGGTGGAGCGCCAGGTGGTGGCCGCGGCGCGGCCGGCGCTGGACGCCTGGCACCGGCACGGGCTGGGCGGGACGGTGCCGTTCGGCAAGGGCGAGATGCCCGCCAAGAGCGCGTGCGCCGTCCTGTCGATCGAATTCCTGGTGCACGCCTGGGATTACGCGGCCGCGACGAACCGCGAGGTCGACGCCCCCGAGCCGCTGTCCGAATACGTGCTGGGCCTGGCTCGCCACATCATCAGGCCGGAGCTACGCGGCGGCGCCGGATTCGACGACCCGGTCGCCGTGCCCGCGGACGCCGGCGCCCTCGAGCAGTTGGTCGCGTTCACCGGCCGCAACCCGGCGCGATAGTCCGCCCTTCGGCTCTCGCCCGTCGAGTGTGAAGCCTGGGCTTTGGGTGTGAAGCCGCGTCGGGTCCGCGCGGCGTGTCGTCGGCGTGGACGCACAATCAAAGCCGCCAGTTCACACTGGACGGCTCGCAGGTCGAGACGCTAGACGCGCTCGAGGTAGAAGTAGTAGTACTTGCCGTTGTCCCGAACGCCCTTGCCGTTCATGATCCCCATCACGGCGTTGTCGTCGATCTTCTTGAAGTGATCGTGCACGGGCTGGCCGTCGTAGACCATGGTGGCGGTGACCTCCCCGCGGAAGTCCTCCAGCCACAGGCTGGCCTCGCCCTTGCCCATTTCCACGTTCGAGAACTTGTTGCCGTCGGCGTCCAGGCAGACGAGCGGCTGCACGTCGCTGACGGATTTGAAGGTCTTGCCGTACCACCCGGCTTTTTCCAGTTGGCCGTTCATCTTGTGGCCGGTCTGGAACTCGCCGCCCTTCCACTCGCCGAGCATCCCGTCGAGGGTCGCGGGCGAAAGCTCGGCCCAGAATTCGTCGAGCTCGGAATCCGCGATGTCGCCGCTGCGCTCTTTGAATTCGGTGAACTTCTTTCGGGCGAGGTCCACGGCTCTCCTCAGGATTCGGTGCGGGCTATCCAATCGCGGGCGAAACGCAGCAGAGCGTCATTTTCGTCCGGAGCACCAATGGTGACACGAACGCCTTCGTCCGCGAACGGCCGCACCACCAGGTGCGCTTCGGCGGCCTGCTCGGTGAAGTCCATGGTGCGCGACCCCAGTGGTAGCCAGACGAAGTTCGACTGCGACGGCGGCAGCTCGAACCCGGCGTCGCGCAGGGCGTCACTCACGCGGGTGCGCTCGCCGACCAGTGCGTCGGTGCGGGCCATCAACTCGGCCGAGGCGTCCAGCGACGCGATGGCGGCCGCCTGCGCGACGTTCGTCACCGCAAACGGCATGACGACCTTGTCCAGGGCGGTGATCAGGTCGGGGTGGGCGACCGCATAGCCGACCCGCAGGCCCGCCAACCCGTACGCCTTCGAAAAGGTCCGCAGCACAACGACATTGCTGCGGGTGAGGGCCAGCTCGAGGCTGTTGGGCAGCATGCCGTCGCGGACGTACTCGACATAGGCCTCGTCGAGGGCGACGAGGATGTGCGACGGAATGGCGTCCACGAATCGGGCCAGCGCGTCCGGGTCGACGACCGTGGACGTCGGGTTGTTGGGGTTGCAGACGAAGATCAGCCGGGTGCGGTCGGTGATCGCCGCGAGCATCGCGTCGAGGTCATGCGTGTGATCGGTCAGCGGCACCCGCACGGTCGTCGCGCCGGACACCTGAATGATGGGCAGGTAGCACTCGAAGCTGCGCCAGCCGATCATCACCTCGTCGCCGGCCGCGGCGGTGATCTGAACGAGCTGCTGGCACAAGGTGACCGAACCGCTGCCGACCGCGATGTGCTCGGGGGCGACGTCGGAACCCAGGTGCATGGCCAGCGCCGCCTTGAGGTCCACGCTGGCGTTGTCCGGGTAGCGGTTGACGACGGCGATGGCCCGCTCGATCGCCGCGTGCACGCTGGGTAGCGGGCCGTAAACGGTCTCGTTGCTGGCCAGCTTGATCGAGCCCGGCACGTTCTTGCCGGGCACATACACTGGCAGTCCGGCCAGTTCGGAGCGTAGACGGGCGGTCACTTCGACAGTTTATGTCTCAACTGTGTACAGTATGGCCGGTTCCGCGAGACCGGAAAGGGGTCGGTACCCTCAGAAAGTCCAAAAGGGAGGCGTGCCAGAGCGGCCGAATGGGGCTCACTGCTAATGAGTTGTCCCCCTCAAAGGGGACCGGAGGTTCAAATCCTCTCGCCTCCGCTGGGTCCTGAACGGAACACGGAACGACAACTGAAGAACAGGCGCCCGTAGCTCAACGGATAGAGCATCTGACTACGGATCAGAAGGTTAGGGGTTCGAATCCCTTCGGGCGCGCTCAGCCATTGTATGACGTCGGGTGATGCGTGACATTTTGCCTTCGGTTGATGCGTGTCAGTGTTTCGGCTGATGCGTGACAGTTGTTTCGGTTGATCGGTGACACTCCCTAGATGAGGGAGTTAAGTGTGGCTGAGCAGCGGTATCAGGCCGTGATGGCGGTGATCGGCGACGGGTTGTCGGTGTCACAGGCCGCAGAGAAGACCGGGGTGGCGCGTCAGACGCTGCACCGATGGCTGGCCCGTTATGAAGCCGCGGGCTTGGAAGGACTGGTGGATCGGTCGCATCGGCCGGTGTCGTGTCCGCATCAGATGCCCGGGCAGGTGGAGGCCGAGATGCTCGAGCTGCGCCGCTCGCGACCGTATTGGGGGCCGCGGCGGTTGGTGTTCGAGCTGGCCAAACGAGGTGTCCATCCGGTGCCGTCGGAGTCGGCGGTGTATCGAGCGCTGGTGCGGGCCGGTCTGATCGACCCCGCGATGCGAGATCGACGGTCGCGCAAATGGAAGCGCTGGGAGCGTGGGGCGCCGATGGAGCTGTGGCAGATGGACATCGTCGGCGGGTTCGCGTTGGCTGACGGCACCAGCGCCAAAGCCTTGACCGGTATTGATGATCATTCCCGGATGTGTGTGTGCGCCAAGTTGATGGCTCGTGAGCGCACCCGTGCGGTCTGCGACGGATTACGGGCGGCGCTGGCGGCTTACGGCGTGCCTGAGCAGATCTTGACCGATAACGGCAAGGTGTTCACCGGGCGGTTCTTTCATCCACCGGTCGAGGTGCTCTTTGATGCGATCTGCCGCGAGCACGGCATCGAGCACGTGTTGACCCAGCCGCGAAGTCCGACCACGACGGGCAAAATCGAGCGGTTTCACCGCAGTCTGCGTGCTGAGTTCCTCAGCGGCCGTGAGCCTTTCACCAACCTCAAGGTCGCTCAGCAGGCGCTCGATGAGTGGGTCGAGGACTACAACACCACCCGGCCGCACCAAGCCCTGAAGATGACCACACCGGCTCAACGGTTTCACGCCGGTGCGCCGGCATCACCGCCCTCGAACTCGTGTGCCCGACACGTCGACCGCAGTGGCGATGATTGGGTAAGTCGACGGGTGTGCTCCAACGGCATCGTGTGCGTGTCCTGGCAGCAGGTCTGTATCGGGCGCCACTATGCCGGCGCGCGCTGCGATGTCCACGTCGATGGGGACCTGCTGCGGTTTTGGGTCGGCGATGATCTGGTCAAAACCGCCGCGCGCACCAGCCGCGGCGAGGTACGAAACAAACGGGCCCTGCGCACCAGCGCACCGGCCTAAACCACAACACAGAGTGTCACCGATCAACCGACATAGAAATGTCACCGATCAACCGACTCTGAACAGGCGCGCTCAGCCATTTTTCGTGCGTCAAACGTGTCACAGGCAGCGCGGTCTGCGCGTAATATCATCGGCCTCGGGCCTCAGTTCAGTTCCGTGCGAACATCGGAGTTGAGTCATGTCCCGTGTCACCAAAATCCTCGCCGCCCTGGTAATCGCCTCCAGCGCCCTGCTGACGTCTGCATGCGGTTGCAGTACAAGCGCAGCAGGTGTCACCACTTGCACCTTGTTGTAAGCGGCCGAATTATGTTGTGCCCTCGGGTTTGACGGAACCCGGGCACACCCGCGCCGACCGCTAGCGTCCGCCGAACGGTCCGCCGAATGGCCCCCGACGGGGCGGCTCGGTCACCGTTTGGGTGACGGTGCTGGTCTCGGTGCTCGGCGTCACGGTGACCGTGCTGGGCGAGACGGTCGTCGTGGGAGTGTCGGTGCTCGGTGGCGGGACGGTCTCGGTGACCGTCTCGGTCGGGCCGCCACCGCCGCCGCCGTGGTGCCGGGGTGGCTCCGTCGTCGTGGTGGTCACCGGCGCGGTGGTGGACGGCGCCGGCGTCGTCGTGGTTGCCGGGCTGGGCGCCGGCGAATTGCTCGCGAGCTTGACCGCCGCGAAGACGACCGCGCCGAGCAGGAGCGCCCCTATGGCGCCTGCTGCGACCAGCGCCGCCGGGCGGCGGTACCAGGGCGTCGGGGGCTCGGGCGGCTCCGGCGCGGCGTCGTAATAGCCGCCGCCGTACCGCGCGGCCGCGGTGGGCTCGGAGTAGTAATCCGGTTCCTCGGGATAGGGCGGCACGAGACGAATGCTAGTAGGTCAGCCCTCGTTGTCGATGAGGCGCAGCGCCCGCTCGAACAGATGCACGGTGGCGGCGTGCAATTGGTCGCCTACCTCCCTCTCCGCCTTTCCCGCGCAGGCCCGGGCCAGCGTCCCCTCGATCACGATCCCCAGCTTGAAGCAGGCCAGCACGGTGTACCAGGTGATGTGTGACAGGTCGCGGGTGGTGTTGGCGGCGTAGCGCTGGAAAAGCTCGTCGGTACTGGCCAATCCGTCCTGGCCGCCCAGGGCGTGGCTGAACACGCTGGAGCCGTCGGGCTGGCGCCAGGTGGCCAGCAGCCAGCCCAGGTCCAGCAGCGGATCGCCGATCGTGCACATCTCCCAGTCGACGATCGCGACCACCTCCGGCCCGGTGCGGGAGAACATCACGTTGGCCGCGTGGTAGTCGCCGTGCATGATGCCCGGCGTCCAGTGCGCCGGCCGGTGCCGGTCCAACCAGGTCGACACCTCCTCGATGCCGGGGATCTGCGGCCCGGGATAACCCTCGTAGTCGTTGTAGGACTCGAGCTCGGAAAGCCAGCGCGGCACCTGGCGCTCCAAAAAGCCCTCCGGCTTACCGAATTCGGCGAGGCCGACGGCGACATGGTCGACGGCACCGAGCTTGGCCAACGCGTCGGCCATCGACAGCCCCATGCCGTGTCGCACCTTCGCGTCGCCCGCGTGCAAAGGCGGCAGACCCTCGCCGGCGTTGAATCCGTCGACGGGATCCATCAGGTAGAAGACCGCGTCGCCCAGCACGGCGGGGTCCTCGCAGACGGCGATCAGGTGCGGATGCGGCACATCGGAACCTGCCAGCGCCGCAAGGACTTTCGTTTCCCGCAGGATCACGCTGTTGCTGTGCGGACGCAGGTGCCGGGGCCCGCGCCGCAGCACGTAGGGCCGCCCGGCCCTGCTGAACCGCAGCATGACGTTCTGCGTTCCGCCGGTGACGTTGGAGACGCCTTCCAGCGGGCCCTCGCCGAGCCCCTGCCCGGACATCCATTCCGCTACGGCTTGAAGATTCACGGAGTCCACTGCTCAGCCCTTCGGGTGTGGCGAGTATCGGACGGTCTGCGCCGCGATCACGCCGTCGCGGAACACGAAGGTGTCAACGCCGTCGTCGACCCGGCTGGCCGCCGAATCGGCGGCCCATTCCAGGAACAGCACATCGCCGTCGAAGAGCTGGGTCTTCAAGTCCCAGTTGGCATCCGGGATATCGGCGAGCAGTTGCGCGAAGACCCGGCGGATGGCCTGCCTGCCGCGCGCGACGCCGGCGGGCGTGATCAGCACGGAGTCCTCGGCGTAATCGGTGAGCATTTCGTCAAGATCGCCCGCGGCCAGCGCGGCGCCGTGGTGGGCGAACACTTCCTGCGGCGTACGCGACGGGGTGGGCGTCATGGCACTCCCTTGCAACCTGTGGACCGTCTGGGAAAAAGACTAGGGCAGGGGCGACGGGAGGCGGCCGGTGGCGGCGGCTGGAAGAATAGTGTGCATAACTTACTTTCTGGGGAAGGGAACTGGCGATGCCGCGGACCGACAACGATTCCTGGGAAATCACCCAAAGCGTCGGCGCCACCGCGCTCGGCGTCGCCGCAGCTCGCGCCGCGGAGACCGAGAGTGAGAACCCCCTGATCAACGACCCGTTCGCGCGGGTGTTCGTCGACGCCGCGGGCGAGGGGATGTGGAGCATCTATGCCAACCCCGCGTTGCTGGCCAAGGCGGCCGACACCGAGCCCGATCTGCGGGCGCGGCTGCAGCTGATGGTCGACTTCATGGCCACCCGGACGGCATTCTTCGACGAGTTCTTCCTGGGCGCGGCCGACGCCGGCGTGCGCCAGGTGGTGATCCTGGCGGCCGGACTGGACGCGCGCAGCTGGCGGCTGCCGTGGCCCGACGGCACGGTCGTGTACGAGCTCGACCAGCCCAAGGTGCTGGAATTCAAATCCAACACGCTGCGCGAACACGGCGCGGAGCCGACCGCGCAGCTGGTCAACGTGCCGATCGACCTGCGCCAGGATTGGCCGAAAGCGTTGCGGGAAGCGGGGTTTGATGCTTCGCGACCTGCGGTGTGGTCGGCCGAAGGGCTCGTTCGGTATCTACCGGCGCAGGCCCAGGACTTGCTGTTCGAGCGGATCGATTCGCTGAGCGCCGAGGGCAGCTGGCTGGCGTCCAACGTGCCCGAATCGGGTTTCACCGACCCCGACCGTGTGCAACGCCAGCGCGAGGACATGCGGCGCATGCGGGCGGCGGCAGCCCAGCTGGTCAATGCCGAGATCACGGACTTCGACGACCTGTGGTACCCGGAGGAGCGCACGCCCGTCGACGGCTGGCTGCGCGGCCGCGGCTGGGACGTCACGACCGCGACGTTCGCCGAGTTGATGGCCCGGTATGACCGCCGGATCCCGCAGGGCGCGGAGGATTCGATGCCGCCCACCCTCTATGTGTCCGCGCAGCGGCGGCGGGGCTGACCGGACGCCGAGATCGAAAGTGCCGCTGCTAATTTAGCGGGTCAGGCACGCCATTTCGATAGGAACGCCTCGAATCGGGGTGGGTCCTCGAGTTAGCTGAGCTAATCCAGCGGGCACGCCCCTCCCGGCCGTGGGCGGCGCGGGCCGCCGGCCGCCGCGTCGACCGCCTCTGACGTGCCGGGATGTGCCGACAAGCGCTGCCGCATAACCCATTGCATGTTTAGGCATAAGTCGAATGGGTAACTTCAGCACCACGAGAAAACTTCTTCTCGCTCACAATGGAGGTCACGATGCGTGGCAGCGGGATCATCGGAACGGTTGCTTTGGTGTGGTTGCTGATCGGAGCCTTCGCGGCGTGGCAACGGGATTACTTCAAAAACGACCAGACGACATGCGCCTCCGCGGGCACGGTTGCGGTGACCGTGATCGCCGGACCCCTGAATTACTTCGGGGTCAACCCGAAAGTCACGGATTGCCATCTGCCGCAACCAAGTTCAATGCAATCGGTCAACCTCTAACCCTCACCCGAAGGAAGTCGAAATGGTTATCTTAGGAATTGTCCTGCTTGTTCTCGGGTATTTCTTCCACGTACCCGTGCTGACCACGCTGGGAATCGTGCTGCTGGTGATCGGCGCGATCCTCTGGATTCTGGGCTCGATCGGGCGTCCGGTCGCCGGCCGGCGCTACTGGTATTAACCGCTACGGCCGAACACCACGATCGCGCGGCTGCTCCGGCAGTCGCGCGTTTCGTTTCACAGGGCGCGCATAGGTTCGTCATAGTCTCGGCTCAGCCGGTGACGGATACTGGAGCTTGTGACGCAGCCCCGGGCCTCTGTAGAGCGGGTTGTCATGTGCCGTGCGGACGGCAACCCCATCAACGTGCTGGTCGTGGACGACGAACCCGTCCTGGCCGAAATGGTGTCGATGGCGCTGCGGTACGAGGGCTGGAACATCTCCACCGCCGGGGACGGGGAATCGGCGATCGCGGCCGCCCGCAACCAGCGTCCGGACGTCGTCGTCCTCGACGTGATGCTGCCCGACATGAGCGGCCTCGACGTCCTGCACAAACTGCGCGGGGAGATCCCGCAGCTGCCGGTGCTGCTGTTGACGGCCAAGGATGCGGTGGAGGATCGCATCGCCGGCCTGACCGCCGGCGGCGACGACTACGTCACCAAGCCGTTCAGCATCGAAGAGGTCGTGCTGCGGTTGCGGGCGCTGTTGCGCCGCACCGGGGTGACGACCGTGGACAGCGGCGCACAGCTGGTGGTCGGGGATTTGGTGCTCGACGAGGACAGCCACGAGGTCACCCGCGCCGGGGAGCCAATCTCGTTGACCTCGACCGAATTTGAGCTGTTGCGGTTCATGATGCGCAACTCCAAGCGGGTGCTGAGCAAGGCCCAGATCCTGGACAGGGTATGGAGTTACGACTTCGGCGGCCGCTCCAACATCGTCGAGCTCTACATTTCCTACCTGCGCAAGAAGATCGACAACGGTCGCGATCCGATGATCCACACACTGCGCGGCGCGGGTTATGTCCTCAAGCCGGCCCGCTGACCCGCGAAGGGTCTGGTCCCTTCGGCTGCGGCTGTTGGTCGGCCAGATCGTCGTCCTGGCGATCGTCTGCGTCGGCATCACCGCGGTGACCGAACTGGCGCTCAACCATCACCTGGTCAAGCAGCTCGACGGCCAACTCGCCGGGACCTCGTTCCGCTCGGCGCTGATGTACCCCGAGCCGAACCACCCGGGATGGCACCACCACCAGCACTCCTACTATCCGAGGCCGGGCCCCGGCCCGCGGTTCCTGGACGCCCCGGGTCAGCCGGCGGGCATGGTGGCGGCGGTGGTCAGCCACGGCAAGACGGTTGACGCCGGCTACCTGACCAGCAGCGGCACCAGGGATGACCTGACCCCGACCGCCCAGACCCAACTGGAACAGATCGCCGGCAACCGCGCCCCGGTCACGCTGAACCTGGACGGCCTCGGCCGCTACCGCGTCGTCGCGGCGCCGAGCCGAAACGGCAGCGACATCATCGTCACCGGCCTGTCGATGTCCAACATCGACGCCACCCTGATCCGGATGCTGGTCATCTTCGGGATCGTCACCGCGGTTGCGCTGGCGGCCGCGACGATCGCCGGGGTCGTGATCATCCGGCGGGCGCTGGCGCCGTTGCGCCGCGTCGCCCAAACCGCGGGCCAGGTCGCCGATCTGCCGCTGTCGCGCGGCGAGGTCGAATTGCCTGTGCGCGTACGCGAATCCGACGCGAACCCCTCCACCGAGGTGGGACAGCTCGGTGCCTCGCTCAACCGGATGCTCGACCACATCGCGGAAGCGCTGTCGGCGCGCCAGGCCAGCGAGACTCGCGTTCGCCAGTTCGTCGCCGACGCCAGCCATGAACTGCGCACGCCCCTGGCCGCGATCCGCGGTTATACCGAACTGACGCAACGGATGGGCGACGACCGCGAGGCGGTGGCGCAGGCGATGAGCCGAGTGGCGTCCGAGACCGAGCGGATGACGCGGCTCGTCGAGGACCTGCTGCTGCTGGCCCGGCTGGATTCCGGCCGGCCGCTGGAACGCGAATCGGTCGATCTGTCGCGGTTGGCGGTGGATGCGGTCAACGACGCGCACGTCGCGGGACCGGATCATCAGTGGGAACTCGACCTCCCCGAAGAACCGGTGGTCGTCACCGGCGACGCGGCGCGGCTCCACCAGGTCCTGACGAATCTGCTTGCCAACGCCCGCGTCCACACCGGCGCGGGCACCGTGGTGACGACGCGGTTGAGCACCGAGCCGTCGCACACCGTGCTACAGGTCATCGACAACGGGCCCGGCATTCCGGCGGCGCTGCAGTCGGAGGTCTTCGAACGGTTCGCCCGCGGTGATTCCTCGCGCTCGCGCAAGGGAGGCAGCACGGGGCTTGGACTGGCGATCGTCTCGGCCGTGGTGAGGGCGCACAACGGGACGATCGCGGTCGACAGCTCACCGGGCCGCACCGAGTTCACGGTGCGGTTGCCACCCAACGGATGGCAACCGCCCGCATCGGCCTAGTGTCGCGAGTCGTTAATTCGCTTGCAGTAGTTGGCGACGGATTCGAGGATTTGGTCGGCGGTTTTGGTCCAGACGTAGGGGCGCGGGTTGTCGTTCCAGTTTTGGATCCAGGCGCGGATGTCGGTGTTGAGTTGGCGTACCGAGGTGTGGGTGCCGCGGCGCAGTTTCTTGGTGGTCAGTTCGGCGAACCAGCGCTCGACGAGGTTGAGCCAGGACGAGCTGGTCGGGGTGAAGTGCAGGACGAACCGTGGATGGGCGGTCAGCCAGCGTTTGACCTGGGGCGTCTTGTGCGTGGAGGCGTTGTCCAGCACGACGTGGCAGTCGAGGTCGGCGGGGACTTCGGCGTCGATCTTTTTCAGGAAGGCCAGAAATTCCTGGGCGCGGTGACGCGAGTGCAGCGCGCCGATGACCTGGCCGGTGGCCAGATCCAGGGCGGCATACAGGCTCGATGTGCCGTGGCGCACATAGTCGTGGCTGGCCCGCGCCGGGGTGCCGGGCAGCATCGGGAACACCGGTGCGGTGCGGTTGAGCGCCTGGATCTGAGTCTTCTCGTCCACGCAGAGCACGACCGCACGTTCGGGCGGGTTCAGATACAACCCGACGACGTCACGCACCTTGTCGACAAATAACGGGTCCTTGGAAAGTTTCCACGAATCCTGTTTGTGCGGAGCCAATCCGAACGCCCGCCACACCCGCGACACCATCGACTGGCTCAACCCCAAATGTTGGGCCATCGACCGCGTCGACCAGTGCGTGGCATCGAGCGGCGCGGTCTCCAGCGTCGCGGTGATCAACGCTTCGATCCGCTCATCACCGACCACCCGGGGCCGACCCGGCCGCGGCTCGTCGAGCAACCCGTCGAGGCGATCGGTGGCGAATCGATTGCGCCACTTGGTCACCATTCCCCGCGTGATACCCAGATCGTGTGCTATCGCGGTATTACTCGAATCCCCTTCGCAGGCAAGCACGATCCGTGACCTCAGGGCCAGCGCCTGGGCGCTCTTCGGGCGGCGCGCCCATCCCCGCAACTGATCGCGTTCTTCATCGGACAACACCACAGGCACAGCAATCGGACCCGGCACAGGCCAAGTCTACTATCCGGATGCGGATTAACGACTCACGACACTAGCTAGCTGTTACAGGTCACATTGATTTCGAACGGCTTGTTCACCGGCTGCATGGGGTTGGCCATGTCCACCCCGGTGGCGGTGCCGCTGATCTTGTAGCTGTTGCCATCCTTGCTGGCGGTTGCATTGCCCTGCCCGGTGCCCGAGGTATAGCCCAGCGTCACGCCGTTGACATTGCCCAGCCCAACGGATTTCACCTGCGGGGGGTTGCCGTCGCTGAGCACGGCGGCGATGCCGGTCGCTGCGCCACCGATCGCGATGTTGATGGTGCCACCCGCATTTGTGCACACGACCGAACCGGACACGTTCTGGTCCTTGCCGTCGATCGTGACCTTCGTGCCGGCGGCGCCGCCGGTGCTAGCCGACGCGCTCGTACCCGAGCTACTGGCGGAACTGCTCGCGCTCGTTCCCGACTTGTTACCACCCGAACATCCGGAAATGCCCGCGGCGAGAATCGCCGCCCCGGCCACCGCGACCGTCAATTGACGCTTCACCTGTTCTCCTTTTTGCCCGATAGTTGCGGTCCTCGGCATTGAGGGCCGTCTGGGCAGTATGCGGGTTAACTGGACCGAGAATCCAGAACCCCGAGAAATTGTTGCTGTATTCATTATTCGTCGGTGAAATGCTTTCGGGGCCTGCAGCATCAATGGCAAGGTGGAGAAGGTGGATCACAAGCCTCCCACTCCCGTCATCGAGTCCGCCCACCGCGGACAGGTCCTGCCTTTCCAGGACGACGCCGATATCCGCGCCGCGGACCGCGGATTCATTGCGGCCTTGTCGCCGTGCGTGATTCGGGCGGCAGACGGCCGAATCGTCTGGGACAACGATGCCTACGCCTTCCTGGACGGACCCGCGCCGACGTCGGTGCATCCCAGCCTGTGGCGGCAGTCGACGCTGGCCGCCAAACAAGGCCTCTACGAAGTGGTGCCGGGCATCTACCAGGTCCGCGGGTTGGACATCTCCAACGTGACGTTCGTGGAAACCGACAACGGCATCATCGTCATCGACCCCCTGATTTCCACCGAGGTCGCCGCGGCGGCACTGGCGCTCTACCGCGAGCATCGCGGCGGCGACCGGCCCGTCGTCGCGGTGATCTACACCCACAGCCATGTCGATCACTTCGGCGGCGTCCTGGGCGTCACCTCGCAGGCCGACGTGGATGCGGGCACGGTGGCGGTGCTGGCGCCGGAAGGCTTCACCGAGCACGCGGTCTCCGAAAACGTCTACGCCGGACCGGCAATGACGCGGCGGGCAACCTACATGTACGGCACCCTGCTGCCGCGCGGGCCGATGGGTCAGGTCGGCTGCGGGCTCGGCCAGGCGCCGTCCACCGGCGAGGTCGCCGTCATCGTCCCCACCGTCGACATCGCAACTACCGGTGAAACACACACGATCGACGGCGTGGAGATCGAGTTCCAGATGGCGCCCGGCACCGAGGCGCCCGCCGAAATGCACTTCTATTTCCCGCGTTTCCGCGCGCTGTGCATGGCCGAGAACGCGACCCACAACCTGCACAACCTGCTGACCCTGCGCGGCGCGGTGGTGCGCGACCCGCACGCCTGGTCCGGTTATCTCACCGAGGCGATCGACGCCTTCGCCGGACCGCGCCGACGTCGTATTCGCCTCCCACCACTGGCCGACCTGGGGGCGCGACAGCATCGTCGAGTTCCTGTCCTTGCAGCGCGATCTGTATGCATATCTGCACGATCAGACGCTGAGGTTGCTGAACCAGGGTTACACCGGCGTCGAGATCGCCGAAATGTTCCAGATGCCACCGGCACTCGAGCGTGCCTGGCACACGCACGGCTACTACGGTTCGGTGAGCCACAACGTCAGGGCCGTCTATCAGCGCTACATGGGCTGGTTCGACGGCAACCCGGCCCGGCTGTGGCCCCACCCTCCCGAGGCGCTCGCGCCCCGGTATGTCGAGGCGATGGGCGGCATCGACCGGGTCGTCGACCTTGCGCAAAAGGCATTCGACTCCGGTGACTACCGTTGGGCCGCAACATTGTTGGATCATGCGGTCTTCACCGACAGCGCGCATGCCGGCGCCCGTGCGCTGTACTCGGACACGCTCGAGCAACTCGCCTACGGTGCCGAAAACGCGACCTGGCGCAATTTCTTCCTGAGCGGGGCGATGGAGCTGCGCGACGGCAACGTCGGCACGGCCACCACCACAACGTCGTCGTCCATGCTGACCCAGCTGACCCCGGAGCAGATCTTCGACAGCCTGTCCATCCGGGTCAACGGCCCGCGCAGCTGGGATCTCGACGTCGCCGTCGACGTCACCTTGGCCGACACGGCGGTCAACTATCGGCTCGCGCTGCGCAACGGGGTGCTCGTCCACCGCAAGGCGGCGCCCGACCCCGCGACGGCATCCGTTACGGTCAAGCTGCCCGGCAAGATTCGGCTCCTGAGCCTGGCGACGGGTGACTTCGCCTCAGCCGGTCTGGAGCTATCCGGTGACCGGGGCGCGCTGCAGGCCTTGGTGGATGTACTCGACGGGCCGGACCCGAGGTTCAACATCGTCACACCGTGACACGGCGTCACCCGACGTCGATCACCACCTTGCCCAGCACCTTGCGGTCGGCGACGTGCCGCAGCGCGGCGGCGGTCTCGGACAGCGGGAATCGCGCGCCGATGTATGGCCGGACCGTGCCGGCGGCGAACATCCGCGACAGCTCCTTGATGTCGCGGACGGCATTGTCGGGGTAATCGCTCATGAAGGTGCGGATCTCCATGCCCCGCACGCAGATGTCTTTGAGCAGAATGAGATTGAGCGGTATGGCCGGGATCGCGCCCGCCGCGTATCCCAGCGTGACGAAGGTGCCGCCACGCGCGAGCCCGCGCAGCGCCGGTTCCGAATACGATCCACCGACCGGGTCCAGGACGACCCGGGCGCTGTCGCCGGTGAGTTCACGGATCCGCGACTTCAGGTCCTCCCGGTCGTAGTCGACGGTCGCCTCGGCGCCGCGCTGCCGGCACAGCTCCAGCTTTTCCGGACTCGACGCCGCGGCCAGCACCCGCGCCTTCATCGCCACGGCCAGATCGACGGCGGCCAGGCCCACGCCGCCCGCGGCGCCGAGCACGACGACCCAATCTCCTTCCGCGACAGCGGCGGTCGAGCGCAGCGCGTGATAGGCGGTGCGGTAGGTCACCCCGAAGGCGGCGGCCGATGCGAAGTCGGCGTCGTCCGGCACGGGCTCGGCCTGGCTCGCATCGAGCAGCGCCAGCTCGGCGAACGCCCCGAAGGTGGTCCCGGACACGCGCTGTCCCGGACGGAACGGCGCGCCGTCGCCGGCGGCGATGACTTCGCCGGCGATCTCGTTGCCGGGGATGAACGGCGGGGGGATCTTCACCTGGTACTTGCCGGCGATGAACAGCACGTCGGGGAAGTTGACCGCGGCCGCGCGCACCCGCACCAGCAGCTGGCCCGGCCCGGGGGCGGGGTCGGGCACCTCGTCGATCACCAGGTCCTCGGGCGTGCCGTAGGAACGGCAGATCACCGCGCGCATCAATTGGCCCCCAGTCCACGCAAACAGAACCGCACCACATGTGCGATGTCGTCGGGCCCCGGCTCGTCGGCCGAGCCCACGTAGCGGCGCAGGGTCGCCGCCGTACAGCTGAACACCGCCTCGACGTCGCGTTCGACGTCGCTACTACCCAGCGCCGCAACGGGTTCGACGAGCAGCGCGCGAAGCGGCCGCATCATTTCCTGGTCGGCCGCGCGCCAACCCGTGCCGGCCGACATCTGTCCGGCCGCCGCTCGGGTCATGCTGATCAGATGCGGGTCGGCCACCTGCGCCAGCGTGCCCTCGATCCACCGCGCGACCTTGTTGCGGGGCTCGGACTCCTTGGACATCTGATGTTCGAGGTAGGACACGACGATGGCCACCCCGCGTTCCATGACGGCCAGGATGAGATCGTCCTTGCCGGCGAAATAGCGGTAGAACGCCTTGTTCGACGAACCCGCCTCGGCGACGATGTCGCTGACCCGGGGCGGCTCGGGCGCCACGCGTTCCATGACGCGCACCGCCGCCGCCAGGATGCGTTCCACCTCCTCGGTGGCTTCCCGCTGGCGGTCGTCCAGCGCCCGCTCGACGGCCGCGGCGACCCGGTTAGAGGTCAACGAGGTCACCGTATTTGGCGCGGGCGGCCGCCCGCCGCACGTCGAGCATCTCGCTGGGCCAGTCGCCTTCTTCGGCCTCGTACCCCTTGAGCAGCATCCGCGCCAGGTTGACCTTGTGCGCCTCGGTAGGGCCGTCCGCCAGGCCGAGCGCGATGCCGCCGAGCAACACGTTGACCAGGGGCAGCTGGTCGGTGAGCCCCAGCGCGCCGTGCACCTGGATGGCCCGCAGGGCAATCGATTTGAGCACCTGGGAGGCCAGGATCTTGCAGGCGGCGATCTCCGCTCGCGCGCCGCGCTCGTCGCCCTGGTCGATCAGCCAGGCGGCGTGCAACACCGTCAGCCGGAACGGGATCAACTCGGTGTAGGAATCGGCGATGAACTCCTGCACGAGTTGCTTGTCGGCCAGCAGACTGCCTTGCGTGAAGCGGCTTTTCGCCCGCCGCGACATGATCTCGACAGCACGCTGGGCCATCCCGATGGACCGCATCGCGTGATGCAGCCTCCCGCCGGCCAGCCGGGTCTGCAGGATCAGGAAGCCCTGACCGGGCTCGCCCAGCAGGGCGTCGGCGGGCACGCGCACGTCGTTGTAGTGCACCAGGGAATGCCCGGGCTCGTGCGGATCCGCGCCGACCAGGTGGTGGTTGGCTTCCAGGACCAGTCCCTCGGTGCCGGCCGGGATCAGGAACGTCGATGCGCCGGTGTGCACCGGCACGTCGGGATCGGTGATCGCGACGACGATGAAGAAGGAGGCGACGGAGGCGTTGGAGGAGAAGTACTTTCGGCCGGTGATGACCCAGTCGTCACCGTCTCGGACCGCGCGGGTGGTGAAGACCCGCGGGTCGGCGCCGCCTTGCGGCTCGGTCATCGAGAAGCAGGAGAAGATCTCACCCGACAGCAGCCCCGACAGGTAGCGGTCCTTCTGCTCCTGGGTTCCGAAGCGGGCGATGATTTCGGCGTTGCCGGTGTCGGGGGCCTGCGTTCCGAACACGATCGGGGCCCACGGGCTGCGGCCCAGGATCTCGTTGATCAGCGTCAGCTTGACCGCGCCGAAGCCCTGCCCGCCGAGCTCGGGCCCCAGATGCGGCGCCCACAGACCCTTGTCGCGGACCTGCTGCTTGAGCGGGTCGACGATCTTGCGCCGCTCGTCGTTCAGAGGCAGGAATTCGCAGCCGGGGAACAACACCTCCAGCGGCTCCACTTCCTCGCGCACGAACTCGCGGATCCACTCCAGCTTCTTTTCGAATTCCGGTTCGGTGGAAAAGTCCCAAGACATCGAATGCTCCTACTCGTTCGTTGGTGGCGACCCACTGCGCCCGGTCTCGCCGCGCTTGTGATCGCCACGTGTTAAGGAATGCCGCCGTCGGCGCGCAATATCGATCCGGTGGTGAAGCTCGAGGCGTCGGAGGCGAGAAACAGTGCGGCACCGACGATTTCGCGTGGATCGCCGGCGCGCTCCAACGCGAGATGCCTGAAGGGCTTCTCGGTCGCCTGGTCGAGATTCCACGCCTTGCTCACGTCGGTGAGAAACGGCCCGGCCATCAGCGTGTTGACTCGCACCGCCGGCCCGAAACCCTTCGCCAGCGCCTCGGTCATGGCGTTGAGCCCGGCCTTGGACGCGGCGTAGGGAATGATGTCCGGGGTCGGACGCAGCGATCCGGCCGTGCTCACGTTGATGATCGACCCCCGGCCCGCCGCCACCATGCGCTCACCGACCAACGCGGACAAGCGGAAGGGGCCCTTGAGATTCAGGTTGACCACGGCGTCGAACAGCTTCTCGGTCACGTCGGTGAGCTTGTCGTACAGCGGCGACATGCCCGCGTTGTTGATCAGCGTGTCGACCTTGCCGAAGCGCTCGTAGGTCGCGTCGACCAAGCCGTCGAGCTGGTCCCAGCGGCCCACGTGCACCTGATACGGCATCGCGGAACGGCCGGTCTCGGCCTCGATCTCCTTGGCCGTGGCGACGCAGTTGTCGATGTTGCGGCTGGCGATTACCACGTCCGCGCCGCAGCGGGCCGCGCCGAACGCCATCTCACGTCCCAGCCCGCGGCTGCCGCCTGTGATCAGGACGACCCGGCCGGTCAGATCGAAAAGCTGGTCGGCATAACCCATTTCAGCATCCCCTAGGTTGTCAGCGATCGGGCGAGGTCGGCCGCGGTGGCGATGAGCGAAAGGATCATCGGCCCGAACGCGTCGGTGATCTTGGGGTCGACCCCTCCTTTTTGGGGCTCGGTGCGCACGCCGGCCGCATACGTCTTCTCTAGCACGATGCCGAGCTTCCAGTTGGCCAGCACCAGGTAGTAGTCGATGTTCTCGGTCGACAACCCGCTGACGGTTTCGTAGCGCTCCAACAGCTCGCTGCGCGAGGGCATGCCGCGCATGTCGAGATAAAACCCGTCCTCGCGCGGGTTTTCACCGTCATAGCCCAGCAGGCACCACGCCAGGTCGAGCAGTGGGTCGCCGACCGTCGTCATCTCCCAGTCCACGATCGCCGCCAGGCGGGCCGGCGAACCGTGGGCGAACATCACGTTGGCGAACTGGTAGTCGCCGTGCATGATGCCCGCCCGGTAATGTGCCGGGCGGTTGCGGCGTAACCAGTCCGAGGCCTCGTCGAGGCCCGGCAGCTCGCGCACCTTGTAGGCGTCGAGGAACGCCAGCCAGCGATCGACCTGGCGCTCGTGGAATCCGTCGGGGCGGCCGAAGCCCTCGAGCCCTTGCGCGCGCCAGTCCACCCGCCCCAGCCTGGCGGCGCCCTCGACGAGTTGGAACGCCAGGCCGCGGCGGGCGGCGAGATCGGTGTCGAACGGCGGGGCCCAGCCGCCGTCCATCGGGCTCCACCCCTCGATCGCCTGCATGACGTAGAAGGGCATGCCGAGCACGGTGCCGGTGTCGTCGGCGGCGATCAGCGCCGCGTGCGGCACGTCGGTACCGGACAGCGCCCGCACCAGCCGGATCTCGCGCAGCAGGCCGTCGATGCGCGCGGCGTCGGCCCGGGCGCCGGGCATTCGCAGCACCATCCGGTGCCCGCCCCGCTCCACCAGACAGAGGGTGTTCTGCGAGCCGCCCTTCAGCTGGGTCAGCCGCGGCCGTTCGCCACCGCCGGGTGCGTCGTTCGCGTCCAGCCAGCGGGCGAGGACGTCCGCATCCAGCCCCGATTCAGTCACGCGCTCGGCCATCGCTGCACACCCCAATCTCCGTAGGGAGAATAGCATTCTCCACGGTGGCGGCAAGGCTTAGCCGGGCTTGTGAGCGCTCAGCAGGAAGCCGGGCGCCATAAAGTGGCCCTCGTCGTCGTGTTCGAGATGTGCCAGCGAGCCGTCCGAAGACTCGTCCTTGCCGTAGACCTTGGCCACGCGAATGTCATCGACCCGCCACAGCGTCGAGACGGCGTCGTGCAACTCGGTTTCGGTGAAGCCCGGCGGGCCCGGCCGGTCCGGGTGGGCCTGGTCCAACGCCCCCGCGGCGAAGGCCAGGATGTACAACGCCGCCCCGGGCGCCGCGGCCCGAAAGATCGACTGCACGTAATCCTGGCGCCGTTCCGGCGCCAGCGCGTGGAAAAGGCCGCTGTCCAGGATGGTGGAGAAGCGGCCGTCATAGCCACGAAAGGTGGTGACGTCGGCCTGCGCGAAGCTCGCGGTGTTCAGCCCCTGCTCGGCGGCCGCCGCGGCCGCCGCCTGGACCGCGGTCGCGCTCGCGTCGAGGCCGACGACGGTGTAGCCGCGCGCCGCGAGCGCCAGCGAAAGTGCGGCATGGCCGCAGCCGGAGTCCAGCACCTCGCTGCGGACGAGGCCCTGATCGATGAGGCGCGCCAGCTCCGGTTGGGGCCGGCCGATGCTCCACGGGGGCGGCGCCGCCTGCCGGTAGGCGGCGTCCCAATCCCGATCCGGTTGCGTCATAAAGAATCCTCCAGGGGATTGGCGGCACGCACGCGATGAGAAACTGGCGCTGCCACCTTCGAACGACAGGAAGAAATATGCAAGTGCTTCTGGTCCGGCACGCCCTGCCGCTGCGCAGCGAACACGGCCAAGGTTCCGATCCGGACCTGTCGGCGGAGGGGTTGGCCCAAATCGAGCGACTGCCCAAGGCGCTCGCGAGGTTTCCCATCTCGCGGGTGGTGAGCAGCCCGCAGCGCCGGGCCATCCAGACCGCCGAACCGGTCGCGGCGGATCGGGGGCTGACCGTCGAGATCGACGACCGCTTCGCCGAGTATGACCGCGACCTTCCCGTGTACATCCCCGTCGAGCAGATCCGCGCGGAGATGCCCGAGGAGTGGGCGCGCCTGGCCCAGGGGCATTTGCCCAGCGCGGTCGACGAGGATGCGTTTCGTGCCCGGGTGCGCGCAGCGGTCGACGGCCTCGTCGCGAGCGCCGAACCCGAAGACACCGTCGCGGTGTTCAGCCACGGCGGGGTGATCAACGTGCTGCTGCACGAGATCCTCGGGACGGCGCGACTGCTGTCCTTTCCCGTCGACTATGCGTCGGTCACGCGACTGTTGTTCTCCCGGTCCGGTCAGGCGACGGTCGCCGCGGTCAACACCACCGAGCACGTCTGGGATCTGTTGCCGCGAAACCAGCGGCTGCTCGACGATGACGCGAACCGCGGGACGGGCTGACCGGGACGCCGGCAAATCGCAGGTGGTGAACCGGGTCGTGGCCGGCGATGGTAGACAAGTTCGGTGACTTCAGCTGACCAACTCGAGGGGCTTGACCTGGCCTCGCTGGATTCCTACCTGCGTTCACTCGGGATCGGGCGCGACGGGGAGTTACGGGCGGAGTTCATTTCCGGTGGCCGCTCCAACCTGACGTTCCGCGTCTACGACGACGCGACCAGCTGGCTGGTGCGCCGACCGCCGCTGCACGGGTTGACGCCGTCGGCCCACGACATGGCCCGCGAGTACCGGGTAGTCGCTGCGCTGCAGGACACGCCGGTTCCGGTGGCGCGCACGATCGGGCTGTGCGAAGACGATTCGGTGCTGGGCGCCCCGTTCCAGATCGTCGAATTCGTTGCCGGCCAGGTGGTGCGCCGCCGCGCCCAACTCGAGTCGTTCAGCCACACCGTCATCGGCGGCTGCGTGGACTCGCTGATCCGGGTGCTCGTCGACCTCCACAATGTCGATCCCAACGCCGTCGGCCTGGCCGACTTCGGCAAGCCCAGCGGGTATCTTGAGCGACAGGTGCGGCGGTGGGGCTCGCAATGGGATCTGGTGCGGCTGCCCGAGGACCGTCGCGACTCCGATGTTCAGCGGCTGCATTCCGGTCTGGGCGAGGCGATTCCGCAGCAGAGCCGCACGTCGATCGTGCACGGCGACTACCGGATCGACAACACGATCCTGGATGCCGACGACCCGACAAAGGTTCGGGCCGTGGTGGACTGGGAGCTCTCGACACTGGGGGATCCGCTGTCCGACGCGGCCCTGATGTGCGTGTACCGCGACCCCGCGCTGGACCTGATCGTCAATGCGCAGGCCGCGTGGACCTCACCGCTGCTGCCGACGGTCGACGAGCTGGCCGACCGCTATTCGCTGGTGGCCGGTTTACCGCTGGCGCACTGGGAGTTCTACATGGCGCTGGCGTATTTCAAACTCGCGATCATCGCCGCCGGCATCGACTTCCGGCGCCGGATGTCGGATCAGGCTCGCGGCGCGGGCGACGCCGCCGAGCACACGCCCGAGGTGGTGGCGCCGCTGATCTCCCGCGGCCTGGCCGAACTGGCCAAGCTGCCCGGCTAGCGCGGTGGGGCCGTGTGGTGCTTTTTCGCCACGCGGCGCAGCTGCAAGATCCGAGCGGTGCCGACCGCCACCGTGATCAGACCGCCGACGACGGCGGCCAGCAAGATCGCCACACCCAGGGGCAGGGTCCAGTGCCAGCCCAAGAACCGAAAGTCCGTCGGCGCCGTGTTCTGGGTGATGAAAATCAGCAACAGAATCAGGATCACGAAGCCGGCGAACAGCGACGACCACAGCGCACCGGCGCGAGTGAATCCGATAGCGGGTTCCTTGGTGGATGCGCCGGTCTTGTCCCCGTGGGTGGGCTTGGGGGACGGCTGTCCGGGCGACGCAGGGTTGGGGCTGCTCATAATGTCATCTTTGCCCGATCCGGGCCAGAATGAAACCGATTCGGGCAACCGATCCTCGCAGGCCAGCGTGCGCCCGGTTGGGGCGTTAGGGTCGGCGGTATGACGCTAGCGCCGCGCCCGCACGGCGTGATCGTGCGCGCGGCAGCGCTGCTGACGGCGATGTGCGTTGTAGCGGCCTGCAGCAATTCCGACCCGCTGGGGGCGCAGGTCAAAAGCCCCTCGTCCATCGTTGTCGGTTCCGGGGACTTTCCGGAATCACAGATCATTGCCGAGATCTACGCACAAGCCCTGCAAGCCAACGGGTTTGACATCGGAAGGCGGATGGGGATCGGCAGCCGGGAGACGTATATCCCTGCGCTCAAGGACCATTCCATCGATCTGGTGCCCGAATACATCGGAAATCTGCTGCTGTATTTCGCACCGGACTCGGAGGCGACCACTCTCGATGTCGTCGAGCTGGAGCTCCGCCGCCGCCTCCCGGGCGATTTGTCGATCCTGACGCCCGCGCCCGCGACCGACACCGACACCGTCACCGTGACCAGTCAAACGGCGAACGCGTGGAACCTGAAGACCATCGCCGACTTGGCCGCGCATTCGGCCGAGGTGCGATTCGGGGCGCCGTCGGCGTTCGCGACCAGGCCGGCCGGGCTGCCCGGCCTGCGACAGAAATACGGGCTCGACATTCGGCCGGGAAACTTCGTCGCCATCGACGACGGCGGCGGCGCGGTCACCGTACGCGCCTTGCTCGACGGAAGGGTGAACGCCGCCAACGTTTTCACCACCTCACCGGCCATACCGCAGGGCCACCTGGTGGTGCTCGACGACCCGGAGCACAATTTCTTGGCGGGAAACATTGTGCCGCTGGTCAATTCGCAAAAGAACTCCGGCCTGCTCAAAGATGTACTGGACGCGGTGTCGGCGAAGCTGACGACCTCCGGGGTTGCCGGGCTCAACGCTGCGGTGTCGGGAAACTCGGGTATCGATCCCGACGAGGCGGCCCGAAACTGGATACGGGACAACGGCTTCAACCACCCGATCGGCGGATGACGTGATCACCTTCGATGAGGTCAGCAAGGTCTTCGGCGACGGGACCGCCGCGGTGGACCGCCTCAACCTGGACGTGCCCAGTGGAAAGCTGACCGTGTTCGTCGGGTCCTCCGGCAGCGGCAAGACCACGGCCCTGCGCATGATCAACCGGATGATCGAACCGACGTCGGGCACCATCGCGATCGACGGCGTCGACGTCGCCACCCGAGACCCGGTGAAACTGCGCCTCGGGATCGGCTACGTCATCCAGCACGCGGGCCTGATGCCCCACCAGCGGGTGATCGACAACGTGGCAACGGTTCCGGTGTTGCGGGGGCAGTCCCGCCGCGCCGCCCGCAAAGCCGGCTACGAGGTGCTCGAGCGGGTCGGGCTGGACGTCAAGCTCGCCCGCCGCTATCCCGCGCAGCTCTCGGGTGGTGAACAGCAACGGGTGGGCGTGGCCCGCGCCCTGGCCGCCGACCCGCCGATCCTGCTCATGGACGAGCCGTTCTCCGCCGTCGACCCGGTGGTCCGTCACGAGCTGCAGAACGAAATACTGCGCCTGCAAAGCGATCTGCACAAGACGATCGTTTTCGTCACGCACGACATCGACGAGGCGCTGCGGCTCGGCGAACGGGTGGCGGTATTCAAGGGCGGATCGTTACAGCAGTACGACGAACCGGCTCGGCTGCTGTCGCGACCCGCGAACGACTTCGTGTCGAGATTCATCGGTCTGGGCCGCGGCTATCGCTGGCTGCAACGCCTCGACGCGGCCGGACTGCCGCTGCACGACGTCGCGCGGATCACGCCCGAGACGCTTTCCGGGACGGGGCTTTCCGACGACTGGGCGGTGGTGGTCGACGGCGGGGGAGCGCCGCTGGGCTGGATCGACGCCGAAGGCGCGCGGCGACACCGCGACGGCGCACCGTTGTCGGACTGCATGAGCGGGGCGGGATCGCTGTTTCGGCCGCGGGGCAACCTGAGCCAGGCGCTCGACGCCGCGTTGTCGTCGCCGTCGGGGGTCGGCATCGCCGTCGACGACGGCGGCAAGGTGATCGGCGGGGTGCTGGCCGCCGACGTACTGGCCGCGGTGGAATCCCAACGGGGGAGCCGATAATGCACTATCTGCTCACCCATCTCGACGACGCCTGGTGGCTGACGATCGTGCACCTGCGGCTGTCGTTGGTGCCCGTGGTGATCGGGTTGGCGATCGCGCTGCCGCTGGGCCTGGCCGTGCAGCGCACGCGGATCGCCCGCACGCTCACGACCGCGGCCGCCAGCGTCGTGTTCACCATCCCGTCGCTGGCGCTGTTCGTGGTGTTGCCGATGATCATCGGAACGCGCATCCTCGACGAGGCGAACGTGATCGTCGCGCTGACCGCCTACACCGCCGCGCTGCTGGTGCGCGCGGTGCTCGAGGCGCTGGACGCGGTCCCCGCCCAGACCCGCGACGCCGCCGTCGCGGTCGGCTACCCGCCCATCACGCGGATCGTGAAAGTCGATCTCCCGCTTGCGGTTCCGGTCCTCATCGCCGGCCTGCGGGTAGTGGTGGTGACCAACATCGCGATGGTCTCGGTCGGCTCGGTCATCGGGATCGGCGGGCTGGGCAGCTGGTTCACGCAGGGGTATCAAACCGACAAGAGCGATCAGATCCTGGCCGGCATCATCGCGCTGTTCGCGCTGGCGGTCGTCATCGATGTGCTCATCGTGTGCGCCGGCCGGCTGGCCACACCCTGGGTCCGCGCCGTAGATACCGCCGGCCGCCGCTCGGTCGTCGCGCCCGTCGTGGGTGGCGCGCGATGAACTTCGTCGATCGGGCTATGTCGTATGTGTTGACCGTCGACAACTGGACCGGGCCGGTCGGACTCGCGGCCCGCATCCTCGAGCACCTCGAATACACCGCCATCGCGGTGGGCGCCTCGGCGCTGATCGCCGTTCCCGTCGGGCTCGTCATCGGGCACACCGGCCGCGGCACCCTGTTCGTGGTGGGCGCCGTCAACGGGCTGCGCTCCCTGCCGACGCTGGGCGTGCTGCTGTTCGGGACGTTGCTGTTCGGGTTGGGCCTGGGACCGTCGCTGGTGGCCCTGATGCTGCTGGGTGTGCCCGCGCTGCTGGCCGGCACGTACGCGGGGATCGCCAATGTCGACCCGACGGTCGTCGACGCCGCCCGGGCGATGGGCATGACCGAGGCCCAGGTGCTGCTGCGCGTCGAGGTGCCCAATGCGCTGCCGTTGATGCTCGGTGGGCTGCGCAACGCGACGCTGCAGGTGGTCGCCACCGCAACGGTGGCCGCGTATGCCAGCCTCGGCGGTTTGGGGCGGTACCTGATCGATGGGATCAAGGAACGCGAGTTTCACCTGGCCCTGGTCGGGGCGCTGATGGTGGCCGCATTGGCGCTGGTGCTCGACGGACTGCTGGCGTTGCTGGTGTGGGCGTCGGTGCCGGGCACCGGGCGCCTGCGACGCACTTACCGGACACTTCCGCAGCGGTTCGCGGGGACGTCTTACGGTAGATGAGTGAACGCAGCCCCCTCCGACCCGTCTCGCCGCGTGTGGCAGGCGATGCTCACCTGGCGCGCACAGGACGTCTCCCGGATGGAATCGGTACGACTCCAGGTGTCCGGCAAGAGAATCAAGGCCAACGGCCGCATCGTCGCGGCCGCCACCGAGGCCAATCCGGCGTTCGGCGCCTACTACGACCTGTTGACCGATGAAACCGGCGCCACCAAGCGGCTCGGGATGACCGTCACCCTGGCCGAGCGCGAACGCGTCTTCTCCTTCGCGCGCGACGAAGAGAACATGTGGTTGGTCACCGACCATCAGGGCGAGCACCGCGCGGCCTACAACGGCGCCCTGGACGTGGACGTGGAGTTCAGCCCCTTCTTCAACGCGCTGCCGATCCGGCGGCTCGGCCTGCACGAGCAGGCGGCGTCGGTCACGCTGCCCGTCGTCTACGTCAACGTGCCGGAGATGTCCATCATCGCGGACACGGTGAGCTACAGCAGCGCGGGCAGTCGCGGCGAGATCAAGGTGCACACGCCGATCGCCGACACCACGGTGAGCGTCGACGACGAAGGATTCATCGTCGACTATCCAGGCTTGGCAGAGCGGATCTGATCACCCCGCCCGCGCGGCCCGCGGCGGCCAATTCCTGGCGCCAGTTCTCCGCGCCGACGACGACGTGGAAGATGTCGCTGCGCGGGAAGCTGTCGTAACGCGTTCGCGCGGCGTGGCCCGCTTCGACGAGGTCGGCGACCGAGTTGTGGTGGGCCAGCGAATCGCGGGCGCGACTCAGCAGTTCGATGACGCGGTCGACCGTGGGCACCAGCTGGTCGCAGTTGCCCTCGCACATCGCCCGCACCAGATCCGGGGCGCTGGCCGCCACCCGGGTCCCGTCTCGGAATGACCCGGCGGCCAGCGCGAACGCCAACGGGACGTCCCCGGCGACGACCGCCAGCGCCTCGGCGAGCAGGTGGGGAAGATGCGAGATGGCGGCCGCGGCGGCGTCGTGTTCATCGGATCTGGCGGGCACCACCACCGCGCCGCAGTCCAGCGCCAACGTCATCACCATCGACCAGACCGTCGGGTCGACATGATCGTCGACGCTGACCACCCACGGCGCCCCGGCGAACAACCCGGCGTAGCCGGCGGTCCAACCCGAATGCGCGGTGCCCGCCATGGGGTGGCCCCCGACGAAGCGTTCCTGCAGACCCGCCGCGACGACCTCGTCGAGCACCGCCTTTTTGACGCTGGTGACGTCGGTCAACGGGCACGCCGGGGCCGTGTCCTTGATGTGCGCGAGCATGCCCGCCATCGCCGGCATCGGTACCGCGAGCACGATCAACGCGCCGGAGCCGGCGGCGCGGGTCAGGGTCTCGGTGAGCTCCGTGGAGGCGTCAAAGCCGTCGGCGGCCGCGGCCTGCGCGCCCTCCACGGAGCGGTTGTAGCCGAAGACTTCACGGCCCGCCGCCGTGGCGGCCCGCATGATCGAGCCACCGATCAGCCCCAGCCCGAGCACACACACCGGTGTCTTAGAAGGAGGGCTTGCCACATTCCAAGGTTGGCACATCCGTTCGGATAGGTCGCTGTCAGATGTCGCCGCTACCAGGCTCCATCTGGTCAGGGGCCTGGTCAGGGACTACCGTAAGCGGCCATGGGAGCACAACAACGGGCCTCCGCCCAGGGCCTGTCCGCAGATGTGCCGGACGGCTTCGGCGTCGCGGTCGTGCGTGAAGAGGGACAGTGGCGCTGTGCTCCAATGGCCCGCAAGTCGCTTACGAGCCTGGCGGCCGCCGAGACGGAGCTGCGTGAACTGCGCAGCGCCGGGGCTGTCTTCGGCCTGCTCGACGTCGATGACGAATTCTTCGTCATCGTGCGGCCCGCGCCGTCGGGGACGCGGCTGCTGCTCTCGGACGCCACCGCAGCGTTGGACTACGACATCGCCGCGGAAGTGCTCGACAAGCTCGACGCCGACATCGATCCCGACGACCTCGAGGATTCCGATCCCTTCGAAGAGGGCGACCTGGGGCTGCTGTCCGACATCGGGCTGCCCGAGGCGGTCTTGGGGGTCATCCTCGACGAGACCGACCTGTATGCCGACGAGCAGCTGGGCCGCATCGCCCGCGAGATGGGCTTCGCCGATCAGCTGTCGGCGGTGATCGACCGCCTCGGTCGGTGATCGCAAGCGCGGCGGAGCCGGGCGCAGCGGGTCGCCACCACTGATGGAGCCGGGCGCAGCGGGTCGCCGCCATCAGGATCGGTCGGTGATTCCTGACGAACAGCTGATCCGTTCCGCGCTGTCGGTCGCCGCGACGGCGGGTCCCCGCGATGTGCCCATCGGCGCGGTCGTGATCAGCGCCGACGGCACCGAGTTGGCCCGCGCCGTGAATGCCCGCGAGGCCCTGGGCGACCCGACCGCCCACGCCGAGATCCTCGCGCTGCGCGCGGCCGCCGAGGTGCTCGGCGACGGGTGGCGGCTCGAGGGCGCCACGTTGGCCGTGACTGTCGAACCGTGCACCATGTGCGCGGGTGCGCTGGTGCTGTCGCGCATCGGGCGGCTGGTGTTCGGCGCCTGGGAACCCAAGACGGGCGCGGTCGGATCGCTGTGGGACGTGGTCCGCGACCGGCGGCTCAATCACCGGCCGGAAGTGCGCGGCGGTGTCCTGGCACAGGAGTGCGCGGCGCCGCTGGAGGCGTTCTTCGCCCGCCAGCGATTGGGGTGAGAGGCATGCCGTTCGGTAAGCTGCTCGGCGGTGGCGTGTCCGAGCGGCCTAAGGAGCACGCCTCGAAAGCGTGTGACGGCTAAAACCGTCCGAGGGTTCAAATCCCTCCGCCACCGCCACAAACTACCGGCGCCCCGTCGCAGGTAGATCGTGCTCTCACGATGCACCGATCGTGCGCGCGCCGACCGGTCGCCACCCTCGTTGGCGCTCGATGGTTCGACCCACTAATTTTCCTGAGGTGACGTTCTCAGTTGCTCGTGCAGTCGCACGATGGATCACCCCGTTCCTGACGATCACCGCCGTCGCCGGCATCGGCCTTGTCTGCGACCCGGTGCCGGTCCGTCCCGCCCCGACGGTGCGTTTGGCCTCCGATGGCAACCCACTGGACGGGGCGCCGTTCTACGTCAACCCCACGTCGGCGGCCATGCGCGCCGCCCAGAGCGCCGATCCGCCGAGTGCCGAGTTGACCGCGATCGCCAATACGCCGCAGGCGTACTGGATCGTCCCGGGCGGTTCCGCAGCAACGGTCGGGAAGTACGTCGGCGACGCGGCCGCCGCCGGCGCCATCCCGGTGCTGGCGATCTACGGAATCCCCCATCGCGACTGCGGCAGCTTCGCCGCGGGCGGCATGGGGTCGGGCGCCGACTACCGGAGCTGGATCGATGGGATCGCCGGCGGCGTGGGCACCTCGCGGGTGGCGATCATCGTCGAGCCCGATGCGCTCGCCATGGCCGACTGCCTCTCGGGTGATCAGCGCCAAGAACGGTTCGATCTGGTTCATTACGCCGTCGACACGCTGACGAAGGATCCGAACGCGGCCGTGTACATCGATGCGGGTCACCTGCGTTGGCACAGTGCCGAGGACATGGCCGCCAGGCTGAATCAGGCCGGCGTCGGTCACGCGCGGGGCTTCAGCGTCAACACCGCGAACTTCTTCACCACCGAGGACGAAATCGGTTACGGCGAAGCGATTTCGGGACTCACCAACGGTTCGCACTACGTGATCGACACGTCGCGCAACGGTGCCGGACCGGCGCCTGATTCCGAGCTCAACTGGTGCAATCCCAGCGGCCGAGCGTTGGGCACCCCGCCCACCGCCTCGACCGCGGGTGCGCACGCCGACGCCTACCTGTGGATCAAACGTCCCGGCGAATCCGACGGGACGTGCGGCAAGGGTGATCCGCCGGCGGGCCACTTCGTGAATCAGTACGCCATCGATCTGGCCCACAACACCGGCCACTAGCAGGACCTTTGGCTTAGCCTCGCCGTCGGCGGCTGCCGAACGGATCTGTTATTCGCGACCGCCGATGGTTGCAAGTGGGTAACATTTTGTTATCTGAAACAGATAAAGCCAGTATGCGGTACGAGGCAAACATGACGAGGAAAGTTGCGTTCTACGCAATCTTCTCGATCTGCACTGCCTTCATTACTGTTTCCGGTGCAGACGGGTTCGTTGCGCACGCCGACGATGCGGGGAGCGCGGTGTACAGCGGCGTCAACCAGCTTCGCCAGGGATGCGGACCGATCACCGACGACCCGCGTCTGACGGAAGCCGCCCAGCGGCATGCCGACGACATGCTGCGCAGCGGGGTCAGCGGACACATCGGCTCGGACGGCTCGTCGCCGCAGGCACGGATCGCGCAGGCGGGCTATCGGAGCCGCTCCACGGGTGAAATCGTCTTCTGGGGCACCGGATCCGCCGCGAATCCCCGTGAGGCCCTGGACATGTGGATGCAAAGTCCCCCGCACCGGGCGATCATCCTGAATTGCGCATTCAACGCAGGCGGCTTCGCCACCGCACGGGACGGCAACAAAATGACCGTCGTCGGCGACTTCGCGGCTTCGTAAACCCTTTTGGGTCAAGCGGTTTCGGATCGCCGCCGTGGGCAAACCGGTTTAGTTGTGCCCTAAAAAGCCACGCTGCCAGAGGGTTTGAGCACAAATCCGTGCTCGCCGCTGCTGGTGTCCAGGCAGGCGACGAGGCGGTCAGGACCCACTACGCACGTCGCGTCGCGGAAGTTCACCTTCTGTCCGATGTTTAACAATGTCCCGTGGGTATACGGCACACCACATTTGTTACCTGTCATGCTGATCGCATATGTGGGTGCTGATCGTACGCCCGTTGCTTTGCCGACCATGCAGGGATTCGCGTCCGGCATGTCCCCTAGGCAATTGATGTCTTGCGATTGCCACACCGGTACGGGCTCGCCGGCCTCAAACCAACATTGGATGTTGTAAGGGGTCGAAAAGTAGGCGTACCGCAATCCTTTCGGCGGAATTTCGATGTAGTTATCGATTGATACCGGGGTGAACTCGTCGAGCTTAGGGAAGCCGGGCGGCTGTGCGACGGCGTGTTGCGACGGCGACGTACAGGACACGGACACCAAGACGAAGATTAAGGCAAACGATCGAGTAGTCAGGCGTGCGACGGTAGGCATTCGAAACCTCCTCCGAATCATGGTCGGACGCTGAAGCGGTCGCCTACCGCCTGATTGACAGTCACACGTGAGGCAGCCAACCAGAACCATGTGGCGACAGGACGAAGCCACGGCCTTGGGGGTCTTTGCATGCGGTCGTGCCTGAGTTATCGACCCCGCAAATGATGCCGTCGACGGTGATGGAATGCAGTGGGGGCAACGTCTTGAGTGGATGGCCATAGACCTGGCCGTTAGGCGCGATCGGGTCGCCGGATTGAGCCAGTCCAGAGGCGGTCCCAATCGCGTTCACCGTGCCGGCCCCGCTGGCTGGCGGGACCGCGGGAAAATTATTGCCTGTGCATTGTGCTTCCCCGGAGAAGAAATCGCACGTGATTCCATCCGGGGTAAGGAAATAGACCATGTTGAGCGGTGCACGCCCCGTGTTGGGAAGCCCAATCGTGTAGTCCGCAACCGTCACGGGTGAATACCCGCTGATGTCCGGAAATGCAGGCGCGTCGGCGCGAGCGTTGCAACTAGTCATAAACGCGGTGAGAACCCCGGCAGCGACAGCGAGCGTCCTACTGATCATTTCTGGTCCTATCGGCGGGTAGATTAGCGGTTTGCGTTTACCTGGAATTGCCGAGTGTTGTACGGGGTGTTGGTCGTTGTGTTCCATTGACTTACGAACAGATTCAGCTTATCCAGCGTGGATCCAGGCAGGATATACCCACCGTAGTTCTGGGGTACAAAGTTTGGCCCCTGCGGATTGCTCTGCTGTGCAACAACTGTCGGCCCGACGCTCAACACTTTAGTGGGTTCATCCACCACCCGAACTTCGACATTTCCAGTGCCCTGATTGAAACCCGACAGCACCGCCTTGCCGTCGACCTCCCTGAAACTGAGTTCGCCGAAGGGTGTGCGGCTTATCGGAGCGGTGGCGACTCCGCCGGCTTGGCCCCAGCCGGTTCCGTTCCAGGGCTGCCAACTGCCGCGATTGAACACTTTGTCAGGATCCGCGCGGTACATGGTGATGCCTCGGCTGCGGTCGAAGGAATCAGCGGCGATGTAGACTTTGCCGTCCGAGCCCTTATAGCCGCTGATCTGGGTGGGCGCCTCTCCCGCGGCGCGATACGAGCCTGGCACCATTGTCCACCCTTTGCCCGGGTCACCGTTGACTTCGACCAGCCACGAAGCCGCCGGCTTAAGGTTCCCCGTCGTGCCGGTCACCATCATGTACGTTTTGTCGCCCAGGGTGACCGTTCCGGCTGGCAACGTGTCGCTGATTCCGGCCTTGACCGCCTCCGACGGCATTGTGAAGAGCTCGCGGCCACTATTCTCGGGGCCCGTTAGTGGCGCACCAAAATGCGGACGTCCGTCGGCGTCGAAGGTCACCGGTACGGCCACAGATCGATAGTGTTCGTCCTCACCGACTTTGTTGCCGGAGAACGAATCCCCAAAAATCGCGAGATATTTTCCCGGCTGTCCGGGGATCTCGACCACTTCTCCTAAGTCCGCCGCCCCGATACCCGGGATGCCGGGAATGCCGCCGGTACCGGCGATCGGCCCGAGGTCTCTCACCTCACCCGGTTTCAGCGGGCTTTCGATCCACTCGTCTACAGCTTTCGGTGGGTCGTAACCGTCGGTATGCAGGGCACCCATGGCTCTACGGAGAGTGTCGGAGTACCCGTTGCGAATTGACGTCATTTGTTTGACGGCATCGCGGACGTCGTCCACGGCATCGGCGTGCGCGTCGTCGTACAGTCTCAACAGCTTCTGGCGTTCCGACTCGGGCAGATGGGAGGCCAATTCCTTCTTGATCGCGGTCATGAGGCTGTCGAGGCCTCGGAGCTCACTGTCCAGCAGGGCGATCTCTCGAGCTCCTTGTTTCTGCGCGTCGGCCAACGCGGCGGCGATCGTTTCCAATTCAGCACCGATCTTCGGCAGCTGCTCGGACTGCGCACCGAGCATTTTGGTCACCCGCTGCACTTCGTCAGAATCGTTGATGGGGTGGCCACCATCCTGATGGTTCCAGGCGGCGGCGAACCGTTTTCGCGCTTGCTCGAATGCATGGTCGGCTTCGGCGGTGTGTCGACCCGCGCCATGAAAGGCCTCCGCCAACTGCGAAATCTGTAACGGGCTACCCGCCTGCAAGTTCTGATTGATCGCCCACGGATCGCCGCCGGCCGACGCGATCAGTTCCGCTTCGCTCAGGTTCGCCAGCGTCATGGCGTCGCGGGCAGATGGCCAACACCGACGATCATCGCCGCCCCCTTCTGAGCTGGCATAAACGCTACTACTGGCAGCGCGACGGCGATCGTTGAATGGTCAAAGCCCAGGCGGGCCGGTTGGCCCGCCTCTGCTTGTCAGGCCTGGCTTCCGGCCAGCTTCCGGACGGTCAAAACCTCGATGTCTTGGAACGGACGTCCCTCGGGCCGGATCAAGTCGTGGAACCACACCTTCGGAACCGTCGTGGCCGGGTGATCCCACGTTTCCCAGGGGAAGTAGGTCTGGGTCTTGCCGGCAACCAGGCCCCAGTTGATCGCGCCGACGTTGAGGCGTTTGGCGACGGGCAGGATGCTCTGTACGGTGCTGCCCCGGGGCCGAGCCATGTATTCCGTGCACAGGATCGGCCGGCCCATCGGCGTCAGCTCGTTGATGCGCGACTCGAACCCGGCGGGCTCAGCGTAGGAATGGAAGGTGACCACGTCGGAGTTGGCGAGCTGGATGTCGCTGATTGCGCTGCGGCCCTGGGGTTGTCCCCAGTCGCCCCGCCACACTCCACTCGTGAGCGGCTGGCTCGGATCCACCGCGCGCGCCCACCGAAACACCTGGGGGAGCAGGTCGGCGACGAGTTGCTCCTTATCGCTTCTTTCGGTGTTGCGGTATTGGCGTGCCGGGTTGTCGGGTTCATTCCAGAGGTCCCAGCCCAAAACCCGGTTGTCGTTACGGAATTGGGTCATCACCGCGGTGACGTAGTCGCGCATCACCGGGACGTAGCGGGGGTCGCCGAGGCGCTCGGCACCCGGGCTCTGCGCCCAGCCCGAGTTGTGCACACCGGGGCGCGGCGCGCGCTGTCGACCCGCGCGGGGTTGCGGATCCCAGCAGGAGTCGAAGAAGACAAACAGCGGTTTGATGTGATGACGGGCCGCGATGTCGACGAATTGCCCTAGGCGCGTTTGGAACCCGCGCTGGTCGGCGGCCCACAGCTGATCATGGAGGAAGACCCGCGCGGTGTTGTGGCCATAGAACTGAGCCCAGCCGAGCTCGGTGTCGATGCGCCGCGGGTCGAAGGTATCGGCCTGAAACATCTCGAACTGGTTGATGGCGCTCGCGGGAATGTAGTTTGCTCCGACGAGCCAGCCCTGCGCCTGATACCACCGGTTGGCGCGATCGGGGGACCACCGGCCCGCCTCCTCCGCGGAGGCCCTGGGTACCCGGGTAACTGCGGCGCCCGCCGCCAACAGCAGAGGGAGTTTCAGGGCCGTTCGTCGTTCCACGATGTGACGATAAGTTTCCGGGGCGATTTCCCTGGGATTTGCTCAGCGCGTCGCGAGAGCTTGAGATAACAATTGTTCCCGCACCGTAATCGGGGTCGCCGAAAGTCGGCACCCACCCGCCATCGTGACCAATCCGTAACCATCGACTCCGGCGCGCCCCGGGCCGTCGTGCATGCCGGCCGGGTTAAAATGTCCCCGACTGTGCGCCAAAACCGTTGCAGGCCAACCGAACCCGATAGCCCTCTTATATGGAGGGCCTAGCGCAGCTTGCGGCCGTGGTTGTCTTTGACGCTGCCGGTGAAGATCAGGATCGCGTCGACGATCGCCCAGATGATCCCGCCGAGCAGGACCGGGAATCCCAGAAAACAGAACAGGCTGAAGACAATTCCGAACAGCCCCACGCACAGCTGGGCCACGGCGATCTGAGTCGAGTCGATGTAAAAGCGGCCGACACCGAACAGGCCGAGGAAGAGCTGAAGTAAGCCGGCGGTGGTGGCGGACTTATCCGACAGGGGCAGCCCGGTAACGGGATCACGGCCGAACGGCGCCTGCGGGTCGACGTAGCCCGGGTACCCGCCATAGCCCGGATAGCCCGGGTACCCGGGGTAACCCTGCGGCGACGGATACCCCGGCGGTGGCGGAGGCGGGCCCTGCGGATTCGGCTGCGGACCGTAACCGGGCGGCTGCCATCCCCACGGTGGTTCATCGGCGGGATTTCCGGGCGGGTTGGGCGGCGTCGACATCGATTCGAGTTAACACGCCCGCCGTTCGGCCGTCCACATCGGGCTCCAAGGCGCCGGCGCGGAAAATCCTTGGGCGCAGTCGGCAAATTGCTTCAAACTTCACCACCGCGAGAGCAATACTGGACGGGTGCCTGATCGAAATGTGCTGGGCGGTCCGCTGGAACCGTGCGGCACAGACCCGCTGACCGGTTTCTACCGCGACGGCTGTTGCTCAACCGGGCCTCAGGACCTTGGACGGCACACCATTTGCGCGGTGATGACCGCCGAGTTCCTGGAGCACCAGCGCTCCATTGGCAACGACCTGTTGACGCCGGTTCCCGAGTATCGGTTCCCGGGCCTGCTGCCCGGCGACCGCTGGTGCGTGACCGCGCTGAATTGGCTGCGGGCTCACCACGACGGGTGTGCGGCGCCGGTGGTGCTGGCATCCACGCACGAGAGCACCCTCGAGGTGGTCCCCCTGGAGGCGCTGCAGGCGCACAAGATCGACGTGCCCGACGATCTGGCCAACCTGTAGCTGGGTGACCGCTGGCCGGGATGGTGGGTGAACCACGGAATAGCGCCGCGTCTAGCCTCGGTGTCATCTTTCTCACCTGACGCGTCGAAGAGGGGTTGCGGTGGGTTCTGCGGTTGACGACATCGACTTCGACGACCTGACCGCGCCCCGGCTGACCGACGTCCAGCGCCAGATCCTGGAGTTCACCGAGGCCAAGCGCGTCGACCTCGACGTCGACCGGATGCTCGCGGAGGTCGTCGAACAGACCGGCCTAAAGACCGCAGCCGCCGATCTTGACGACGCCGACGGCTTCGCTGACCGGCTGCGCGCGCACGTCGCGGCGATCGAAGCCGACGATGGCCTGCGCCAGCTCACCCGCGGTTCGCTGCGGCAGCGGATCGTCCGCCTGCTGCGTAACCGGTTGTCGCTCACCGAGCTGATCACGCGGTACCCCGAGATCGAATCCATCCCGATCGAGAGGCCTTTCATCGTGGTCGGGATGCCGCGGTCGGGCACCACGCACCTGGTGAATCTCATTGCCGCCGACCCGCGCAGGCGCGCGCTGCCGTACTGGGAGAGCCAGGATCCCATCCCCGCTCGTGGGCAGGGGCCCGACGTGTTCGGCGTGGACCCCCGTTACGCGCGAGCCAAAGCAGAACACGAAGCGCTGATGGCCAGCGCGCCCGTGGTGGCCGCCATGCATGACCGCTTCCCCGAGGCGATCGAGGAGGAGGTGGAACTCCTCGACCTCGATCTGGCCTCCTATGTCCTGGAATGGCATGCGCGGGTGCCGGATTGGCGCGACTACTACCTGAGCCTCGACCAAACCCGCCACTATGCCTACATGCGCAAGGTGCTGCAGGCGCTCACCTTTCTGCGGGGTCCGCGCACCTGGGTCCTCAAGAGTCCGCAGCACTGCGAGCAGCTCGGCCCGTTGATGGCGACGTTCCCCGACGCGACGGTGGCTTTCACGCACCGCGACCCGGTCGCGGTGATCCAATCGGCGATCACGATGATGGCCTACTCGGATCGGCTGCGCCGCAACAGCATTGATCCGCAGTGGCTGCTGGAATATTGGAGCGATCGCGTGCATCGTCTGCTGAGCGCATGCGTGCGTGACCGCGACCTGGTGGACACCGAACGCAGCATCGACGTCAACTTTCATCAGCTGGGTGGCAACGAGATGCCGGTGCTCGAGCGGCTGTATCACTGCGGCGGTGTCGAATTGCCGCAGCAAGTGCGCGACGGCTTCCAGCGCTACCTGGACGGCAATCCACGAGGCAAGCACGGCCGCATCCATTACGAACTGCAACGGCACTTCGGCGTCTCCGCCGACGAACTCCGCGGCCGGTTCGGCTTCTATTTCGACAAGTTCGACGTCCGACCCGAATAAAGGAGTCAGCAGCGATGACCGAACCCGTCTATCGCGGCAGGCCCGGAGCCGACGCGATGCGCCCGGCGTCCGCGGAGAAGGCGGATGAGATCGCCCCGGGATTGTGGTGCTCGCCCGGGCTGTCCAACTCGTACCTGCTCACCACCGCGCAGGGCCGGGTGATCGTCAACACCGGCATGGGTTTCGAGGGGCCGGTGCATCGCGCCAACTTCGACGCCGTGGACTCCTCGCCGGTGCGCTACATCATCTTCACCCAGGGCCACGTCGACCATGTCGGCGGCCTGGACAGCGTGCGCGACCCCGACACGACCGTTGTCGCGCAAGCGAACTGGACGGCGTGGCGAGACGACAACGAACGACTGATCCCCTACCGCGCCAGCCGCAGCGCGTTCGCGTTCAAAGACACGCTGGCCGACGGCATCCAAGCCATCCAACGGCGCCTGGGGACCGCGCAGCTGGCGGGCCAGAGCGTGCCCGTCGTCGACCTCGACTTCGAGGACACGCTGACGCTGGAGCTCGGCGGCCGGCGGATGGAACTGATCTCGGTGCAAGGTGGGGAGACCACCGACTCGCTGGTGGTCTGGCTCCCCGACGAACGAATCTGCCTGTGCGGAAACACCTTCGGCCCCCTGTTCGGGCACATCCCCAACCTCGTCACCATGCGGGGCGACCGCTACCGGGACGCGTTGACGGCCATTGCCTCGGTGGAACGGGTCCGCGACCTGCACCCCGAGCTGCTCGTGACGGGTCACTTCGCGCCCGTCGCGGGGGCCGAGCGCATCAACGCCGAGCTGACCCGGCTGCGCAACGCCATCCAGTACATCCACGATCAGACGGTCGCCGGAATGAATGCCGGAAAGGATGTCCGCACCCTGATGCGCGAGATCACGTTGCCCGCGGAATACGAAGTGGGCCAGGGCTATGGGAAGGTCGCCTGGGACGTGCGGGCCGTCTGGGAGAACTACTCGGGCTGGTTCCACCACGAGTCGACCACCGAGCTGTACCCGGTCGGATTCGACGCCGTCGCGGCCGACGTGGTCGAGTTGGCCGGCGCCGATGCGCTCCTGGATCGCGCCCGGGCGCACCTGGCCGCCGATCGGGCACTGCACGCCATCCACCTCGCCCAGCTCGTGCCCGCCGAGCATTCGGGGGCTCGCGATGTGCTCCGGCAGGCGCATGAAAAGCTTCTCGCAAGCAGCACGAACTTCTGGGAAAGCGCGTGGCTGCGCAACCAGATTGCGAGGAACTCATAGCATGTTGCTGACGGTCCTGCGCTTCAATTTCGCCTCGCCGCAGGGGGATCCGCGCGTGCAGGGCGAACTGCTGTCCGCAGCGCTCGAACTGGCGCAGTGGGGTGAGTCGCACGGCATCACGTCGATCAGTGTCGACGAGCATCACGCGACCGGGCACGGGTGGAGCTGCAACCCGATCATGGCCGCGGCGATGTTCTTGGCCCGCACCTCGACACTGATCGCCAGCGTCGATTGCGCGTTGGGCCCGCTGTGGAACCCCGTCCGCCTTGCCGAAGACATCGCGCTCGTCGACAACATGAGCCGCGGCCGGCTGCACACCACGGTGGGCCTGGGATACCGCACGGTCGAATACGATGCGCTGGGAGCCGATTTCACGCGACGTGGCGCGCTGATGGACGGCCTGCTCGAGCGGATGCTGGCGGTGTGGTCCGACATTGGCACGTGGACCCGGCCGCATCCACCGCTGTACGTCGGCGGTGGCGCGCGTGCCACCGCGCGCCGCGCCGCCCGGTTCCGGCTGCCGCTCAGCCTGGCCGATCACCTGCCCGAGATCGCCGCCTACTACCGCGAGCTGTGCGCCGAGGCCGGCATGGCGCCGTTCATTCTCATGCCGGGACCGATCAACCGCGGAATGATCTACCTGCACGAGGACCCCGAGCGGGCGTGGGCGGAACTGGGCGACCACATCCTGTGGGAGGCAGTCACTTACGGCGGATGGTCCACCGATCAACGCTCGCTCATGCACCTTCCGGGTGTGCAGACCCTGGATCAGGTCAGGGCATCGGGGCGATACCGCTTCCTGACTCCAGATCAGCTGATCTCGGAGGTGCGCGAGGCGCAGAACTACGGGCCGCTCGTCATGCACCCCCTGGTCGGTGGCATGCCGGTCGACGAAGCGTGGAAATCGGTGCAATTGCTCACCGACAAGGTGCTGCCCGCGCTGGCGGGCTAGACGTCGCGGCGCTGCTCGAGCCAGTCGGCCAGCGAGCGGCCGGCATCCAAGACGTGCCGTTCGGCGATCGCACGGGCGCGTTCGGCGTCCTTGTCGCCCAGCGCATCGAGGAGCTGTTGATGTTCGTCGAGCGAATGCTTTTCGTGCTCGGGGAAAAGCGTGAGGAAGTTGCTCGGCACCACGCGCGCGACCTGCTTGATCTGGTTCAGCAGGCGAGGGGAGTGCGCCGCGCGATGGATCATCTGATGGAAATGCCAGTTGGCCTCTCCGATGGAGTCGTCACCGGATCGCGCGACCACGTCGGCGGCGAGTTCCCTGAGCGTGGCGAGTTCGGCGGGCTCGATCCGCTCGGCGGCCCACGCCGCGGCCTGCCCGGTCAGCACGCCGAGAATCGTGAAGCTGTCCAGGACGTCGCCCGGGCTGATGCCGACCACCGTCACCCCGCTGCGCGGGGCGACCTGAACCAGGCCCTCGAACGACAGCTCCAGCAACGCCTCGCGCACCGGCGTGCGGCTGGTCGCGAATTCCTCGGTGATGGCGTCGAGATCGACCCGGGAGCCGGCCGGCAGCACGCCGGTCAGAATGCGGTCGCGAAGCTCCCGGGCGGCGCGCTCTCGGACCGTCCCGGAGATGTCGATCCCTGAGGTCGAAGCCACCTGGGCATAATACCAAACGACAGATCTAGCATTTGATATCTGAAATATCAGATGTTACGTTTCAAGCATGCGCACCGACAAAATGGCCCTCGTGGCCTTCATGCAGGCCGGCAGCACCTCGGTCTACGCGGGCTCGTGGCGGCACCCCGCGACCGAACACCGGTACCTGGACGCGTCCTACTACGCGAAGATCGGCCGCCAGCTCGAAGAGGGTTGCTTCGACCTGATGTTCTTCGACGACCGCTTGGCCATGCCCGGCGTCTACGGCGGATCGGTAGGCGAGGCCGTGCATTACGGCGCCCGCCCGGTCAAGCTGGACCTCAGTGTGATTCTCGGGGTGCTGGCGCAGGCCACGTCGAAGATCGGGCTGGGCGCCACCTACTCGACCACCTACTACCAGCCGTTCCACGTGGCGCGCACGTTCGCCTCGCTCGACCACCTGTCGGGCGGCCGCGCGGCGTGGAACGTGGTCACCTCCGTCAACGACAGCGAGGCGCAGAACTTCGGGGTCGACGCCCACCTCGGTCACGACGAACGGTACGACCGCGCCGACGAATTCATGGACGTGGTGACCGGCCTGTGGGACACCTGGGAGGACGAAGCCGTCCTGCACGACCGGGCTTCCGGGCAGTTCGCCGACCCCAACAAGGTGCACGAGCTGGGACACGTCGGCCAGTTCTTCTCCGCCCGTGGACCGTTGACGGTGCCGCGGACCCCGCAGGGCCGCCCGGTCATCATCCAGGCCGGATCGTCGGGCCGCGGCCGCGAATTCGCTTCTCGGTGGGCCGAATTGATCTTCACCGGCGACCCGGGCATCGAGGTCGCACGCAACCACTACGCCGATCAAAAGGACCGCATCGCCGACGCGGGCCGCGATCCGGCCGCCGTGCGCATCTGCCCCATGGCCTACGCGGTGGTGGGCGAATCCGAGGCCCACGCCAAGGATCGCGAGGCCATGTTCCTCAACGACCTCGTGCATCCGATGGCGTCGCTGACGCTGCTGTCCGAGCTGATGAACTACGACTTCGCGCAACACGATCTCGACGACCCGGTGACCGACGAACTGCTCGCCTCGGTCTCCGGCATCCGCGGCCTGGTGCAGAACCTGCGCACCCATATCGGCGGGGACACGGTCACCTTGCGCGACCTCGCCAACCATCGCGCCACACTGCTGCAGGGGCCGCGCTTCGTCGGCACCGGCGAACAGGTCGCCGATCAGATGGCCGACTGGTTCGAAAGCGGCGCGTGTGACGGATTCGTCTTGGCCGCAACGCATCTGCCCGGTGCATTCGAGGACGTCGTGCGCATGGTGGTGCCGGAGCTGCAGCGCCGCGGCCTGTTCCGCACGGAATACGAATCCTCCACGCTGCGCGGCCATCTCGGGCTGCAGCGTCCGTCGAACAGCCGGGTGGCCGCCGGTGCCCATGCTTGACGGGCTGCGGGTGCTCGACCTCGCCACGTTGGCCGCCGCGCCGCTGGTGGCCACCTATCTCGGGGAGTTCGGCGCCGACGTGATCAAGGTCGAAGAACCGCGCCACGGCGACCCGATCCGCGGCTGGGGCAACCAGCGCGACGGTGTCGGCCTGATGTGGAAGTCGATCGCGCGCAACAAGCGGTCGATCACGCTCGACTTGCGGTGCGCCGAAGGGCAGGAGCTGGTGCGCCGCCTGGTGGAGCACGCCGATGTCGCCATCTTCAACACCCGCCCCCAGACCTTGCGCAAGTGGGGCCTCGACTACGAGAGCCTGCGCGCGGTCAACGAGCGGATCGTGATGCTGCACATCACCGGGTACGGGCTGAGCGGGCCGAAGAGCGAGCGCCCCGGGTTCGGCACGCTGGGCGAGGCGATGAGCGGGTTCGCGCACATCACGGGTCAGGCCGGCGCGCCGCCGACGCTGCCGCCGTTCATGTTGGCCGACGGCGTCGCGTCGCTGAACGCCGCGTACGCGGTGATGATGGCGCTGTATCACCGCGACGTGCACGGCGGGCCCGGACAACTGATCGACGTCAACCTGATCGACCCGCTGGCCCGGCTGCTGGAACAGACGCTGCTGGGCTATGACCAGTTGGGCCTGGTGCCCGAGCGGGCCGGCAACCGGTGGGACATTTCGGCGCCGCGCAACACCTATCGCACCGCGGACGGCAAGTGGCTGGCCATGTCCGGCAGTTCGCCGGCGTTGGCGCTGCGGGTGTTCCGGGCGATCGGCCGCCACGATCTGCTGGACGACGCCGACTTCTCCGACCCGCAGCGACGGTTGGCGCGCGCCCGCGAGGTCGACGCCGTGGTCGCCGATTGGGTTGCCACCAAAACACTTTCGGAGGCGATGGACGCCTTCGAAGCGCACGAGGTGGCCGCCGCGCCGGTCTATGACATCAGCGACCTGGTCGCCGACGAACAGCTGGCGCATCGTGGGGTGTTCATTTCCGTCGACGACCCACAACTCGGCCCCATGACGGTGCAGGCCCCCGTGCCGCGGTTCTCGTCGGCCCCCGGCACGGTCGGGCATCTGGGGCCGTGCCTCGGCGAGCACAACACCGAGGTATACGGGGATCTGCTCGGCATGAGCCACGACGAAATCGACGACCTGCGCGCCCGTGGCGTGTTGTGACACAAGGACACTGAAGGAAAGGCAACGATGACGAATCTTCTCCGCCGCTCCGAGCTCGCGGTGCCCGCCTGCAGCGACAACATGTTCGACAAGGCGGCCGGGTGCGGTGCCGACCTGGTGTTCCTCGACCTCGAGGACGCCACGCCCGCCGCGTTCAAGGAGGAATCGCGCGGCAAGGCGATCAACGCGCTCAACGACCTGGACTGGGGCCGCACCGTGCGGGCGGTGCGGATCAACGGCCTGGACACCCGGTGGTGCCACGACGACGTCATCGAGGTGGTGACCAGGGCCGGCCGCAACCTCGACACCATCATCATCCCCAAGGCCCGCACCGCCCGCGACGTGTGGTGGGTGGACGTCCTGCTCACCCAGCTGGAATCAAAATTGAACCTGGACAGGCGGATCCGGCTCGAGGTGCTGATCGAAGAGGTCGAAGGTTTGGCCAACGCCGAAGAGATCGCGGCGGCGAGCGATCGCCTGGACGCCCTGATCTTCGGGGTGGGCGACTTCTCGCTGTCACAGGGCGCGCGGGTGGACACCAACTTCGTCCCGCTGGGCGAGTATCCGGGCGAGTTCTGGGCCTACGCGCGCAACAAGGTGATCGTCGCCGCGCGCATCGCGGGCATCGACGCGATCGACGCGCCGTACCCCGACTACCGCGACCTCGCCGGGTATGAGCGCGACGCCCGGCGCGCGTCGCTGCTCGGCTACACCGGGAAGTGGGCCATCCACCCCGACCAGGTTCCGGTCGCCAACGAGGTCTACGCCCCGACCGCCGACGAGATCGCCCGCGCCGAAGCCAACGTCGCCGCCTACCGGGAGGCCGAGGCCAAGGGCCGGGGAGCCGTCGGGGTGAACGGCGTCCTGGTCGACGCCGCCCACGTCAAGCAGGCGGAGCAGACGCTGGCGCGCGCGGCCCTGATCAAGGCCAGGCACGTTTGATGGCGGCGACCCGCTGCGCCCCGCTACGGCCTATAGCGGCGACCCGCTGCGCCCGGCTACGGCCTATAGCGGCGACCCGCTGCGCCCGGCTACGCCGCGCTTGCGATCGCCGCGGCCGCGCTTGCGATCGCCGCGGCCGCGCTTGCGATCGCCGCTAGTCGATCACCACCAGGAGGTCGCCGCCCTCGACTTGTGCGGTGCGCGACACCGCGATTCGCGCGACCTTGCCGGCCTTGGGGGCGGTGACGGCGGCCTCCATCTTCATGGCCTCGATCGTCGCGATCGTCTGGCCGGCCTCGACCTCCTCGCCGACCTCGGCGGTGACCGTGACGACGCCGGCAAAGGGGGCGGCGACGTGATCGGGATTGGCGCGGTCGGCCTTCTCGGCGGCCGGGACGTCGGTGGCGATGCTGCGGTCGCGCACCACGACGGGCCGCAGCTGACCGTTGAGGATGCACATCACGGTGCGCATGCCGCGTTCGTCGGGGTCGGAGATGGCCTCCAACCCGATCAGCAGCTCCACACCGCGCTCCAGCTCCACGCGATGCTCGTCCCCCTGGCGCAGCCCGTAGAAGAACTGGTTGGCGCTCAATCCGGAGGTGTCGCCGTAGGCCTCGCGGTGGTCCTCGAGCTCTTTGGCCGGCCCGGGGAACAGCAGCCGGTTCAGCGCCGCCTGCCGTTGGGCGCCCGGTGTGGCCAACGCCTTTTCATCGTCGGCCGTCAGCGGCTGCTCGGGCTTGGCCGGGCCGCGGCCGTCTAACGCCTTGGTACGCAACGGCTCCGGCCAGCCGCCGGGCGGATCGCCGAGTTCGCCGCGCAGGAACCCGATGACCGAATCCGGGATGTCATAGCGCGCGGGATCTTCGGCGAAGTCTTGCGCGCTGACGCCCGCCCCGACCAGCGCCAGCGCCAGGTCGCCGACCACCTTGCTCGACGGCGTGACCTTGACGAGGTGCCCGAGGATGGCGTCGGCGCCGGCGTAGGCGTTTTCGATGTCCTCGAACCGGTCGCCGAGACCCAGCGCGATGGCCTGCTGGCGCAGGTTCGACAGTTGGCCACCGGGGATCTCGTGGTGGTAGACGCGGCCCGTCGGGGACGGCAGCCCGGATTCGAACGGCGCGTACACCTTTCGCAGCGCCTCCCAGTACGGTTCCAGGTCGCACACCGCCGGCAGCGACAACCCGGTGTCGTAGTCGGTGTTGGCGGCGGCGGCCACGATCGATGACAGCGCGGGCTGGCTGGTGGTCCCCGCGAGCGGGGCAGCGGCACCGTCGACGGCGTCGGCCCCCGCGTGCCAGGCCGCCACGTAACTCGCGAGTTGTCCGCCCGGGGTGTCGTGGGTATGCACGTGCACCGGCAGGTCGAACCGGGATTTGAGCGCCGAGACCAGCGTCGCGGCGGCCGGCGCGCGTAACAACCCGGCCATGTCCTTGATCGCCAGGACGTGCGCGCCCGCTTCGACGATCTGTTCGGCCAACTTGAGGTAATAGTCGAGCGTGTAAAGCTTTTCGGCCGGATCGCTGAGATCCCCGGTGTAGGACATCGCCACCTCGGCCACCGCCGCCCCGGTGTCGCACACCGCGTCGATGGCCGGGCGCATCGAGTCGACGTTGTTCAACGCGTCGAAGATCCGGAAGATGTCGATGCCGGTGGCCGTCGCCTCCTCGACGAACGCCGTCGTCACCGTCTCCGGATAGGGCGTGTAGCCGACGGTGTTGCGCCCGCGCAGCAGCATCTGCAGGCAGATGTTGGGCATCGCCTCCCGCAGCGCCGCCAGGCGCTCCCACGGGTCCTCTTTCAAGAACCGCAGCGCCACATCGTAAGTCGCGCCGCCCCAGCACTCCACCGACAACAGTTGCGGCATGGTCCGCGCGAGGTAGGGCGCGACCTTGATCAGGCCGCTGGTGCGGACGCGGGTCGCCAGCAGCGACTGGTGCGCGTCGCGGAACGTGGTGTCCGTGACGGCGACGCCGCGCGACTCGCGGAGCCAGGCCGCGAATCGCTGGGGTCCGAGCTCGGTCAGACGCTGCTTGGAGCCCGGGGGTGGGTCGGTCGACAGGTCGATGTCGGGCAGCTTGTCGTGCGGGTACACCGTCGACGGGCGCTCACCGTGGGGCTTGTTGACGGTGACGTCGGCCAGGTAGCTGAGGATCTTGGTGCCGCGGTCGGCCGAGCTGCGCGCGGTGAGCAGCTGCGGGCGTTCCTCGATGAACGACGTGGTGATGCGCCCGGCCTGGAAGTCGGGGTCGTCCAGGACCGCTTGCAGGAAGGGGATATTCGTCGACACACCGCGGATGCGGAACTCCGCGACCGCCCGCCGGGCGCGGCGCACCGCGGTGGGGAAGTCGCGGCCCCGGCAACTGAGCTTGATCAGCATCGAGTCGAAATGCGCGCTGATCTCCGCGCCCAGGGTGGTGCCGCCGTCCAGTCGTATTCCCGCGCCGCCCGGGGTGCGGTAGGCGGTGATGCGGCCGGTGTCCGGGCGGAAACCGTTCGCCGGGTCTTCGGTGGTGATGCGGCATTGCAGCGCCGCGCCGTGCGGGACGATCGAATCCTGGTGCAGGCCAATATCTTCCAGCGTTTGACCGGACGCGATGCGCAGCTGGGCGGACACCAGGTCGACGTCGGTGATCTCCTCGGTCACCGTGTGCTCCACCTGGATGCGGGGATTCATCTCGATGAACACGTGATTGCCGCGCTCGTCGAGCAAGAACTCGACCGTGCCCGCGCAGGTGTAGCCGATGCTTTGCGCGAACGCCACCGCGTCGGCGCAAATACTCATCCGCAGTTGTGGATCCAGGTTCGGCGCCGGGGCGATCTCGATCACCTTCTGGTGCCGCCGCTGCACGCTGCAGTCCCGTTCGTAGAGGTGCATCACGTTGCCGTGGTTGTCCGCCAGGATCTGGACCTCGATGTGGCGCGGGTTGATCACCGCCTGTTCGAGAAACACCGAGGCATCCCCGAAGGCGGATTCGGCCTCCCGGCTGGCCGCCTCGATCGCCTCCGGCAGCGCCGCGGGGTCGGTGACCCGACGCATCCCGCGGCCGCCACCACCGGCGACCGCCTTGACGAACAGCGGAAACGTCATCGACTCGGCGGCCGTCACCAGCTCGTCCACCGATGTCGAGGGCGCCGAGGACGCCAGCACCGGCAGGCCCGACGCCCGCGCCGCCGCGATCGCGCGCGCCTTGTTGCCGGTGAGCTCGAGCACCTCGGCGCTCGGGCCGACGAACGTGATGCCCGCCGCCGCGCACGCCGCCGCCAGGTCCGGGTTCTCGGACAGGAACCCGTAGCCCGGGTAGATGGCGTCCGCCCCGCACGCCTGCGCCGTGGCGACGATGTCGTCGACCGACAGGTAGGCGCGGACCGGGTGGCCCTCCTCGCCGATCTGGTACGACTCGTCGGCCTTGAGCCGGTGCACCGAATTGCGGTCCTCGTAGGGGTAGACCGCCACGGTGGCCATTTCCAGTTCGTAGGCGGCGCGGAAGGCGCGGATCGCGATCTCGCCGCGATTGGCGACCAGGACTTTTGTCAACACGGTACTTACGATAGAGCGCGTTGCGGCGGTCCGACATACTCGCTCAGCGGACGGATCAACGCGTTCGACGCGGTCTGCTCGATGATGTGCGCCGTCCATCCGGTGATCCGGCTCATCACGAAAATCGGGGTGAAGGCCCCGATGTCGAAGCCCGTCAGGTAATAGGCCGGGCCGGTGGGAAAGTCCAGGTTCGGCTTGATGCCATTGGCTTGGGCCATCCCCTTTTCCAGGACCTGGTAGATGTCGAGCCACCTCTGACCGTCGCGCGCCGCGGCGACGCGCGTGAGCGCCGCCTTCATGGTCGGCACCCGGGAGTCGCCGTTCTTGTAGACGCGGTGACCGAAGCCCATGATCTTGTCGCCGCGATCCAGCTTGCCAGACAACCACTCCGAAGCCCGTTCGGCGCTTCCGATTTCGATCATGTCGTGCATGACCGCTTCGTTGGCCCCGCCGTGCAGCGAGCCCTTGAGCGCGCCGATGGCGGCCGTGACCGCGCTGTAGATGTCGGACTGGGTCGAGGTGACCACGCGCGCGGCGAAGGTGGATGCGTTGAAGCTGTGCTCGGCGTAGAGCACCATCGACTGTTCGAACGCGTCGACGATCACCTGCTCCGGGACGTCGCCGAAGCACATGTGCAAGAAATTCTGGGCGTAGCTCATGTGGCTGTGGGGCGCGATGGGTTCCAGTCCGCGCCGGCGGCGCATGTCGGCCGCGACGACGGTGGGCAGCACCGCGAACATCCGCAAGGCCTTGGCGTAGTTGGCCGCCGGGCTGTTGTCGTCCTCGTCGGGGTCTTCGGCGCCCATCGAGCTGATGAAGGTGCGCACGACGTCCATGGGGTGGCAGGTGTCGGGCAATTTGGTCAGCAGCGACAGCTGGGACCGCTTCAGCCGACGCGCCGCTCGTTCCCGCTGGGTGAACAGCGCCAGCTGCTGCTCGTCGGGCAGCTCGCCGTGCCACAGCAGGTAGGCGACCTGCTCGAAGCTGCACGCGGCCGCGAGGTCCTGTACGGCGTACCCGCGGTAGGTCAGGGAGTTGGTCTCCGGGACGACCTTGGAGATGGCGGTGGTGTCGACGACGACGCCGGCCAGGCCTTTGTAAATGCGGGGCTGGTTGTCTTCGACGATGCTCATGGCGCGACTCCGTGGACGGAAAAGTTGTAGAGGTCGGAATCGAATTGGCTGTAATCGGCGTAGCGCAGCAATTCGTAGAGGCGGCTGCGGTGCTGCATCCGCTCGGTCAGGCCGGATTGTGTTCCGGTCTCGGCGATTTCGCGAAGGCCCGCCTCGACGGCGTGCATGGCCAGCCGCAGCGTGGTGACGGGGTAGATCACCACGTTGTAGCCGATGTCGGACAGCTGTTGGGTGGTCAGCAGCGGCGACTTGCCGAACTCGGTCATGTTGGCCAGCAAGGGTGTGTCCACCGCGGCGCGGAACCGCTCGAATTCCGTTGGGCTGCCCAAGGCTTCGGTGAAGATCAGGTCCGCACCCGCGTCGGCGTAGGCCTTGGCGCGCTCGATCGCCGCCCCCACCCCCTCGATGCCGGCGGCATCGGTGCGGGCGCAGACGATAAAATTGGGGTCGCGGCGCGCGGAGACGGCGGCCCGCAGCCGTTTGATCATCTCGCCGGCCGGCACCACGGCCTTGCCGTCGAGATGCCCGCAGCGCTTGGGGTTTTCCTGGTCCTCCAGGTGGCAGCCCGCGAGGCCGGCGTCCTCGAGCACCGTCACCGTGCGCGCCGCGCTCATCGGCTCACCGAAGCCGGTGTCGGCGTCGATCAGGGTGGGCAGGTCGCTCACCCCCGCGATCTGGGCGCCTCGCCCGCTGACCTCGGTCAGGGTGGTCAGGCCGATGTCGGGCAGGCCGAGGTCGGCCGAGAGCGCCGCGCCCGACACGTACACGCCGTCGAACCCGAGCTCGGCGACGAGCTTGGCCACCAGTGGTGAGAAGGCGCCCGGGAACCGTTGCAGCCGACCGCTTTCCAGCGTGGCGCGGAACCGCGCCCGCTTGTCGGTCGCCGGCACGGCCCCGCCGATCAGCCCGCCCATCAGAAGATCCCCGGCCCGATCGCGGGCGCCTTGTCGAGAATCAGCGGAGCGACCGTGATGTTGAGCGCGCCCAAAGCGCCCGCCTGCAGGTCCGCCAGGGCTTCGGCCGCCGACAGGAACCGCTGCTGCTCGCCCTCGCCGACCACGCCCTCGGCCAGCTCGGTGAACTTCCCGACGTACTGCTTGCGCTCGAATGGCCGCGCCCCCAGCGGATGAGCGTCGGCGACGGCGAGCTCGTCGACGATGACCTCGCCGTTTTTGAGGGTGACCTCCGCCCGCGCGCCGAACGCCTTCTCCGCCGGATCGGCGGAGTGGTAGCGCCGGGTCCATTCGGGATCCTCGACCGTCGAGATCTTGTGCCACAGCTCGACGGTGTCGGGGCGGCGCGCCCGCTGCGGCGCATACGAGCGCTCGTGATGCCAGGCGCCGTCCTGCAGCGCGACCGCGAAGATGTACATCACCGAGTGATCCAGCGTCTCGCGCGAAGCGTCGGGATCGAACTTCTGCGGATCGCCCGACCCGGTGCCGATCACGTAGTGGGTGTGATGGCTGGTGTGCAGCACGATCGTCGCGACCTGATTCAGATCGCCGATCCGTTCGCGCATCCGGCGCGCGAGGTCGATCAGCGCCTGACTCTGATACTCCGCCGAGTGTTCCTTGGTGTAGCTGTCGAGGATGGCGCGCTTGGGCTCGCCGGGCTCGGGCAGCGGGACGTGATAGGTGTGCTCGGGCCCCGAAAGCAGCCAGGCGATCACCCCGTCCTCGCCCTCCCAGATCGGGGCCGGCGCGCCCTCACCGCGCATGGCGCGGTCGACGGCCTCGATGGCGACCTTGCCCGCCCAGGCGGGCGCGTACGCCTTCCAGCTCGAGATCAGGCCCTTGCGCGACTGCCGGGTCGACGTCGTCAGGTGCAGCGCCTGGCCGATGGCCTGATAGATCGTCTCTTTGTCCAGGCCCAACATCGTGCCCAGGCCGGCCGCCACCGACGGGCCCAGGTGCGCGACGTGGTCAATCTTGTGCTCGTGCAGGCAGATTCCTTTGACCAGGTCGATCTGGATCTCGTAGGCGGTCGCGATGCCCCGGATCAGGTCGGCGCCGCCGATTCCCAGGTGCTGCGCCACCGCCACCAGGGCGGGAATGTTGTCGCCCGGATGCGAGTACTCGGCGGCCAGAAACGTGTCGTGGAAATCCAATTCGCGCACCGCGACGCCGTTGGCCCAGGCCGCCCACTCCGGGGAGTAGTCGCCCTCGATCCCGAAAACCTTGGCGCCCTTGGCCGCGGCGGGGTGCGCCCGCGCCTGAGCCCGCGCGACCGCCACCGGCCGGCGGACCACCGAGGCGGCCGAGACGGCGGCGTTGTCGATGATGCGGTTGATCACCATCGCCTCGACGTCGGCGGGCACGGCGACCGGGTCGGCCGCGACCTCGGCGATCTTCCACGCGAGGTGTTCACTGCGGGGGAAGTCGTCGGCGCTACGACGCGTCCGAACATCGTGAATGCGCATAACTCGCACAGTACGCAGGGCTGAAGTCGGCGTAAATCCCCTGTAAAAGCGTAATCTTGTGTCCTTGTCCGCGGCAGTTTGCGAATCTTGTGAAAGGAGTTGGGCGTACGGTGGGTTCCGTGGCGAAGACGTTCGCCGGCGCGCGGCTACGGCGATTGCGCGAGGAACAGGGGCTGACCCAGGTGGCGCTGGCCCGCGTCCTGGGGCTGTCGACCAGCTACGTCAACCAGCTGGAAAACGACCAGCGCCCGATCACCGTTCCGGTACTGCTCACCCTCACCGAACGATTCGACCTGCCGAGCCAGTACTTCGCGCCGGAGTCCGACGCCCGCCTGATCTCCGACCTGCGGGAGGTGCTCGCCGAGGCGCCCGCGACGGCCGGGCAGGTCGAGGAGCTCGTCGCCCGCATGCCCGCGATCGGTCAGACCCTGGTCAACCTGCACAGGCGGCTGCACGACACGACGGCCGACCTGGAGGCCCTGCACAGCCGCGCGAATTCGGAAGTCTCGGACGCGTCGTCGCTGTCCCAGCAGCCGATGCCGTTCGAAGAGGTTCGCGATTTCTTCTACGACCGCAAGAACTACATCGGCGAACTGGATCTCGCGGCCGAAGAGCTGTTCACCAAGAACCACTTGCGAATCGGCGGACTCGACGGCCAGCTCGCGGAGCTGCTCGCCGAACAGCTCGGCGTCTCGGTGGTGATCGACGACGGTCAGGTGTTGGATCCCAACTCCAAACGCCGGTTTGCGCCCGAATCGAAAACCCTGTACCTGGCTCGGTGGCTGCATCCGGGCCAGCGTGCCTTTCAACTCGCCACCCAGATCGCCCTGCTCACCCAGGCCAAGTTGATCACCGGGATCATCGCCGGCGACGACCAGCTCAGCGACGACGCCCGCAGTGTGGCGCGCATCGGGCTGGCCAACTATTTCGCCGGCGCCCTGCTGCTTCCCTACCTGAGATTCCTCGAGGCCGCCGAGGACGTCCGCTACGACATCGACCAGCTGGCACGGCGATTCGAGGTGGGATTCGAAACCATCTGCCACCGGCTGTCCACCCTGCAGCGCCCGAACGCGCGGGGCGTGCCGTTCATCTTCGTCCGCACCGACAGCGCCGGCAACATCTCTAAACGCCAATCCGCCACCGCTTTTCACTTCTCACGCGTCGGCGGCAACTGTCCGCTGTGGGTGGTCCACCACGCGTTCTCGCGGCCCGGCCAGTTTCTGACCCAAGTCGCGCAGATGCCCGACGAGCGCACCTACTTCTGGGTCGCGCGAACCACCACGACGGAGCCGAGCCGATACCTCGGCCCGGACAAGAGTTTCGCCATCGGACTGGGGTGCGACGTCGCGCACGCGGAGAAGCTGATCTACTCCGTCGGCATCGATTTGGGCGACGCCGAGTCGATCGTGCCGATCGGCGCCGGCTGCAAGATCTGCGACCGGCCCGCGTGCCCGCAACGCGCGTTCCCATACCTCGGCCACCCGGTGTACGTCGACCCCCACAGCAGCACCGATCTGCCGTACCCGCCGGCGATCACGCCTTGAGCGCGGTCAGGTCGGGCCGGCCGCCGAGGCGCTGAACGGTGGCGCTGGCGGCCGCGGCCGCAAGTTCACCGGCCTCCGGTGGTGCGGCGCCATCACGCAGCGCGGCGATCAGCCCGGCCACGAACGCGTCGCCCGCGCCGGTCGGATCCACCACGTCGACGTCGGCGAATTCGAAGAGCCGGCTGCCACCGTCCCACGCCACCAGGTCACCGACCTTCGGAACCGCGAGGGCGACCAGTCCCGGACCGCAGGCCAACAGGCGGTCGGCCAGCTCGCGCGCCTGCGCCGCCGTGCCGATCTCCCGGCCCGCGATGAGCGAGGCTTCCGTGGCGTCGGCGCGGATCACGTCGACCGCCGCGAGCAGGTCGGCCCGAATGTGCTCGGCGGGCGCGCCGTCGGCCACGACGCGCAGACCCCGCCGCCGAGCGCGTTGCGCGGCTTCCAACGCGGTGGCCGGCGGCTGCTGCAGCTGAATGGAAACGGTGTCGGCGGTGTCGAACACGGACCGATCGAGGTCGGCGACTTGGATCAGCGAGCTTTCGGGCACGTCTTCGAGGAGCATGCGTTCCGGCGGTTTTGGGACCACATCGATCAACAGCGCCGTGGTGCCGCGACGCGCGACGCCGCCGACGTCGATGCCGTCCCGTTGGGCCTGCGCCAGGACCGACGCCCCCGCATCGTCGTCACCGGCCACCGCGATGAGGGCGGCCGGCACACCCAGCTGCGCCAGGCCGACCGCCTGATTGGCGCCCTTGCCGCCCAGCAGCTCCTTGCGCTGCACGACCGTGGTGGAATCGTCGGTCGTCGGCGGCCCATCGGTACGCAGCACCAGATCGCGTGCGATCTGGCCGATCACGACAACGCCCATGGGTCCACAGTGCCCGGTCTTGACGGGCACGGCAACGCGATGATCGAGTGAGCCATGCCCAAGGTCGCGGTACTCGACGACTACGCGGGAGTGGCATTGCAGGTCGCCGACTGGTCACCCGTGCAGACACGCTCGGAGGTAACCGTTTTCGATCGCCACCTCTCCGAGGACGCGGCCGCCGAAGCGCTGCGGCCGTTCGACGTGGTGTGCACCCTGCGCGAGCGGATGGCGTTTCCGTCGACCCTCATCGCGCGGCTGCCGAACCTGAAACTGATCACCATCGTCGGCAAGAGCCTGCCGAACCTGGACCTGGCCGCCGCCACCGAGCACGGGATCCTGGTCGCTCACTCCGATTTCGCGCACCCCCGATTCAGGGCAATGCGCGATGCGACGCCGGAACTCGCGTGGGGCCTGATGATCGCGACGGTGCGCAATCTCGCCGAAGAGCATCGCAACATGCGCGACGGCGGCTGGCAGAGCGCCGCGGGTATCACGCTGGCGGGCAAGACGCTCGGCCTGCTCGGTCTCGGCAGGGTCGGCAAACGAATGGCCGAGTATGCCAAGGCGTTCGGCATGGACGTGATCGCGTGGAGCCAAAATCTCACCGCGGACACCGCCGCGAGCGTGGGGGCCCGGCGCGTGCAGAAGTCGGAGCTGTTCGCTGCCTCCGACGTGGTCTCCATCCATGTGGTGCTCTCGGAGCGCACCCGGGGGCTGGTCGCCGCGTCCGAGCTGGCCTTGATGCAGCCGCACGCCTACCTGATCAACACGTCGCGGGGTCCGATCGTCGACGAGGCTGCGCTGCTCGCCGCGTTGGAGTCGGGGCGCATCGCCGGTGCCGGGCTGGACGTGTACGACGTCGAACCGCTGCCCGGCGATCACCGTTTGCGGCGGCTGCCGAATGTGACGCTGTCTCCCCACCTGGGGTACGTCACCCGCGAGATGCTCGGCGCCTTCTACTCCGACACCGTGGAGTCAGTGGTGGCATGGCTGGACGGGACGCCCGTTCGGATCGCCAATCCCGAGGTGTTGCACCGACGCTGACCGCTCACTTCCGTTTCCAGTGCGGGCTTTTGACCGCGTCGAGAGCCTCGGTGACGTAGCGGTCGAGCGGCCGCGGCTTTCCCGATTGTCGTACCCATTGCTGGAAGGCGAAATCCGCCGCCGCGAAGGCCAGTTGGACCAGCAAGCCCGGACGCAGATCGGCGTCGGCGTTGACGCCCATTCGTTCGGCGATGAGTTTGGTCGCCCGGTCCTTGTCGGCGGGCCGGTGCACCGTGACCTTGTCGAGCAGGCCGGGGGCCACCAGCAGGGCTTCGCGCCATTCCTCGGTGTCGGCCTGCTCGAACGAGCGGGTGCGGGTGACGATGGCGTTGATCAGCGCGATGTCGGGTGGTTCGGCGGCCGGGCGGCCTTCGAGGAGGTTGACGATCGCGGCGCCGCCATAGCGCACCGGCGCGAGCAGCAGCTCCTCCTTCGCCGGCACGTGGCGGAAGAAGGTGCGCGGGGAAACGCCCGCGGCCGTGGCGATTTCCTCCGTCGTCACCGCGTCATACCCGCGCTCCACGAACAGCCGGAACGCCGCGCGCCGGATGTCGGCGCGGATCTGCGCGCGCTGCCGATCGCGGAGCGACTCTGGTCGGGTGGGCGAGGTCACCGGAAGCAGCCGATCCCGCCGTCGACGTGGATGGTCTGCCCGGTGATGAACGTCGCGTCACCGCCGAGCAGGAACGCCACCAGCGCGCCCACGTCGGTGCGGACGTTGCCGATGCGCTTCATCGGGACGCGGCCCACGGTCTTCTCGTATTCCTTGGGCGCGAACGACTTCCAGTACTTGACGCCGTCCGACTCGGCGAATGGGCAGATGACGTTGACGCGGATGTTGTCGCGTCCCCATTCGAGCGCCGCGACCTTGGACAGCCCGCGGATGCCTTCCTTGGCGGCCGCGTACCCGCCCCACTTGGGCTCGCCGCCGGTACCCGTCCCGGAGCCGAGGTTGACGATCGACCCGCCGCCCTCCCTGACCATCAGCGGGTGCACGGCCTGCATGAGCAGGAAGGTCGCCCGGGGCCCGACGTCGTAGCCGAGCGCGAGGTCTTCGGTGGTGATGTCGACGAACGCCTTGGGCTCGTTGGTGGCGATCGCGTTGTTCACCAGGCCGTGCACGGCACCGAAGGCGTCGATCGCGGCGGCCGCGATCCGCGGCGCACTGTCGGGGTCGCGCAGGTCGGCGACGAGCCGTTCGACCCGTCCGATCGCCCTGAGTTCGGTGGTGGTCGCCTCGAGGGCTTCCTCCTGGATGTCGACCAGCAGCACCGCCGCGCCGCGTTCGAGCAACGCGGTGGCCACGCCCTTGCCGACGCCCTGGGCGGCGCCGGTGACGATCGCGACGTGTCCGCGCATCGAATCGGGGTGGCTGTAGCTCATTCGGCGGGTCCCATCTGCAGCGCCACGCCCCGGTGCAGTTCGTAGGTGCTCCGCGCGCCGTTGGGCAGTTCGATGAACTCCACCGGGGTCCCGTCCGGATCCTTGACGAAAAACATTCGGACACCGCCGATCTCGAAGGGGTCCTGGTCGGGGGTGTAACCGGCGGAGACGATGCGGCGATGGGTGTCGTCGAGGTCGGGCACCGACAGCGAGACGTTATGGATCCCGGTGATGCCCCGTCGTGGTTTGTGTTCGGTCGGCTTGGTGCCGATCGACAGCAGCTCGACCATCAACCCGCCCAGCAGCCCGCCGACGACCCGCCCCTCCTGCTTGCGGGTCGCGTGCAACACCGCATCGAAAGGCTCTCCGGAGATGAGCGTTTCGAAGACCACGTCCATGCCCAGGACGTCGCGGTAGAACGCCAGTGCGCGGTCCATGTCGGTGACGCCGACGACGAGGTGACAGAACGACACGTCCTCGAGGGTCATGGCCTGCCCGCCGCGAGATTCGGGGCCGGGCGGCCGGCGAACAACGGCAGATCGAGGTAGGTCTTGATGCCCGGTTCGGCGGCGCAGACGTCGGGAACGGCGTTGATGCAGTGGTTGGCGGTGACCACGACGCCCGGATTCTTGATCAGCCCTTCGGCGATCGTCTCCGGCTGCAGCCCCTTGAAGGTGAGGCTCACGTCGGGGTCGCCGGTGATGTCGACCTCGAAGCGTTCGCCGCGCCCACCGAAATCCCAGGCGGGATCGAGGTTTTCCTCGCCCATCAGCCAGTTGACCGCCGCGGTGATGACCGGCTCGCCATCGACCAGCGCTTGCCAGCGGAAGCGGCGCGCCGCCACGGTGCCGACGGCGATCGGGAAGGGGTCGTAGTCGATCTCCGCGGTCGCCACCGCGACATCTTGGATGGTCCTGATGTTGGGGTCGATGCGAAAACCCATGTGATCGGCGATCATCCGCACCGACTGCTTGAAGCCCCCGTCGAGCAGTCCGGCCATCGGCCCCTGGGTGGCCTCCTCGGGCGTGCCGCCGAATCCCATGATGTGGCGGACCACGTCGGGTGCGTTGTAGGTGCGGATGTCGGAGAACTCCTCGGCGCGCACGTGCGTGATCGCCGACGACAACGAGGACACCATGAGCGGGAATCGCTCCGTGATGCCCCCGGGGTGGATCCCCGAACCATGCAGCGTGACACCGCTTTCCGCCGCAGCGTCGGCGACGGCCCGGTGGCGCGGGTTGTCCGGATCGGGGTAGACCCAGCCGACCGGTGTGACGACGTTCTTGCCGGACCGCAGAATCGCGATGACCTCGTCGTCGTTCGGGATCAGCGGGCTGTACATGACGCAGTCGGCGTCCAGCGCCAGCACCTCGTCGGCGCTGGTGGTGGCCGTGACACCGAGATCCTGGGTGCCGATGATCCGCCCGACGTCGACACCGTTCTTGTCCGCGCTATGCACCCAGCACCCGACGAGTTCCAGCTGTGGGTGATTGAGGACGCACTGGATCGCCGCCTTACCCACACCGCCGGTCGCCCACTGGATGACACGAAGTTTGGACGGGCTACTCATCATTGACCTCCCGGACTGCGGTGCGCGACCTTTACACATCGGCGAACAAAATGGCAGGCTATGACTTGCTGACAGTGACTGTCAATGATCGCCTACTTCGGGAAGGGTCTGTTGATGAGCGTCCTCGACGGGAAGATCGCGATCGTGACCGGCACCAGCCGCGGCGTGGGCGTCGGCATCGCCCACGAGCTGCTGCGGGCGGGCGCGACGGTCATCGGCTGCTCGCGTTCGCCGCTCGATGGCCTCCCCGGCATCGAAAAAGACTGGGCGCCGCGCGCTTTCCAGGAGGTCTGCGATCAGGGTGACTATCGGTCGATCGACTCGTTCGTCGCGGACGTCGTGGCCGCCCACGGCCGGGTCGACATCCTGGTGAACAACGCCGGCGGCACCGTTCCGGCGCCGCACGTCGAGAGCATTCCCGAACTGGTGCAACGCATTCAGGGCGCGCCCGCCAGCGACGACGAGTACGCGCGCACCGCCCTGTTCCATGCGTTCGCGGTGCAGATGAACCTGATCAGCCCGCTGTGGTTCGCCATCCGCGCCTATCGGCAGATGCAGACCCAGGACGGCGTCGGTTGCATCATCAACATCTCCAGCGGCGCGGGACATCCGGCGGGATCGCCGACGCTGGTCTCCTACGGCGCGGCCAAAAGCGGCCTCAACCACCTCACCCGATCCCTGGCCGAGGAGTGGGGGCCGAAGGTCCGCGTCAACTGCGTGGCGTTGGGCCCGACGATGACGGAAAACTTCCGGTCGTTTGTGCTGCCCAAGGACGATCCGACCGGCGAGAGGTACTTCGCCGCCGTTCCGCTGCGCCGCGCCGGCGAGCCCGCGGAGGTGGGGCGGGTGTGCGTGTTCCTCGCGGGCGGGCAGGCCGACTTCGTCAACGGCACCACCATCGAATGTGACGGCGGGATGCTGCCCGGTGTGCTCTATGACGCGGGGCTGAAGACGATCACCGACTTGTTGTGACCGGCTGGTAGCTGGAACCCTTCTGGGACAACGGGACTCGCCCGATCACCGTCCGCCCCACTGCCGCGTTCGCGGTCACCGCGACCGACCGGCGGCGAATCGGCTCGTCGCCGATCTGGGCAGACATGCACACAGCGGCGTCAGTCGCGGTCTAATGGGTGGATGGAACTGATGATGCCCACCGACGCGATCTTTCTCCTGGGAGAGTCTCGCGAACATCCCATGCACGTCGGAGGCTTGCAGTTGTTCGAGCCCCCGCCGGGTGCCGGGCGCGGCTTCGCCCGTGAGCTGCACAAGCAACTGACCGCTCAGCGGGAGTTCCAACCCACGTTTCGCAAGCATCCCGCGAAGTTCGTCGGCGGCATCGCGAACCTGGGGTGGTCGTATGACGACGACATCGATGTCGACTATCACGTCCGGCGTTCGGCGCTGCCGTCACCCAAACGGGTCCGCGAGCTGCTCGAGCTGACGTCGCGGTGGCACAGCACCCTGCTGGACCGTCATCGCCCGTTGTGGGAGACGCACATCGTCGAAGGCCTCAAGGACGGCCGGTTCGCCATCTACACCAAGGTGCACCATGCACTGATCGACGGCGTCTCCGCGCAGAAGCTGATGCAGCGCGCGCTGTCCACCGACCCCGACGACCCCGAGATCCGCGCCCCGTGGAGCCTGAGCAAACCCAAGCGCAGATCCAGCCCGTCGTCTCGCTTGGGTTCATTGGCCCGTGCGGCGGGATCCGTTGCGGCACTTGCTCCCTCGACGGTAGGACTGGCGCGCGCCGCGCTACTCGAGCAGCAGCTGACGTTGCCGTTCGGCGCGCCGAAGACCATGCTGAACGTCAAGATCGGCGGCGCTCGCCGCTGCGCCGCGCAGTCCTGGTCGCTGGACCGCATCAAAAGCGTGAAGCGGGCCGCCGGCGTCACGGTGAACGACGTCGTCTTGGCGATGTGTTCGGGGGCCCTGCGCTATTACCTGCTCGAGCAGAACGCGCTGCCGGACACGCCGCTGATCGCGATGGTCCCGGTGAGCCTGCGCACCGAGGAAGAGGCCGACGCCGGTGGCAACATGGTCGGAGCCATCCTGTGCAACCTCGCGACCGACACCGACGATCCCGCGCAGCGTCTGCTGACCATCAGCGATTCGATGTGCAGCAACAAGAAGGTCTTCTCGCAGTTGCCGCGGCTTCAGGCGCTGGCGCTGTCCGCCGTCAACACGTCGGCGCTGGCGTTGGCGGCGGTGCCGGGCTGGGTGGCGTCGACGTCGCCGCCTTTCAACATCATCATTTCGAACGTGCCGGGGCCCACGCAGCCGATCTACTACGGGGGAGCGCGGCTCGACGGCAACTATCCGCTGTCCATCGCGCTGGACGGCCAGGCGCTGAACATCACCCTGGCCAGCAACGCCGGCAATCTGGACTTCGGTCTGGTGGGGTGCCGGCGCAGCGTGCCGCACCTGCAGCGCCTGCTCGCGCATCTGGAATCCTCGCTCAAGGATCTGGAACGCGCTGTGGGAGAATAGAAGTCGATGGCAAAGCTGAGCGCGGGTGTGATGTTGTACCGGACCTGCGACGGCGTCGTCGAGGTCTTGCTCGCGCACCCGGGTGGGCCGTTCTGGGCCCGCAAGGACGACGGCGCGTGGTCGATCCCGAAAGGCGAGTACGCCGACGGGGAGGATCCCTGGGCGGCCGCGCAGCGCGAGTTCGCCGAGGAGCTGGGGTTGCCGGTGCCGGCCGGGCCGCGTGTCGACCTCGGTCAGCTGAAACAATCCGGCGCCAAGGTGGTGACCGCCTTCGCCGTGCACAGCGACCTCGACATCACCGACGCGCGCAGCAACACGTTCGAACTGGAGTGGCCAAAGGGGTCGGGCACGCTGCGGGAGTTTCCCGAGGTCGATCGGGTGGGCTGGTTTGCGGTGGGGGCGGCGCGCACCAAGCTGCTGAAGGGCCAGCACGGTTTTCTCGACCGCTTGATGGCGGATCCTGCTGTGGCCGGACTATCCGAAGGGACCTGACATGCAGACGCTGCGCACACCCGACGACCGGTTCGACGAGATTCCTGATTTCCCCTATGCGCCAAGGTATTGCGAACTGCCCGACGATGACGGCGGTGCGCTGCGCGTCGCCTGGATCGAAGACGGACCAGGAGATGCGGATCCGGTTCTCATGCTGCACGGCGAGCCGTCGTGGTCGTACCTGTACCGCAAGATGATTCCGATACTGGTGGCCGACGGTCACCGCGTCGTCTGCCCGGACCTGGTGGGCTTCGGCCGTTCGGACAAGCCGACCCAGCTCGACGACCACAGCTATGCGCGCCACGTCGAATGGATGCGCGCGCTGGCGTTCGATGTCCTCGACCTCCGCAACGTCACCCTGGTCGGTCAGGACTGGGGCGGGCTGATCGGATTGCGGCTCGCCGCAGAGCATCCCGAGCGGTTTGCCCGGATCGTCGTCGCCAACACCGGGCTCCCGAACGGGGACCAGCCGATGGCCGACATCTGGTGGCGCTTCCGGGAGGCCATCACCTCGGCGCCGGCGCTCGACATCGGCGCGTTTGTGCAGGGCGGCTGTCGCCGGCCGATGAGCGATGCCGAACGCGCGGGCTACGACGCGCCGTTTCCCGCTGACGAGTACTGCATCGGCCCGCGGGCCATGCCCGGGCTGGTGCCCACCTCTCCGGACGATCCCGCCGCGGCGGCCAACAAGGCCGCGTGGGCCAAGCTGTCGGTGAGTCCGACGCCGATGCTGGTCGCCTTCAGTGACAGCGACCCCATCACCGGGCCGATGGCCGCGATCTTTCAGCGCGAGATGCGCGGCGCGCAGGGGATCGCCCACCCGGTGATCCGCGGCGCCGGACATTTCCTGCAGGAGGACGCCGGCGAAGAACTGGCCCGCCATATTGTGGCGTTCCTGCGCCGCTGAACGGGCGCGGCCCGGCGGATCGGGTGCGGGCACAATGTCAGGATGACGACCGCGCCCACCGAAGCCACCGAATCCCAGGGGCTATTGCTGCAGCTGCTGGACCCCGCCAACCGGGCCGACCCGTATCGGCTGTGCGCGCAGTTCCGCGACCGCGGGCCGTTGCAGCTGCCCGACGCCAACCTGGCGGTCTTCTTGAGCTACCGCGACTGCGACGAGGTGTTGCGGCACCCGTCGTCGAGCAGCGAGAACGCCAACTCGACGGTCGCGAAGCAGCAGGCCGAGGCCGGCACCGCACCGCCCAGGCAGGGCCCGCCGGGATTCTTGTTCCTCGACCCGCCCGATCACACCCGGCTGCGCAAGCTGGTCAGCAAGGCGTTCGCGCCGAGGGTGGTGAGCGCGCTGCAACCCGACATCGGCTCGCTGGTCGACGGATTGCTCGACCGGGTCGCCGAGAAGGGCCACTTCGAAGTCGTCGAGGATTTCGCCTATCCCCTGCCGGTCGCGGTCATCTGCCGGTTGCTCGGTGTGCCCCTCGAGGACGAGCCGCAGTTCAGCCGCGCGTCGGCGTTGCTCGCCCAGGCGCTGGACCCGTTTTCGACGATCACCGGCGTGCCGGCGGAAGTCGCCAATGAGCGACAACAGGCCGGTACGTGGCTGCGTGATTACTTCCACGGCCTGATCGACAAGCGCCGGTCACGACCAGGTGAGGACCTGCTGTCGGGGTTGATCGCCGTGGAGGAGTCGGGGGATCAACTGACCGAGGAAGAGATCGTCTCGACCTGCAACCTGCTGCTCATCGCGGGTCACGAGACCACGGTGAACCTCATCGGGAACGCCGTGTTGGCCATGCTGCGCAACCCAGGTCAGTGGGCAGCCCTGGGCGCCGACGCCGACCGAGCGCCCGCGATCGTGGAGGAGACCCTGCGCTACGACCCGCCCGTACAGCTGGCCGGTCGAATTGCGCTCGCCGACATGGTGATTGGGGGAGTCGAGGTGCCCGCGGGTGATGTCATGATGCTGCTGCTCGCCGGCGCCAACCGTGACCCCGCCGAATACGACCGGCCCGATGTGTTCGATCCGGATCGGAAGAACCTGCGGCACTTGGGATTCGGCCGCGGGGCGCATTACTGCCTGGGTGCGCCGCTGGCCCGGCTGGAGGCCAGCGTGGCGCTGGCGGCGGTCGCCGCGCGTTTCCCGAACGCACGGTTGGACGGCGAACCGCAGTACAAGACCAACGTCACGCTGCGCGGACTGTCGCAGCTGACGCTCGCGATCTGATCGGCGCTCCCAGGGTTCAGCGCTCCCAGGGAGGGCTTTCGTCCATCTTCCTGTAGTACTTCGCCAGGTGGCTTTTGACCCGATCGACATCGGAGTGCGGCACGTCGATGCCGCCGCGCGCGCCGTCCATGATCGCGCCGGCGGCCATCAACCCGCGCGGCACCGCCTTGAGGGTTCCTCCGATGACGTCGGCGATCAGTAGCTTGTATCCGGTGAAATTGTCCTTGTTGTCGCCGTCGTACCAGACGTGGGCGTCGCGGTACTTCTGGTTCGGGGCGTCCTCGGCGCCGGCCCACTTGCGGACCCGTTTTTCCGCGGCGCCACCGTCCCATTTCCGGTCGCGGTCGGCCAACGGCAGGTCTTGAAACGCTGTGACTGACATACGGGCCGCGTGCCCGCTTCGGCGGGCGTTAAACGGCCGATCTGGAAGTTATCCACAGTTGGAAGTTCGTCCACAGGTTTGCTTTTGGGCCGACATCGGCGCGGTTTGGTCGGCCGGTTTTGTCGGTGGCGGTGGCGATGATGGCGTTATGTCTTCGATCGCATCTGCTGAGGCCGTGGTAGTGACTGCCAGTGACCGTCTTGAGGTGTTGTTCGAGGAGTTGGCGGAGTTGGCGGGTCAGCGCAATGCGATCGATGGGCGCATCGTGCAGATCGTGGCTGAGATTGATCGTGACGGGTTGTGGGGTGTGACCGGGGCGCGCTCGGTGCCGGCGTTGGTGGCCTGGAAGCTGGGCTGTTCGTCGGGCAATGCCCACACGATCAGCACCATCGCGGGCCGGCTGACGGAGTTTCCCCGTTGCGCGGCGGGCATGCGGGAGGGTCGCTTGTCGGCCGATCAGGTCGGGGTGATCGCCGCCCGCGCGGGCCAGGGATCCGATGCGCATTATGCGCAGCTGGCCGCGGTCGCCACGGTCAACCAGTTGCGCACCGCGGTCAAGCTCGAACCGCGACCTGCACCCCAACCGCGGCCGTGGTCGGGGCCCGAGCGCTCGCTGACCAAGGCCTCCGACGAGGCGGGCAGCTGCTATCGGATCACACTTCCCCACCACGACGCGGCGAAGTTCGACGCCGCGTTGGCGTCTCATCGTGATGCGCTGATCGCCGAGTGGAAACACGACCACGACGAGGGCCAGGGTGCGTCAGACCAGCGGCCCCCATTGCCGAGCACCGCCGATGCGTTCATGCGCCTGGTCGAGGCGGGCTGGGACGCCGAGGCCACCCGCCGCCCGCATGGGCAGCACACCACCGTGGTGGCCCACCTCGACATCGAACGGCGCGTGGCGGCGCTGCATCTGGGTCCGCTGCTCTCGGATGCCGAGCGCCGCTTGTTGACCTGTGATGCCACCTGTGAGGTGTGGTTCGAACGCCACGGACAGCCCATGGGGGCGGGCCGGACCGCCCGGGTGATCAACCGACGGCTGCGCCGCGCCCTGGAGCACCGCGACCGCGCGTGCGTGGTGCCCGGTTGTGGGGCCACCCGTGGTCTGCATGCCCATCACGTGTGGCATTGGGAAGGCGGTGGCCCCACCGAGTTGGCCAAACCTCTGGTGCTGGTCTGCCCCTATCACCACCGGTTGCATCACCGGGGCGCCATCACCCTCACCGGACCCGCCGACGGCCTGACCGTCACCGACGAGGCCGGCCAAATCCTGAGCCCGGGCTCACTCGCGCACCCACCCACCCGACCCCCGCCCGCGGTGCCACCGTGTCCGGGACCTACCGGTGAGCGGGCCGACTGGTGGTGGTATGACCCCTTCCAACCCCAACCACCACCGACAACCAACTAGCTGGCGGAATCAATCCTCCTACGGGATTGGGGCATCAACGGATTCGTTCGTTCGCGACCACGCCGACGCGCGCACCAATGCGAATCAAGCCCGGTGTTTTGGACAGGATCACCGAATTGGCATGGAGCGTTAACCACGCCCTTGGACAAGGCCACCATCGGCATATCGGCAATGTCCGCCGTGCTAGAGCGAAGTCTTCTTTGCCGAGTCGATTGCCTTGCGCCGCATACACCATTGGCAACGCAGGCTCCGGGCTACGAGTGAATGGGCCATTTTGTGCCATCGCCCGTTTGGTTCGTTCTACCTTGAGGCATGACTACAACCGACCGAGCGGACCAAGCATCATCGGTCCCTACGTCCCGCAAAATTCTTTGCATCGTCTACGGCGCTATCGCGGTCGCCGCGCTCATCGCGACGTGGAGCCAGACAATCACGTACGTTCACAGCCCGACCGACTTTTTCGTTAATTTCTGGCGCGACACCAAAACGACTGCGGCCTCGCGCAATATCACAGCCGACGCCCTGATGCTGGCCCTGAGTGCCGTCATTCTGATGGTGATCGAAGCCAGGAAATACAACCTGCGATTCGTCTGGCTGTACATTGTGGGATCGTTCTTCATCGCCGTCAGCGTGATGTTCCCGCTCTTCCTGATCGCGCGCGAATTGCGCCTGCGCACAGCCGACGTGCCACGCCTTGGCAGGACGGACACAATTCTGCTCGCGGTTGTCGCCGTCTTGACCCTGGCCCTGACTATCAGGATCGACATGGGGTGACCACTTAACGCGACCTTTCACTTGTACGACCGACAGTGGTCTGACGGCACCACGGTGTGGATCTGACCCCAAACTGACGTTGAACAGCCGCCCGGGCACTTGGCTCTTGTGTCCGAAGGTATGCCCGGGGGAGGCAAACTAACCAGTGCCGCAAGGCGTTTCAGATCCGCGGTAATCGCGGGTCGTGATGGCCGCAGCGTCGCGGAAGAAACCCTCCCTTTCAGCCCGGGCCGAGGCCCGGCACGATCTCGCCGAGGCTGAACGTCACCGGCTGTTCCAGCTGTTCGTAGGTGCACGAGCGCGGGTCGCGGTCCGGACGCCACCGATTGAACTGCGCGGTATGACGAAAGCGCCGACCCTCCATGTGGTCGTAGCGGACCTCGACCACGCGCTCGGGCCGCAGCGGCACGAACGAGAGGTCCTTGCCGGCGTTCCACCGCGAGTATTCGTTTTTGCGGGGCGTTCGCTCGCCGGCCTCGTGGGCGGCCCAGTTCCACGGATGGTCCGCGAAGTCGGTGACGAGCGGCTGCAGTTCGGCGAACAGGCGGCGCCGCTCGGCCATCGGGAAGGCGCCGATGACGCCGACCGAGGCCAGCTGCCCGTCGTCCTGGTAGAGCCCCAGCAGCAGCGACCCGATCGCGTCGGCGCCGGACTTGTGGACCCGATAGCCGGCGACCACACAGTCCGCGGTCCGTTCGTGCTTGATCTTGAACATCACCCGCTTGTCCGGCTGGTAGGTGACGTCCAGGGGCTTGGCGATCACGCCATCGAGGCCGGCGCCCTCGAACTCGTCGAACCATCGCTGCGCGGTGCCCAGATCGGTCGTCGCCGGCGTGACATGGATCGAGCGACCCGATCCGCCCACCGCATCGACGAGGGCCGCCCGCCGCTCACTGAACGGCCGCCGGGTGTAGTCGTCGCCGCCGAGCGCCAGCAGGTCGAACGCGATGAAGGACGCGGGCGTCGCCTCGGCGAGCATTCGCACCCGCGAGTCGGCCGGGTGAATGCGTTGCTGCAGCGCCTCGAAGTCCAGGCCGTGGTCGGTGGCGATGACGATCTCCCCGTCGATCACGCAGCGCTCCGGCAGCTCGGCCCTGACCGCGGCGACCAACTCCGGAAAGTAGCGGGTCATCGGCCGCTCGTTGCGGCTGCCGAGCTCGACGTCGTCGCCGTCACGGAAACAGATCGACCTGAATCCGTCCCACTTGGGCTCGTACGACGCGTGGGGCGGGATAGCGCGAACCGACTTGGCCAGCATCGGCGACACCGGCGGCATGACAGGGAGGTCCATAGCCTGATTGTGCTGGAATCGGTGGTATGGCTGCTGCAGAAGAGGTCGACGTCGACGGTGTCGCGGTCCGCCTGACCAATCCCGACAAGGTGTATTTCCCCAAGCTGGGATCGCGGGGCACCAAGCGGCACCTGGTCGAGTACTACCGCGCCGTCGCCGGCGGCCCGATGCTCGACACGCTGCGCGACCGGCCCAGCCACCTGCAGCGGTTCCCGGACGGCATCGACGGCGAGGAGATCTATCAGAAGCGGATCCCGCAGCACCATCCGGACTACTTGGAGACGTGCCAGGTGACGTTCCCGTCGGGGCGGACCGCCGACGCGCTGAAGGTCACCCATCCCGCCGCGATCGTGTGGGCGGCGCAGATGGGCACGATCACCCTGCACCCGTGGCAGGTGCGCTGCCCCGACACCGACCACCCCGACGAGCTGCGCATCGATCTGGATCCCCAGCCCGGCGTCGCCTTCGAACAGGCGCGTACCGTCGCGGTCGACGTGTTGCGGCCGCTGCTCGACGAGCTCGGTCTGGTCGGCTACCCGAAGACATCCGGGGGTCGCGGGATCCACGTCTTCCTGCGGATCGCCACCGACTGGGATTTCGTCGAGGTGCGCCGCGCGGGCATCGCGCTGGCCCGTGAAGTGGAGCGCCGTGCGCCCGACGCCGTCACCACCGCATGGTGGAAGGAAGAACGGGGCGAGCGCATCTTCGTCGACTTCAACCAGAACGCCCGGGACCGGACCATGGCGTCGGCCTATTCGGTGCGACGCACGCCGATCGCGACGGTGTCGATGCCGCTGACTTGGGACGAATTGGCCGGTGCCGAGCCGGACGACTACACCATGGCGACCGTGCCCGAGCTGGTCGCGCGCCGGGAAGACCCTTGGGCCGCAATGGATGATGTTGCCCAGTCGATCGCGTCGCTGCTGCAAATGGCCGAGGCCGACGAAGAGCGTGGCTTGGGTGACATGCCGTATCCGCCGAACTATCCGAAGATGCCCGGGGAGCCCAAACGCGTTCAGCCCAGCCGGGATACGGATCGCAGGAACGGGAAGAAGTAGCCCGAAATCCATTACGGGGTCAGTCGGAGGGCGATGGGCTACCCGGGTCACGCTGGGCCCGCGCTTACCCCTCTCGTATAGACGAACCACCGGACCATGCGAGCATCTCAAACGGTATCACTCGCCGGCAATGGTTGGACAGGAGCTTTTGCGCCCCAGTGGTTTAGGCGATACAGGCCCCAGTCACACGAATTTCTCTACCCGAACTGCCAGGGTTTCGGGGCTGACCGCTTTCAGCGCTCTTTCGCTCAGGCGATCAGTTTACCCCGAACCCGCACAGGCTCAGCAAGAAATTCGCGAAGAGCGTGCGCACGGCCCGAAGGATGCGCACGCCATCGCGTCGCTGAGGTGTCGGTCATGCTCAAAGTGACCGGAGCGGGCCCCAGCGATCGATGTAAACCGTTGGTGCCCAACGACTTCACGCCGCACGACCGCGTTAGCATTGTCACGGCGTCGTCCGATATACGAGGGGATGTATCGGCTTCGGCTGTGCGAGTAACTGGCACCCAATGCCATTAACGCCGCATTGGTAAGTACAAATGGGCCCTACCTGGTAATGGGTGCCAACGGCGGAAGCACCTGATGGCCGAAGTTCGGCCCTACAACGTGCAGGTGGCGACCGGTGAGCAGTCGACAGTAAGGGGCAGGGTGCAACCCGAGGCCGTCAGTGCGGTGAAGGTGAGGAGAAGGCCGAGAACAACCTTGTATTTCAATCCAGACATAACCACTCCCTTCGTAGGAGAATTCTTACGCCCGAGAAGCGTTATAGTACGTGAGTACAATGCGGAATGCCATGGGATTCAGTGAAATAGCGTCGATTTACGTCAACTGATTGAAGTCCATCGCGGCGGGCCAATTTTTAGACTGGAATGGCGCGTTTCCGCCGCACCGATGCCGGTCGCATGGTGCGAACTGGCAACACCGCGAAGGTGTTTCGTGCGGCAGGGGCGGAGACGGCATCAGGCCCGAAGAAAAGTAAGCTCCGTTGTTATGCCGGTGGCTTCTCGGGCGTGGACTGCGGCCTGCGCGCTGATGCTGTGGGCCGCCGCCTGCGTCATCGCGCCCGCAGCGGCCGAGCCGCCGGCCGCCGGTCTCGGCGAGAAGACGGTCGGCTGGGACACCTACCGCCGGTTGGATCGGCTGCCCTATCTGGACGCCGAATCGCAGACCTTGCAGGTGTCGAGTTTCGATCGCAGCGGCGGCGATTTCGACATTTCGACCGGTAACCGCAACGGCACCGGCGGGTGTTTGGCGCCGGGCGGCGCGGGCTGCGTCATCGCGGAGGATCACGGTGCCGGGGAAGTTGATTCGATCTGGTTTACCCGTGACGGGGGCAATGTGCGTGCCATCGGGCACATCCGCATCGAGCTGGATGGGCAGACCGTCGTGGACACACCGCTGCAAGCGCTGGTCGACGGCGAACTGGGCGCCCCGTTTGCGTGGCCGCTGGTGGCCAACGCCGCCCAGTCGCCGGGCGGGGTCTATATCAAGGTGCCGATGCCCTATCGGCGGTCGATGCGGATCAGCGTCGCGTCCCATCTGGAGTACTACCACGTCGACTATCGACAGTTCCCGAATGCCGATGGGATAACTACCTTTTCGCCTGCCGATCCCGCGCTCGATGTGCTGGACACCCTGCGCGCCGCGGGCACCGCCGACCCCAAACCGGCGACAGGCACTGCAACGCAGAGCAATCGGGTCATCGATCTTCCCGCCGGGACCGAACAAACCGTCGCCGAGGCGAGCGGTCCGGGCAGCATCTCGGCGCTGCGGCTGCGGCTGCCCGCCGCGGCGGATCAACTCCTGGCCGGATTGCGCCTGCGGATCGAATTCGACGGCCGGACCTTGGTCGACGCGCCCCTGGGGGAGTTCTTCGGCGCGGGACTCGGCGCCAACCCCGTACGATCGCTGATGTTCGCCGCCGACCCACAGCCCGACGGGTCGCTGGTCTTGTGGGATTGGTGGCCAATGCCTTTCGCGAACTCGACCCGCGTCACCCTCGTCAACACCACCGCCGCCACGGTGCCGGGGATCGCCGGCGACGTCACGACGACGCCCGACGCGCAATGGGCGGCGGCGCTGGCCAGCGGCCGCGCCGGCTACTTCACCGCCCGCGCCCATGCCGGCCCGACCATCCAGGGCCAGGACTGGGTGTTCGCCGACGAACAGGGCCACGGCAAATTCGTCGGCGTCAGCCACACCATACGGGGCCAGCGGACCAAAACGGCGTTCAGCGACGGCGCCCCCTACTTTCTCGAAGGCGCCGAGCGGGTCTACACCGACGGCGCCGCATCCCCGCAGTGGTACGGCACCGGCACCGAGGACCTCTACGAGGGTGGCTGGTACTTCAAAGACGGCACCCACTTCAGCGACCCGCTCAACGGCCAGCCCGACCAGCGCACGGCGACCGGCGGGTGCGCGGACTACTGCGTCGCCGTCTACCGGATCATGCTCGCCGACGCGATCGGGTATCACTCCGCGCTCCGCTTCGGCATCGAGCACGGCAAGCGCAACATGGTCCAACCCGACTACAGCTCAACGGCATTCCTCTACACACAGCCGGACGCGGTCCTCACCGGCAGCGACGACGTCCGCCCCGCCGACCCCGTCGATCGCGTCCTGCACGGCTACACCGATGCCGACGCCACCGATCAGCTGCTGGTCAGCGAATACGAGGGCACCGAGGACACCCTGCCCCTCGTCGGCTCGGTCCGCAGCACCCAGGGCGCGATCACGTTCCATGTCCAGGTTGATCCGGGCAACCACGGTGTCCTGCTGCGCCGCACGTCGGACCAGGCGACCGGCTTCCAATCGGCGGACGTCGCGGTGGACGGCGTGCCCGCGGGCACGTGGCTTCAGCCGCGCAGCAACACCTTTCACCGCTGGCTGGACGACACCTACCTGGTGCCGCGGTCGGTCACCGCGGGCAAAGCGCAGCTGACCATCACCCTCACGCCCGCGGCGGATTCGCCGCCCTGGACCGCCAGCCGCTACCACGTCGACGCCCTCACGGGCCCGGCCTAGAGAGCGGCGATCGCGGCGACGGCCTCGTCGGCGGTCACGATGGCCGAGGCGTAGTTGGGCAGATTGACCTCGAGGGCGGCGCGCATCTCGGTGTCCGAATAGTCGGCCGTGGCGTCGCGGACCACGGTGACGTCGTAGCCGAGCTCGGCGGCGAACCGGACCGTCGCCTCCACGCAGGTATGCGCGATCAAGCCCATGACGATGACCTGCTCGATGCCGTGGCGCTTGAGTTGCAGATCCAAATCGGTGTTGGCGAAACCGCTGGAACACCAGTGCTCGTGAGCGACGACGTCACCGGGTTGCGGTTCGAACCCGGGACGGATCTCGCCGCCCCAGGTGCCGTATTCGAACGTCTTGCGCGACCAGGCCGCCCGCTGCACCGGCGCGATGTGCTTCCACGTTTCGTAGTCGCCCGGCCGGTAACGGCGATGCAGGGCATAAAAGACGCGGAGGTTCGCGCCGCGCGCCGCGTCGAGCACCTGCTGCATGTGGGTGACGCAGCCATTGCCTTCGATGACGCCTTTCAGCCGGTCCCACACCTTCCCGCCCGGGGAAATGAAGTCGTTGTAGGGGTCGATCACCAGGAGCCCGGTCGCCGCCTTGTCGTATGCCACCGGATCATCATCGCGCACGGCTTGGCGACCTTGACGGATTCGCGGAGATGCTGCTAGACATGGCCTGCGCCACGATTTTGGGCGATCGCCCAAAATCGACGGGCGCAGGGATGCCCGCGGCTGCCCGAAGTGAGGAAATCGATGACCGTCACCAATGACACCGACGTCTACTACGACCCCTACGACGTGGGCATCAACGCCGACCCGTATCCGACCTATGCGCGGCTGCGCGATGAAGCCCCGATCTACTACAACGAAAAGTACGACTTCTGGGCGCTGTCACGGCATTCCGACGTCGAGCGCGGATTGGCCAACTGGGAAACCTTCTCCAACAAGCGAAGCGACATCCTCGAGCTGGTCCAGTCGAAGTTCGAGATGCCCGGCGGCGTGATGATGTTCCAGGACCCCCCCGAACACACGAGGCTGCGCGGCCTGATGTCCCGCGTCTTCACGCCGCGCCGGATGGCCGCCCTCGAGGACCAGATTCGGCAGTACTGCGTTCGGTGCCTGGACCCACTCGTCGGGTCCGGGGGATTCGACATCATCGCCGAGCTGGCATCGATGATGCCGATGCGGGTGATCGGGATGCTGTTGGGAATCCCGGAATCCGAGCAGGTCTCGGTGCGCGACGCCAACGACGCCAACCTGCGCACCAAGCCCGGCGCCCCCCTGAAGGTCGCCAACGCCGACTCCATCGCCGACGGCCGGATCTACGCCGACTACGTCGAATGGCGTTCGAAGAATCCGTCCGACGACCTGATGACGACGCTGCTCAACGTCGAGTTCGACGACGACCAGGGCGTGCACCGCAAGCTGACCCGTAAAGAGGTGCTGCATTACACCCAGGTTGTCGCCGGGGCGGGTAACGAGACGACCGGCCGGCTGATCGGCTGGCTGGCCAAGGTGCTCGCGGAGCACCCGGATCAGCGCCGCGAGGTGTACCGGGACCGGTCCCTGTTGACCCGCACCGTCGACGAGACGCTGCGCTTCGAACCCACCGGCCCCCACGTCGCCCGTTGGATGGCACGGGATTTCGAGTGCTACGGCACGACGGTGCCGGCCGGCAGCGCCATGCTGCTGCTGTTCGGCGCCGCCAACCGCGACCCCCGCCGCTACACCGATCCGGACACCTACAACATCCGCCGCGACAACATCTCGCACATCACGTTCGGCAAGGGCGTGCACTACTGCCTGGGCGCCAACCTGGCCCGCCTGGAAGGCCGCGTCGCGCTCGACGAGATCCTCAACCGTTGGCCGGAATGGGACATCGACTACGACACCGCACAATTGGCGTCGACGTCCACGGTGCGCGGCTGGGAGCGGCTGCGGGTCGTGCTGCCTTAACGGGCGCTAAGAGGGCAACTCGAAACGGTCGATGAGCCGGTTGACGAGGGCGACGGCTTCGTCATGGCCCGCCGTGGTGCCGAGCGCCTGTTCCAGGATCAGCATGCGGCCGATCGCCGCGATGATGACCGCGATCCCCGCGGGCGGAAATTCGCCCCGGTCCAATCCGTGTTCGCGGACGATGAAATTCAGTGCGGTGGTTTGCGTTTCGCGCCATCGCTCCGACCACGCCGCGATCTCTGCCCCGATGTCCTTGCGATGGTTGGCCAGCCCCATGAACTCCAACAGCAGCCGGGTGTCCTTCGGCTCGATGAGGGTTTGCCAGAAGGCGTGCAGTGGGCGGTCGGAGGCCAGCGCCTGCTTTTGGCGCTCCAGATAGGCGGCGGCCCCGCGCCGGAAGACGTCGAGGTATAGCTCGTCCATGGTGGGGAAGTAATAGTGGACCAGCGCGGGTTTGACGCCGGCCTCGTTCGCCACCCGCCGCGAGGTGGCCGCGGCGTAGCCGTCCTCGACCATGATCTGGATCGTCGCGTCGATCAGCATGTCGCGAGTGGTGGAGTCGCGCGCCTTCGGCCGTCGGGGGGCGGTCATGGTGTACGTCTTTCCCGCAGGGATGCGTAGCCTTTTGGGCAATCGCCCAAAAGCTTAGCCCAGGGTCGTGCCGACCATGATTAGGAACTGGCGCGACGGGGCAATGGAGGTGTCATGGCCCCCAGTTTCAGCGACGTCATCCGATCCAAGTACCTGCTGTTGACCACGTTCACCAAGGACGGCCGGCCCAAGCCGACCCCGGTCTGGGGGGCGCCCGACGGCGACGGCAAGCTGTTGGTGATCACCGACGACGGTTCGTGGAAAACCAAGCGGATCAACAACACGCCCAGGGTGACGATCGCCAAGAGCGCGGCGCTGGGCAAGCCCAAGAGCGACGAGGTCGAGGCCGTCGCCCGGGTACTGCCGAAGTCCGAGACGCGGCGCGTGTACAACGCCGTCCTCAAGCGGTACTGGTACCACGCGTGGTGGTTCTACGCGCACACGATCGTCCGCGGCGGCATCGACAAGGTGCACGTCGGCCTGGAGATCACACCCGCCTGAACGGCCCTGAACGGCGTTGCGGCTATTCGCTTTCCGCGCGCATCGCCGCGAACGTGTCCGCCACCGTCTGCTGTGGATCGCGATAGTTGATGCCCAGTTCTCGTTCGCTCGGGGAATCGTCGGACGCCGGCATCTGGGTGTAGTACTGCATTCCCGCCGAGGTGAACGGGGTCTCGAAGGGCAGGAAGCGATTCGCCCGATCAAGCACCGCCCCGGCCACCCGCAGCGCGGTGTCGGGGATCGGGACCGCCACCATCGGCGTCCCGGCCACCTGGCCGAGCAGGTTCGCGAGGTCCGCGGCGGGCACCCGGTGGCCGCCCGCGGTGTAGCGCCGCGGCCCGCGCCCGGGTTCGAGCAACGCCGCGTGCAGGGCGGCCAGGTCGCGGACGTCGACGATCAGCCATGCCGCGCTGCGCCCCGGGATCGCATGCATCTGCACGGCCGCTCGCACGCCCTCGCCGGCCTCACCGAACTGGTCGCCGACCGGCGGCCCGAGCACCATCCCCGGATAGGTGATGCTGACCGGCGCGCCCGCATCCTGCAGGCCGCGGGCATAGATCTCGACCTGCGCCTTGGACGTTCCGTAGCCGTCGGCCCCGCCCACCACTGGCAGGTCTGCCGTCAGCGTCTCCAGGTCCGGACGGAACAGCGCGGTGAAACTCGACACGTGCACGATCGGATCCAGACCGAGCTCGACGGACTGGCCAAGCACGTTCTGGGCGCCCTGCATGTTGGTGGCGAGCATCTGCGGCGTCTGGCGCGGATCCGTGGCCACCAGGGCGGCGCTGTGCACGACGGCGTCGCATCCCTGCAACGCGTCTCGCACCGCGACGCGGTCGGTGATGTCGGCGACGGCGAAGTCCGAGGTGTCCACACCCAGCTTCGCGACGGTGGTCTGCAGCTTCGCCGGGTTGCGGACCAGGAACCGCACCGAGTGTCCCGCGTCGAAAACGGCCTTGGCGGTCCACCCGCCGACAAAGCCCGTACCGCCCGTGATGAGGACCCGCATGCCGGCCTACAGGCGGCCGGCGACGAAATCGGCGGCCTGGCTGGTCATGCCGTTTCCCGGGTAGGAGGTGTGGGCGGCCAGGCCCCCGTCGCCGCCGCTGGCACAGACCGGATCGCCCGGCGCGCACAGTTGGATCGTCTTGGGCGCATACAGCGGCCCGATGGTGAGCGGCGGCGCGTTGTACTTCTGCAGGAACTGCCCCGTCGGCGTGCCAAACAGCGTGACGGCGGCGACGTGTTGCGCGATGGCCGGCGGCATCGGAGGCGGCACCTTGTCAGCGGGAACGCCCGGCGGCACGGTGGCCGAGGTGGTGTAGCCCGCCACCGCGGCGCCCTGCGAGTAGCCGCCGAGCACCTCGCGGGTGTTGGGGCAACTCGCCACCATGGACTCGATGTGCGAACTGGCGTCGCGGATTCCGTCGATGACGGTCCCCGGGAACGCGGGATTGTCGAAGTCGGTGCTGGCGGGGTAGTTCACCGCATACACCGTCAGCGACTTGGCACCGATCTCCGAGCGCAGCGCGTCCACGAACGGCCGGCCGATGCCGCCGATGCCGGGCGGCTCGCCGGATCCCCGGGCGAACACCACCTCGACGTCGGGACACGGTTCGGCCGTCGCCGAGGGCGCGCTCGCGACCGGTGAGCCGAATACGGCTGCCGCTGCCAACAAGGGCAGCGGCAGGCGGCGCATCGACCGGACGGCCAACACATTCCGGATTGTCATTACTTTTTGAACGCGTCCTTCACCTTTTCGCCGGCGTCTTTCAACGCGGACTTCGCTTGATCGGCCCGCCCTTCGTCCCGGGTTTGGGCATCGCCCGTGGCTTTGCCGAGGGCTTCCTTGGCGCGGCCGCCGAGGTCCTCGATCTTATTCTTCAACTTGTCTTCGGCGCTCATGGCGTGCTGGCTACCCGGGAGCAGCAGATATCGAAACACCGGCCCTGTCATCATGGACGCTGTGAGCACCGCGATCGTGGTGGCAGTAGTGGCGGGCCTGATGTTGCTGGGCATCGGCATGGTGGTCAATCAGCTGCTGCGGCTGCGCCGCTATCTGAGGGACGCGCCGCCCGATCAAATCCCCGGTGAGAATCCCGAGCCCCCGCGACAACCCGACTGATAGCTTCATTCGGATGACCGCTCCAGACGTCGCGGCGCAGTGACACCGTCGACCCTGCTGATCACCGGCGATGGTTTGCCACGCGGTGTGTCCGGCGCAGCCGACCCGCGCTTCGCCAACGTCGTCAAGCTGTTCTCCCAGCTGTTCCCCGGCCGCCGGTTCGGCGGGGGAGCCCTGAGCGTCTATGTCGACGGCGTGTCCGTCGTGGACGTCTGGACCGGGTGGTCGGACCGGGCCGGCACCCAGCGCTGGACCGCCGACACCGGCGCGATGGTGTTCTCGGCTACCAAGGGCATCGCGTCGACCGTGATACACCGGCTCGCCGACCGCGGCCTGCTGTCCTACGACGCGCCCGTCGCGCAATACTGGCCCGAGTTCGGCGCCAACGGGAAGGCCGAGATCACGGTCCGCGACGTCTTGCGGCACCGATCCGGGTTGTCGCACCTGCGGGGCGTCACCAAAACCGAGTTGATGGACCACCTGCTGATGGAGAAGCGGCTGGCGGCCGCGCCCGTCGATCATCTGCGCGGTGTGCAGGCCTACCACGCGCTCACCTACGGGTGGCTGTTGTCGGGTCTGGCCCGGGCGGTGACCGGTAAGGGGATGCGCGAGCTGATCCGCCAGGAGGTCGCCCGTCCGCTGGACACCGACGGGCTGCACCTGGGCCGCCCCCCGCAAGGTTCACCGACGACGGCCGCCGAAATCCTGATACCGCAGGGGCGGCTGCGTGCCCCGGTGTTCAACTTCATCGCGCCGCGACTGGCCGGCCTGCCCTTCTCCGGGGCGCTCGGCGCGATGTACTTCCCGGGCGTCATCTCGCTGATCAAGGGAGACACCCCGTTCCTGGACGGCGAGGTCCCGGCCGCCAACGGCGTGGTGACCGGGCGGGGACTGGCCAAGATGTTCGCCGCGCTGGCCAACGACGGCCGCATCGACGGCAAGAAGTTCCTGTCCGACGAGCTGGCACGGGGGCTCGCCGGGCAGGCGCGGCGGAAGTGGCCCGACGCAAACATGGTGGTGCCCATGCCTTTTCACCTCGGGTACCACGAGTCGCCGGTTCCCGGCCTGCTCCGCGGCTTCGGCCACGTCGGGCTGGGCGGAACGCTCGGCTGGGCCGACCCCGAGACCGGCAGCTCCTTCGGCTTCGTGCACAACCGGCTGCTGACGCCGCTGCTGTTCGACATGGGATCCTTTGCGCGCCTTGCGCGTCCGCTGCGCAACGCCATCGAGGCGGTCCGCGATCAGGAGCCGCTCGCGGTGCCGCCGCTGGGCGCGCGCTACGCCAAACCCGCCCGGCGGCGCAGCGCGGCGCTATGACCCGATGTGCGCGTTGCCGCGGGGCAGCGTCAGCGGGAGGTCTGCGTAGGTGGCGATGCCGGGTGCCGCGGCGACGACGGCGGGGATCGCGTTGATGGCCGGCATCGCGGTCATGATGTGGCCGAGGTCCATGAACTCTTCGATGGTGGTGGCTTCGAAGTAGGGCGGCGGCAGGAACCCCACCTTGGTGGTCACCGTGGGCTGCCCGTCGATCTGGATGACCCAGCCGTCCTGCTCGATCTTCCAGTCCGGGTCGAGCGTCTGCCCCTTGCGCCACCGCACGTTCAGGTCGATCAGGGTCTGTCCGTTGACGATTCCCTGCCAGCTGATGTACGTGCCCGCGACGTGTCCCGCGGGGATGGTCCAGGACGCCATCACGAGGTCCTCGGTGGTCTGGGCGAACTCGGCGACGCAGCGCACCTCGTCGAGCTCGACGCCGAGGGCGTCGCCCACCAGCCGGACGGCCTCGCCGAAGATGGCCGTCCCCTTCGCCGCCATCGCCGGCAGGTCCGGATGGTCGATCGGCTGGCCGAAGCCCACCGGCTTCTCTGTCTCGGGCGAGTCATAGAACGTGGTGTCGGCCGCCTCGTTGACCGTGACCTTGTCGATCCGGTTGCACACCATCGCCGACACGATGGCCAGCAGCTCGGCGAAACCCGGGCTGACGCCGGACCCGAAGATCGTGGAGCCGCCCTTCTGGCAGGCCTGCGCGATGCGCTCGCGGTCGTTGCCGAGGTTCCCGCCGGTGATGAACGACGCGGTGGTCACCACGTTGACGCCCGCGGACAGGATGCGGACCAGCTCGTCGACGTCGAACCACATCGGGTTGTAGACCACGCAATCCGGCTTGAGGGCCAGGAGCTCGTCGACGTCGTTGGTGGCCGCGACGCCCACCGGCGCGATCCCGACGAGCTCACCGGCATCGCGCCCGACCTTGTCCTTCGACCAGGCGAAGCACCCGACCAATTCCAGCGTGGGGTTGGTGACGATCGACTTCAGCGAGCTCTTGCCGACATTGCCGGTGTTCCACTGAACCACTCGATAGTTGTTTGGCACTCGCTCAGCATAGGGAATCGCGGGGGTTCTTAGTAGGCCTAATAGGAAGATTCGGCAGCCGACGTTGCCGCGGGAGGGTCGGTCGACCGAGGCCGCTAGTCCTCGTCGGCGGTTTGGTCGACGGTGTCGTCGACCGCGGTGCCGGCCCGAGTGCGCCTGCGCCGCATCCGGTGCGACCCCTTGCCCGTCGGGCGGCGGTTCTGCAACTTGGTCCGCGGCTCTTCGCTCTCCTCGGTCGCGTCGGCTACCGGCGCTACCTCGGTCTCGGCGGGCTCGTCGGGGGCTGCTTCGGCTGCTGCGTCGGTGGCCGCGTCCGTCTCGTCCGGCTCGCTCGCTTCGGCCTCTGTGACCGCGTCGGCCTCTTCGGCTTCGCCTGCTTCGTCGGCGCTGTCGGCCTCGTCGGCTTCGCCTGCTTCGTCGGCCTCCTCGCCCTTCTTGCGGCGGAGGCCCCCCTTCTTGGCCTTCTTGGGCTTTTTCGCCTTGATCGGTTTCGGCGGCGGCGGCGGCAACTCGGCGACAAAGGAGAGATAGAAGGCAAAGAAACCGAGCAACGCGATCGCGGCGGCCGCCCCGTAAATCCCGAACAACCACCGTCCGGCGACGTCCAGGCTCAGCCAGATCTCGCTGATCGCCGTCCCGACGATGAGCACACCGGCCAGCACGTGGGCCACGATCGAGGCGACCCGGATGGACAGCGCCATCTGCGGGGTGCCCAATTCCGGCTTGCGGGTGCGCAGCAGGGTGAACACCACCGGCAGCGCCGCGAGCGCGACAAGCGCGCCCGTCACGATGCGCAGCGCCGTCCCCAACGAATGCGCGGTGTCACCCATCAACTCAGGCCAGCGGGGCAAGACGAAGAAGAAGTAGAGGAAGCCGGCGGCGATCGTGAATGACGCGTGCCACAGGATGGCGACCTTGCGCCCCATAAGCCTCCTCATGCTGGGTTGGTTCGAGCCGGCCTGAGGGGACCGACTCGACACCAAACCGCTTTGTGCGTGTCCGCGGGGCGGACCGATGGCGGAGGATGCGGGATTTGAACCCGCGAGGGCTGTTAACCCAACCCGCGTTCCAGGCGAGCGCCATAGGCCACTAGGCGAATCCTCCGTGGCCATGGTAACCGAGGGCCAGACCGCGTTCGCCGGTTGCTCCGGGGAAGGTACTAGACTCTCGGTGGACCCCGCGCGGCGTCTATCCTGTGAACTCCCCCAGGGCCGGAAGGCAGCAAGGGTCAATGGGCTCTGTCGGGTGCGCGGGGTCCCCTAGGTTAAACGGGTGCCGACCCGCTGCGCCCGGCTCCGCCGCGCTTGCGATCGCCACAGGATTCGATTGAGTGGCGACCCGCTGCGCCCGGCTGGCCGCGCTTGCGATCGCCACCTCCCACGCCTTGATAGCGAAAGGGTCCATGGTGTCGCTGGAGTCCCTCGGCCCTGCCGAGCTTGCCGCCGCACACGCTCGCCACCAGCAGGATTACGCGGATTTGCAGGCCAAAAAGCTGGCCCTGGACCTGACCCGCGGCAAGCCGGCGCCCGCCCAGCTCGACCTGTCCAACCAGCTGCTGAGCCTGCCCGGCGACGACTACCGCGACGGCGAGGGCACCGACACCCGCAACTACGGCGGCCTGCACGGCCTGCCGGAGCTGCGAGCCATCTTCGGTGAGCTGCTCGGCATCCCGGTGCAGAACCTGATCGCGGGAAACAACTCCAGCCTGGAACTGATGCACGACCTCGTCGCGTTCTCGATGCTCTACGGCGGCGTGGATTCGCAGCGGCCCTGGAAGGACGAGGCCAGCGTCAAGTTCCTATGCCCCGTCCCCGGCTATGACCGGCACTTCGCCATCACCGAGACGATGGGCATCGAGATGATCGGTGTCCCAATGCTGTCCGACGGGCCCGACGTCGACCTGATCGAGGAACTGGTCGCCGCGGATCCCGCCATCAAGGGCATGTGGACCGTGCCGGTGTTCGGCAACCCCACCGGGGTCACCTACTCCTGGGACACGGTGCTGCGGCTCGTCCAGATGCGGACCGCCGCACCCGATTTCCGGTTGTTCTGGGACAACGCGTACGCCGTGCACACCCTGACCCACGACTTCGTCCGGCAGGTCGACGTCCTCGGCCTGGCGGCGGCGGCCGGCAATCCCAACCGCCCGTACGTTCTCGCGTCGACGTCCAAGATCACCTTCGCCGGCGCCGGCGTCAGCTTTTTGGGCGGATCGCTGGGCAACATCGCCTGGTATCTGCAGTACGCGGGGAAGAAGTCGATCGGACCGGACAAGATCAACCAGCTGCGGCACCTGCGCTTCTTCCGCGACGCCGACGGGGTGCGCCTGCACATGCTGCGGCACCAGCAGATCCTGGCGCCGAAGTTCGCGCTGGCGGCCGAGATCCTGGATCAGCGGCTCAGCGATTCCAAGATCGCCTCGTGGACCGACCCCAAGGGCGGCTACTTCATCAGCCTCGACGTCTTGCCCGGCACGGCGAAGCGGACCGTCGCGCTGGCCAAGGACGCGGGGATCGCGGTGACCGAGGCGGGCGCGTCGTTCCCGTACCGCAAGGATCCGAACGACACGAACATCCGGATCGCGCCGACCTTCCCGTCGCTTCCGGATCTGCGCGACGCGGTCGACGGCCTGGCCACCTGCGCGCTGCTGGCCGCCTCGGAGTCGTTGCTGGCCCGCGATCGAGTGTGAACCGACGACCCTGCCGCGCCCGCATCGTCGTCGGACGACGCCGGTAGCCTGCTGACCGTGGCCCTCTACCGCAAGTACCGTCCGGCAACCTTCGCCGAAGTGGTGGGGCAGGAGCACGTCACCGAGCCGCTGTCGATCGCGCTGGAGGCCGGCCGGATCAACCACGCGTACCTGTTCTCGGGTCCGCGCGGCTGCGGCAAGACCTCCTCGGCGCGGATCCTCGCCCGGTCGCTGAACTGCGCCCAGGGGCCGACGGCGACCCCCTGCGGGGTCTGCGACTCGTGCCAGGCCCTGGCGCCCAACGCGCCCGGCAGCATCGACGTCGTCGAGCTCGACGCCGCCAGCCACGGCGGTGTCGACGACACCCGCGAGCTACGCGACCGCGCGTTCTACGCGCCGGCGCAGTCGCGTTACCGGGTGTTCATCGTCGACGAGGCGCACATGGTGACCACCGCGGGGTTCAACGCGCTGCTCAAGATCGTGGAGGAACCCCCCGAGCACCTCATCTTCATCTTCGCCACCACCGAGCCGGAGAAGGTGCTGCCGACGATCCGGTCGCGCACCCATCACTACCCGTTCCGGCTGTTGCCGCCGAAGACCATGCGGGCGTTGATCGGCCGGATCTGCGAGCAGGAGGGCGTCGTCGTCGACGACGCGGTCTACCCGCTGGTGATCCGCGCCGGCGGCGGCTCGCCCCGCGACACCCTGTCGGTGCTCGACCAGCTGGTGGCCGGCGCCGAGGGCGCCCACGTGACCTACCAGCGGGCCCTGGGCCTGCTGGGGGCCACCGACATGGCGTTGATCGACGACGCCGTGGACGCTCTGGCCGCCGCCGATGCCGCGGCGCTGTTCGGGGCGGTGGAGTCGGTGATCGACGCGGGCCACGACCCCCGGCGTTTCGCCACCGATCTGCTGGAGCGGTTCCGCGACCTGATCCTGCTGCAGGCCGTCCCGGACGCGGCGGCCCGCGGCGTGGTGGACGGACCGGAGGACGTGCTGGAGCGGATGCGCGACCAGTCGACCCGGCTCGGGACGGCGACCCTGACCCGCTACGCCGAGGTGGTGCAGGCGGGGCTGGGGGAGATGCGGGGCGCGACGGCGCCGCGCCTGTTGCTCGAGGTCGTGTGCGCGCGGCTGCTGTTGCCCTCGGCCAGCGACACCGAAGCCGCGCTGCTGCAACGCGTCGAGCGGATCGAGACCCGGCTGGACATGTCCATTCCCGGCTCGGAGGCCACCGCGGGCCGGCCGGCCGAGCCCGCCGACCGGCCGGTCCGCTTCACCCGACCGTCCGCGGCTGCCCCCAAGCCCGAGCCGAAGCCCGAACCAAAGCCCGAGCCGAAGCCCGAGCCAAAGCCCGAGCCGAAGGCCGAGCCCGCGCCGGCACCCGAGCCTCCTCCGGCGCCCGCCCCCGCCCCCTCGCCGGCGGCCGAAACATCCTCTGCGCCCGGCGAACTCAACGCCGCAGCGGTGCGCAGCATGTGGTCGACCGTGCGCGACAAGGTCCGTCAGCGCAGCCGCACCACCGAGGTGATGCTGGCCGGCGCCACCGTCCGGGCGATCGAGGACAACACGTTGGTGCTGAGCCACGAATCGGCGCCGCTGGCCAAGCGGCTGTGCGAACAGCGCAACGCCGACGTCATCGCCGAGGCGCTCAAGGACGCGCTGGGAGTCAACTGGCGAGTGCGGTGCGAGGCCGGCACGCCGGCGCAGGCCGCGGCCAACCCGCTGACACCGCAGCCCGAAGAGCCTGCCCCCGAACCGGATTCGGCCCGGCGGGCCGAGGAAGAACACCTGCTCGCCGAGGCCGTCCGCGACCAGCCGTCGGGCCCGCGCCGCGACCCGGAAGAGGTCGCGCTCGAACTGCTCCAGAACGAGCTCGGCGCGCGCCGCATCGACAACGGCTGAGCGTCAGACCGTCAGGCCGTCCACCACGGCCGCAGCGGCAGGTCGTCGTCGCCCCGCGCGTCGGTCTTGGCCGCCAGCACGTGATGCAGCTGAAGGTTGTTCTGCTCGAACGCAACCCGTGACGCCGCCATGTACAGGCCCCAGACCTTCGCGGTCGGCAGGCCGACCTCGCTGACCGCGGCGTCCCAGTTCTCGACCAGATTCCGGCACCAGTCGCGCAGCGTCATCGCGTAGTGGTGGCGGAAGTTCTCCGCGTGCAGCACCTCGAAGCCGCAGTCCTGGACGTCGCAGGTGATGCGGCCCGAGCCGGTCAGCTCCCCGTCCGGGAAGACATAGCGATCGGTGAATCCGCCCGCGAACGACGTCGACGTGTTGTCGTGGCGGGTGATGCAGTGATTGAGCAGCAGGCCGCCGGTGCGCAGCTTCGACTTCAAGAAGCCGAAGTAGGCGGGGTAATTCTTGACGCCGATGTGCTCGGTCAGCCCGATCGAGGACACGGCGTCGAACGCCGCCTCGCCCACGTCCCGATAGTCGGTGTGGCGCACCTCGGCCAGGTCCGCAAGGCCTTCCTCGGCGATCGCCTTCTGCGCCCACTTCGCCTGTTCGGCCGACAGGGTGGCGCCGGTGGCCCGGACGCCGCGCCGGGCCGCGTAGCGCACCATGCCGCCCCAGCCGCAGCCGACGTCGAGCAGCCGGTCGCCGGCCTTCAGCCGCAGCTTCTCGAAGATCAGCCGGTACTTGTTCTCCTGCGCCTGTTCGAGTGTCGCGTCGGCATCGGGATACACCGCGCAGGTGTAGGTCATCGACGGCCCCAACACCAATTCGTAGAAGGTGTTGGACACGTCGTAGTGGTGGTGGATGGCCTCGGCGTCGCGGGTCCTCGTGTGCATCAGCCCGTCGGCGATGCGCCGCCACCTTGGCAGCGCCTCCTGCGGGGGCGGCGCAACCGGCAGCAACCGCTCGAACCCCAGCGACCGCACGACGTTGGCCAGCACCCGCACCGGGGGCCGCTTGAATTCCACCCGATCGGTGAGCGTCTTGAGCAGTTGGTACGGGTCGCCCGGATGAACGCCGTACGCCTGCAGGTCGCCCGACACGTAGGCGCGGGCGAGGCCGAGTTCGCCGGGGGCGGTCGCCAGATAGGTGGCGCCGCGGGGGCTGCGAAGGTCCAGGCCCAGTTCGGCGTCCTCGTTGCCGGCGATGCTGCCGTCGTAGGCGGTGAACTTCAGCGGATGTCGGCCGGTGGCGGCGAAGACCTCCAGGATCTCTGCCATGCTCAGTTTCCCGTGCGACGTGCGGTGGGGTTCCTTGGTAGTCGTCATCGCCGTTGCACCGCCTTTGCGTAGAGGTCGAGTAAACGAGAATCGGGGTCGTAGGTTTTCTTGACGGTGTTGTAGGCCTCGCCGCCGTACAGCTCGTCGAAGTCCTCGCGGGAGTAGAAGGAATCGGAGTACAGGGACTTGTGCCCGTCGAGTTCGCTCACCTTTTCTTCGATCATCCGGTTGGCGGCGCCCTCGGTCGCGCCCCCCGGCACCGACGACCAGAAGCCGACGTTGACGTACGTGTGATCCGGCCGCATCGGGTACAACGGCCAGCCGTCGCGGTCGCGAAGGCGCAACGGGCACAACCAGATTGGCGTGATTGGCACGTTGTCCAGGAACCACTCCAGGAAGTCGCAGGTCCGTTCGATTGGAATCTCGATGTCTTGCACCACCCGTTCGCGTGGGGGCCGCCCGTTGCGCGCCTCGATGCGGTCGGAGATCCCGAAGCGCCGGTCCAGGGAAATCAGCTTCCAGTAGAAGCTGCTGCGCCGATAACGGCGCGGCCAGAAGCGTCGCACCCGCGGGTCCTGCACGCCGAACGCGCGCGAGCACCAGAACCAATCGGTGTCCCAGCGCCAGAAGTAGTCGTGGATGGTCAGCCGGTCATCCTTGGTCGCATCCATGCCCGGGGCGTCGTGCCGGATGGACTGGTAGTAGATGTCCTTGCCGGTGTAGTCGCTGACCGGGCCGGGGGTGGTGGTCCGCCGGCCCACGCACAGGTAGCTTTCGTCGGCGCTGAAGACCACCCCGTCGAGGTAGTCGACCGGGGTTCCGCCCTGCCCGCCGGTGTCGACGATGCGTTCGGCCGCGGCGATCAGCGCGGGCAGCGAGCGGAAGCGGATGTGGCGCAGCGCGACGAACGGTGCGACGGGTTCCAGCTCGATCCGAAGCCGGGTCGAATACCCCAGTGTCCCATAGGAATTCGGGAAGGCGCGGAACAGGTCCGGGTGCTGGGTACGTGATGCGGTGAGCAAATCGCCAGCGCCGGTGAGGATATCCATCTCCAGCACCGATTCGTGCGGCAGCCCGTTGCGGAACGACGCCGACTCGATCCCCAGGCCGCTGACCGCCCCGCCGAGGGTGATGGTCTTCAGCTGCGGGACGACCAGGGGCGACAGGCCGTAGGGCAGCGTTGCGGCAACCAGGTCCGCGTAGGTGCACATGCCGGCGACGTCCGCGGTGCGGGTTTCGGGATCCACGCTCAGGACGCCGGTCAGCCCCGAGGTGTCCAAGCCGGGCGCGTCACGTTTGGTGCGGGCGCGGAACAGGTTTGACGTCGGTTTGGCCAGCCGGACCGCGGACGTTGTGGGATTGGATCGATAGCTTGCCAGCAGCCGGTCAACGCCCGACTTGTGGGCCGAGAGTGCAGATCCAAGGACAGGCACCACATATACCCTAGTCTTCGACAACAGCCCGTGCATCCGCCGCGAGCGGCGGCGCCGGGGAATTCATCACGAGGAGGGGTCGCCTTGGGACAGGTGAGCGCCGACAGCACCATCTTGATCAATGCCGAGCCTGCGGCGACCCTGGCCGCCGTCGCGGATTATCAGACGGTGCGTCCGAAAATTCTCTCGCCGCAGTACAGCGACTACCAGGTGCTGCAGGGCGGGCAGGGGGCGGGCACGGTCGCCAAGTGGAGGCTGCAGGCCACCAGATCACGCGTCCGCGACGTGCAGGTCAACGTGGACGTGGCCGGGCACACCGTCATCGAGAAGGACGCCAACTCGACCATGGTGATCAACTGGACGGTGGCGCCCGCCGGGCCGGGCTCCAGCGTCACCGTGAAGACCACCTGGACCGGCGCGGGCGGCGTCAAGGGCTTCTTCGAAAAGACCTTTGCGCCCTTGGGGCTGAAGAGGATTCAGGGAGAGGTGCTGGCCAACCTGAAGAAGGAACTCGAAGGCTAGCGCCGGGCGGGCGATCAGCGCGCCTGGCCCTGCGAGGCCAGGAAACCCGCGACGCCGCGGACCATCGCGTCGGCGTATTTCTGCCGGCCTTCCGCGGACTGCATCAGCGCCGAGTCCGCGGGGTTCTTCATGTTGCCGCACTCGACCAGAACCGACGGGTACTGCGCGAGGTTCAGGCCGGCGAGGTCCGAGCGTCCGTACAGCCCGTTCTGCCCGATGTAGTTGGCCGGCGGGATGCCCGACGCCTGCATCTGGTCGCGCATGATGCGGGCGTACTGCACCGACGGCCCGGCCTGCGCCTGGTTGAGCGGCGGCGCCGAATAGTTGACGTGGAACCCGCGCCCGGACGGCGGGCCGCCGTCGGCGTGGATGGACAGGATCGCGTTGGGGTGCAGCGCGTTGGCCATGCTGGCGCGCTCGTCGACGCAGGGCCCCAGCCCGGTGTCGTTGGCGCGTGCCAGGGCGGTCCGCACTCCCAGCGCGGTCAACTCGGCGCGGACCCGCAGCGCGGTGTCCCAGGTGAAGGTGTGCTCCTGATAGCCGGCGGCGGACGCCGTCCCGCTGGCCTGGCAGTCCTTGGTGCCGCCGCGGCCGGTGGGCACCTGCCGGCTGATCGATGCGTCATTGGAGCCGTTGTGACCCGGATCGATGAAAACCACCATGCCGGCGATGTTGGAGGGAACCCCCCACGCGGCCGGGGTGATCGCCGTCGAGGCGGCAACGAGCGCGCCGACCGCCAATTTGATCCCGACACGTCTGCTCAGTCGTAGGTCCACGGCGCAAAGGTAACGGCGCGCGGTTTACGCTGGGTGTTCCGAATCGCCGGAGACTCACGAGCGAAATCAAGTCGAGACCAAGATGCGAGGGGACTGTCATGCAACCCGGAGGCGATATGTCGGCGCTGCTGGCCCAGGCGCAGCAGATGCAGCAAAAGCTCATGGAGGCCCAGCAGCAGCTCGCGAACGCTGAGGTGCATGGTCAAGCCGGTGGGGGTTTGGTCAGCGTCGTCGTCAAGGGCAGCGGCGAGGTGGTCGCCGTGAAGATCGATCCCTCCGTCGTCGACCCGTCGGACGTCGAGACCCTGCAGGACTTGATCGTCGGCGCCATGGCCGACGCGTCCAAGCAGGTCACCCGGATGGCGCAGGAGCGGCTCGGGTCGCTGGCCGGTGGGTTCGGGCCGCCGCCGGGGCAACCGCCCGCGCCCGCGCCGGGGATTTAGATCCCGCCCTGACATGTTCGAAGGACCCGTCCAGGATTTGATCGACGAGCTGGGCAAGCTGCCCGGCATCGGGCCCAAGAGCGCCCAGCGCATCGCCTTCCACCTGCTGTCGGTTGAGCCGCCGGACATCGACCGGCTGACCGCGGTGCTGGCCAAGGTGCGCGACGGCGTGCGGTTCTGTGCGGTGTGCGGCAACGTCTCCGACAACGAACGGTGCCGGATCTGCGCCGATCCGCGGCGGGACGGGTCGCAGGTTTGCGTCGTCGAGGAACCGAAGGACGTGCAGGCCGTCGAGCGCACCCGCGAATTCCGCGGCCGCTATCACGTGCTGGGCGGGGCGCTCGATCCGCTGTCCGGGGTGGGGCCCGACCAGCTGCGGATCCGCGAGCTGCTGAGCCGGATCGGGGAGCGGGTCGACGACGTCGACATCACCGAGGTGATCATCGCCACCGACCCGAACACCGAGGGCGAGGCGACGGCCACCTACCTGGTGCGGATGCTGCGTGACATCCCCGGCCTGACCGTGACGCGGATCGCCTCCGGGCTGCCGATGGGCGGTGACCTGGAGTTCGCCGACGAGCTGACGCTCGGCCGCGCGCTGGCCGGCCGCCGGGCCATGGTCTGACGTTCGTCAGGCCTTGCTCAATTGGAACGACCGGGTAAAGGTCCTGCCCGCCTCCGGGCCGCACGCGTCCGTCGTCGTCTGCTGGCCCTCGCCGGCGAGCGACACGGCGTCGAAACTGTAGTTGACGGTCACCGGAGCGGAGGCGCCGTTCGGGCACGGCGCCTGGGACGTGCCGCTGTGCGTCCACCGCCCGTCGGCGAGGTGGAACTCCCAGCTGATAACGAACGTCCCGCCATCCTGGGAGGTCGCCAGGGTGCAGTCCGATCCGCACGGGACGAACAGCCAGGCGGTCGGCTTGTCGTTGTCCGCGTAGAGCACGTTGTACCGGCCGTTGAGCACTTCCGGGCTGGCGTGCGACGGCGCCGACGACGCGACGAACGCGGCGACCAGTGCGGCACCGGCGGCCAGTCTCGGGCGGATCTTCGTCATCTCGGCAACCCCCTAGCGCGCCGCTAACCGCTCGCGGCGCAGCAGGTCCACTTCCGGCATCGGCAGCGGCGGCAGCTCACCGACCACCGAACCCAGCAGCAGGTCGGCCAGCTGCGGGTTGCGGGCCAGGCACGGCCCGTGCATGTACGTCGCGATCACGCTGCCCTGCACCGCGCCGTCGAATCCGTCGCCGGACCGGTTGCCGGCGCCCTTGACCACCGCGCCCAGCGGCGACGCCGACGGGCCCAGCACGGTGCCCCCGCGGTGGTTCTCGAACCCGGTGAGGCGCTCGGTCAGGCCCGCCAACAGCGGCCTGGTCGCCAGCTCGCCGATGGTGCGCGCCGCTTGCGGCGACGTCGTCGCGTCCAGCATGCCCACGCCGTCCACGCGTTCCCCGGCCGAGGTCTCGTACCAGTGCCCGAGCACCTGGACGGCCGCGCAGATCGCCAGCACCGGCGCGCCGCGTTCCGCGGCGCGCAGCAGGCCCGGGTGCTTGATCAGGTGCCTGGTGGCCAGCCGTTGCGCATAATCCTCGGCCCCGCCCAGCGTGTAGAGGTCCAACGACTCCGGCACCGGGTCGGCCAGCGTGATCTCGACGATCTCGGCGGGGATGCCGCGCAGCAGTAGCCGCTGGCGCAACACCAGGGCGTTGCCGCCGTCGCCGTAGGTGCCCATCACGTCGGGCAGGACCAGCCCGATCCGCACCGTCGAGTCAGCCACGGCGCGCCAACGCTCGTTGCAGCTGGAGGAACGCGGTGTAATTGGCGACGACCTCCACCCGCCCGGGTGGGCACGACGCGATCGCGGCGACGGTGTCGTGCACCAAGGTGTGCTCGACCCCCGCGTAGCCGAGGCGCACCGCGAGGTCGGTGCCGCGCTCGCCGGCGGCCACGACTTCCGTCTGCTCGAAGTGTTCGAAACGCACGTCCCACAACCAGGACAGGTCCTCCCCGTCGGGCACCTGGCCGTTGACGGAGATGACCACCCCGGCGGCGCGCTTGTCCACCATCGACAGCGCCTCTTGCCAGCCCGCCGGATTCTTGGCCAGCAGCATCCGCACGTCGTGCTCGCCGACGCGGACGGTCCGGTAGCGCCCCGCGACCTCGTCGACGGACGAGACGGCCGCGACCGCCGCCGCCGGATCCGCGCCCAGGGCGACCGCGGCGGCCACGGCCTGGGCGGCGTTGCCCCGGTTCACCGCGCCCGGCAGCGTCAACCGCATCGGCAGGGAGAGCCCGTCCGGGCCGTGCAGCGTCTGGTCGTCGAACCACCACTGCGGGCTGGGCCGCTTGAAGTCGGCGCCGGTGGAGAACCAGTGGCCGCGCTCGCGGACGATGACCTCGCCGCTGCGCGGGCAGCTCACCGAGTCGTTCGACCACGAACCCCCGGCGGCCACCCACACCACGTTGGGGCTGTCGTAGGCGGCCGACGTCATCAGCACGTCGTCGCAGTTGGCCACCACCACCGCGTTCGGGTGCCGGGCCAGGCCCGCGCGCAGGGTTCGTTCGATGACGTTGATCTCGCCGACCCGGTCCAGCTGGTCGCGCGACAGGTTGAGCAGCACGACGACGCTGGGCTCGACGGCGTCGGAAACGTGGGGGACGTGCATTTCGTCGACTTCCAGCGCGGCCAGGGACGCGTGCCGGTTGGCGGCCAGCGCCGCCACCAGGCCGGCGTCCATGTTGGCGCCCTCGGCGTTGGTGGCGACCGGGCCCAGCGTCGCCAGCGCGGCCGACGTCATCCGGGTGGTGGTCGATTTGCCGTTGGTGCCCGTGACGACGACCGTGCGCCGCCCGGCGGCGAGCTGCCGGAGAACCGAGCGGTCCAGCGTCATCGCGATCAGCCCGCCGATCATCGCGCCGGCCCCGCGGCCGGTCACCCGCGACGCCCAGCGCGCGCTCGCTCCCGCGGCGAGGGCCAGGCGGGCGCGGGTGGTGACCACCCGGGAAGTTTAAATGTGTGCGGCCCGCGTTGGATTCCCGCACCGATTTCCCACCCGACACGGCGCCGCGTGACACCGATGATGTCGGTCGGCCGTGCCATCCTCAGTGCATGAGCGCGGTGTGCTGGGGGCGGCCTGCCAGCGAGCCGGACGCGGGCTGGGCCGTGATCGACGTCGAAACCTCGGGTTTCCGGCCAGGTCAGGCGCGGATCATCAGCCTCGCGGTGCTCGGTCTGGACGCCGACGGCGAGGTCGAACAGTCGGTGGTGAGCCTGCTCAACCCCGGCGTCGATCCGGGGCCCACCCACGTGCACGGTCTGACCGCCGCCATGCTGGAAGACCAACCGCAGTTCGCCGACATCGCTCCAGACGTGATCGACGTGCTGCGCGGCCGCACACTGGTGGCCCACAACGTGGCGTTCGACTACGCCTTTCTTGCGGCCGAGGCCGAACTCGCCGACATCGAACTTCCCGTCGACTCGGTGATGTGCACGGTCGAGCTGGCCCGGCGGCTGGACCTCGGCGTCGACAACCTGCGGCTGGAGACGCTGGCGGCCCATTGGAGCGTGACCCAGGAGCGCCCCCACGACGCCTTCGACGACGCCATGGTGCTGACCGGCGTGCTGGCCTCGGCGCTCAAGCTGGCCCGCGACGGCGACGTCTGGCTGCCGGTGCATCCGGTGACCCGGCGCCGCTGGCCGAACGGCCGGGTGACCCACGACGAGCTGCGGCCGCTCAAGGTGCTGGCCTCCCGGATGCCCTGCCCGTATCTCAACCCCGGCCCCTACGTGGGCGGGCGGCCCCTCGTCCAGGGCATGCGGGTGGCGCTGGCCGCCGAGGTCGGCCGCACCCACGAGGAACTCGTCGAGCGGATCCTGCACGCCGGTCTGGCCTACAGCGAGGCCGTCGACCGGGAGACCTCGCTGGTGGTCTGCAACGACCCCGCGCCCGAGCAGGGCAAGGGCTATCTGGCCCGGAAGTTGGGGGTGCCGGTGATCTCCGACGCGACCTTCATGGACTGCGTCCGAGCCGTCATCGGCGGCACCAGCATGGATGAATTCGCCGACACCACCAACTCCGACCCGCAGCTCGCGCTCTTCTGATCAGGCGCGTGCCGCGCGGTTGACCGCCGACACGACCGCACGCAGCGACGCCGTGGTGATCGACGGCGCGATGCCGACACCCCACACCGTGCGGCCGTTGACCGAGGCTTCCACGTAGGCCGCGGCCTGCGCGTCGTCACCGGAACTCATCGCGTGCTCGGAGTAATCCAGCACGGCCACGTCGAATCCGACATCGCCCAGCGCGTGGACGAACGCGGCCAGCGGGCCGTTGCCGGACCCACTGATCTCGGTCTCCACCCCGTTGATCTTGACGGTCGCGGCGATGCTGGTGACGCCGCTGTCCTCCTCCGAAGCGTCGACCCGCTGCTTCACCCGCTCCAGCGGCCACACCGGGGCCAGATACTCCTCGGAGAACGCGTCCCACATCTCCTTCGGCGAGACCTCGCCGCCCTCGCCGTCGGTGATCTTCTGCACCACCTGGGAGAACTCGATCTGCAGCCGCCGCGGCAGGGCCAGGCCGTGATCGGCCTTCATGATGTAGGCCACCCCGCCCTTGCCGGACTGCGAGTTGACCCGGATCACCGCCTCGTAGGTGCGCCCGACATCCTTGGGGTCGATCGGCAGATACGGCACCTGCCAGAGCATGTCCTCGACGTCGGTGTCCGCGGCATCCGCGTCGACCTTCATCTGGTCCAGGCCCTTGTTGATGGCGTCCTGGTGGCTGCCGGAGAACGCGGTGTAGACCAGGTCACCGCCGTAGGGGTGACGCTCGTGGACCGGCAGCTGGTTGCAGTACTCCACCGTGCGGCGGATCTCGTCGATGTTGGAGAAGTCGATCTGCGGGTCCACGCCGCGCGAGAACAGGTTCAGCCCCAGCGTCACCAGGCAGACGTTGCCGGTGCGCTCACCGTTGCCGAACAGGCAGCCCTCGATCCGGTCGGCACCCGCCTGGTAGCCCAATTCCGCTGCGGCAACGGCGGTTCCGCGGTCGTTGTGCGGATGCAGGCTCAGGATGACCGATTCCCGGTTGGCCAGGTTGCGGCTCATCCACTCGATCGAATCGGCGTAGACGTTGGGGGTGGCCATCTCCACGGTGGCGGGCAGGTTGAAGATGATCGGGTTTTCCGGTGTGGGCCCGATGATTTCGCCGACGGCGTCGCACACCTGCTTGGCGTACTCCAGCTCGGTTCCGGTGTAGGACTCCGGCGAATACTCGAACCGCCACCGCGTGCCCGGGTATTTGGCGGCCTCCTCGACGCACTTGCGGGCGCCCGCGGTCGCGATGTCTTGCACCGCGGCCTTCTCGGCGCGAAATACGACGCGGCGCTGCAGGATTGACGTCGAGTTGTAGAAGTGCACGATGGCCTGCGGCGCGCCCTGGCACGCCTCGAACGTGCGCTCGATCAGTTCCGGCCGGCACTGAGTCAGCACCTGGATGGTGACGTCGTCGGGGATGGCGCCGCCGGTGATGATCTCGCGGACGAAGTCGAAGTCGGTTTGACTGGCCGACGGGAACCCGACCTCGATCTCCTTGTAGCCCATGCGGACCAGCAGATCGAACATGCGGCGCTTGCGGGCCGGGCTCATCGGGTCGATCAGCGCCTGGTTGCCGTCGCGCAGGTCCACCGCGCACCACAGCGGCGCGCTGGTGATGACCCGGTCGGGCCAGGTGCGATCGGCGAGCCGGATCGGCTCGACCTCTTCGGCGAAGGGCCGGTACCGGCTGACCGGCATCGACGAGCCGCGCTGGGGGTTCCATGCGGGCTGCCCGGGCCCCGGCGGGCCCGCCGGTTTGACGATGCTGCGTGTCGAGCTGAATGCGTCGGAATTGGAAGTCACGGTAATTGCTCCGGGGATATCAGAAGGAACCTCAGACCGGCGCATCGCGAACACCCGCGACGGGAAGCCGGTCTGGATCAGACCCCGTCGCGGCGTCCGAGGAGGAGCACCCGCTGCACGTCCTGCACTTTACCGCTTTTAGCGCGTTGGTAAAAATGGCGCCGAGACAGCGGCGAATCCGCACTCCGGGCGACCGGGTATCGCGACGTAAATCACCATGCGGCGGCACGTATTCTGTTGTGGACTTATCCCCCAAATTGCAGTGCCCAGGGCCGGAGAGGCAGGGAAAAACGTGGCGCTCGTCGTGCAGAAGTACGGCGGATCCTCAGTGGCGAACGCCGATCGGATCCGGCGCGTGGCCGAGCGCATCGTCGCTACCAAGAAGCAGGGCAACGACGTCGTCGTCGTCGTCTCCGCCATGGGCGATACCACCGACGACCTGATGGACCTGGCCCAGCAGGTGTGCCCGGCCCCGCCGCCGCGCGAGCTCGACATGCTGCTGACCGCCGGTGAGCGCATCTCCAACGCCCTGGTCGCGATGGCCATCGAATCGCTGGGTGCGCAGGCCCGATCGTTCACGGGTTCGCAGGCCGGCGTGATCACCACCGGCACGCACGGCAACGCCAAGATCATCGACGTCACGCCGGGGCGGCTGCAGGCCGCGCTCGACGAGGGGCGCGTCGTGCTGGTGGCCGGGTTCCAGGGCGTCAGCCAGGACACCCGGGACGTCACCACGCTGGGTCGCGGCGGCTCGGACACCACCGCGGTGGCGCTGGCCGCGGCGCTGCGCGCCGACGTCTGCGAGATCTACACCGACGTCGACGGCATCTTCAGCGCCGACCCCAGGATCGTGCACAACGCCCGCAAGCTGGACACGGTCACCTTCGAAGAAATGCTCGAGATGGCGGCTTGCGGCGCCAAGGTCTTGATGCTGCGCTGCGTGGAATACGCGCGCCGCTACAACATTCCGGTGCACGTCCGATCCTCGTATTCGGAAAACCCAGGCACCGTCGTCGTCGGATCGATCAAGGACATAGCCATGGAAGACCCCATCCTGACCGGAGTCGCGCACGACCGCAGCGAGGCCAAGGTGACCGTCGTCGGCATCCCCGACATCCCCGGATATGCCGCCCGCGTCTTCCGGGCGCTCGCCGACGCCGACGTGAACATCGACATGGTGTTGCAGAACGTCTCCAAGGTCGAGGACGGCAAGACCGACATCACCTTCACCTGCTCGCGCGACAGCGGGCCCACCGCGGTGGCCAAGCTCGACGCGCTCAAGGACGAGATCGGGTTCAGCCAGCTGCTCTACGACGACCACGTCGGCAAGGTGTCGCTGATCGGGGCGGGCATGCGCAGCCATCCCGGGGTGACCGCCACCTTCTGTGAGTCCCTGGCCGAGGTGGGCGTCAACATCGAGCTGATCTCCACCTCCGAGATCCGCATCTCGGTGCTGTGCCGCGACACGGAACTGGACAAGGCCGTCGTGGCGTTGCACGAGGCGTTCGGGCTCGGCGGCGAGGAGTCGGCGACGGTGTACGCGGGGACGGGTAGATAGATGGTTGCCATCGGTGTGGTGGGCGCCACCGGCCAGGTCGGCCAGGTGATGCGCAGGTTGCTCGACGAGCGGGACTTCCCCGCTTTGAACAGTGGGGGGTCGGTGCGGTTCTTCGCGTCTTCGCGTTCGCAGGGCCGCAAGTTGGAGTTCCGCGGCCAGGAGATCGAGGTCGAAGACGCCGCGACGGCCGACCCCAGCGGGCTGGACATCGCGTTGTTCTCCGCCGGTAAGACGATGTCGCTGGTGCAGGCGCCGCGGTTCGCCGCGGCCGGGGTGACGGTGATCGACAACTCGTCGGCCTGGCGCAAGGACCCGGACGTGCCCCTGGTGGTCTCCGAGGTGAACTTCGCCCGCGATGCCGCCAACCGGCCGAAGGGCATCATCGCCAACCCGAACTGCACGACCATGGCCGCGATGCCGGTGCTCAAGGTGCTGCACGACGAGGCCGGCCTGCAACGGCTGGTGGTGTCGAGCTATCAGGCGGTCTCCGGCAGCGGGATCGCCGGAGTCCAGGAGCTGTCCACGCAGGCCCGCGCGGTCGTCGACGACGCCGAGCAGCTGGTGCAGGACGGCGGCGCCGTGCAGTTCCCGGCGCCCAAGACCTACGTGGCGCCCATCGCCTTCAACGTCGTGCCGCTGGCCGGATCGTTGGTGGACGACGGGTCCGGCGAGACCGACGAGGACCAGAAGCTGCGCCACGAGAGCCGCAAGATCCTCGGCATCCCCGACCTGGCGGTCAGCGGCACCTGCGTGCGGGTGCCGGTGTTCACCGGGCACTCGCTGTCGATCAACGCCGAGTTCGCGCGGCCGCTGTCGCCGCAGCGTGCCCGCGAGCTGCTCGACGGCGCGCCCGGCGTCAAGGTGGTCGACGTGCCGACCCCGTTGGCGGCCGCCGGCGCCGACGAATCCCTCGTCGGCAGGATCCGGCGGGATCCGGGGGTGCCCGACGGCCGCGGCCTGGCCCTGTTCGTCTCGGGAGACAACCTGCGCAAGGGGGCGGCGCTGAACACCATCCAGATCGCCGAGTTACTCGCCGCCGAGTTGTGAATCCGCGAGTGAGTTCCGCGACGCGGTTCTCGCTACTTGTGGCATCTTTGCTTGCGCCGCAATGGTTTTGGGCCGCGCATGCCGATCCGCCGGCGCCCGCCCCGGAACCGATCCTGCAGCCGCTGGCGCCCGGTCAGGTGCTGCGGATCGGTCCGACCGCCGGAACCGGAACTCCCACAGGCGATTACGGCATCGGCGCGACCGACCTGTGTGAATTCGTCGAATTCCCCACCGAACTGCTGCAGGTCTGCGGCGACAGCTTCGCCGGCCAGGGCGTCGGGTTCGGCGGCTGGTATGCGCCCGTCGCGCTGCGCGTCGACACCGCGTCGGTCGACGACCCGGCCGGGGTGCGCTACACCGGCGTCACCGGGATCGCCCACCCGCTGCTGGCCGACCCCGCTCCGCCGGATTCCTCGCAACTGCCCGCCGGGGTGGTGCAGATCAACCGGCGCAACTACCTGATGGTGACGACGACGAAGGACCTGGAGCCGCAGAGCTCCCGGCTGGTGACCGCCGAACCGGCGCGCGCGGGCTGGCAGACGATCCCGGGTTCGAAGCGGCCCGCCTCGTATCAAGGCGGCTCGCAGACGCAGATCAGCGGGTATTACGACCCGATCCCGACCCCGGAATCGCCGAGCGGGTGGGTGTACATCGTGGCCGACAGCTTCACCCGTCGGGACCCCGTGGTCCTGTATCGCGCCACACCGCAAACGTTCACCGACCGGTCCCGCTGGCAGGGCTGGGCGGCCGGCGCGAGCGGGGGGTGGGGCAAGCCGCCGACACCGCTGTGGCCGGACGCGGTGGGCGAGATGTGCATCAGGCAGATCGACGGCAAGGCCGTGTTGTCCTACTTCAATGCCGTCACGGGCAACATGGAGGTCCGGGTGGCCGACGACCCGACGGCGCTGGGTGACGCGCCGGTCACCACGGTGGTGCAGCACGACGAGTGGCCGGAGCCCGCGGAAAGCCTGCCGCCGCCGTACGACAACCGGCTCGCGCAACCGTACGGCGGCTACATCTCGCCCGGTTCCACGCTGGACGAGCTGCGAATCTTCGTGAGCCAGTGGGACACCCGCGCGCGAGTGGCCGCGCCGTACCGGGTCATCCAGTTCGCGGTCAATCCGTTCAAGCCCGAGTAGGCGCTTCGCCCGCTGAGCGGCGGCGATGGTTCACAGCTCCTACATAAGTAGCGCATAGCCGCCACTACTGTTAACGGCTTCATCATTTGTCTCATGAGTGAAACACCTGAAACCCCCACCGTGCGGACCTCCACCGCAACTGCACCGGCCGCCGCTGCAGCGGCCTATCGGGCCCCGCGGGTCTTCCAACTCGCCGCGTGGGTCGCCATCGTCGCCGGGATCGTGTTCATCGTCGCGGTCATCTTCTTCACCGGCTTCATCCTCGGCCACCGCGGCGGCCATCACGGCCATCACCACCACAAGCACCACCACCACGCGATGCTGCATCACCGCGGCCCCGGCGGGCCCGGTGGACCGGGCGGCGGCACCCAGGGCGGCCCGGGCGCACCCACGGGCCCGGGCGCGACCACCGCGCCCGCCAGTCCGTCGCCCGTGCGGCCCAGCGGCATGGCCCCGGGACAGCTCCCGGCGTCGATCTTCCACTCCGCGGCGGCCTCGCACGCAGCGCCGGGGCAGGCCCCCAGCGTCATTGTGCTGACCAACTAAAACCCCCAACCCACTCGTGGCCCGGCGCTCTCATCGAGCGTCGGGCCACGTCTCGATTCCAGGCAATTTGCCGCCGGGGCCTGTTCCGGACATCGCGTGCGGGGCAATATGGCATGGCATGAGCGAGACACCCGAACCGCAAGCCGAGCCGACCCCCGCCGCCGCGACCACTCCGCCCGCGCCGCCACCGCCGCCGCGGGTCAAGCCGCCGCGGCTCTACACGGCGGCAGCCTGGGTGGTGATCGTCGCGGGCATCGTGTTCATCCTCTCCTCGGTGTTCTTCGTCGGCGCCTTCATTTGGAAGCACCACTACCACTGCCACCATCACCACGGCATGTTTCACCCGGGCGGCCCCGGCCCGGGCAACGGGCCGTGGGGACCCGGCCCCGGGCCGGGCAATGGCCCCTGGGGACCCGGTCCCGGTGGTCCCGGATCGTGGTACGGCGGCCCCGGTGGTCCCGGGCCCGACAATGGGCCCTGGGGGCCCGGTCCCGGCGGCCCCGGTTTGATCGTTCCGATGCCCCCGGGCGGCCCGGGCGGGCCCGGCGGTCCCGTCTCCGGCCCCGGCATCAGCGGACCCGGTCAGCCGACGGCCGTCAGCCCGGCTCCCGGCTCGCCGGCGCCGCGCCCCTGACGCGGTCGCGAAACGCTTGGCGCACAAGGTCGGCGCTTGACGGGGGCTGACCGAACGTCGTGGCGTTTGGCATGATCGCCTCATGACCATGCGGGCCACGCAGGTGCACCGCGCCGTACTCACCGTCGGGTTCGCGGTGGCGGGCACCGTCGCGCCCGCAGTCGCCGCCGCGCACCCGTCGGAGCCGGGCGTGGTGAACTACGCCGTCCTGGGCAAGGGGTCGGTCGGCAACATCGTCGGCGGACCCATGGGCTGGGAGTCGGTGTTCACCCAGCCCGGACAGGGCCCCTGGGTGGACCTCCCGGAGTGCAACAACTGGGCGGACATCGGGCTGTCCGAGGTCTACGACGATCCCGATCTGGCGTCGTTCAACGGGGCCGTCACGCAGACGTCGGCGAATGATCAAACGCACCTGGTCAAGCAGGCGGTCGGGGTGTTCGCCACCCCGGACGCCGCGGCCCGGGCATTTCATCGGGTGGTGGATCGAACGGTCGGCTGTTCGGGTCAGACGACCGCGATACACCTGGACAACGGCAGCACGCAGGTGTGGTCCTTCGACGGCGGGCCGGCCGGGCCCGCCGACGAGAACTGGACCAAGCAGGAGGCGGGCACCGATCGGCGCTGCTTCGATCAAACCAGGCTGCGCGAAAACGTGTTGCTGCAGGCGAAAGTGTGTCAGTCCGGCAACGCCGGGCCCGCCGTGAACGTGCTAGCTGGGGCGATGCAGAACGCGCTGGGTCAGTAGCGCAGCGATCGGGTATCCGTCCTTGCCGTCTGGCCATCAGCGCGGGAGGGGAATATGTCGGGGGCGTCTGATAGATGAAGCACTAGACGAAGTAGTGCCGGATATCGTTCGATTAGCTGCGCAGGGAAGCGGTCCGCAGGTGCGTGTTCAGCCTTCGCCGGGCCCGAAGGGATCGTGATATGACGTTCGCCCCGATCACTGCGGCGGCTCCGCGGTCGACCGGCGCCGACCCCGCCCCGGAGCTGAAAATCGCCGAGCTCACCGACTCCACGGCCGTCGCGCAATACATCGCCGACGGCTGCCTGGTGGACGCCCCGCTGGGACGGGTGGGTCTGGAACTCGAGGCCCACTGCCACGACCCGGCCGCCCCGCACCGCAGGCCCGGCTGGGACGAAATCGCCGCGGTGCTCGACGGGCTCCCCGCCCTGCCGGGCGGCAGCAGGATCACCGTGGAACCCGGTGGCGCGGTCGAACTCTCCGGGCCGCCGGCCGACGGCGTCCTGCCCGCGATCGAGGCCATGCGACGGGACCAGGCCGTGCTCCAGCCGGCGTTTGCCGAGGCCGGCCTGGGCCTGGTCTTCCTCGGCGCCGACCCGCTGCGACCCCCCCAGCGCATCAACCCCGGCGCCCGCTACCGCGCCATGGAAAGGTTCTTCGCCACCAGCCGCTCCGGGGAAGCGGGCGCGGCGATGATGACGTCCACCGCATCGATCCAGGTCAACGTCGACGCCGGGCCGCGCGAGGGCTGGGCGGCTCGGGTTCGGCTGGCGCATGCCTTGGGGCCCACCATGATTGCGATCACGGCCAACTCGCCGATGCTGGGCGGCGACTTCACCGGCTGGGTCTCCAGCCGGCAGCGGGTGTGGGGGCAGATGGATTCCGCGCGCTGCGGACCCATCCTGGGCGCCAGCGGCGATGACCCGGGCACCGACTGGGGGCGCTACGCGCTCAAGGCCCCGGTGATGCTGGTGCACACGCCGGGCGCCGAGGCGGTCACGCAGTGGGTGCCCTTTGCCGACTGGGTCGACGGCCGGGTATTGCTCGGTAATCGCCGCCCCAGCGTCGCCGATCTCGAATACCACCTGACGACCTTGTTCCCGCCGGTCCGCCCCCGGCAGTGGCTGGAAATCCGCTACCTGGACAGCGTCCCGGACGCGTTGTGGCCCGCGGTGGTGTTCACCCTGGTGGCGCTGCTCGACGACCCGACCGCGGCCGACGCCGCGGCCGAGGCCGTCGCACCGGTGGCCACCGCCTGGGACATCGCGGCCCGGCTCGGGCTGCGTGACCGGCGGCTCTACGCGGCCGCCAACGCGTGCGTGGCCATCGCGGCCGAAAGGGCGCCGGCCGAAGTCGGCGACGCGATGCAGCGGCTGGTCGACCTCGTCGAACAGGGCCGGTGTCCCGGCGACGATTTCGCCGACCGGGTGATCGAACACGGCGTCGCCGCCGAGGTGTCGCGGGCGGCGCGAGGGGGACTGTGACGGTGACGTCACGCCAGGCGCTTGCCGACCAGTTGACGCGGACGCGGACGCGGACGCTGCGGCTGGTCGACTTCGACGATGCCGAACTGTGCCGGCAGTACGACCCGCTGATGAGCCCGCTGGTGTGGGATCTGGCGCACATCGGCCAGCAGGAAGAGCTGTGGCTGCTGCGGGGCGGGGATCTTGCCCGGCCGTCGATGCTGTCGCCGGCCGTCGAGGGTCTCTACGACGCCTTCGTGCACTCGCGCGCCAGTCGGGTCGACCTGCCGCTGTTGTCGCCGGACGAGGCGCGCGCGTACTGCCGGACGGTGCGGTCCGCCGTGTTCGACGCCCTGGACGCGCTGCCCGACGACCCGGCGGGCGACGAGGCGGCGTTCGCGTACGCGATGGTGGTCAGCCACGAAAACCAGCACGACGAAACCATGCTGCAGGCATTGAATCTGCGCAGCGGCCCGCCGCTCCTGCGCGGCACGTCGATGCTGCCGCCCGCCCGCCCGGGCCTGGCCGGCACCTCGGTGCTGGTGCCCGGCGGCGAGTTTGTGCTCGGCGTTGACCCCGCCGCCGAGCCATTTTCGCTGGACAACGAGCGTCCCGGCCACGTCGTCGACCTGCCCGCGTTCCGGATCGGCCGGGTTCCGGTCACCAACGGCGAATGGCGGCACTTCATCGACGACGGCGGCTACGACCAGCCGCGGTGGTGGTCGGAGCGGGGCTGGCGGCATCGCCAGGCCGCCGGCCTGACCGCACCGCAGTTCTGGAATCCTGACGCCGCCACCCGCACCCGGTTCGGCCACGTCGAAGACATCCCCGCCGACGAACCCGTCCAGCACGTCAGCTATTTCGAGGCCGAGGCGTACGCGGCCTGGGCCGGCGCGCGGCTGCCCACCGAGATGGAATGGGAGAAGGCCTGCGCATGGGACCCCTCCGCCGGCGCCCGGCGCCGCTACCCATGGGGCGCCCAGGAGCCGTGCGACGCGCTGGCCAACCTCGGCGGCACCGCGCTACGGCCCGCACCCGTCGGGGCCTACCCCGCCGGCGCTTCCGCGTACGGGGCCGAGCAGATGCTCGGCGATGTGTGGGAGTGGACGAGCAGCCCGCTGCGGCCCTGGCCCGGGTTCGTCCCGATGCTCTACGAGCGCTATTCACAGCCGTTCTTCGACGGCGATTACCGGGTGCTGCGCGGCGGATCGTGGGCCGTGGAGCCGAGCATCCTGCGCCCGAGTTTTCGCAACTGGGATCACCCGTACCGGCGCCAGATCTTCTCCGGCGTCCGGTTGGCCTGGGACGTGCCGAAGGAGATCGCCTGATGTGCCGGCATCTGGGGTGGCTCGGGGCCGACGTCACGGTCTCCTCGCTGGTGCTCGACCCACCGTTCGGGCTGCGGGTGCAGGCCTACGCGCCGCGCCGCCAGAAGCATTGTCTGTTGAACGCGGACGGCTGGGGCGTCGGGTTTTTCGATGCTGCGTCGGATGGCGCCGCGCCCCGGCGCTGGCGCAGCCAGCTGCCGCTGTGGGGCGACGTGTCCTTCGAGTCCGTCGCGCCGGCGCTGCGCAGCCACTGCGTGGTGGCCGCGGTGCGCTCGGCGACCGTCGGCATGCCGATCGAAGTCAGCGCGACCGCGCCGTTCACCGACGGGCAATGGTTGTTGTCGCACAACGGAATCGTCGACCGGGCGGCGCTGCCGGCGACGTCGCAGGCCGAATCGGTCTGCGACAGCGCGATGCTGGCGGCCGTCATCTTCGAGCGCGGCCTCGATGCGCTGGGCGACACCATCGCCGAGATCGCGGCGGCCGACCCGCGCGCCCGGCTGAACATATTGGCCGCCAACGGTTCTCGCATGCTGGCGACGGTGTGGGGGGACACGCTGTCCATCCTGCGCCGCCCGGATGGTGTGGTCCTGGCCAGCGAACCCTATGACAACGACTCCGACTGGGAGGACGTGCCGGACCGCCACCTCGTCGAAGTCACCGCCGGCGGAGTCACGATGACCCCGCTGGATCATCCGAAAGGGTCTTGATGACGCTGTCGCTGTCGAACCACCTCGCCGCCGACTCGGCCTACCACGCGTTGCGCCGTGACGTGTTCGAAGGCCTGCAGAAGACGCCGAAGTCGTTGCCGCCCAAGTGGTTCTATGACGCCGTGGGCAGTGACCTGTTCGACCAGATCACCCGGCTGCCCGAGTACTACCCGACCCGCGCCGAGGCCGAGATCCTGCGTGCGCGGGCGGCCGAAATCGCGTCGGCCAGCGAGGCCGACACCCTGGTGGAACTGGGCAGCGGCACCTCGGAGAAGACGCGGCTGCTGCTCGACGCCCTGCGCGCGCGCGGTTCGCTGCGCCGGTTCGTCCCCTTCGACGTCGACGCCAGCATCCTGTCGACGGCCGCCGCGGCCATTGCGCAGGAATACTCGGGAGTCGAAATCAAGGCCGTCTGCGGCGATTTCGAAGAACACCTGACCGAGATCCCGGCGGACGGGCGGCGGCTGTTCGTGTTCTTGGGGTCGACGATCGGCAACCTCACGCCCGGGCCGCGCGCGGACTTCCTCGCCGCGCTGTCCGCCCAGATGCGGCCCGGCGACAGCCTGCTGCTGGGCACCGACCTGGTCAAGGACCTCGAGCGGCTGGTGCGCGCCTACGACGATTCCGCCGGGGTGACGGCGGCGTTCAACCGCAATGTTCTTGCGGTGGTAAACCGGGAACTGGACGCCGATTTCGACGTCGATACTTTCGCGCACGTCGCGCGGTGGAACCCGGCCGAGGAACGTATCGAGATGTGGTTGCGGGCCGATCGCGGCCAGCGGGTGCGTGTCGGTGCGCTCGAGCTGATCGTGGACTTCGAGGCCGGCGAGGAGATGCTGACCGAGGTGTCGTGCAAGTTCCGCCCGGAAAAGGTGAGTGCCGAACTGGCCGCCGTGGGACTGCGTCGCACGCAATGGTGGACCGACGGCGCGGGTGACTTCGGGTTGTCGTTGGCCGTGAAGTGACCGCCGGCGACTCGCTGGCCGACCGATGGCGGGCGGCACGCTTGCCCATGGCCGGCCTGCATCTGGACAACGCCGCCTGCTCGCGGCAGAGCGTCGCGGTGATCGACGCCGCCGCGCAGCACGCCCGCAACGAGTCCGAAGTCGGCGGGTATGTCGCGGCCGAGGCGGCCGCCCCGGTGCTCGACGCCGGACGTGTCGCGTTCGCCGCGCTGACCGGGATGACCGACGCCGAGGTGGTGTTCACCACCGGCTCGCTTCACGCCTTGGATCTGCTGTTGGGCGCCTGGCCGACCAAGCACCGAACGGTAGCGTGCCTGCCCGGCGAATACGGGCCCAACCTGGCCGTGATGGCCGCCCACGGGTTCGACCGCCGGCTGCTGCCGACCATGGATGACGGCCGCGTCGCGCTCGACGACGCGGCGCGGGCCCTCGACACCGACCGGCCGGACCTGGTGCACCTGACCGCGGTGGCCAGCCATAGCGGTGTGGTGCAACCGGTTTCGATGGTCGCCCAGCTCTGCCGGGAGCTCGGGCTGCCACTGGTGATCGACGCGGCGCAGGCGCTGGGGCAGGTGGATTGCGCGGCCGGGGCCGGCGCGACGTATTCCTCGTCGCGCAAGTGGGTCGCCGGCCCGCGCGGTGTCGGGATACTGGCGGTGCGCCGGGAGCTGATGGAGAGCCTGCGCCCCAGGCTGGCGGCACCGCAGTGGGCGCGCGCATCGGGGTCGCCGACGGTGGCCCAGCAGCTCGAATTCGGCGAAGCCAATATCGCTGCGCGGGTGGGGTTTTCGCTGGCGCTGGGGGAGCACCTGACCTACGGGCCGGCGGCCGTCCGCGCACGCCTGGCCGCCCTCGGCGGCCTGAGCCGCACGGTGCTGGCCGACGTCGCCGGGTGGGCCGTCGTCGAGGAGGTCGAAGAACCCAGCGCCATCACGACTTTGGCGCCGACCGACGGCGCCGACCCGCAGGCGGTGCGGGACTGGTTGCTCGCCGAGCGACGGATCCTGACGACCTTCGTCGGCGTGCAGCGGGCGCCGCTGGAGCTGCCGGGGCCCCTGCTGCGGATCTCGCCGCACCTGGACACCACTGCCGAGGACCTGGAGACCTTCGCCGAGGCGCTCATCGCCGCGACGGCGGCGACCGCAACCGGCTAGCCGGCCTTGTGCGCCGTCAGCAAGTAGGCCGGCATCTTGATCCGGCCCTGCTCGTCGCGATCGTGCGGCGGGAATTCGAAAGGCGCGTCGGCGATGTTGACGGCGTTCGACAGGATGAAGGAGGGGCGAATCTCGTCGATTTCCCAGTACTTGCTGACCGCGGCGCGCAGTTCGTCTTCGTCGACCTCGTTGGGCTTGGGTTCCATCTCGGCGGGGAAGGCGCCCTTGGCGAACACCAGCACGAAGTAGCCGGCGCCCGGTGCCGCGGCGCGGTGGACCGAGCGCAGGTAGCCGTCGCGGCCCTCCACGGGCAGCGAGTGAAACAGCGTGCTGTCGACGACGGTGGCGAACCGTCCGTCATACCCGCTCAGCGACGTGATGTCGGCCTGCACGAAGCTGGCCGTGGTCAACCCGCGCTCCTGGGCGGACTTGGTGGCCGCCGCGACGGCGGTCGGTGTGAGGTCGACGCCGACCACGGTGTAACCCTGGGCGGCCAGGCTCAGTGAGAGCTCGGCGACTCCGCAGCCGGCGTCCAGGACGTCGCTGCGGAACTTGCCGGCCGCGGCCAGCGCCGCCAGTTCGGGTTGCGGCTCACCGATATTCCACGGCGGCGGACCCTCGAAGTGGGCCTGCTCGCGGTAGGCACTGTCCCAGTCCATCACTTGATCAGACGACATGGTTGTCAACCTACTCCCAGGTGTGCACCGGCTCGTTGGCGTGCATGTACTCGCAGTAGCGGCGCAGCATCTCGGCCAGCGCGGCGGCCCGCCCCATGCCCGCGTCCTGCAGGGCCCGCACGGTGGAGACCTGCCAGGTGGCGCCGTTGCGGCCAGCGCGGGCGCGGCCCTCGATGACCCCCAGGAACCGGTCGCGGACCTCGGGGTCGACGCCCCAGCGCCGCAACCCGTCGTCGGCCATCGGCAGCAACGTGTCGAGCACCAGGTCGCGTGCGCTCACCTCACCGAGCCCGGGCCAGTGCAGCCGGGCGTCGATGCCGTGGCGCGCCGCCGCCAAAAAGTTGGCCTCCGCCACGGCGAAATCCATGCGGTCCCACAACGGGCTGTCCGCCTCGGACAAGCTGCGCAGCATCCCGTAGAAGAAGGACGAATTCGCCAGCATGTCAACGACTGTCGGTCCGGCCGGCAACACCCGATTCTCCAGTCGCAGATGTGGTCGCCCGTCGACCACGTCGTACACCGGGCGATTCCACCGGTACACGGTGCCGTTGTGTAGCCGCAACTCGGACAGCTGCGGGGTGCGCCCGGCGGCCAGCTCGGCGACCGGATCCTCCTCGGACACCTCGGGCAACAGGGACGGGAAGTACCGGATGTTCTCGCGGTACAGGTCGAGGACCGAGGTGATCCACTGTTCACCGAACCACACTCGCGGGCGCACGCCTTGGGTTTTCAGCTCTTCGGGTCGGGTGTCGGTGGATTGGGTGAACAGCTCGATGCGGGTTTCCGCCCAGAGTTGGTGGGAGAAGAAGAACGGCGAGTTGGCGCCCAGCGCCAGCTGCGGACCGGCGACGATCTGCGCGGCGTTCCAGTTGGCGGCGAACGTCTCCGGGGCCAATTGCAGGTGCAATTGCATGCTGGTGCAAGCGGATTCGGGCGCTATCGTCGCGGCGTGCCAGTTCAGCGGTTCTGGGCCGTCGATGTCGATGGGCAGGTCTTCGCCGCGGGCGGTGAAGATCGAGTCGTTGAGGGCGGCATACCGCGTCGACTCGCTCATCCAGTCGTGATCGAGGTGTTCGGGCATCAGCGTGGGCAGGATGCCGATCATGACGATGTGCGCACCGTCGGCGGCGCCGGCCTTGATCTCGGCCTCGTTCAGGCTGGCCCGCACCTCGGCCTCGAGATCCAGCCCCGTGTGTCCGGGCAGCGCGTGCGGCGGGACGTTGAATTCGATGTTGTAGGCGCCCAATTCGGTCTGGTACGCGGGATCGCCGATGGCGTCCAGGACGTGGCGATTGGACATGGCCGGCTGGTAGTCGGCGTCGACCAGGTTGCACTCGATCTCCATGCCGGTGAGCGGCTGGTCGGAATCGAAGCGTGACTGGGCGAGCATCGTCTCGAACACGTTCAGACACGCCTGAACCTTGCGCCGGTATTCGCGGCGGTGTGCGCTGTCGTACGTGGTGCGCTTGACCTCTTCGCCCACACCGCAGATGCAACAGGGTTACCGCCCGTAACGCAAGCTCTCCGGCGTCGCGGTTGTGGCCTCGCCCGCCGGGCGGGTAGACCATGATGGACTTTTGCCGCAAAAGTGTCAGAGCTCACGGGTGGAGGAGAGCAGTTGGCCGAGTTCGCCGAATTCGTGGCCGCCATTGACCAGGGGACGACCAGCACCCGCTGCATGATCTTCGATCACGAGGGTGCCGAGGTGGCCCGCCACCAGCTCGAGCACGAACAGATCCTGCCCCAGGCGGGCTGGGTCGAGCACGACCCGGTCGAGATCTGGGAACGCACCTCCTCGGTGCTGACCTCCGTGCTCAACCGCGCCAACCTGGCGCCGAAAAACATTGCCGCGCTGGGTATCACGAACCAGCGCGAGACGACGCTGGTCTGGAACCGCAAGACCGGACGGCCCTATTACAACGCGATCGTCTGGCAGGACACCCGCACCGACCGGATCGCGTCGGCACTGGAAGGCGACGGCCGGGGCGAGGTGATCCGCCGCAAGGCGGGACTTCCCCCGGCGACGTACTTTTCCGGCGCAAAGCTGCAATGGATCTTGGAGAATGTCGACGGGGTGCGCGACGCCGCCGAGCGTGGCGACGCGTTGTTCGGCACCCCGGACACCTGGGTGTTGTGGAACCTGACCGGGGGTCCGCGGGGCGGCGTGCACGTCACCGACGTGACCAACGCCAGCCGGACCATGCTGATGAACCTCGAGACCCTGGACTGGGACGACGAGTTGCTGTCGTTCTTCGCGATCCCGCGCGCGATGCTGCCGCGGATCGGGCCGTCGTCGTCGCCGCAGCCCTACGGGGTGACGGCCGAGACCGGCCCGGCGGGGGGAGAGATTGCGATCACCGGCGTGCTGGGTGACCAGCACGCGGCGATGGTGGGGCAGGTGTGTCTGGCCGATGGGGAGGCGAAAAACACCTATGGCACCGGCAATTTCCTGCTACTGAACACCGGCGAGACGATCGTGCGGTCCGACAACGGGCTGCTGACCACCGTCTGCTACCAGTTCGGGGACGCCAAACCCGTTTACGCACTTGAGGGTTCGATCGCGGTGACGGGCGCGGCCGTGCAATGGCTGCGCGATCAGCTGGGCATCATCAGCGGGGCCGCGCAAAGCGAGGCGCTGGCCCGCCAGGTCGACGACAACGGCGGCGTCTATTTCGTCCCGGCGTTTTCCGGGTTGTTCGCCCCCTACTGGCGATCCGACGCCCGGGGCGCGATCGTGGGGCTATCCCGATTCAACACCAACGCGCATCTGGCCCGGGCCACCCTGGAGGCGATCTGCTACCAGAGCCGCGACGTGGTAGACGCGATGGCCGCGGATTCCGGTGTGCGCCTTGAGGTTTTGAAGGTCGACGGCGGTATCACCGGCAATGACCTGTGCATGCAGATCCAGGCCGACGTGCTGGGCGTGGACGTGGTGCGTCCGGTGGTCGCCGAGACGACGGCTCTGGGCGCCGCGTACGCGGCCGGCCTGGCCGTGGGGTTCTGGGCCGGCCCGGCGGACCTGCGCGCCAACTGGCAGGAGGGCCGGCGTTGGTCGCCGGCCTGGAACGACGAGCAGCGCGCCGAGGGGTACGCGGGCTGGCGCAAGGCCGTGCAGCGGACCCTGGATTGGGTCTCCATCACCTGAGGTGACCCGATCCAGGGTCCGCTGGCTCGGAATCAGTCTTCGCCGAGGATGCCGTAGATCTCGCGCCGCGCGTTGTTGAGAATGTCGACGATGCGCTGCTGTTGCTCGGCGGAAGCGGTGTGGGCGGACTGCCCGACCGCGCCGAACAACTGGCCGACGGCCGCCCTCAGGCTCATGTGACCGGGGTCCGCACCTTCGGTGATTTCGTCCCACGGCGGGGTCTCGATCTTCTCGGCCGCCCCGCGGCCCTGCTCGGTCAGCTCGAAAAGTTTCTTGCTGCCCGCGGATTCGCTCGCGGTGATCAGGCCTTCGTCGTCGAGCAGCTGCAGGGTCGGATACACCGAGCCGGGGCTCGGCTTCCACAGCCCGTTGCTGCGTTCGGCGATCTGCTGGATCATCTCGTAGCCGTGCATCGGCCGCTCGGCGAGCAGCGTCAGGATGGCCGCCCGCACGTCACCGCGCTTGCCGCGGCCCGGGCCGCCACGGCGCCAGGCGCCGCGCCGTCCGCCGGGACCGAAACCGAAACCGGGGCCGAAGCCCGGCCCGAATCCGGGACCGAATCCGAACGGGCCTTCGTAGCCACCCGGGTGGCCGCCGCCGGCGTGGTCGCGGAGATGTTCGCGGAAGTCCCGCCTGGCCTGGCGCCGCGCCTCGTGCAGGGCGCGCCGGTCGACCGGGCCGGAGCCGAAGCCGAATCCGAAACCGGGCCGGCCGCCGAATGGTCCCTCGGGGGGAGTGAAGGGGTTGCTCATTTGTGTCCTTACGTTGGTGGGTCGCGCACCCAACGTGCGCTTCGGAATATCACGATATATCGGAAACTAACGCGATGCAACTGGATATGTTGAAAGATATCGGCTAGCGAAGCTGACCTGCGGAAATCCATGCCCATCCACGCCGCCCAAACCCGCGGGCCGGTTTGCAGAGGCCAGACGGCGGGTAGGAACTGTGGGATGGACGCTGACAACGACGTGACGGTCGATCGCACGGCCGCCGGTGCGGCCCCATCCGGGGACCCCGGTGGTGCTCCGCGCCGCAACGTCTGGCCCTGGGTCAACTGGGGGTTGGCGCTGGCGACGGTGCCCGCCGCGGCGATCGTGATGCTGTTCGCGCTCGGTGGCGTGCTGAGCACCGCCGGTTGCAGCGACACCAGCTGCCCCAACCTGGGCCACGGCGGCATCGACTTCGGCGTCGCCTTCTACGGCGCGCCCGCGGTGGCCGTCGTCGTCATCGTCATCTCGGTTTTCACCGCCAAACACCGCGGCGGCATCGCGGTCCCGCTGCTCGGGTGGGCGCTGCTGATCGCCGACGTCGTCCTCATGGCGGCGAGCGTCGCCCGCTAGCCGCGCTGCGTCAGTGCGGCGGTGCGAAACCGTCCGGAGGCGCGCCGTAGCCCGGGGCGGGTCGGCCCGGCTCCGGCCACGGCGACGGGTACCGCGGCGGCGCGCCCGGTGGCATGGGCGGCCAGCCCGGCGCCTGGGCGGTCGGGCGCAGCCGGGCCAGTTCGCGACGGTGCCGCTCGGCGAGGACGGCGGCCAGCACCAGTTCCGGCGGGGCCCCGGGGGGCGGGGGCGGCGCAATGCGCGCCACGACATCACCGGCGATGCGGTACGCCATCTGAGTGCGCAACTGGCGGTCGAGTTGCGGTGCGCGGGAAAGGAATTGGCGCGCCACTTCGGCTTGACCGACGGACAGTCCCGCCAGCTGCAGCGACGCCGCCCACCAGGCCAGCGCCGGAGGCATCGCCGGCGGGGGCCCCAGCCGGGGTCCGCGTTCGTTGACCACCACCGTGCCGGCGAAGATATCGCCGATCCGTTTGGCTTTGGGTGACAGGATGCTGCAGATGATGGCGGGGCTGCCGAAGAGCATCCAGATTTCCACCAGCGAGGCCAGGGCGCGAAACAGCGCCTGGCGGAAGCGTTCTGGGCCGCCGTCGTCGGACACGACGCGTAGACCCAGGGCGATCTTGCCCACCGAGCGTCCCCGCGTCGCGGTCTCAAGGATCAACGGGTAGCCCACAATTACCAGAACCGTGAATATAAGCAGGATGGCGTTGCTCAGCGCGGAGTCGAACTCGGTCAGGGTGGCGGCCCACAGCATCAGCCCGAGCAGGTAGCCGATCACCATGACGGCGATATCGATCAGCGCGCTCAACGTCCGCACCGGCAGCTGGGCGATCTGCACGTCCAGCACCACGGCGTCCCCGGTCACCACCGACATAACTTCGAACGGTACAGGCCGGGCGGGTGGGGGCGACCGCACTTGGTCATGCCAGCGGCGCCGCGCCCGCGGGGTGATTAGGCTGCCCAGGGTGGACGTCGACGCATTCGTGCTGGCCCATCGCGGCACGTGGGACCGCCTCGATCGACTGATCGGGCGGCGCCGGTCGCTCAGCGGCGCCGAGATCGACGAACTCGTCGAGCTCTATCAGCGGGTGTCCACCCATTTGTCGATCCTGCGCTCGGCCGGAAATGTCGGGTCGGATTCGATGCTGGTCGGCCGGCTCTCGAGCCTGGTCGCGCGGGCCCGTTCCGCGGTGACCGGGGCCCACGCGCCGCTGAGCAGTACGTTCACCCGGTTCTGGACGGTGTCCTTCCCGGTCGTCGCGTACCGCACGTGGCGGTGGTGGCTGGCCACGGCGGCGGCGTTCCTCGCGGTGGTCGTAGTCATTGCGCTGTGGGTCGCCGGCAGTCCCGAGGTGCAGTCAGCGCTCGGAACCCCTAGTGACATCGAGCAATTGGTCAATCACGACGTCGAGTCGTACTACAGCGAACATTCCGCCGCCGCCTTCGCGCTGCAGATCTGGGTGAACAATTCCTGGGTTTCCGCTCAATGCATCGCGCTGTCCGTCGTGCTGGGGCTGCCCATTCCCTTTGTGCTGTTCGAGAATGCCGCCAATGTGGGCGTGATCGCCGGCCTGATGTTCCCCGCCGGCAAGGGCGGCCTGCTGCTGGGATTGCTTGCCCCCCATGGGCTGTTGGAGCTCACCGCGGTCTTCCTCTCGGGGGCGGCGGGAATGCGGCTGGGATGGTCGGTGATGTCGCCCGGCGACCGGCCCCGCGGACAGGTGCTCGCCGAACAGGGCCGTGCCATCGTCTCGGTGGCCGTGGGCCTGGTGGCCGTGCTCGCCGTTTCCGGGTTGATCGAGGCGCTGGTGACGCCGTCGCCGTTACCGACGGTCGTACGGGTCGGCATCGGCGTCATCGCCGAGGCGGCGTTCTTGTCCTACATCGTCTACTTCGGTCGCCGCGGGGTCAGAGCCGGGGAAAGCGGCGACATCGACGACGCGCCGGATGTGGTCCCCACCGGCTGAGCTTCGCGAGACTGCAACTGCGGACGGCCCTACTCGGGAAATGCGTCGGTGGTTACAGTTTCGCGGTGCCGATCACAGGCGCCCGGTCGCTTTCATCGCCAGGTAGTGGTCGGCGAGCGCGGGCGCCAGTTCGGCGGGCGGGGCGTCGACGACCTCCACGCCGGTGCGGCGCAATCGTGTGGCCATGGCGCCGCGGTCGTTGCGGGATCGCTCGGCCGCGGCGGCGTCGTACACCGCCGCGGCATCCGATCGGCCGGCGGCCATCTGGTCGACCCGCGGGTCGGAAACCGCGGCCAGCAGCAGGTGATGCTTGGCCGACAGCTGCGGCAGCACGGGCAGCAGGCCCTCGTCGAGGGCGGTCGGATTGAGGTCGGTCAGCAGCACCACCAGCGAGCGCCGGCGGGCCCGCAGCGCGATGGCCGAAGCCATTGCCCGCCAATCGGATTCGACGAGCGTGGGCTGCAGGGGGGCCATCGCGTCGACGAGCTGGGCGAGCAGCTCGGTGCGCGACGCGCCGAAGACGCCGGCCCGGCTCACCCGGTCGTGGGCGAGGAAGTCGACGTTGTCGCCCGCCCGCGACGCGAGCGCGGCCAGCAGCAGCGCGGCATCCATCGACCAGTCCAGCCGCGGCCAGCCCGCGGGATCGGAGGTGGTGGGGTCGACGCCCACCCGGCCCGCCGCGGTGCGGCCCGTGTCGAGCACGATCACCACGCGCCGGTCGCGTTCGGGGCGCCAGGTGCGCACCACCACGTCGGCGCGCCGCGCGGTCGCGCGCCAATCGATCGAGCGCACGTCGTCACCGACGACATACTCTCGCAGCGAATCGAATTCGGTGCCCTGCCCGCGCACCAGGGTGGGCAGTAGGCCGTCGATCTCGCGCAGCCTGGCCAGGCGCGACGGCAGGTGCTTGCGCGACAGGAACGGCGGCAGCACCCGGAGCTGGCCGGGCACCGATTGCGAACCCTGCCGTCCCGCCAAGCCCAGGGGCCCGATCGATCGCGCGGTGATCACCGTCGCGCGCTGATCGCCGCGGCGCTTTGGCTCCAGCCGGGTCGCGACGTGCTGATCGCCCCCGGCCGGGATGTCCACCGCATGGGTGCGCGGCCGCGCGCGGGCGCTGGGCGGCCAGGCGTCGCGGACCTGGCCGCGGAACCGCCGCCGGCCGTCGTTGTGGATGGACAGCTCACAATCCACCTGTTGACCGAGCCGGGCGGAGCGATCCGGGGAGCGCACGTAGCGCAGGGCGGTGGTGCGGGCCGCCAACCCGACGTCGACGGCAACGGCGATGGCCAGCGCCACCAGCAGGGCCACGAAAGCCGTTGCCGGCCAAGGCGAGACAGCGATGGGCAGGACGCAGATCAGCGCGACCAGTCCCGTGCGTCCGGTCAGGATCACTAGCGGGGCACCGGAACCGACGCCAGAATCCCGTCGAGCACGCCATCGGACGTGGCCCCCTCGAGTTCGGCTTCGGGCCGCAGCATCACCCGGTGCCGCAGCGTCGGGCGGGCCATGGCCTTCACGTCGTCGGGGGTGACGTAGTTGCGGCCCGACAGCCAGGACCAGGAGCGCGCGGTGGCCAACAGGGCGGTCGCCCCGCGGGGGGACACGCCCAGCTGCAGCGCGGGGGAGGATCGGGTGGCCCCGACGATGTCGACGATGTAGCCGAGCACCTCGTCGGCGACCAGCACGTGTCGCACGGCGTCGCGGCCGGCGGCCAGGTCGGCCGGCCCCGCCACCGGCTTGATCGCCGACAGATCGCGGGGATCGAAACCGTGCGCGTGCCGGTGCAGGATGGCGATCTCGGCGTCCCGCGGGGGCAGCGTCACATTCAGTTTGAGGAGAAAGCGATCCAGCTGGGCCTCGGGCAGCTGGTAGGTGCCCTCGTATTCGACCGGGTTCTGGGTCGCGGCGACGATGAACGGGTCCGGCAGCGGCTGGGGTTCGCCCTCGACGCTGACCTGGCGCTCCTCCATCGCCTCGAGCAGCGCGGCCTGGGTCTTGGGTGGGGTGCGGTTGATCTCGTCGGCGAGCAGCAGGTTGGTGAACACCGGACCGGGCCGGAACACGAACGCGGCGGTGCGCGCGTCGTACACCAGGGAACCCGTCACGTCGCCGGGCATCAGGTCCGGCGTGAACTGCACCCGCTTGAACTCCAGCTGCAGCGCCGCGGACAGCGCCCGGACCAGCAGCGTCTTCGCCACTCCCGGAACGCCTTCCAGCAGCACATGCCCGCGGCACAGCAGCGCGATCACCAGGCCGCTGACCACGCCCTCCTGCCCGACGACGGCCTTGGCGAGCTCGGCGCGCAACGCCAGCAGCGCCTCGCGAGCGGATTCGGCGGTGGGGGACGAGGCGGTATCGGCTTGTGGACCGGAAGGGGACTGTGTCACGGGCGTGCGACCTGCCTTTCGATGTCGTCGAGCGCACGGGCAAGTTGTAACAGGTCGTGGTCGGTCGTCGGGGGCGGACCGAACAGATGGTAGGAGACGAACCCCGGATCCGAACCGGTGCGCTGGGCCGCGGTGGACACCACGGTCGCCGGGTCGGCGCCGGCGCCCAGGCCGAGCCGCGGCAGCAGCCGCTGCAGTGTCGCCGTGCGCAGCGCCGCGGCCGCGCGATCGCGTGCCCGCCGGGACCGATACAGCCGGCCGCGACCCTCGACGGTCTCCGACGCGCGCACCACGACGGGCAACTCCTCGGCCACCAGCGGGCCGGGGCGGCGGCCCTTCCACGCGGCGACCAGCAGCACCACCAGCGCCAGCTGCCACACGATCCAGCTCACGTTGGGTGGAATCAGGTCGAAAAGTGATGCCTTGGTGGAGGTTTCACCCTCGACGTGATGGGGCGCGTACCACACGAGCCGGGGGCGGTCGCCGGCCAGGTTCATCGCGAGCGCCGCGTTGCCAGCGTGCAACAGGCCGCCGTTGGTCATGAAGTCGGTGCTGCCGACGGCGGTGACGACCCGTCCGCCGTCCCGGAAGCGGATCAGCGCGCCGTCGTAGCAGCGGGTCATCGTCCGGCCGTCCTTGGCCTTGAAGGTGTTGGTCGGGCCGAACCGCACCGAGCCGGACCGAACGGCTTCGCGCAGCGTGCAATTCGGGTCGCTGTCGAAGCCGCTGGCGCCGGACACCTCCACGCCCGGCAGCAGCGCCTCGCGGGCCCGCGTCGTCGGTTCCACCAGCAGCAGGTCGGAACGGATCCTCGCCAGCCGGTCGGTCACCGCGTCGGTCAGGTACTGGCTCTGTGCCACCAGGATCAGCGCGTCCGGGCGCGCCGCCCGTTCGACGTCGGCGATGGTGTCGGCCACGACGACGTCCACACCGGCGTCGCGGAGCAACTCCACCAGCGCGTGGGCGCCGTCCGGGCCGGTCGACGCGGGGTCCATCCGCGCGCCGGGGCGCGGCGCGGTCAGGTAGGCATCGACGCCGGCGATGACGGCCAGCACCAGCAGGGTGACGACCACCCAGCGCCACGAGCGCCGGCGCCGGGGCGCGGTCTGGGTGCGGGCATCGCTGATCGTGGCCATCACCGCACCTGCGCCCACGACTCGGGGACGGCGGGCCGCCCGGCCTCGGCAGGGACACCCTGCCAGCGGGACCGCAGGTGATCGTCGAGGTCGGCGATCATCTGGTAGGCGGCCCGGGTTCCGGGCTGCTCGCCGTAGGTGACGTCGTTGAAAGCCGTTGCCGCTTCGGACAGTTCGCCGGCCAGATGGGGCAGCGCGGTGCCGGCGTCGCGCGCCAGCTCGTTGGCCGTGCGGCCGGGGGCCGCCGCCAGCACACCGGTCTCCTCGAGCTGGCGGGCGACGGCGCGCAGCCGGTGGCGTATGGCCGACGCCCAATCACCTTCGGCCGCATAGCTTTCGGCCGTCGCGCGATGCTGGGCGGCCGTCAGCTGCGCGGCTTCGAACAGCTGCTGGTCACCGCCGCGGCGGGCGCGCATGGTGCGCCGCGCGACGTGGAAGGCAACAAACACCGCGATCGCCAACAGGATCAAAAGCACTGTCGCCGTGAACCATCCGCCCGGCACCGTGGCGGTCTTCTGCAGCATGCGGTATATCAGGTCGTTGAGCCAGTCGAGGAACTGGTCGGCCGCCGACCCCTTGGAATAGATCGGCTTGTTGAGTTCGTCCTGCGCGGCGTGGTGCGCGGCATCGCGGTCGATGTCGATGGAAGGCATGCTCAGCTAGTCCTCGCTCGGCCGTTACAGCGGCCGCGTGAGCCAGAGGTTGTCGGTGGACGCGGCCGCGTAGGGCCCCTGGGCGGCGCCGGTCTGCAAGACCAGGTCGAACGCCTCGGCGCGCATCCGGCGGTCGGTGTAGAGCAGGACGATGACTCCGGCGTTGAACGGTGCGGTAATGATCTCGCCGATCGCCGCCCCGACGGAGAGGATCGCGGTGCTGATCAAAAAGGCGGTGCCGGACGAGGTGATCTGGAAAAACTGACCGACGATGCTGAACGGCACCGCGACGGCGTTGGCGACGATCGAGGCCACCAGGAAGGTGAGCGTGCGGATGCCCAGCACTCGCCAGAACCCGTTGCGGATCAGCCTGAACGATCGGGTGATCGCGTCGAGCACGGGCAGCCGTTCCAGCACGATCAGCACCGGGGCGAACAGCACCACGGTGTACAGGTACACCAGCGCCGCGAGGACGACCAGCACCAGCGGGATGCCGAGCACCACGGCCGCCGCGGCGCTGCCGATCGCCGCCAGCACCCCGATGATCACCGCGACCAGCCCGGCCAGGGCCGCCACCACGACAGCCTCGACCAGGGCCAGGCCGAGCAAGGCCGGCAGCCGCCCGCGGATCCTGGTCCAGGTTTCACCGATGGTGATCGGCGACCCGAACACCGCCCGCCCGACGATGACGGTGAGCATTCCGGACAGCAGCATGCCGCCCAGCCAGCCGACGAGGAGGCCGGCCCCCACCGACGCCGTCCAGGCGCCCAGGACCCCCGCGGTCAGGGTGTCGGGCTCGCCGGTGGTGGTGAACCGGTCGTGGGCGGCCAGCGGTCCGAAGAAGGCGACCTTGGTGATGATCTGCATGACCACGACGACGATGGCGGTCAGGCCCAGCGTCGCTTTCGGATTGGCGCGCACGTAGCCGACCGCGCCGTTGAAGATGTCGCCGAGGGTCAGCGGGCGCAGCGGGATGATGCCGGGCTTGACCGTTCCGTAGCCGGGCGGCGCGCCGAAGGCGGGTGGGGTGCTGTAGCCCGGCGGCGGCCCGTAGCCGGGTGGGACGCCGTGGCCGGGTGGGGGCGGATAGCCCGGCGGGGGACCATAGGTCGGGTAGACCGGGGGCGGGCCGTATTGAGGTGGCGGGCCGTATTGAGGTGGCGGGCCGTATGCGGGCGGCGGGCCAACCGGATGACCAGGCGGCGGCGCGGTCACCGAACGCCGAGGCCTTGCAAACTAGCTCCGCGGCCGGGCGCGTCGTTCGTCATGGGCTCCATCCTGTCGGCGGTCGTGGCATTTCACAATGTTGACCGGTGTTGACCGGCATTGACCGCGTTGTCCCCCGCGCCCGCGCGTAGCGTCTCACACATGGCGGAACTCAAATCGCGGCTCCGGGCGGACCTGACCGCGGCGATGAAGGCCCAGGACAAGCTGCGAACGGCCACGCTGCGGATGCTGCTGGCCGCGATCCAAACCGAGGAAGTGTCCGGTAAGCAGGCCAAAGACCTCACCGACGAGGAGGTCATCAAGGTGCTGGCCAAGGAATCGCGCAAACGCGGCGAATCCGCCGAGATCTACACCCAGAACGGGCGCGGAGACCTGGCCGCCAACGAGCACGCCGAGGCCAGGATCATCGACGAATACCTGCCCACCCCGCTCACCGAGGCCGAGGTGGCCGACGTTGCCGACACGGCGATCGCGCAGGTGGCCGAGGAAATCGGCGAGCGCCCCGGCATGAAACAGATGGGCCTGGTGATGAAGGCCGCCACCGCGATCGCGGCCGGCAAGGCCGACGGCGCCCGATTGTCGGCCGCCGTCAAAGAGCGCCTGTAGCCCGACCGGTTCGGTGGACTCGTTTGCCCTCGGGGCACCCGGGTACCCAACTGCGCATGACCAATTTTGGCTACACTTTGATGACCGAGCAGAGTGGACCCAAAGAGCTTGTCCAGTACGCCATTTCGGCCGAACAGCGCGGTTTCGACTTCCACGTCTGCAGTGACCACTTTTCACCGTGGCTCAGCTCGCAGGGGCACGCGCCCAACGCCTGGGCGGTCCTGGGTGCGGTGGCACAGGCCACCGAACGGGTAGACCTCTACACCTACGTGACGTGCCCGACGATGCGGTATCACCCGGCCATCGTCGCCCAGCAGGCCGCCACCGTGCAGATCCTATCCGACGGCCGGTTCACGCTGGGCCTGGGCAGCGGCGAAAACCTCAACGAGCACGTCGTGGGCAGGGGCTGGCCGGCCGTCACCCGCCGCCAGGACATGCTGCGTGAGGCCATCAAGATCATCCGGGAACTGTTCGGCGGGCAGCTGGTGGACTTCACCGGCGACTATTTCCAGGTCGACTCCGCGCGGCTGTGGGACGTCCCCGACGTCCCGGTCGGCATCGGGGTGGCCATCGGGGGCACCAAGGCGATCGACAAGTTCGCCAAGCTGGCCGACCACCTGATCGCAACCGAGCCCAAGGCCGAACTCGTCCACGGCTGGCACGGCGCCCGGCAGGCCGCGAACCTCGCCGGCGGCGGCCGGGTGATCGGCCAGATACCGGTGTGCTGGGACCCCGACCGTGACACCGCCGTCAAGCGCGCGCACGACCAGTTCCGCTGGTTTGCCGGCGGCTGGAAGGTGAACGCCGACCTGCCGACCCCGGCCGGTTTCGCCGGCGCGACCCAATTCGTCCGCCCCGAAGACGTCGCCGGCACCATTCCCTGCGGCCCCGACCTCGACGCGATCGTCGAAAGCGTCCGGCCCTACTGGGAAGCCGGATTCACCGACATAGCGCTCATCCAGGTCGGCGGGGACACCCAGGAGAGGTTCCTCAAAGAGGCCGCCGAGCCGTTGCTCGCCGCGCTGCGCGAGGCAGCGAACTGATCGGCGGACAGGCGATGACGAGCGACCAATCGGACGGCACCACAGCCACATTGGTCTCCGCGCTCGGCGGTGCCAGCTTAGCCCTGGGCATCAGCGAACTGGTGGCGCCGAGTCGGGTCGCCGCGATCGCGGGTGTCGACGACACCGCCCGGTCGCGCCGGGTGATCCGCGCGCTTGGGGTGCGCGAATGCGGCCACGGCGCGGCGCTGTTGGGGGGCCCCGACAAGCTGGTATGGACCCGTGTGGCCGGGGATGTCCTGGATATGGCCCTGTTGATCGCGGGTGTGGCCGCCCGCGGCCCCGGGCGGCGGCGCCAGGGCATCGTCTGCGCCGCCGCCCTGTCCGGGATCGCCGGCCTGGACCTCTACACGGCGATGCGAACTCTTTGATCCGACGCGAATCGTCGATCGCAGGAAGGAAAACGGCGATGTCAAACGAATTGCAAGGAAAGAGAATAGCTTTTCTCGCGGCCGACGGCGTGGAAAAGGTTGAGCTCGAACAGCCGCGCGCGGCGCTGCAAGAGGCCGGGGCCAAGGTCGAGGTGCTCTCGCTCAAGGACGGCGAAATCCAGGCCCGCAACCACGATCTCGAGCCCGCCGGGACCTTCGCCGTCGATCGGAAAGTGTCCGAGGCGTCGGTGGGCGAATTCGACGGCCTGGTGCTGCCGGGCGGCACGGTGAACCCGGACAAGCTGCGCATGGACGACGACGCCGTCTCGTTCGTCCGCGATTTCGTCAGCTCGGGCAAACCGGTGGCCGCCATCTGTCACGGACCCTGGACCCTGGTGGAAGCCGGTGTGGCGGTGGGCCGGACGCTGACGTCCTACCCGAGCATTCGCACGGATCTTCGCAACGCGGGCGCCCAGGTGGAAGACGACGAGGTCGTCATCGACGGCAATTTGATCTCCAGCCGGTCACCGTCGGACCTCCCCGCGTTCTGCGCGGCGATCCTCAAACAGTTTGCCCAGGCGACGGCCGGTTAGCCGCGGCGATGCCGGGCCGGTCGGTTTGAATGCCCCGGTTTGCGGGCATCATCCCGCCAAGCCGTGATCAGCGGCTATCCGTATAGGGTTCTCGAAAGGCCAACCGTGACGACCACATATCCCGAGCCCGCCGTCTTGCCCACCCAGAACGTGTATCGGCCGCAGGAGGACTCCAGACTGCTGGTCGATGTGATGCACGAGACCGGTCTGATCCCGGGACGGCGCGTTCTGGACCTGTGCACCGGCAGCGGTTTCGTCGCGATAGCGGCGGCGGAGATGGGTTGCGCCGACACGACCGCCTTCGACATCTGCCCGCAGGCCGTTCGCTGCGCCCGGGAGAACGCCGCGGCTGCCGGAATCGACATCGACGTTCGCGAGGGGTCGTGGATAACCGCGGTGGAGTGCGCGCCGTTCGACGTGGTGGTGTCGAATCCGCCCTACGTGCCGACCCCGCCCGGTGCCGAGCTGGAAGAGATCTGCCCGGAAGCCGGACCGTCGTGGGCCTGGAATGCCGGCCGAGACGGACGCCTGATCCTCGACCCGCTGTGCGAGTCGGCTCCGAAGTTGTTGCGCGACGGTGGATCCCTGCTGATGGTGCACTCGGCACTCGCCGGTGTCCAGCAGTCGCTGGATTCCCTCAAGTGGGCCGGTATGGACGCGGCAGTGGTTGCCTCGAAATGGATTCCGTTCGGCCCGGTGATGACATCCCGGGCGCAGTGGTTGGAAGACGTCGGCCTGATACCGCGCGGACGCCGGGAAGAGGAACTGATCGTGATTCGGGCCGAAAAGCGATGAGTCCCACCAGGGTTCAGGTGGTGCCCAACGGCCCGGTGCTGGTTTCGGGTCCGGTGCGCATCGAGATGCCCGGCGGCGAGGTCGTTCAGTCCGACCGGTTCATGGTGGCGATCTGCACCTGCCGTCGCAGCGGCAGGTACCCCTTGTGCGACACCAGCCACCGCAGATGCAAGCGCCTGAGCAAGACGACCGCTACGTCAGCGGCCGCCGCAACGACGTCCGATCCTGCTTCCACGACGCCATAATCGTTTCCGCCAAGCGGTTTTCGACCGCGGCGTGCGCGCGGATCCCGAAGATGACGTCCTGCTCGAGCTGCGGCTCCCGGGCGACGAGATCGCCGACCACATCCGCGCGCACGACGTGTTCGTGTACCGCGTCGGCCTCGACGTGCTCGCTGTAGAAATTGATGCAGGCCGCGGGCGCCTGCAAGCGCTCCAACGCCCGCACCATGCGCTGGGATCCGGGCGGCGAGGTGATCTCGGTCGACGCGAAGTGCCCGATCGCGGCGCCGCGCAACGAGCGGTGCAACCCGAACAGCGACATCAGATTGACCACCGCCAGCGATTCGGGGGGAACCGCGTCGACGTAACCCCAATACGTCGCGTCCAGCCCGGCCGCGGTCAGCAGATCGGCGAACAGTTGCTGGTGCAGTCGGGGGCCCTGCCCGGCGCCGTACTCGTCGAACTCCACCGCCACGAAGGCCGCTTTGGCGGTGCCCATCAGGCGCGGGATGGCCCAGGCGTGCGGATCGCCCTCTTTGAGGTGATACAGCGAGCGGTGCACGAAGTATTCGCACATCTGCTGCCACGTCCCGGTGTCACGCAGGTAGTACGACGGGCCGGTGCCGTCGACGGGTTCGATCGAAATCGCTTCCATCTCAGCCGCGGCCGTCTGCTCGGGTTCGATCGGCCCGACGTCGCGGCGCACACCGGCCAAGAACACGCGCTCCAGCTCGGCGCGCAGCGCCAGCAGCGCCGGGTTCCACTCCCACGCGGGGTCGACACCGGCGAAACCGCGGTAGTGCAGCTCGTAGCAGACGGACAGCGCCAGCTGCAGATCCAGACCGTACGGGTCGGAATCGCGCACGGATGCGCCGATGCGCGCGAAATGGTCAACCGACGGCGGGCCCGCCAGCGCGCAACGAACGGCTGTCGACAGGGGCCCGTGTGCCTCGGGCAGGACGGGTTCAGTCATGGTCGATGAGCGGGTCACGCCGGTGACTACCCGTAACCGGGGCCCGGCAAACGGCGCCGCAACACTTTTCGACGCCCACTAGCCGGATTCAGCCGGCAGTCTGAAGGTGATGTCGAGGGTGGTGCCGGTGGCCGCGGTGTCGAGCTGCGTCGCATCGCTGAGCGCCCTGATCAGGGGCAAGCCGCGCCCACCGTTGACCGGGTTGGCGGCCGGCGCCTTCCACGAACCGTAATCGGTGATCCGGGTGCGCACTTCGCCGTCGCCGAGGCTGGCCTCGACCACCATCGTCCCCGCGACGAATCCGCGGTAGGCGTGTTCGACGCAATTGGTGCAGGCCTCGTTGACCACCAGCACGATGTCGGCGGCCAGGTCCCCCGTGATGTGAGCGGCGCGCAGCCAGTCCGCGAGGCGGTACCGGATGCGAACCAATTGGTCTGCGGTGGCGTCCCTTTCGATGCGTAGCGGCGTCTGGTGGTGGCGGTAGATCACCATCGCGACGTCGTCGTCATAGCCGCCCGCCGGCGCCAGTTCACGAAGCATCTCGTCGGCGACGGTGTCCAGCGGTAGTGTCATCGTCTGCGCCAGAACGTCTGCCGCGCGGGCGATTCCGTCGTCGATCGACTCGTGTTTGCGTTCCACCAGCCCGTCGGTGAACAACATCAGGGTCGAGCCGGGCGGCAGCACCCGGGTGGCCTGCGGGCGCGGTTCATCGCGGCGGACCGCGAGCGGCACCGAAGCGGCGTCGGTCAACAGGGTCGTCGTGCCCGGCTCGGGGCCGATGAGCACGGCTGGCATGTGCCCGGCGTTGCTGTATTGCAACAGCCCGGTTTCGGTGTCCAGGATCGCGAGAAACACGGTGGTGCAGTAGGCGTTCGGGATGAGCGACGCCGCCGAGTCCAGCTGATCGAGCAGCACCGCCGGCTCGGCGCCGTTGATCAACAACGCTCGCGCGGAACTGCGCAGCTGGCCCATGATGGCGGCGGCGGGCAGGCCGCGTCCCACGCAGTCGCCGACGACGATGCCGATGCGGTGCTCGCCGATCGGCAGCACGTCATACCAGTCACCGCCGATCTCCAAGGGCAGCACCGCGGGTTCGTAGCGCACCGTGAAACCCGGCGGGGGCTGGATGGGCGGGAGCATGGCACGCTGGAGTGTCAGCGACGTCTCGCGGGCGCTCTCGAACTGACGAACGTGCTGCATCGCCAGACTGAGGTGGCTGATCAACACGGTGACCAGCAGGCGGTCTTCGCCACTGACCCAGCGGGGTGTGCGCAGCTCGAGCCACAACGCCAGGTCCCCGGTGCCGGAGAGCACCGCGACCAATCCCTGGGCCTTACCGGGATGATCAGGCGACTCAACGGTTTTCGCGGTCAGCGGTAGTTGCTGGCGCGCGTCGGAGAAGGTGTGACGCAACCAGGTATCCAGCTTGCGCCACGACGTTGCCGCGGGCTCGCCCGCGGTGTGGACGGTCGGGTCGCCCTCGCCGCTGGGCCACATGACCGCGACCACGCGCTGCACGTCGATCGCCGCGCGGCACTCGTCGAGCGTGATCGACAGCAACTCGTCCACGCTCCTGGCCACCGCCACCGCCGTGGCCAGGCGCAACACCGCGCTCTCCCGCGCCGCGAAAGCGCGTTCCGCGGTGATATCTCGAACGGTCCCGACGTAGGCGTCGCGATCGCTGCCGGATTCCTTGACCGCGTTGATGCTCACCTTCACCCAGGCGAGATGCCCGTCGCCATGGCGGATCGGCGTTTCGTAGTCGGCCCTGCCGTGGTTCAGCACCAGGCCGATCTGCTCGGCCGCCGTCTTGGTGTCGACCAGCCACGGGTGCGGCCACCGGTAGGGCAAACCCTCGCTGGGAAACCCGATGATGTCGATGAAAGCGCTGTTCATCTCGATCACGGAGCCCTCGTGGTCGGCGACGAAGAACCCCTCCTGCAGCGAATTCACCAGCGCGTTGCGGAATTTGTCGCGATCGGCCAGCCCCTCGGCGCGAGCCCGCTGTTCCGCGTAGCGCCTGTTGCCGTCGATGAAGCCGCGCATGGCCACGTCGAGGGGAGCCAGCAGCTGCAGCAGGAACTCCAGCGCGATCGGCCCGTCGATGCGCACGTCCTTCGCGATCTCGAAAACCAGGCGGACGTGGTTCTCGACGATTTCGAGCAGGCTGACCTGATTCTGCAGGGCCGTGCGGCCGAGCTCATTGCCGATCGACAAGTTGGCGTCATCGGGTGAGTCCAGATAGTTGCGCAACGCGGCGGCGTAGCGATCGTGGAAGTCGTCGTTGCCGCTCATGTCGAGATCCCCCTGTGCCGCGCCGTCAGCACCATCGCGTCATCGGTTTCCTTGGCGCCCTTACCGAGAATCTCTTCCGCGATGGCGACAGCGTGGGCCGAGAAGTCGACGTGATCCAGGTAATCTTCCCCGATCCCGTCGGTGCTCATCACGAGGAGGTCACCGGGGCGGATCGAAACCGCCTGTGCCGGGCGGATTTCCGGGATCCGGTAGCCGACGATGCCCGCGGTGAGACGGGCACTGGACCGGACATGGATGCCGCTGGGTGCCTTGGCCACCAGATCGGCGGTGACGTTGCCGACCCCCGTCCACGTCAGCGTGTTCGCGGCGAAATCCACCCGCACCAACGTCATCGCGACCCCTCTGGTTCCTGTGAGCAGCCGGTGGCAAAGCTGGATCAGGACTTCGAGCCGCTCGGAACTGTTGTTCTTGACCGCATCGATCGCGCGCAGTGCAGCCTCCGCGGCGGCCGGCCCGTGGCCGAGGCCATCCACCAGACCGAACAGCGCGGCCTCGCCGCCGATGTCGACTGAGATACCCCGGTCGCCGGAGGTGTACTCGCTGGGCAAGGGCCGGCCCGCCCTGGCCCACTCGATGGGTCCGAACCGGCCGCTTTCATGCACGGGGAGGGACCCATTTCCACATCTCGATGACGGTCCCCTGACCGACCGTGGACTCGACGACCAACCGGTCCATCAGGCGGCGCGCGCCCGGCAATCCCATCCCCAGCCCGCGGCCGGTCGAATATCCGTCTTCCATCGCGCGTTCGATGTCGGCGATCCCGGGCCCCTGATCCTCCGCGCGCACCACCAGGGCCTTGCGCCCCTCCCGGTCGGCCACCCCGACCCGGACGGAGCCGCGGCCGGCGTAGCTGGTGATGTTGCGCGCTATTTCGGAGATCGCGGTGGCGATCATGGTGACGTCCGTCAGCGAGAATCCCAGATCAAGGGCGAGCTGGTGTCCCGCCTTGCGGGCGTCGACGATGTCGTCGGGATGGTCGATGGCGACGACGATATCAGCCGCCACCATCGCGCCCGATCGTCGGTTTCCGCTGCGCCAGTTGACGATTCAGAAGGGAAAGGCCCTCTTCCAGGTCCAGCGCGGTGTTCATGTCGTCGAACGCCAGACCAAGCTGGACCATCGCGAACGCCACCTCGGGCTGCAGGCCGACGATCACCGTGTCCGCGCCACGCAGCCGGGTCATGTGCGCGATCGTGCGCAGCGAGCGGGCCGCAAAGGAATCCATGACGTCGATGGCGGTGACGTCGACGATGATGCCCTGCGCGCGGAACCGGCTGACGCGCTCCATGAGGTCGTAGCGCAGCCGTTCGGCGTCGGAGTCTGAGAGCGCGGCCTGCACCGAGGCGATGAGGATCGAACCCTGTTTCAGGATCGGTACTGGCATGCGGCGCTCGCGTTCCTCACTGTCACCCGGTCTGCTCGCCGGTGCGAGTCACCTCGTAACCCAGCAGCCGCTCGGCTTCCTCGATGCCGCCCTGCAGGTCGCCGACCGCGTTCATCTTCGACAGGTCCAGGCCGATCGTCACCAGCGTCAGCGCGATCTCCGAGGACAGGCCGGTGATGATCACGCTGGCACCCATCAGCCCCGACGCGTCGACGGTCTGCACCAGGTGGTTGGCCACGGTCGAGTCGATGGTCGGCACACCGGTGATGTCGATGACCACCACTTTCGCGCGGTTGGCGCGGATGGCGCGCAACAGCTGTTCGGTGACCTGGCGGGCGCGCTGGCTGTCCAGCACACCGATGATCGGCAGGATCAGCAACTGCTCACGCACCTGCAGCACCGGCGTCGAGAGCTCCCGGATCGCCTCCTGCTGCTGGCGGATGATGCGCTCACGTTCCTGCACGAAGCTGACCGCCACGGTGTTCGCGATCCGGTTGGCCGCCGGCTCGTAGGCGTCCAGCACCCGGTTGAGCATCTCGAACTCGGTCTGGTACTTCTCGAACAGCGAGCGGGCCAGCACGTCGCGGAGCAGCAGGACGATGCCGACGACCTCGTCGGTTTCCACGCCCCGCGGGATGATGCGTTCGGACAGGTCGCGGGCGTAGGCCTGCAGCGCCTCGACGCTACCGGTCTCGAGCACCTCGACGTAGTTGTCGTAGACGGCCGTGGCCTCGGAGAAGAGCTCCTCGGGGGTCATCGCGGTGAGCAGCTCGGCCTCGGTGATGCGGCGGGCCCATTCCTCCCGCAAAACGGTCCGATTCTGCCGCAGGTGCTGAACGAGCTGAGGCAACAGCCCCTCGCTGGAAATGCCGACGACTTGCGCTGCGGTGCCGGTACTGCTGAAATCCGACGTCGAATCTGACATATGGCCTCCCCAGGCCTCCCGAGTACATGTCACGCACTGCGGTCTGCAGTTCCTTTTTGCGAGACTAGCCTGGGTTGTCGCGGGCCACGTGTAGAGGGCATATTCTTCTCGCAGTTCATAACGCAGGCTAGGGTTGAACCACGCTTAAGGCACTCGAGGCCCAGGACAAAGGATTGCCATTGTCAGCTCCTGATTCGATTACCACGTTGGTTGAGGACCACGACGGCGTTTCCGTGGTCAGTGTCAGCGGCGAAATCGATTTGGTCACGGCTCCTGCCCTGGAACAGGCCATCGGCGCGGTCGTCGCGGAGAGTCCCACCGCACTGGTCATCGATCTCTCGGCGGTGGAGTTCCTGGGCTCGGTGGGGCTGAAGATCCTGGCCGCGACGTACGAGAAGCTGGGCAAGGACACCGGGTTCGGCGTGGTCGCGCGCGGCCCGGCCACCAGGCGGCCGATTCATCTGACCGGTCTGGACAAGACCTTCCCGCTGTATCCGACGCTCGACGACGCGCTGACCGCGGTGCGGGACGGCAAACTCAACGGCTAGCAACCGGGGCGCCGGCAGCCATGGGTGTCGATCATCCGGAAGACGACCAGCAATGGGACCGCAGCCAGCGCGGTGAAACCGAAATCGAACGGCTGGACCGCAATTGGAACAGCCTGCTGCAGGAGTTGCGCGTGGTGCAGACCGGCGTGCAGCTGCTCACCGGGTTCTTGTTGACGCTGCCGTTCCAGCAGCGCTTCGACGTGCTCAGCGGACCGATGCGGATCGTGTACCTGGTGACGGTGGGGTGTTCGGTGGGCGCAACGGTGCTGCTGATCGCGCCGGTCGCCATTCACCGGCTGCTGTTCCGGCGACACCGCCTCCAGGCGCTGGTGTCGGCCGCGCACCGGTGTGCCTACGCCGGGCTGGCGTTGCTGGGCGCGGCGCTGACCGGGGTGACGGTCATAATCTTTGTGGCGGTGGCCGGGGCGACGGTGGGGTTCATCGCCGGAGCGTGCGCCCTGGCGCTGTTTGCCATCTTCTGGTGGGCGTTACCCCTGACGCTGCGCACGCACGGAATGTAGTCAGCGGCCGGGCGACAACTCCGCGATCCGGGTGGTTTGCAGATGGTCGAGCAGGTCCTGCGGATCGGCGAAGATCGGGGCGGCCCCGGCCCCCTGCAACTCCGCGCGGGAGATGCCGCCGCTGAGCAGCCCGATGCACGGCACTCCGGCGGCCGCCGCGGCGTGCGCGTCCCAGACGGCGTCCCCGACGAAGACGGCGTGCCGGGCATCCACCCGGGCCCGGTCCAGCGCCACGTGCACGATGCCCGGTTCGGGTTTGGCGGTGTCGACGTCACGGGACGAGGTCGTCTCGGAGATGACGTCATCGCAATCGAGCACCTTGCGCAAGATCGCCAATTCGTCCTCGGGCGCCGAGCTGGCGAGCACGACCTGCAGTCCCAGGTCCGCGACGCGGCGCAGCAGGGCGCGGGCTCCGGGCAGCGGTTCTGACAGGGCGGTGATCTCGCGGTAGTAGTGGCTGTGCTTGTCGCTGAGCCGCTCCTGCACGTCGTCGGGCGCGTCGTCGGACAGCGTCCGCACCAGCGCTGAGCCGTCCATGCCGATGCGGCGGTGGATCTGCCACGACGCCACCACGATGCCTTCGGCGTCGAACGCGCGCCGCCACGCGTGGACGTGCAGGTAGTTGGAATCCACCAGGGTGCCGTCGACGTCGAACAGGACGGCGGGGGCGCCCGCATCGGGTCGCAACGTCATGTGGTGGGCATACCCACGCCGGGCCGGGCTGACACCGGCCGGCGGCTGAGCGGCGTGGCGGCGGCGACCCGAGCCGCCGCTCCGTTGCGAATAACGCTGGCATTCAACGGATCTCGCGAGCGACCGCGTTGGGTTGCCCCGGCGGCGTCCGGTCGGCGACGCCGGGACGCCGGGGGGACCCGCTGGCGCGTAAGCGGATGCGTGCGGCGGCCGAAATTCTTGCCCCAGATCGGTGTAGGGCGCGCGTGAACGGGGTACTGCCTGCGCCACGGGTGAGTACAGCAAAGTGCGTCAGCCCGTCTGAGAGCAGGGAGGAACTCCGATGGCGACCACCACTGACTACGACGCACGCCGTGTATCCGACAACGACACCCAGGACAAGTCCTCGCTGCGCGAGCTGGCACCGACCCTGCGCGGGGCCGGCACCACCGTGGCCGACGAGGATCCCAACGATGTCCACTTCTTCGAGCTGCCCGGCGCCGACCTGTCCGGGGAGGAGCTGACGGTGACCGTGATCCCCCAGCGGGCCGACGAGTTCACCTGCTCGAGTTGCTTTTTGGTGCAGCACCGCAGCCGGTTGCGTCGCTCCAGCTCCGGCCTGCCGGTCTGCGCCGACTGCGCGTAACGCGCCGATAGCGCCCCGGCCGCGGCGTGGCGCCGTCTCGCGCCTGCGCCGAAATGTCACAGGCTTGAACTAGGTTCATCGGACAAGTCTGCGTCGGCGCGAACGGCACGTTGAGGAGTCATGGAGAAGGTTCTCGGGTTGCTCCTCCTGCTGGGGTTAGCTCTCCCTTGGTATTTCACGCAGCAGGCCACCGGCAGCCCGCCGGCGGGGTTTTTGGCCGGCCTCGGCGGGCTCGCGCTCGCGGTCGCCGTGCTGTGGTGGCTTTCGGTGCAGCGGGACCGCCGTCAGGCCGACGCCCACCGCCGCCGCGACCTCAAACACGCGAAATCCCGGCTGCGGGCCATCGACCGCATGTCCGGTACCGAATTCGAGGAATTCGTCGCCGCCCAGCTGCGCGTCGCGGGTTACACCGTCACGCCGACCGCGAGCACCGGCGACTACGGGGTGGACCTCATCGCCAAAAGGGGCGGCGTCCGCATGGCGGTGCAGTGCAAAAGGCTGGCCAAGGCCGTCGGCGTCGCCGCGGTGCAACAGGTCGTTTCCGGGTCGCGCCACCACGGCTGCAATCGGGCGGTCGTGGTGACCAACCAGACGTTCACGAAGGCGGCCCGCCAATTGGCCGGCACCCATCAATGCCGGCTGGTCGGGCGCACCCAGCTGCAGAACTGGACGCGGGTGGCGCCCCTTCCCGTGCGGGGGAACTAACGGCCGCGAGATGCCCTGGGCCGCAGCGCGTTCGGACGGCGCGCCTCAGCGCCGGGTGGTGTCCTCGATGACCCGGCGCGCGATCTCGCGCAGCGGGGTGTTCGTGCTCTGCGACAGTTTGATCAGCGTGTTGAACGCCGTGTGGTCATCGAGGTCGTAGCGCTCCATCAGAATGCCTTTGGCCTGCCCGATGGTGTCGCGGGTGCTCAGGGCCTCCCTGAACTGTTGGGTGCGGACGACGTTGCTCCACGCCAGGGCGCCCAGCGCGGCGAAGACGGCGGCCACCCGGCGGGAATCGTCGGAAAAGGCGTGCGGGCGTTCGGCATAGAAATTCAGCGCCCCCATGCTGAGCTCGTCGGCGTACATCGGCAGTGACAGGACGCTGCGCACCGGCGTGTACGCGAGGGCGTCGGCCTGATACTTCGGCCAGCGCGAGTCGCTCCCGAGGTCGTCGATGACGACGACTTTGCGGGTCCACGCGGCGTGCACGCACGGCCCCTCGAGGTGGCGTTGCTGGAACTCGTCGAGCAACCTGGCGCAGTCGTCGGTGACCGAGGGGGTGCTGACGTCGTTCTGCCGGCTGGTGACCGTGATCCCCGCCTCCTGCGCCCCGGGCACCCAGCGCGCCGCCGCCCTGGTCAGCTCGTCCAGCACCTGAGGGAAGTCGGCCGCGTCCGCCGAATAGATGGCCCGCAGAACGTCGGTGAGCAGGGTGAGATCGTCGAAATTGGTCACTGAATGTCGCCTTCGTGCGTCGAGACCGGTTCCAGGCAAAAACCCGCGCCGTTTTCTCCCAGCCTGCGGTCTCGCGAGGCGATCATTTGTCAGTTATGACGGCGACGAATGTCAATGCTGTCTGCTCAGCATTACGGTGAGATCCACTATATCGGCCGGGTTTTGGGTGATTGCGACCGACACCGGACGAGCAAAACCTAAGTGGTCGGGGTGGCGGGATTCGAACCCACGGCCTCTTCGTCCCGAACGAAGCGCGCTACCAAGCTGCGCCACACCCCGCCTGAAGCTCCGACAGCCTATCGCACCGGGCTAGCGGCTCGCCAAACCGCGGTGCGCCACGTCACTCCCACGAGCACGAACGCTCGAACTTGACCAGCGCCCGGGCCGGGCCCGTCGGGTCCAGTCCCTGCGCCGCGACCCACTCGTCGCTGAAGTAGGTGTCGCGGTAGCGGTCGCCGCTGTCGGCGAGCAGGGTCACCACCGAACCGCTGCGGCCTTCGGCGACCATCTCGGCGAGCAGCCCGAACGCGCCCCACACGTTGGTGCCGGTGGACGGCCCCACCCGGCGCCCCAACACGGCGCTGACGTGGCGCGCGGCCGCGATCGAGGCCGCGTCCGGGACGGCCACCATGCGGTCGACCACGCCGGGGAGAAACGACGGCTCCACCCGCGGGCGGCCGATGCCCTCGATGCGCGACGAGGTGGGCATCAGAACGTCGTCGCGGTCCTCGGCGTAGGCGGGAAAGAAGGCGGAGTTCTCCGGGTCGACGACGCACAACCGGGTGGCGTGGCGGCGATAGCGGATGTAGCGCCCGATCGTGGCGCTGGTCCCGCCGGTGCCGGCGCCGACCACGATCCATTCCGGGACGGGGAAGCGCTCCTCGCCCATCTGCTCGAAGATCGACTCGGCGATGTTGTTGTTCCCCCGCCAGTCGGTGGCGCGTTCGGCGTTGGTGAACTGGTCCAGGTAGTGCCCGCCGGTTTCGCGGGCGACGCGCTCGGCTTCGGCATACACCTCGCTGGAACTCTGCACGAAATGGCAACGGCCGCCGTGGGCTTCGATCAGCGCGACCTTCGATGCGCTCGTCGCCGCCGGCATCACCGCGACGAAAGGTAGCCCCAGCAGGGCCGCGAAATAGGCCTCCGACACCGCCGTCGAACCCGACGACGCCTCGACCACCGTGGTGCCCTCGTCGATCCAGCCGTTGCACAGGGCGTAGAGGAACAACGAGCGGGCCAGCCGGTGCTTGAGGCTGCCGGTGATGTGGGTGGTCTCGTCCTTGAGGTACAGCGCTACGTCGACGTCGGTGCTCCACGCCGACGGCAGCGGATAGCGCAGCAGGTGGGTGTCGGCGCTGCGGCGGGCGTCGGCGTGGATCAGCCGGATCGCGTTGTCGGTCCAGCATCGTGAGCGGCTGCGGACCGCGATCCGGGTCCGGTCGGTCAACGCACCGAAGCTGTTGGCTGCGAACGGCTCAGGTCGCTGGCCGCGTCGCGGTCGCCCATCGGGGTGGAGATCAGCGTCAGCATGGTCGCCTCGGGCCGGCAGCAGAATCGCACCGGCGCGAACGGCGAGGTGCCCATCCCCGCGGAGACGTGCAACTGCATGTGCGCGCCCCACCGCGACGGCCCCTTCGCGCGCGAGCGGTCCAGGCCGCAGTTGGTCACCAGGGCGCCGTAGAACGGCAGGCAGACCTGTCCGCCGTGGGTGTGCCCGGCCATCACCAGTTGATAGCCGTCGGCGGCGAAGCGGTCCAGCACCCTGGGCTCCGGGGAGTGGGTCAGTCCCAGCCGCAGGTTCGCCGCGGGGCTGGCCGGGCCCGCGATGGTGTCGTAGCGGTCCCGGTCGAGGTGCGGGTCGTCCACGCCCGCGGCGGCGACGTGCAGACCCGCCACCTCGAACTCGCGCCGGGTGTGGGTGAGGTCGAGCCAGCCGCGCTCGGTGAACGCCGCCCGCAGGTCCTGCCAGGGCAGCGGCTCGCCGCGGACCCGGTGCGACGGGTTGGTCACGTAGTTCAGCGGGTTCTTCAGGCGCGGCCCGAAGTAGTCGTTGCTGCCGAACACGAAGACACCCGGCCGCGACAGCAGGTCGCCCAGGGCCTGGACGACCGCCGGGACGGCCTTCGGGTGGGCCAGGTTGTCGCCGGTGTTGACCACCAGGTCCGGCTCCCAGCCGGCCAGCTCCCGCAGCCACGCCTGCTTGCGCCGCTGGCCGGGCGTCATGTGGAGATCGCTGATGTGGAGCACGCGCAACGGTGTGGAACCCGGGCTCAACACGGGCATGGTGATCTCGCGCAGGACGAAGGCGTTGCGCTCGATGATCGCGGCATAGCCGAGGCCGGCGACGCTCGAACCGAGCGCCGCGGCACCGGCACGTATCAGGACGGGCATAACGTTCGCCATGATGGCAGCCTACTGCCGGTCGCGGACGGGCAGCGTATCTCGTGCGTCACGACGCAATCAGATTTACGGGGGCGGCGCACCGGGCGGGGCCGGCGGTGGCGGCGCCATCAACGGGATGGTGATCGGCGGCAGCCCCGGAATCTCGACGACCTGCGAGCCGACCGGCACCGGCGCCCCTTCGGGCGGCGGCGGCGGGGCGGGCGGGATGCCGTTGCTGACCTGAATGGTGATGATCGAGCCCGGAATCGTCGCGCCGCTCGGTGTCGTGCCGACCACCTCGCCCTGCTTCGCGCTGCTGTTGACGAAGTTGTTCTGGTCGGCGACCTGGAAGCCGGCCTCCTTGATGCGCGCGCGTGCCGCGTCGATGTCCAGGCCCGCCACGCTCGGCACCCGCGACCCGGGGGAGCCGTCGACGTAGCGCGGGTCGGTGGGCGGCAGTTGCACCGGGCCGAAGTTGGTGGCGATCGGTTTCATCGCGGTGAACCACGTGCGCGCGGGCTCGTTACCGCCGTAGAGGTCGCCCTCGCCGCAGTGCCGCAACGGGGACGAACACAAGTCCGTGGGGTTGGTGGAGTCATCGTAGATGTAGTTGGCCGCCGCGTAGTGGTTGGTGAATCCGACGAAGCCCGAGGAGCGGTGGGCTTCGGTGGTGCCCGTCTTACCGGACATCGGCAGGTCCCAGCCCGCCGCGCCGGCCGAACCGGACGCCGTGCCGCCGCCCAACGCGTCCTTGCTCATCGCGTTGGCCAGTGTGTTGGCCAGCCCCTCGGGGACCACCTGATCGCAGGTCTCGGTCGTCACCGCGACTTCGTTGCCCTTGCGGTCGACCACCTTGTCGATCGGGTTCGGCGGGCACCAGGTGCCCCCCGAGGCGAGCGTGGCCGCGACGTTGGACAGCTCCAGCGCGTTCACCTCGATCGGGCCCAGGGTGAACGATCCGATGTTCTGCCGTTTGACGAAGTCGGCGAGGCTCTCGTTGCTGTCGGGGTTGTAGTCGCGGGCGGTGCCGGGGTCGGCGTAGGACCGCAGCCCGAGTTTGATCGCCATGTCCACCGTGCGCGTCACCCCGACCTGCTGGATCAGCTTGGCGAACGCGGTGTTGGGTGAGGTGGCCAACGCGTCGGTCACGTTCATCGACCCGCGGTAGTTACCGGCGTTGACCACGCACCAGTTGTCCTTCGGGCAGCCCTTGGCCCCGCCGCTACCCATGCCCTTGGCCTGGAACCGGCCGGGCACCTCGAGGGTGGCGTTGATGCCCATCCCCATGTCCAGGGCCGCGGCCGTGGTGAAGATCTTGAAGACGGATCCCGCGCCGTCGCCGACCAGGGAGAAGGGTTGCGGGCGCATGGTCTGACCGGCGTCGACGTCCAGCCCGTAGGTGCGGTTGCTGGCCATCGCCATCACCTTGTGCGACGTCTTGCCGGGCTGGATCACGCTCATCACGCTCGAGATGCCCGGCAGCGTCGGGCTGGCGAACTTGTCGATCGCCGCCTTGACCGGCAGCTGCACGTCCGGGTCCAACGTCGTCTTGATCAGGTAGCCGCCCCGGGCCACCTGTTCCTTGCTGATCCCGGCCCGGGAGAGGTACTCCTGCACGTAGTCGCAGAAGAACGCCCGATCGCCCGCCGCGATGCAGCCGCGGGGCAACTCGTTGGGCTGCGGCAGGATGCCCAGCGGCGCGGCCTTGGCGGCCTGCAGCGCCTCGGCCTCCTGCGGGATGTTCTCGATCATGGTGTCCAGCACCAGGTTCCGCCGCGCGAGAGCGCCCTCGGGGTTGGTGTACGGGTTGAGCGCGCTGGTCGATTGCACCATGCCCGCCAGCAGCGCCGCCTGCTGCCAGTTCAGGTCGGAGGCGTTGATGCCGAAGTAGGTCTGGGCGGCGTCCTGCACGCCGAACGAGTTGTTGCCGAACGAGACCAGGTTCAAATACCGCGTCAGGATCTCGGGCTTGGTGAAGGTCTTGTCCAGCGTCAGCGCCATCCGGATCTCGCGCAGCTTGCGCGCCGGGGTGGTTTCCACCGCCGCGCGCTTCTCCGCGTCGGTCTTCGCGGTGACCAGCAGCTGGTAGTTCTTGATGTACTGCTGCTCGATGGTCGACCCGCCGCGCGTGTCCACGTCACCGCGCGCGTAGCCCGCCAGCCCGGTCAGGGTGCCCTTCCAGTCCACCCCGTTGTGGTCGGCGAACCGCTTGTCCTCGATGGAGACGATCGCCAGCTTCATCGTGTTGGCGATCTTGTCGCTGGGCACCTCGAACCGGCGCTGCGAATACAGCCACGCGATGGTGTTGCCCTTGGCGTCGACCATCGTCGTCACCGCCGGCACCTCGCCCTCGAGCAGCTGCGCGGAGCCGTTGGCGACCACTTCGGAGGCCCGATTGGACACCAGCCCTATGCCGCCGGCGACGGGAAACAGGAGTGCGGTGGCGACGACGCTGGCCAACAAACAGAACCCCGCGAGCTTCAAGATCGTGAGCGCGGCCGGGGGGCGGTCTGACATGGCTACTACAGTAGCGGCCCCCAGTCACGCCGCCACGCTGCAACTTCGCCCAAAAATTTCGGCGCCCGGGCCCCTCGGGTGCGCACCCAGAATTTGCGATTGCGTCACAGGTCAGACGGGTAGCCCAGTGTGCAAGATCACTTTCCCGCCGGATTTTTTGGACGAGACGGCACGCTCGTCCCAAAAAAAGCGTTATCGGACTGTTGCGCAATTGGCACCTGACCACCTAACTTAGACACACGGTGAGATTCAGGTAACACCGATGTACATGGTGAGGCGTAGATCGCAGGGTTGGATCTGCACCCAAGGAGGGCGGCCGTGACGGGCGGCCGGTAGGGAAAGGGAACGATTCGTGTCACCAATACGGCCGGCGGCGCGTAGGACAAACATCGCAGCCGCACAAGGTGTACTCCGCAGCGTCGATGCTGAAGAACGGATCGCTTGGGTCTCGAAGGCGCTCTGCCGCACGACCGATCCCGACGAACTGTTTGTCCGTGGCGCGGCCCAGCGCAAGGCGGCAGTGATCTGCCGGCACTGCCCGGTGATGCAGGAATGCGCGGCAGACGCGCTGGACAACAAGGTCGAGTTCGGGGTGTGGGGCGGCATGACCGAGCGGCAACGCCGCGCGCTGCTCAAGCAGCACCCCGAGGTGGTGTCCTGGGCGGACTTCTTCGACAAGAGCAGAAGCCGCACCGCGGGCTGACCGAGTGGGGCCCTAGGCGACCGACGTGATCTGGTCGGCGAGGGCCCGCAGCGCTTCCAGATCCGACACGTCAAACGGCAGCGAAGGAACGCCGATGACCGGCACGTGCGGATTGGCTCCGGTGAATCGGGAGAGCAATCTGACTTCCCGCTTGGCGGTCTGCGCGCGGTCGGCATGAATCCGCAGCACGGCCGCGGCCAGCGACGCGGCTTCGGAATCGGTGTCGTGCTCCAGCATCTCGGTGGCGTCGATCGCCCGCTCGGCCGGTAGCGAGCACAACGTCGGATGCGTGCGGTTCAAGACCAGCCCGGCGAGCGGCATGCCTTCCTGCGACAGCCGGTCGACGAAGAAGGACGCCTCGCGCAACGCGTCGGGCTCGGCCGCCGACACCACGACGAATTGCGTGCCACGCCTTTTCAGCAGCGCGTACGTGCGGTCCGCCTTTTCCCGGAAGCCGCCGAAGGTGGCGTCCAGCGATTGCACGAACGCGGCGGCGTCGCCGAGCATCTGTGAGCCCAGGATGGTCGACATTGCCTTCATGGCCAAACCCATTGCGCCGGTGACCAACCGGCCGATGCCGCGGCCCGGCGCCAGCAGCAGCCGCCACAACCGGCTGTCCATGAAGCTGCCCAGCCGCTTCGGCGCGTCCAGGAAGTCCAGCGCGTTGCGCGACGGCGGGGTGTCGACGACCACCAGGTCCCAGCGATCCTCGGCCAGCAGCTGGCCCAGCTTCTCCATCGCCATGTATTCCTGCGTGCCCGCAAGCGAACTGGCGACGGTCTGATAGAACTGGTTGTCCAGAATCGCTTGTGCGCGACCGGGTCCGGAGTATTGGACCACCATTTCGTCGAAGGTGCGACGCATGTCGAGCATCATCGCGTGCAGCTCGCCTTCAACCTCCGCCGCCAGCGGGACGCGCTGCGGCGTGTTGCCGAGGTCGTTGACCCCCAGCGCCTGGGCCAGCCGCTTGGCCGGATCGATCGTCAAGACGCAGACGTTGCGGCCGTATTCGGCGGCGCGCAGGGCGATCGCGGCCGCGGTGGTCGTCTTGCCCACGCCGCCCGCGCCGCAGCACACCACCACCCGGTTCGACGTGTCGGCCAGGATAGCGGCCATATCAAGCGGTTTCGGCGTGGTGCTCATCGAACTCCTTGCTGTGCAAGCGATTCCGACAGTTCGTAAAGGCTGCCCAAATCGACCCCGTCGGAGATCGCCGGAAGTTGTAGCCGCGGGACTTTCAGCGCGTCGAGCTGTTGCGCGATCTCGGAGCGGGTGGCGATCACGGTCGCGTGCTCGATGGTCTCGGTCAACAGGCCGGCGAAGTCGTTGTCGTTCAACGTGATTCCGGACTTTTCCAGCCCGGCCCGCACCGAGTCGGCGTCGACGTCCCCCTCGGCGGCCTTCGCCAGATCGGCCGGTTGCAGGTAGGAGGGGATGTTGCGGTTGACGATCACGCTGCCGATCGGCAGCTGCATGTCGGCGAGCTCCTCGATGGCCTCGAGCGTTTCCTGGACGGGCAGCGCCTCCAGCAGGGTGACCAGGTGAATGGCGGTCTGCTCGGAGTGCAGCAGCTTCACGACGCCGTCGGCCTGCGAGTGCACGGGGCCGCCCTTGGCCAGATCGGAGACGGCCTTGGTGACATCGAGAAACCGCGCGATCCGTCCCGTCGGGGGCGCGTCGACGACGATCGCGTCATACACCGGGAGCCGGTTCTTGTCGACGCGGATCACCGTCTCTTTGATCTTCCCGGTGAGCAGCACGTCGCGCAGGCCGGGCGCGATGGTCGTCGCGAACTCGATCGCACCGATGCGGCGCATCGCGCGGCCGGCGATGCCCAAGTTGTAGAACATGTCGAGGTATTCCAGGAATGCGGCCTCGATGTCGATCGCCAGGGCGTTGACCTGGCCGCCGCGTTCGGCGGTCGCGATCTTCACCTCCTGATAGGGCAGGGGTGGGACGTCGAAGAGTTGCGCAATCCCTTGGCGGCCCTCGACTTCCACGAGGAGGACTTTGCGGCCGCCGGCCGCCAGCGTGAGCGCCAGCGCCGCCGCGATCGTCGACTTGCCGGTACCGCCTTTGCCGGTCACAAAATGCAAGCGGGCCTTGGTCAGGCGCGCCGGCCAGCCGACGGCGCTGCCGCCGCTCGAAGTGGTTGCCACCTTCGCATGCTAGCCCGGCCGGGCTGGCCGGAGCGGTTCACCTCCGACCGATAAGCTCGCCGCATGAGCCAACCGACCGCCTGGGAGTACGTCACCGTCCCGTTGCTGACGCACGCCACCAAACAGATCCTCGACCAGTGGGGCGCCGACGGCTGGGAGCTGGTGTCCGTGCTGAACGGCCCGACCGGCGAACAGCACGTCGCCTACCTCAAGCGCCCCAAGTAGAGATGAGCGCCCAGCCTTCCTGGAAGGCCCGACTGGCCGAGCTCGATCTCGCGCTGCCGGAGGTGGTCGCGCCCCTGGCCTCTTATGTGCCGGCGGTGCGCACGGGCGACCTGGTCTACACCGCCGGCCAGCTGCCGATGCGGGCCGGGAAGCTGGCGGGCACCGGCAAGCTCGGCGCGGAGGTCACCCCGGACGAGGGCAAGGCGCTGGCGCGGATCTGCGCGCTCAACGCGTTGGCGGCGGTCGATTCCCTGGTGGGCATCGACTCGGTGACCCGAGTGGTGAAGGTGGTCGGCTTCGTCGCATCGGCTCCCGGGTTCAACGGCCAGCCCAGCGTCATCAACGGCGCCTCCGACCTGCTCGGCGAGGTCTTCGGCGACCGGGGCGCGCACGCGCGCTCGGCGGTCGGCGTCTCCGAGCTGCCACTGGACGCGCCGGTGGAAGTGGAGCTGATCGTCGAGGTCGGCTGACGGTCGTGACCGAGGTTGCCGAGCCGCCGACTCACCCCGCATACGGCAGGTTGCGGGCAGTCACCGACACGGTCTCGGTCCTGTTGGCCGACAACCCGGGCCTGATGACGCTGGAGGGCACCAACACCTGGGTGCTGCGCGGGCCGCGGAGCGACGAGCTGGTCATCGTGGATCCCGGCCCCGACGACGACGAGCACATCGCGCGGGTCGCCGCGCTGGGGCGCATCGGTTTGGTGCTGATCAGCCACCGGCACGGCGACCACACCGACGGCATCGACAAGCTCGTCGAGCGCACCGGCGCGACGGTCCGGTCGGCGGGCAGTGGCTTTCTGCGTGGGCTGGGCGGCGAGCTGGTCGACGGCGAGGTCATCGATGCGGCCGGACTCAGGATCAAGGTCATGGCCACCCCCGGCCACACCGCCGATTCGCTGTCCTTCGTCCTCGACGATGCCGTGCTGACCGCCGATACGATCCTGGGCCGCGGCACCACGGTGATGGACTCCGAAGACGGCAGTCTCACCGACTATTTGGAATCGCTGCACCGGTTGCGGGGGCTGGGCCGCCGCGCCGTGCTGCCCGGGCACGGGCCGGAGCTGTCCGACCTGGAGGCCGTCGCGCGCGGATACATTGCGCACCGGCATGAGCGGCTGGAGCAGGTGCGATCCGCGCTGCGCGAGCTCGGCGAGGACGCGGGGGCCCGCCAGATCGTCGAGCACGTCTACGTCGACGTCGACGAGAAGCTGTGGGATGCCGCCGAATGGTCGGTGCAGGTGCAGCTGAACCACCTGCGCGGCTAGCGCGGAGTCGCCCCGGCGAGCGTTCGCGAGCGTAACGCCATTGCGAAATTGAGCGCCGCAAATTGCAGCCACGAAGCGCTCGCAGACCAGGATTGCGCGCGCGCTTCGCGCGCGCTTACCTCGCTCGGGGTGGGATTCTCGCTCGGTTGCGCCCGCGCTTCGCGCGCGCTTACCTCGCTCGGCGCGCGAGCCTCTCGGAGTCGGAGATCAGCACGCTCTTGCCCTCGAGGCGGATCCAGCCGCGGTGGGCGAAGTCGGCCAGCGCCTTGTTCACCGTCTCGCGGGAAGCCCCCACCAGCTGGGCGATCTCCTCCTGCGTCAGGTCGTGGGTGACCCGCATGGCGCCACCTTCCTGGGTGCCGAAACGCTGGGCGAGCTGCAGCAGCTGCTTGGCCACCCGGCCGGGCACGTCGGTGAAGATGAGGTCGGCCAGGTTGTTGTTGGTGCGGCGCAGCCGTCGGGCCAGCACCCGCAACAACTGCTCGGCGATCTCGGGGCGATCGGCGATCCACGCCCGCAGCGCGTCGCGGTCCATCGACACCGCACGCACCTCGGTGATGGTGGTGGCGCTGGAAGTCCGCGGACCCGGGTCGAAGATCGACAATTCGCCGAACATGTCCGACGGGCCCATGATCGTCAGCAGGTTCTCGCGTCCATCGGGCGAGCGGCGACCGATCTTCACCTTCCCCGCGACGATGATGTAGAGCCGATCCCCCGGTTCCCCCTCAGCGAAGACTGTGTGTCCGCGGGGGAAGTCGACGGGTTGCAGCTGCTTGGTCAGCGCCGTGACCGCGCCGGGCTCAACCCCTTGGAAGATTCCTGCCCTTGCCAGGATCTCGTCCACGTTGCCTCTTCAACTTTCCCAGAAAATTAATGTATACGGGCAGGCTGATCCCTTGCTCGCGTGACGAGTCTAGAGGAACGCCATTGTGTCTAACGTGCCAACGCTACACACGATTGGCGTGTCGAGGTGCCCTAAATTGCGGATTGACGTGCGAATGGCCGTGGATTCGCGTCGGCAGAGTCATCTCGTCGCGGTCGACGAAGCCGACGGCGAATGACGGCGCGGCGTGGCGCGGCCCGTCGTTGCGCGCCGTCAACGCGGGGCCGGGCAGCTGCCTTGCCTCGCGTCGATGCAGGTATTCGAGCGCCTCGGGCATGCCCTCGGAGGCCAGCGTCCGCATGTCGACACCGCCCGCGCGCTCGAGAAACTCGTCGACATCGGCCACCGCCAGGGGGGCACGGGTGAGCTCGGATTCGAGCCGCCCCAGACCCAGCGCCGCGAGCATCAGCAGCACCGGAACCCCGGCCACCAGCAACCATGACACACGAAGAGTAAACATGGCCTTGCATCAACACGAGGTCTCGGCGAGATCACGAAATCAGTACTCTGTCGTAGGTGACAGTGGCAAAGTCGTCCGGGCGTTCGAAGTCGACGCCGGCCCAGCCCGATGGCGTCGACGCGGGGCGCTGGTCGCAGGAATCCCGAGTGGCCCTGGTGCGGCGGGCGCGGCGGATGAATCGTGCGCTGGCACAAGCGTTTCCCGATGCGCACTGCGAGCTTGACTTCACCACGCCGCTGGAACTGACCGTCGCCACCATCCTGTCCGCGCAGAGCACCGACAAGCGGGTCAATCTGACGACGCCGGCGCTGTTCAAGCGGTATCCGTCGGCGCTGGATTACGCCCAAGCCGACCGCGCCGAACTGGAAAACCTGATCCGCCCGACCGGGTTCTTCCGCAATAAGGCGTCCTCGCTGATCGGGCTGGGGCAGGCCCTGGTCGAACGGTTCGACGGCGAGGTGCCGCCGACGATGGCCGAACTGGTCACCCTGCCCGGCGTGGGCCGCAAGACCGCCAACGTCATCCTGGGCAACGCCTTCGGGATCCCCGGCATCACCGTCGACACCCACTTCGCGCGGCTCGTGCACCGGTGGCGCTGGACCACGGACAAGGACCCGGTCAAAATCGAGCACTCGGTCGGCGAGCTCATCGAGCGCAGCGAGTGGACGATGCTGAGCCACCGGGTGATCTTCCACGGCCGCCGGGTGTGCCACGCGCGCAAACCCGCATGCGGCGTCTGCCTGATCGCCAAGGATTGCCCCTCCTTCGGGCTGGGTCCCACCGAGGCGCCGCTGGCCGCGCCGCTGGTGAAGGGCCCGGAAACCGAGCACCTGCTGGCGCTGGCCGGGCTCTAAGCACCCGGGGCAGGAGACGTTGAGCCGGACGACCCGCTGGACCATCGCGATTCTGGCGGTGGTGGTGGCGCTGATCGCGGCGCTGGTGGCCCAGCTGCGCGACAACTCCGCCACGCCGGGGACGCCGGCGACCGATCGTGCGGCGGCGAACCGGGAACACCGCGACGCCGACACCCCCGCCGCGCTGGCGGGTCCGCGGCAACGCGCCGGCCTGGCGCCCTGTCCTGCCGCCGCAAGCGGTCCCGGTCCCGAGGCGCTGCGCGGCGTGACCGCCGAATGCGCCGCCGACGGTTCGGTTGTCGACGTCGCGCGCGCGGTCGCCGGGCGCCGGGTGGTCCTCAACTTGTGGGCATATTGGTGCGCGCCGTGCGCCGCCGAACTGCCCGCGATGGCCGAGTATCAACGACGGGTCGGTTCGGACGTGACGGTGGTGACGGTGCATCAAGACGAGAACGAGACCGCCGCGTTGCTGCGGCTGGCCGAGCTCGGCGTTCGGCTGCCGACCCTGCAGGACGGCCGGCGCCGGGTCGCGGCCGCGCTGCGGGTGGTAAATGTGATGCCCGCGACGGTGGTCCTGCGGCCGGACGGTAGCGTTGCGCAGACGCTGCCGCGCGCTTTCACCACTGCCGACGAGATCGCCGCGGCGATCGGAACCGACAGGGGATAAGCGGAAAAATTGAACCGACTGGAGGGGCCGTGAGTGCTGGGGGTTCGCCCCTGCGGAATGGGGACCCCGCCCCCGCGCGCGGGACCGTTCCGCTGACACCTGACGCCTGCCCGTCCTGGCTGCGTCCGCTGGTCGACCACGTCGACGACGTCCCCGACGCGGCCCGGCGCCGCCTGCCGGCCGACGTGCTGGCGATGATCACCACCAAGGCCGCGTCGGCGGTCACCACCCTGCGCGGAGCCGCCCGCGACGCCGCGGTCCTGGTGTTGTTCTCCGGCCCGCAATCCGGCCCGCCCGGTGGCGGCCCGCCCGACGACGCCGACCTGTTGCTCACCGTGCGGGCGTCGACCTTGCGCCACCACGCCGGCCAGGCGGCATTCCCCGGCGGCGCCGCCGATCCCACCGACGACGGCCCCGTGGCCACCGCCCTGCGCGAGGCCCATGAGGAAACCGGAATCGACGTCAGCAGGCTTCATCCCCTGGCCACCATGGAGCGGATGTTCATCGCGCCCTCGCAGTTTCACGTCGTGCCGGTGTTGGCGTACTCGCCGGACCCCGGTTCGGTGGCCGTCGTCAACGAGGCCGAGACGGCGATCGTCGCGCGAGTTCCGGTGCGCGCCTTCATCAATCCGGAAAACCGGTTGATGGTGTACCGCGGCGACCTCGGCCGCCGATGGGCCGGCCCGGCGTTTCTGCTGAACGAGATGCTGGTCTGGGGATTCACTGGCCAGGTGATCTCCGCACTGCTCGACGTCGCCGGCTGGGCGCAGCCATGGGACACCGCCGACGAGCGGGAGTTGGACGCGGCGATGGCGCTGGTCGGTGACCGGGGTGAGCCCCGCCGATGAACATGAATTCGATGACCCCGTCGCAGTGGTTGGATATCGCCGTGCTGGCGGTCGCCTTCATCGCGGCGGTCTCGGGCTGGCGGTCCGGGGCGTTGGGGTCGCTGCTGTCGTTCGTGGGGGTGTTGCTCGGTGCCATCGCGGGGGTGTTGCTGGCGCCCCACCTCGTCAGCCACATCGCCGCGCCGCGCGCGAAATTGTTTGCGGCACTGTTCTTGATCCTCGCGCTGGTCGTCATCGGCGAGGTCGCCGGCGTGGTGTTGGGACGCGCCGTCCGGGGCGCGATCCGCAGCCGCTCGATCCGAACCCTCGACTCGGTGATCGGCGTTGGGGTGCAGCTCGTCGTGGTGCTGACGGCCGCGTGGCTGTTGGCGACGCCGCTGACCCAGTCGAAGGACCAGCCCGAGCTGGCCGCAGCGGTCCGGGGTTCGCGAGTGTTGGCTCAGGTCAACGAGGTAGCGCCGCCGTGGCTCAAGACGGTGCCCAAGCGGCTGTCCGCGCTGCTGAACACCTCCGGGTTGCCCGCGGTGTTGGAGCCGTTCAGCCGCACTCCGGTCATCCCGGTCGCCTCGCCCGACCCCGAGCTGGCCCGCAACCCGGTGGTGCAGGCCACCGCTCCGAGCGTGGTCAAGGTGCGCAGCCTGGCCCCCAGCTGCCAGAAGGTGTTGGAGGGCAGCGGATTCGTGATCGCGCCCGACCGGGTGATGACCAATGCGCACGTGGTGGCCGGCTCCAACAGCGTTCAGATCTACGCCAGCGGCAATCCCCTCGACGCCACCGTGGTGTCCTACGATCCGTCGGTCGACGTCGCGATCCTGGCGGTTCCCAACCTGCCGCCGCCACCGTTGCCGTTCGCGCAGACCGAGGCGAAGACGGGTGCCAGCGTCGTCGTGCTGGGTTATCCGGGCGGGGGCAACTTCACCGCGACCCCGGCCAGGATCCGGGAGCTGATCAAGTTGAGCGGGCCCGACATCTACCGGGACCCGGCGCCGGTCACCCGCGACGTCTACACGATCAGAGCCGGTGTGGAGCAAGGCAATTCGGGCGGACCGTTGATCGACCTCGACGGCCACGTGCTCGGGGTGGTGTTCGGCGCGGCCGTCGACGACCCCGACACCGGCTTTGTGCTGACCGCCGATGAGGTGGCCGGTCAGCTCGCCAAAATCGGTGACACGCAGACGGTGGGCACCGGGTCCTGCGTCAGTTGATGCCGGCCCGGGAGCCGTGCACCTGTTCGAGGAACCTCATCAGGTGCCTGTTGACTTCCTCGGGGGCCTCTTCGTGGCTGAAATGCCCTGCGCCCGCGATGGATACATAGCGCCCCTGCGGCGCGTAACGTCGCGTCCGATCGACCGGGTCGGCCAGCACATAGGGATCCGCCTCACCGCGTAGGTGCAACAGCGGCACACTGAGCCGCTGGCACATCGATTTCATGAACCGCCTGCCTTCGTCGCGCAGCTGGCTGCGCGCCGCCCAGCGCTGGTATTCCAGCGCGCAGTGCGCGGCGCCCGGGATCTGTATCACCGTCCGCAGGTGGCCGATGGTCTCGGAAAAGTCCTCGGATGCAAGCCATTTCGCGCAGCTGCGGCTTCGGACCAGGCGTTCGATCTCGGCCGCGTCGTCGCGGGTCAGCAGGCGCTCGGGCCACAACGGCACCTGGTAGGGGAGCAGGGTCTGCAACAGCGCATAACCCTGGTCGCGGCGCGTCAACGTGGAGCGCCGCAATGCCGCCGGGTGCGGCGAGCTGATCAGCGCGATGGCCGACACCAGCCGCGAATGCAGCAGCGCGGTGGCCCAGCAGGCCAATCCGCCGTCGGCGTGGCCCACCAACGTCGCCGAGGAGTGCCCCAGCGCCCGGATGAGCCCGGCCGTGTCCCCGGCCAGCGTCCACCCGTCGTAGCCACGGGGCGGCTTGTCGCTGCCGCCGTAGCCGCGCAGGTCGACGGCCACCACGCGGGCGCCGGTCAGGCCGCGCAGCTGATGACGCCAGGACCACCAGAACGAGCCGAATCCGTGCAAGAGCATCACCAACGGCCGCGCCGTCGGCGGCAGTCCACCGGCGTCGCGGGCGCTGACAGCCTCGACGACGTGAAAGCGGATGCCGTTGGCGTGCACATCCAGGTGGCGCCACGGCCCGTCGATGCGGGTTACCGACGGATCGGGCGGCGGCATCTACCCACCCGAGGGATCGCCGGCGGCGTCGCGCTTCGCGTGCCTGCCGTGGCTCCCGGTGAGTTGCTTGTCATGGCCCGGGGTGAGCGCGGTGCGGGTCTCCTTGACCGATTCGATCGTCTCGCGCGGCCCCCGAATCCGGCGGACCTTGAGGAAGCCCAGCAGGGCCAGCACGGCGCCGACCACCACCATGATCCCGAAGACGATCAGATACGCCACCCAGCGCCACAGCCAGGTGTCGAGCAGTTCGGCGACGAAGAAGAAGAAAAAGAAGGTGGAGTAAAACAGCACCGCCAGCGCGGCGATGAAGAAGACGCTACCGGTGAGGCCCTTTTTGACGTCGCGGGTAATTTCGGCGCGGGCCAGTTCGACTTCGGCGCGCACCAGCGTGGAGACCTGGGTCGTCGCGTCCTTGATCAGGTCGCCGATCGACGACTCGGCGGGCTTGGCGTGCGGGTCGGTCAACGGGATCGTGGTCAGCGTGCTGGGCACGCCGTTCTTGCCATCGGCTTTGCTCACAGACCGTCCTCTTTCGTCGTCGCCAGGCTCGCTGTCGTCGCGGTTTATGTTGCCATGTGGCGCCTGGACAGGAGAAGGCAGACGAGGCCGGCCGAACCCCGTGACCGCCCGGTGGCCAGTTGGGTTCGGCCAGAACGCGGTCCGCACAGACGCGCGGCAGGAGCGAACCTGGCTGCCCGGCCGATTACACTCGTCCACGCCGGTCGCGATGTCCGGCCGACCGATGGGAGTGAGGCTGTGCGGAGGGCGCACCGGTGCTTCTTGGTGGCGATGGTTTCCCTGCTGGTGGCCGTGCTCGGTTCACATGCCCACGCCGCCGCCGCTGATGTCAGGATCCCGCTGGGGGGCGGCGCGGGCATCGTCGTCAACGGCGACACCATGTGCACGCTGACCACCATCGGCGGGGACGCCGCGGGTGAGCTCATCGGTTTCACCTCCGCGCACTGCGGGGGTCCGGGCGCTCAGGTCGCCGCCGAGGGCGCGGAAAACGCGGGCGTCTTGGGCACCATGGTCGCCGGCAACGACAACCTCGACTACGCGGTGATCAAGTTCGATCCGGCCAAGGTGACCCCGGTGGCGAACTTCAACGGCTTTTTGATCAGCGGCATCGGTCCGGACCCGGCCTTCGGTGAGATCGCCTGCAAACAGGGCCGCACCACCGGCAATTCGTGCGGCGTCACCTGGGGGGCGGGCCAGACGCCGGGCACCATCGTGATGCAGGTCTGCGGCCAGCCCGGCGATTCCGGCGCGCCGGTGACCGTCAACAACGAACTGGTCGGGATGATCCACGGCGCGTTCAGCGACAACTTGCCGACGTGCATCGTCAAGTACATCCCGTTGCACACCCCGGCGGTGGTCCAGTCCTTCAACGCGATCCTGGGCGACATCAACGCCAAGCACCGCCCCGGTGCGGGGTTCAGCCCGCTGCCGGCCTGATCGTCACCGGCTACTTCGCCGCCCTGATCGCGTCGAACACGCCGGGATCGAGCAGCGTTGACGTGTCGCCCAATTCGCGGTTTTCGGCGATGTCCCGCAACAGCCTGCGCATGATCTTGCCGCTGCGGGTCTTGGGTAGCTCGGGCACCACGTGCACCTCGCGCGGGCGGGCGATGGGGGAGATCTCCCGGGCCACCTCGACGCGCAGGTCGTCGACGATCCCGTCATGCACCTCGAAATCCGCGCACAAGACGACGAACGCGCAGATGGCCTGGCCTGTCGTCTCGTCGGTCGCGCCGACCACCGCCGCCTCGGCCACCGCGGCGTGGCCGACCAGCGCCGACTCCACCTCGGCCGTGGAGAGCCGATGCCCCGACACGTTCATCACGTCGTCGATGCGGCCGACCACCCAGATGTCGCCCTCGGTGTCGTAATAGGCGCTGTCACCGGCGAAATACCAGCCTTGCTCGGCGAATCGGGACCAGTAGGTCTCGACATAACGTTGCGGATCGCCCCAAATGCCGCGCAGCATCGACGGCCACGGCTGGTCCAGCACCAGGTAGCCGGTGACGTGCTCGCCCTTGTCCTCGCCCGGTGGGGGCAGCTCCTCGCCGTGGTCGTCGACGATCTTCGCCGAGACACCCGGCAGCGGCCGCATCGCCGAACCCGGTTTGGCCGCAGCGATTCCGGGCAACGGGGAGATCATCGTGGCGCCGGTCTCGGTCTGCCACCAGGTGTCGACGATCGGAAGGCTGTCGGCGCCGATCACCTTGCGGTACCAGCGCCATGCTTCGGGGTTGATCGGCTCGCCGACCGATCCCAGCAGCCGCAGGCTGGTCAGGTCGTGGGCGTCGGGAATCTCGCGGCCCCACTTCATGAACGTGCGGATCAGCGTGGGCGCGGTGTAATAGATTGTCACGCCGTATTTTTCGATGATCTCGAAATGCCGGTGCTGCGACGGGCTGTCGGGTGTGCCTTCGTAGAGAACCTCGGTGACGCCGTTGGCCAGCGGGCCGTAGACGCCGTAGGTGTGTCCGGTGACCCAGCCGATGTCGGCGGTGCACCAGAACACGTCGCTGTCGGCCTTGATGTCGAAGACGTAGTGGTGCGTGTAGGCGGCGTGGGTCAGGTAGCCGCCGCTGGTGTGCACGATGCCCTTGGGCTTGCCGGTGGTTCCCGAGGTGTACAGCAGGAACAACGGTTGTTCGGCGTCGAACGGTTGCGGGGTGTGTTCGGGGGAGGCTGCGTCGACGACGTCGTGCCACCACAGATCGCGGTCGTCGTTCCAGGACACGTCAATTCCGGTGCGCCGCACCACAACAACGTGCTCGATGGGGCTGTCCGGGTCCGAGACCGCCTCGTCGGCGGCGTCCTTGAGGGGCGCGGGCTTGCCGCGGCGGAACTGCCCGTCGCTGGTGATCAGCAGCTTGGCATCGGCGTCGGCGATGCGGGCCTGCAGCGCTTTGGCGGTGAAGCCGGCGAACACCACGCTGTGCATGATGCCGAGGCGCGCGCAGGCCAGCATCGCGATCACGGCCTCCGGGATCAGCGGCAGGTAGATGGCGACGCGGTCACCGGCCACCAGGCCGAGATCGGTCAGCGCGTTGGCGGCCTTGCAGACCTCGGTTTGCAGCTGCGAGTAGGTCAGGCTGCGGTGGTCACCGACGGGCTCGCCCTCCCAATGGATTGCGACCCGATCCCCGTGGCCCGCCTCCACGTGGCGGTCCACGCAGTTGTATGCGACGTTGAGCTTGCCGTCGCCGAACCATTTGGCGAACGGCGCGTCAGACCAGTCCAGCACCTCGGTGAACGGCGTCGCCCAGGACAACCGGTTGGCCTGCTCGGCCCAAAAGGCCAGCCGGTCCCGCTCGGCGTCGCGGTACAGCTCCTCGCCCGCATTGGCTTGTTCGGCGAATCGCGCCGACGGGGGATACGACGAGGGGCCCGCAGAGTTGGTGGCGGTCACTGGCTTCTCTCCTGTGTCGAGGCTGCGCCGTTCGGTGGCGAGCCTAGCCCGGCGACGGCGAGCGCCGCATGGCGCGAGTGAGGAGCCGGGCAATCGGGCCTAGCCGGGCGACGGCGAGCGCCGCATGGCGCGAGTGAGGAGCCGGGCAATCAGGGCTAGCGGTGTGCGGCCCGGCCGTCTGCGGCGTAGCTGTGCGAGCGGGAATTGCGCGGCCGAATCCGGGGTCAAAGGGTGCCCTCGGGGCGGATAATCACCGTGTGCCGGGTCATGGGCGGAGCATCCGCCGACTAGCCCCCAGCTTTGCCGCGGCCGCAACGACTTACGCCGCCGCCACAGTGCTGGGGTGGCCCGCGTCGGCCATGCCGGCCGACACCGTCGACGCGCCGACACCGTGCTGGTCGGACCAGATCGCCGTATCCGCCTCCCCGACGGAGGGTGCGGTGGGGCACCGCGCGGTGACCCTGATCTTCACCCTCGCCGGCGGCGCGGAGCCCTGCACCATCGCCGGATACGCCGGGGTCGACTCCGGCGCCGGCGGCCCATTGGTGCACGCCCGGCCCACCCCGCGCGGATATCTGGGCGGCCTGCCGGCCGGCGTCAACGTCGCGCCCGCCGTCATCCTGTCCATCTCGACCCAGGGCCAGGCGATCGTCGAGGGCATCGCCGTCGACGGCGAGGGAAAGCCGTGCCCCACCTACACGGACCTGCTCGTCAATCCGCCCGGCACCACCAACGTCGTGACGGTGTCGGCCACCATCGAGGCCTGCGAGTTGCAGGTGCATCCCGTCACCGCGGTCTGAGCGACTCAGCCGGCCCTGGCCAGGCAGTAGACCCGCGCGGGGCTGGGGTAGGAATTCGCCTTAGTCCCTGCAGGGCACTGGGTTTCGTCCACGCTGCCGTCGATGCGCTTGAAAACCTTGAACGTGGCTAAGCGCGGGTTGTCACAGTCGGCCGGCGTCCAGGTGGCCGTCGTGGTGGGATCCGTCTGCAGGTAACAGTGCCCTTCGATGAGGTTGGCGATGAAACACAACGTGTGGGCGTTGTTGGCGAGGCGTGAATAGACGGAGCCATCGCGCTTGCCGTCCGGGCAGGTCGCCGTCGGTCCCTCGCCGGCGGCGAGCTCGAACGTCGCCACGGGGTTGGCGCAGTCAGACGGTGACTTCAACGAACCCATGCGCACCTCGAACTCCGAGAAGCACTGGCCGATCTTGGGCACCGCGGCCGAGCCCGACGTTGATGCCTGGCCGATGGTGTGCGATCCCCGCCGGTCGTCGTGCGACGCGAACCGGGCGATTTTCCCCAGAATGGCCAGGCCGCTCAGCGCCAGCAGGACGGCGCCGACGGCGATCAGCGCGGTGCCCGACTTCCCCGCCGCCGGCCGTGGCGGGTAGCCCGGATACGGCGGCGGGGTCGGGTACGGGCCCGGATATCCGGGCGGGGGCGGCGGATAGGGATAGCCGGGGTGATAGGGCGGCGGGAGCTGCGGGGTCTGCCGACGGGCGCGGGAGCGCCGCCCAAGTCCGATGATGAGAAGCGTCAAGCCCGTCGCGGGAAGCCCGAGCAAGAACATCAGCCGGCCGACCAGCACGGCGGGGGATTCGTCGAGGGCCAGGTACGCGACGACCACCCGAGGATTCTAGGTCGCAGACGCGGCCACGGCACTTCACCGCCCGCACGACTTCAGGCCCTAGGGTCGGGTGTCATGCGTGCGATGCGGACCCCGCCGGCCTTGCTGGCCCCGGTCGTCGCCGCGATGCTCGTGGTCGCTTCGCTTGCCGGATGCGGCGGCGGTGTGCTGAGCCCGGATCTGGTGGTGGTCAACGGCGGCGAACCGCCCAACCCGCTGATCCCCACCGGCACCAATGACAGCCAAGGCGGGCGAATCCTCGACCGGCTCTTCGCCGGGCTGATGTCCTACGATGCCACCGGCCATCCGTCGCCCGAGGTCGCCCAGTCGATCGACACCACCGACAACGTCAACTACCGCGTCGTCCTCAAACCCGGCTGGACGTTCACCGACGGATCGCCGGTGACGGCCCATTCGTTCGTCGACGCCTGGAACTATGGGGCGCTGAGCACCAATGGCCAACTGCAGCAAAGCTTCTTCAGCCCGATCGACGGATTCGACGCGGTCGCCGGCCTCACCGGCGACGGCAAGCCGACCGCCACCACGATGTCGGGGCTGCGGGTGATCAACGACCTGGAGTTCACCGTCCGGCTCAAGGCGCCGACCATCGACTTCAGGATGCGGTTGGGACACAGCGCCTTCTATCCGCTGCCGCGGGCCGCCTTTCGGGACAGGAGCGCGTTCGGGCAGCACCCGATCGGCAACGGGCCGTACCAGCTCGCCGAGGGCCCCGACGGGCCGGCGTGGGAGCACAACGTCCGAATCGACTTGCGGCCCAACCCCGGATATCGCGGCAACCGCCGACCACACAACAAGGGCTTGAGGTTCGAGTTCTACGCCAACCTGGACACCGCCTACGCCGACCTGCTGTCGGGCAACCTCGACGTGCTGGACACCATCCCGCCCAGCGCCCTTCCGGTCTACAAGCGCGACCTCGGCGACAAGGTCACCAGCGGTCCGGCCGCGATAAACCTGAGCCTGGACACCCCGTTGCGGCTACCGCACTTCGGCGGTGAGGAAGGACGGCTGCGCCGTCTGGCGCTATCGGCCGCCATCAACCGGGCGCAGATCTCGCGGCAGATCTTCGTCGACACCCGCAGTCCCGCACGCGATTTCACCGCCCGATCGCTCCCGGGTTTCGACCCGAACATCGCCGGTAACGACGCGTTGGACTTCAATCCCGGGCGAGCGCGGCAGCTCTGGGCGCAAGCCGATGCGATCTCGGCGTGGAGCGGACGCTACGCGATCGCCTACAACGCCGATGCGGGACACCAGGACTGGGTGGACGCGGTGGCCAACAGCATCAAGAACGTGCTGGGCATCGACGCGGCCGGAGCGCCGCAGCCCACCTTCGCGGGCTTTCGCACCCAGATCACCAACCGCAGCATCGCCACCGCCTTCCGCGCCGGATGGCAGGGGGACTACCCGTCGATGATCGAATTCCTCGCGCCCCTTTTCGCCACCGGCGCGGGATCCAACGACGTCGGCTACTCCAGCCGGGAGTTCGACGCCGCGCTGGCGACCGCCGAAGCCGCGCCCGACATTGCGCAGGCCACCAGGCTGGCCAACGACGCCCAGCGAATCCTGTTCCACGACATGCCCGTTGTTCCGCTGTGGAACTACATCAGTGTCCTCGGATGGTCGGCTGAGGTCAGCAACGTCACGGTCACCTGGAACGGGCTGCCCGACTACGAGAACATCGTGAAGGCTTGAGATGGGTTGGTATATCGCGCGCCGGATCGCCGTCATAGTGCCCGTGTTCCTGGGCGCCACGTTGCTGATCTACGGCATGGTCTTCCTGCTGCCCGGCGACCCGTTGGCCGCGATCGCCGGCGATCGCCCGCTGACGCCGGCGGTCGCCGCGCAGCTGCGGGCCCGCTATCAACTCGACGACCCGTTCATCGTGCAGTATCTGCACTACCTCGGCGGCGTTCTGCATGGCGACCTGGGCCGCGCCTATTCCGGGCTACCTGTCAGCGACGTTCTCGCACATGCGTTTCCGGTCACCCTGCGGTTGTCGTTGATCGCGCTCGCGGTCGAGGCGGTGCTGGGCATCGGATTCGGGCTGATCGCGGGCCTGCGCGCGGGTGGCCTCTTCGATTCCACGGTGTTGATCACCGGCCTGGTCATCATCGCGATCCCCATCTTCGTGCTGGGATTCCTGGCGCAGTTCGTGTTCGGGGTCCGGCTCGGCATCGCCCCGGTGACCGTGGGGCAAAGAGCCACCTTCACCCGCCTCCTGTTACCCGGAATCGTGCTGGGCTCGGTGTCTTTCGCCTACGTGGTGCGGCTGACCCGGTCGGCGGTGGCCGCCAACGCGCACGCCGACTACGTGCGCACCGCCACCGCCAAGGGATTGTCGCGACCCCGCGTCGTGACGGTGCACATCCTGCGCAACTCGCTCATCCCGGTGGTGACGTTTCTGGGAGCGGACCTGGGTGCGCTGATGGGCGGGGCCATCGTGACCGAAGGCATCTTCAACATTCACGGGATCGGCGGTGTGCTCTATCAAGCCGTCACCCGGCAAGAGGCTCCCACCGTGGTCTCGATCGTGACCGTCCTGGTGCTGATCTACCTGCTCACCAATCTGATGGTCGACCTGCTGTACGCCGCGCTGGATCCCCGGATCCGTTATGGCTGAGCGGATCCCCGGACGGGGCGGATTCTGGCGCGACACCTGGCGGCGGCTGCACCGGCGCCCGAAGTTCATCGGTGCGGCCCTGCTGATCGCGTTCATCGTCGCCGTCGCGATGTTTCCGGCGCTGTTCACCACCGTCGACCCGACCTACGCCGACCCCGGTCAGAGCCTGCTGCCCGCGTCGCGCGCGCACTGGTTCGGAACCGACTTGCAGGGCCACGACGTGTACGCCCGCACGGTGTACGGCGCGCGCGCCTCGGTCACGGTGGGCCTGGGGGCCGCCGCGATCGTGTTCGTCGTGGGCGGTGCGCTGGGTGCGCTGGCCGGCTTCTACGGCGGCTGGATCGACGCGGTGGTCTCCCGCGTCACCGACGTGTTCTTCGGGCTGCCGTTGCTGCTGGCCGCCATCGTCCTCATGCAGGTCCTGCACCATCGCACCGTCTGGACGGTCATCGCGATCCTCGCGTTGTTCGGGTGGCCGCAGGTGGCCAGGATCGCGCGTGGTGCGGTGCTCGCGGTGCGCGCCAGCGACTACGTGCTCGCCGCTAAAGCGTTGGGGATGAGCAGGTTTCAGATCCTCCTGCGGCACGCGCTGCCCAACGCCTTGGGACCGGTCATCGCGGTGGCCACCATCGCCCTCGGCCTCTTCATCGTCACCGAGGCCACGTTGTCGTACCTCGGTGTGGGATTGCCGACGTCGGTGGTGTCGTGGGGCGGCGACATCAATCTCGCCCAGACGCGGCTGCGGGCGGGCTCACCCATCCTGTTCTATCCCGCCGGCGCCCTGGCCATGACCGTGCTGGCCTTCATGATGATGGGCGACGCGCTTCGCGATGCGCTGGATCCGGCGTCGAGGGCGTGGCGGGCATGAGCGCGGACGCCTCGCCACTGTTGTCGGTGGACGGCCTGGACGTCAGTTTCGGCGGCCAGGCCGCGGTGCGCGGCCTGGACCTGTCGGTGTTGCCGGGGCAGACCGTCGCCGTCGTGGGCGAATCGGGATCGGGGAAATCCACCACCGCCGCCGCGATCCTCGGACTCCTTCCCCCCGGCGGGCGAATCACCGGCGGGCGCATCGTGTTCGACGGCGTCGACATCTCGGCCGCCGACCGCCGAGCGATGCGTGCGATCCGGGGCCGGCAGATCGGCTACATTCCGCAGGACCCGATGACCAACCTGAACCCGGTGTGGAAGGTCGGCTTTCAGATCCGGGAAGCGTTGCGGGCCAACACCTCCGACTCGCGCACCCGGCAGCGCGCGGTGGAGCTGCTCGCCGCGGCGGGGATGCCGGACCCGGCGAAACAAGCCGGGCGCTACCCGCATCAGCTGTCCGGCGGCATGTGCCAGCGTGCGCTGATCGCGATCGGGTTGGCGGGCCGGCCGCGGTTGTTGATCGCCGACGAGCCGACCTCCGCGCTGGATGTCACGGTGCAGCGGCAGGTGCTCGATCACTTGCAGCGGCTCACCGCCGAACTGGGCACCGCGCTACTGCTCATCACGCACGATCTGGCGCTGGCCGCCGAGCGCGCCGAGTCCGTCGTCGTCGTCCACCGGGGGACCGTCGTGGAATCCGGTGCGGCACGGGCGATCTTGCGGAGCCCGCAACACGAATACACGCGGAGGCTGGTCGCCGCCGCGCCGGCGCTGACGGTCCGGGGTGGCGCGCGGTCGCGTCCCGCAGCGGTGCGTCCGGACGAGGCGGCCGACGACATCCTCGTCGCCTCCGGGTTGACCAAGATCTACCGCGAGCCCCGCGGTGTTCCGTGGCGGCGCAGCGAATTTCGCGCGGTCGACGCGGTGTCGTTTCGGCTGCGCCGGGGAAGCACACTGGCGATCGCCGGGGAGTCGGGGTCGGGTAAGTCCACCCTGGCGCGGATGGTGCTCGGCCTCCTGGCTCCCACGGCGGGCACGGTGGCGTTCGACGGCACCCGGATCGACGACGCGATGCCCCGGGACGCGCAGCTGGCTTTCCGCCGGCGGGTGCAGCCGGTGTTTCAAAACCCTTACAGCAGCCTGGATCCCATGTATTCGGTGTTTCGCGCCATCGAGGAGCCGTTGCGGATTCATCGGGTCGGCGACCGCAGGCAGCGCGCACAAGCGGTGCGCCGGCTGGTCGACCAGGTGGCGCTGCCGTCGTCGGTGTTGGACCGCCTGCCCCGCGAACTGTCCGGCGGTCAACGCCAGCGCGTGGCGATCGCTCGAGCGCTGGCGTTGCGTCCCGCGGTGCTGGTCTGCGACGAGGCGGTCTCAGCCCTCGACGTCCTGGTCCAGGCGCAGATCCTCGATCTGCTGGCCGACCTGCAGACCGAACTGGGCCTGGCCTACCTGTTCATCAGCCATGACCTCGCGGTGATCCGGCAGATCGCGGACGACGTCTTGGTCATGCGCGCGGGCCGCGTGGTGGAGCAGGCGCCCACCGAGGAACTGTTCACTCGCCCCGGCCACGAGTACACGCGGCAGCTGTTGGATGCCATCCCGCACGCGCGGTGAATCCGGCGGAGATAGGTTGTCAAGCTGTGACGGCTGATCCTCTGGCGCCCCTGATGGAACTGCCCGGCGTCGCCGAGGCAAGCGACCGCGCCCGCGAGGCGCTGGGGCGCGCCCATCGCCACCGGGCCAACTTGCGCGGTTGGCCCGTGACCGCCGCCGAGGCCGCGCTGCGGGCGGCCCGCGCGTCGTCGGTCCTCGACGGTGGTCCCATCCGGCTCGAGGACCTCGCCGACGCCGGCAAGGTCAGCGATCCGGTGTTCGCGGGCGCGCTTCGGGTGGCGCAGGCGCTCGAGGGCGGCGAAGGCCCCGTCGTCGGCATCTGGCGGCGAGCACCCCTGCAGGCGCTTGCCCGCCTGCACATGCTGGCCGCGGCCGACCAGGTCGACGCCGAGCATCTGGGTCGCCCGCGCGGCGATTCCGGCGTGGGTCCGCGGCTCGAGTTGTTGGCGGAGCTGGTGAACGGCCGCACCCAGGCGCCGGCCCCGGTGATCGCCGCGGTCGCGCACGGTGAGTTGTTGACGTTGAAGCCATTCGGCAGTTCCGACGGCGTGGTCGCGCGCGCGGTGTCGAGGTTGGTGACCATCGCCAGCGGGCTGGACCCGCACGGGTTGGGCGTGCCCGAGGTCAGCTGGATGCGCCAACCCGCGGCGTATCGCGACGCGGCACAGGGTTTCGCCGAGGGCACGCGCGAGGGCGTGGGCGCGTGGCTGGTGCTGTGCTGCCGGGCGATGCAAGCCGGGGCGAAAGAGGCTCTGGCGATCGCCGACTCGATGTCGAATCGGTAGCTGGCGCAGTAGCCCGAACGCGGGGAAATCGGGCCCGGAAACGTGTAGAGCGGGCGACGTTCCGAATGATCGGTCCGCCGCCCGCTAGCACGGGACTCGGTTACCAAGCGTGCATTTCTGGGCTGCGTGGGTTGGCCTCGGCGATCTCGCGACGCTTCTGGCTGCAGCCCCACCCAAAGGGCCGTCGACGCTTCCGCTCTTCGCAATTACGCAGGCTCGCAACACTTCTGCCATTTTCGCGGCTATGACTCCGCGTGGGTGCCGGGCACCGTGCTGGGCGCCCGGGTCGGGAGATCGAACCTTCTCTTCCGGATCGACCTAGGCCTCACCGGGCTTCCGTGGTTCCTTTGTACTACTAGACCCCTAGCACAGCAAGAGCCAATTCGCGAAATGGCGCCGAATACGTTTTGTATTGCGCGTGTAACGCGTTTGCTGCCGCCGCCGGCTCAGAACGCGTAGCGGCGCAGCAGCGAATAGGTGACCGCGCCGGCGGCCAGCGCGCTGATGCCCACCGCGGCGGTGGTGGCGATCGCCGCGCCCGACGGGGCCGGGATGCGGTCGCGCAAGGACACCGGGCGGGAGAACGACATGACCGGCCAACCGCGCTCGAGGGCTTCCCTGCGCAACCCGCGGTCGGGATTGACGACGCTGGGGTGGCCGACCGACTCGAGCATCGGCAGGTCGGTGATCGAGTCGGAGTAGGCGTAGCAGTGTTCCAACGGATAGCCCTCGCGAGCGGCCAGCTCGCGGATCGCTTGGACCTTGCCCTCGCCGTAGCAGTAGAACGCGATCTCGCCGGTGTACCGGCCGTCCTCGACGACCATGCGGGTCGCCATCGCGTGGGTGGCGCCCAGGGCGCGGGCGATCGGCGCGACGATCTCCTCGCCAGAGGCCGACACGACCACGACGTCGCGCCCGCACAATTTGTGGGCGGCGATCAGATCGGCGGCCTCGGCGAACACCAACGGGGTCACGATGTCGTGCAGCGTCTCGTTGACGATCGACTTGACCTGTTCCACGTCCCAGCCGGTGCACATGTTGGTCATGTGCGCCCGCATCCGATCCATCTGGTCATGATCGGCACCGGAGAGCAGGTAGATGAACTGGGCGTAGCTGGACTTGAGCACGGCGCGGCGATTGAGCAGGCCCTGGGCGAAAAACGGTTTGCTGAAAGCCAGCGTGCTGGACTTCGCAATGATCGTCTTGTCCAGATCGAAGAAGGCCGCCGTGCGGGCGTGGGTAGTGGTGCCTGCCGCTGATTGCCCCGCGGCTGACTGCTCCGCAGCCGGGTCGAAGACGGTCACGGACCCAGCATAGGTCGGCGGTGACGTCGGGCCGCGATCCCGCACCGGAAATGGCCGCTCAGGGCCGTGCGAGGGTCGGGTGACGCCGTGTTTACGCGGCTCAAGGTCATTTTTCAGTAAATGATCTATTGCGTTATTGCGGACTGTCATGTGTATAGTAAGCATTACTCGGCCTGAGCCGAGGGTGTATCAGCCCGACCCCCCGGGGCTGATGCACGACGACCCTCGCCTCCTCCCCCCCTGGCGGGGGTCGTCCCTTTTCTCGGGTCTTTTTGGGCGGTTTCCCCCCGATTTCGGGCGCGTGGGCCGGCCCTCGACGCGTTGCGGGGAATCCGTCCGTCGTCGCTGGCGCACCGCCGCCGCACGTGGTTTGTGCACACTCGCGTCTCTATCCCCAAATCCGCGTTTGGGACTGGTGTGCCAGGTTGGGGCGCTGCACAGTGGGCGGATGACTGGCACTTCCGGAGCACAAGGCGCCCATCACGCGGGTGTGTTGGCGATGCTGGCGGAGCCCGAACTGCGCGCCGAGGTGGAGCGGGTGGCGGCCGCGGCCGGGGTGCGGTTGGTGCATGCCGGCGGCGCGGCGCCGGTGAGTCGCAAGACCTGGACGGCGGCGGCGGCCGTCGTGCTGGACGCGCGGGCGGCCGCGCGGTGTGAGCGCTGGGCGCTGCCACGCCGCGATCACGTGACCGTGCTGACGGTGGGCGAGCCCGAGTCGACGACGTGGGCGGCCGCCGTGGGCGTCGGCGCCGAGCACGTGCTGCGACTGCCCGGGCAAGCGGCCGACCTGGTTGGCGCGTTCGCCGAAGCCGCCGAGTCGTCGCGCGACGACGGGTCGCGCGGCCACGCCGTGGCCGTCATCGGAGGCTGCGGCGGGGCCGGCGCCTCGTCGCTCGCGGTCGCCCTTGCTCAGGCCGCCGCCGACGCGCTGCTGGTGGACCTCGACCCGTGGGGTGGCGGCATCGAATTGTTGCTCGGCGGCGAAAACGCGCCGGGCTTGCGCTGGCCGGACCTGGCCCTGCAGGCTGGGCGGCTCACCTGGTCGGCGGTGCGCGATGCGTTGCCGCGACACCGCGGCATCAGCGTGCTGTCCGGAACGCGGCGCGGGTACGAGGTGGACGCCGGGCCGGTGCACGCCATCGTCGAGGCCGGGCGTCGCGGGGCGGTCACCGTGATCTGCGACCTGCCCCGCCGCTTCACCGACGCGACCCAGGCCGCCCTGAGCGCCGCCGATCTGGTCGTGGTCGTCAGCCGCTGTGACGTGCGTGCGTGCGCGGCGACCACCGCGATGGCGCCGGTCCTGGCCGCCACCAATCCCAACGTCGGCCTGGTGGTGCGGGGCCCGTCGCCGGGCGGACTGCGCGCGGTCGAGATCGCCGAGATCGCGGGAATGCCGCTGCTGGCGGCGATCAAGGCGCAGCCGCAACTCGGCGAGCAGGTCGAACGCGGCGGCCTGCGGTATCGGCGTCGGTCCGCGCTGGCGGTGGCGGCCCGCGAGGTGCTCGGGGTGCTGCCGCCCGCGCGGGCGGCGCGGAACGGGCGGGCGGCGTGAGCGGTTCACTGATCGAACGCGTCCGCGAGCGGCTGGCCGGCGAAGCCGGCCCGCTGGGTCCGTCGGTGGTGGCCGCCGCGATCCGGGCCGAGTCCGGCGGGATGCTCGGCGACACCGAGGTGCTGGCCAATCTCCGCGTGCTGCAGACCGAACTCACCGGCGCGGGCATTCTCGAACCGCTGCTCTGCGCGGACGGTACGACCGACGTCTTGGTGACGGCACCGGACGCGGTATGGGTCGACGACGGCAACGGTTTGCGGCGCACCGGGATTCGCTTCCCCGACGAGCCCGCGGTGCGGCGCTTGGCGCAGCGGCTGGCGCTGGCCGCCGGCCGGCGGCTGGACGACGCGCAGCCCTGGGTCGACGGCGAGCTGTCCGGCATCGGAGCCGGGGGATTCGCGGTGCGGCTACACGCGGTGCTGCCGCCCGTGGCCGCCGCGGGCACCTGTTTGTCGCTGCGGGTGCTGCGGCCGGCCAGCCAGGACTTGGCGGCCCTGACCGCCGCGGGCGCGATCGACCCCGTGGCCGCCGCGCTGGTCGCCGACATCATCGCCGCCCGCCTGGCGTTTCTGGTGAGCGGCGGAACCGGCGCGGGCAAGACGACATTGCTGGCCGCGATGTTGGGCGCCGTACCGCCGGCCGAACGGATCGTCTGCGTCGAGGACGCCGCCGAATTGGCGCCGCGGCACCCGCATCTGGTGAAGCTCGTCGCGCGGTGCGCCAACGTCGAGGGCGTCGGCGAAGTCCCGGTGCGCCAACTGGTCCGGCAAGCGCTCCGGATGCGGCCCGACCGCATCGTGGTCGGCGAGGTCAGGGGCGCCGAAGTGGTGGACCTGCTGGCCGCGCTGAACACCGGGCACGACGGCGGCGCGGGCACCGTGCACGCCAACAGCCCCGGCGAGGTTCCCGCCCGCCTGGAGGCGCTGGGCGCGCTCGGCGGCCTCGATCGTGCGGCGCTGCACAGCCAACTCGCCGCGGCCGTGCAGGTGCTGCTGCATGTCGAACGCGATCGCACCGGCCGGCGGCGACTCGGCGAGATCGCCGTGCTGCAACCGGTTCAGGGGCAGGTCCGGGCGGTCACGGTGTGGCACGCGGATCGGGGGATGACGGACGACGCGCCCCGGCTGCGGCGCGTCCTGCAAAGCCGGATGCCGGCGTGAACGGCCCGCAGGCCGGCGCGCTGCTCTTGGCGCTCGCGCTGGTCATCGGCCGGCCCTCGCCGCGGCGACGGCTGCGCGCGACGGCGCAACCGAGGTGGCGGCTCCCCTCGCGCGGGCTCCGCGGGGTGGCGTGGCTGGCCGTGGGCCTCGGCTGCGCGGGCGTGGCCCTGCTGCCGCCGACGACCGTTCTGTGCGGCGCGGTCGTGGGCGCGACCGTGAGCGTGCGTTACCTCCGTCGGCGCCGCATTCGGCGCGCGACCCGCGAGGGCCACGCGCTGGAAACCGCGCTCGACGTGCTCGTCGGTGAACTGCGGGCCGGCTCCCACCCGGTGCGCGCGTTCGGCGTGGCCGCCGACGAGACCGCCGGCGCGGTCGCGGCGTCACTGCGATCGGTGGCGGCGCGGGCCCGGCTGGGAGCCGATGTCGCCGCCGGGCTGGCCGCCGCGTCGCGCTCCTCGGCACTGCCCGCGCAGTGGGAGCGGCTCGCGCTGTGCTGGCGGCTGGCCAGTGACAACGGGTTGGGGGTTGCGACCCTGATGCGGGCGGCCCAGTGCGATATCGCTGAGCGGCAACGGTTCTCGGCGCGTGTCGCGTCGAGCCTGGCGGGTGCGCGCGCGACCGCGACGATACTGGCCGCCCTGCCGGTGCTGGGCGTGCTACTCGGCCAACTGGTCGGGGCCCGCCCGCTGACCTTCCTGCTGGGCGGGCAGGTGGGCGGGTGGCTCTTGCTGATCGGGTCAACGCTGGCCTGCGGCGGGCTGCTGTGGTCGGACCGCATCGCCGATCGGGTGGCGTGAGGTGGAGACGCGCGAGTGGGTGTAGCGGCAATGTTGCTGGCCACGGCGCTGTGGATGGCTCCCGGTCCGTCGCTGACGCGACTGCGTGCCGGCATGCCGTCGCGTGGCGGCCGGGCGCTCGCGACGGCCCGGCGAACGGATGGCCCGGATCCGTTGGCGGTCGCGTCCTGTCTCGACGTGCTGGCCGTGTGCCTGCGGGCCGGGATGGCGGTGTCGGCCGCCGCGGCCGCCGCTGCGCCATCCGCCCCGCCGCACCTGGCCCGCGTCCTGCGCCGCGCCGCCGACCTGCTGGCGCTGGGCGCCGATCCCGCTGTGGCATGGGCGATTCCGTCGGACCACTCCGCGCGGCCGGACGACACGCACATCGAAGCGCTGCTGCGGTTGGCCCGGCGTTCGGCGTCCTCGGGCGCGGCGCTGGCCGATGGCGTCGCCGAGTTGGCCGACCAGTCCCGTCACGACGCCGCACACGCGGCCACGGCCGCCGCCGAGCGGGCGGGGGTGCTCATCGCCGGGCCGCTGGGCCTATGTTTCTTGCCGGCATTCGTCTGCCTGGGCATCGTCCCGGTGGTGGCCGGCTTGGCCGGTGACGTGCTGCAGTCGGGTCTACTGTGAAACGAAAGGAAGTCCTTGATGATCAACAAGTTTCGCGAATTCGCCGCGCGCGTGGCCGTGCTGGCGGCCGACGAGTCGGGCATGTCGACGGTCGAGTACGCCATCGGCACCATCGCGGCGGCGGCGTTCGGCGCGGTGCTGTACGCGGTGGTCACCGGCGATTCCATCGTGTCGGCGCTGACCAACATCATCGGCCGTGCGCTCAACACCAAGGTGTAGCCGGCAGTGCCGGCGCGAGCACCGTTGAGGCGGCGCTGGGCATCGCCTCGCTCGTCGTCGTGCTGGTGCTGTGCCTGGCCGGTGTCAGCGCCGTCTCGATGCAGGTGCGCTGCATCGACGCCGCCCGCGAGGCCGCCCGGCTGGCCGCCCGCGGCGACGAACGCTCCGCGGTGGCCGCCGCGGTCCGGCTCGCCCCCGCCGGCGCCCGGGTCGACCTGCACCGCGACGGCGACTTCCTGGTCGCCACCGTCGCCGCGCATTCGAAGTTCCTGCCCGCCTTGGATATCGGCGCGAACGCGGTCGCCGCGGCCGAGCGGCCATGACGATCGGGGGTCGGCCACGGTGGTCGCCGCCTGGATGGTCGTGGTGCTGCTCTGGGCGACCGGCGTCGCCGGCTACCTGGGCTCGGCGGTGGTGGCGCGTCACCGCGCACAGGCGGTGGCCGACCTGGCCGCCCTGGCCGCTGCGGCGCGGCTGACGTCGGGATCCGCCGCGGCCTGCATCCAGGCCGCGGCCGTCGCCCGCGCGATGCGGGTCGACGACATCGGCTGCGTGGTCGACGGTCTCGATGTCGTCATCACGGCGCGGGTGCCGGTCGTCGTCGCCGGTACGGCACGTGCCACCGCGCGGGCGGGGCCCGCCGGCGGGCGAAATGGCTAGGGCGTCTGCGGCAGCCCCGCGGCCGCCAGCTCGTCGTCGGTGGGCAATCGCAGGGAGACCAGCCCCGCGTATGTATCCGGCTCCAGTTCGACCCGGTTGACGGTGACGTGCACGGGCACCCAATCCGCGTCGTGGCCGGGCAACCGCAACACCCGACTGGTGGCGCCCCCGCCGAATTCCCTTGTCATGGTGGACATCACGTCCTGATCGTCGGGATGGACCCGCGGTTTTCCGGTCTCGCTGCTGCGCCAGTCATAAAACGTGCAGGGCTCGTCGAGCCATTTCAACAGGGTCCAGTTGTTGAGGTCGATCAGCGCGCGGTGCACCCCGGCCTGGGCGAGGCCGCTGAGGATCCGTTGGGCCAGATCATCGGTCGACACCGCCGGGCCCTTGAGTTCGGATTGCCAATTGATCGCCCGCGCCACCAGGTGCTCCCGGCCGTCGGGCCCCGGCTCCAAGATCGTGCGCGCGACGAAACCTATCCGGATGGCCTTGCCCCGCCAGTCGGTGAGATCCCAGGTGCTGCACAGCGTTTGGTCGGGCTTAGCCTTGACCGCCATGGCGAGCACCTTGGTTTCGTTCGGGTTGAGCTCGCGGGACGGCAGGTCCTCGGCGAAAGCCCTGCCGAAGGTGACTTCGACTTCGGGATTCTTGCCGCTGTTGATCAGCGATTCGCGGGTGTCGGTCGCCACCCCCATGGTCAGGTCCCACTTCAGCGGCCCCGGAATCGGGCGCTCGGGTGGGTCGATGTCCGACGGCCCGGTCCACACGTGCACGCCGTGGATGAGCCCGTCGGACATCACCACGGGTTCGGTGCGAATGATGCGATCGCGCTTGGGCGCGATGCTGGTCAGGGCCTGTCCGGTCTGGACCGATTCGGCGATCGCCGTTCGCACCGCGGCGAGATAGGGGCTGCGGCGCAGGAAGGTGGTGATCGGGACGAGATTCTTCAGTTGGCGCCCCTGCGCCACGACGGTGGGATCACCCCCGAGTGTCTCCACGAGCAACCAGTCGTGGGCCATGCGGCTGAGTTTACGGCGACGGGACGGATCCGGGGGAGCGGGTGAACCGGCGGGCGACCTCGCCGCTGTGCTCAGCGTGACTCCCGCGGCAGCTCCGCGAGTACCAGCCGCAGCACCTGCACCGCGCCGGCCTTGTCGAGCGGGTCGTTGCCGTTGCCGCACTTGGGGGACTGCACGCACGACGGGCACCCGCGGGGGCATTCGCACGCCTCGATGGCGGCGGCCGTCGCGGCGAGCCACGTGCGGGCCCGGCGGAAGCCCCGTTCGGCGAATCCCGCGCCGCCCGGATACCCGTCGTAGACGAAGACGCTGGGCAGCCCGTCGGGACCCGGTCCCACCGCGGTGGACAAGCCGCCGATGTCGCCGCGGTCGCAGCTGGCGACCAACGGCAGCAGCCCGATGGCGGCATGCTCGGCCGCATGCAATGACCCGGGAATCCGCGTGCCGTCAATACCCTTGCGCAGCAACGCATCCTCGGTGATGGTGTACATCACCGAGGTGGTGGCCAACGTGTGCTCCGGCATGTCCAACTCGATGAAGTCGATCACCTCCCCGGAGAGCAGGCGGCGCAGGTAGCCCACCACCCGGTGGGTGACCCGGACCGGGACCAGCCCGAGCGTGACCGGCCCGAAGGCCAGACGCTCACCGCTGCCGGTGACGACGATGTCGGTGATCTCCCGCGCGAACGTCGCATAACCGGGGTCCTCGGCGTGGACGAAGGCGATGCCCTCCTCGGTGTCCAGCGAATCCACCACGTAGCTCTCGCCCTGATGCAGGTACACCGCGCCCGGGTGCACCGAAGCCGGTGCCCGGCCGACGTCGGCGCTGCCCAACAGCCGCCCGGTGTCGGCCTCGACGATGACGATCTGCCCGCCCGTCGAGCCCCGGATGTCCACCGCGGCATGCGGTTCCAGGCCGGGCGCCGGAAAGTACTTTCCGCTTCGCCGCCGCAGCAGCCCGTCATCGACCAGGCCGTCCGCCACGTCGGTGGCGCCGAGTTCGCGCACCTCCGCGTCGTCCAGCGGCAGTTCGGTTGCCGCGCAGAGCAGTTGCGGCCCCAGGATGTACGGGTTCGTCGGGTCGATGACGACCCGCTCGACCGGCTTGTCCAGCAGCGCGGCCGGATTGTGCACCAGATACGTGTCCAGCGGATCGTCCCGGGCGATCAACACCACCAGCGCGCCCTGCCCGCGCCGACCGGAGCGGCCGGCCTGCTGCCAGAACGAGGCGACGGTGCCCGGAAAACCGGCGAGCACCACCGCGTCCAGCCCGGCGATGTCGACGCCCAACTCCAGCGCATTGGTGGTGGCCAACCCGCGCAACCGGCCCTCGGCCAGGGCGCGCTCCAGCGCGGTGCGGTCCTCGGCGAGATACCCGGCCCGATACGACGCCACCGTCCGGGACAGCTCGGGGGCGATGTCCTCCAGCCGCGCCTGGGCGCCCAGCGCGGTCAATTCCGCGGCGCGGCGCGACCGCACGAAGGTCAGGGTCTGCGCTCCCTCGGCGATCAGGTCGGCCATGACGCGCGCCGCCTCCGCGCCCGCCGAGCGGCGCACCGGTGCACCGTTCTCGCCGACCAGGTCGGTCCGCAGCGCGGGTTCCCACAGGGCCACGGTCCGCGCCCCCTGGGGTGAACCGTCTTTGGTGACCTCCTGCACCGGCAGCCCGATGAGCTCGGTGGCCGTCGCACCCGGGGAATCCGTTGTCGCGCTGGCGAAGATCACCGTCGGCGCACTCGAATAGCGGGCGCACAACCGCAACAAGCGGCGCAGCACCATCGCCACATTGGAGCCGAACACCCCACGGTAGTAATGACATTCGTCGACCACCACGAAGCGAAGACCCCGCAACAGCACCGCCCAGCGGGCGTGGTTGCGCAGGATCGACAAGTGGATCATGTCGGGGTTGGAGAACAACCAGCGGGAGCGCTCCCGCGCGAAGCGGCGCACCTCGGCGGGACTGTCGCCGTCGTAGGCGGTGGGAGCCACCGCAAAACCGGGTTCATGCAGCCGCGGAATCGCCGCGGTCAGGGCGTGCGCTGCCCGCAGCTGGTCATGCCCCAGCGCCTTGGTCGGCGACAGGTAGAGCACCCGGGCCCGCGGATCGGTCGCCAGCGCGTTGAGGACGGGAAGCTGATAGGCCAGCGACTTGCCCGAGGCGGTGCCGGTGCTCACCACCACGTGGCGGCCCGCGTAGGCCAAATCCGCGGCCGCGAACTGATGCGACCAGGGCGCGGCGATCCCGCGGTCGGCGAATGCCTTGACCACGTCGGGCTCGGCCCACGCCGGCCAATCGTGCGGCCGGCCACTGCGCGGTGGCAGTTCGGCGACGTGGCGCAGCGGCCGTTCGTCCGTCGCGGTTCCGGCGAGCGCGGCGGCAAGCAGCTCACTGCCGAAGCTCGCCATCTCACCCCGCTCGGAATCGCTGTTCGAATCGGGCAAACACACAAGTCTGTCGCCGACGCGATGAACATGGTTGACTAATTGCGGTCGCAGCTTCTGTGTTCGTGTCAAACTTTCGCAGGATCGACGTTGCGGCCGCGGTTCCTGCGAGGTTAATCGGTCGGGTGAAGTTCCGGCGACTCAGCGAGGTATGGCGGTCGTACCAGGCCCGGGGCATCGAAAGGCGATGCCCCGCACCCAGAAGAAAAGGAAAGATCGAGAGATGCCACAGGGAACTGTGAAGTGGTTCAACGCGGAGAAGGGCTTCGGGTTCATTGCCCCCGAAGACGGCTCCGCGGATGTGTTTGTCCACTACACGGAGATCCAGGGTTCGGGCTTCCGCACCCTCGAAGAGAACCAGAAGGTCGAGTTCGAAATCGGCCACAGCCCGAAGGGCCCCCAGGCCACCGGAGTCCGCTCCCTGTAGGGAAGAGCAGACCTAACGGACACCCCCCGTGCAGCCCCGCCCAGCGGGCCCAGCCGGGGGGTTTCCTTTTTCTATCAGTTCTATCGGTTTCTATCGGCACGGCGCCGCCGCGCCGATTACCTCAAGACGCGGATGGGCGAGAGGGCCTACTGTCGGATGGCGTGAGCCAGCTTTCCTTCTTTACCGCCGAGTCGGTGCCGCCCGCGGTCGCCGATCTTTCGGGGGTGCTGGCGGCGTCCGGGCAGATCGTCACCGTCGGCGGTGCGGAGGCCCAGGGCGCTCGGCTTTCGGTGGTCGTGGACGCGCCCTGGCGGGCCGCCGCGCTGGCGGACATGATCCGCGAGGCCGGTCTGGCCGCCGAGATCGGCCGGACCGACGAAGACACCCCGCTGGTGCGGACGGCGGTGGACCCGTCGTTGAGCACGCTGGCGGCCGAATGGACGCGCGGCGCGGTCAAGACCGTGCCGCCGCGCTGGCTGCCCGGACCGCGCGAGCTGCGGGCGTGGACGCTGGCGGCCGGCAACCCCGAGGGCGAGCACTACCTGCTGGCGCTGGACCCCCACGCGCCCGACACCCACTCGCCGCTGGCGTCGGCGTTGATGCGCGTCGGGATCGCGCCCACGCTGATCGGCACCCGCGGCGGCCGGCCGGCGCTGCGCATCAGCGGCCGCCGCAGGCTATCGCGCCTGGTAGAGAACGTGGGGGAGCCGCCCGACGGCGCCGAGGCGCTGTCCCGGTGGCCGCGGGTCTAGCCACCGGACGACGCGCGAATTCGCGCCGCGTTCTCGGGCGTCGGTTTGCGTAGGCCCGCCCGAGGGTGCGAAATTGTCAGGTGCCGCAGGGCGAAGGAACGGTCGCGTACCTGAATTTCACCGGAATTTTCGAAGCCGACCTGTCATTCTTCCTGCAGGTGGTCTCGCAGGGGGGACCAATCAGGGATGGAGCGTAAGGGCAGTTGGCTGACCCGAAACTGAAGGACAGCGCCGGCGGCGGCAACGGAAGCCGCCGGCGACTCGTGATTGTCGAGTCGCCCACCAAGGCGCGCAAACTGGCCGGGTACCTGGGCTCCAGCTACATCGTCGAGTCGTCGCGCGGCCACATCCGCGACCTGCCCCGGGCGGCCGCCGACGTGCCCGCCAAGTACAAGTCGGAGCCGTGGGCCAGGCTGGGCGTGAACGTCGACCACGACTTCGAACCGCTATACATCATCAGCCCGGAGAAGAAGAGCACCGTCACCGAGCTCAAGGGGTTGCTCAAGGACGTCGACGAGCTCTATCTCGCCACGGATGGCGACCGCGAGGGCGAAGCCATCGCCTGGCACCTGCTGGAGACCCTCAAGCCCAACATCCCGGTCAAGCGGATGGTGTTCCACGAGATCACCGAGCCGGCGATCCTGGAGGCCGCCGAAAATCCCCGCGACCTCGACATCGATCTGGTCGACGCGCAGGAGACCCGCCGCATCCTGGACCGCCTGTACGGCTACGAGGTCAGCCCGGTGCTGTGGAAGAAGGTCGCGCCCAAGCTGTCGGCGGGCCGCGTCCAGTCGGTGGCCACCCGGATCATCGTGCAGCGCGAGCGCGACCGCATGGCGTTTCGCAGCGCGTCCTACTGGGACATCGTGGCCCAGCTCGACGCCAGCGTGTCCGACCCGCAGGCGTCGCCTCCCACCTTCTCCGCCCGGCTGACCAACGTCGACGGCCTGCGCGTCGCCACCGGACGCGACTTCGACTCGCTGGGACAGCTGCGCAAGGCCGACGAGGTCACCATCCTCGACCAAGCAAGCGCGACCGAGTTGGCCGCCGGGCTGCGCGGCGCCCAGCTGTCCGTCGCCTCGGTCGAGGAGAAGCCCTACACGCGCCGGCCGTACGCGCCGTTCATGACATCGACGCTGCAGCAGGAGGCCGGCCGCAAGCTGCGGTTCTCCTCCGAGCGCACCATGAGCATCGCCCAGCGGCTCTACGAAAACGGCTACATCACGTATATGCGTACCGACTCGACCACGCTGTCGCAGTCGGCGATCAACGCCGCCCGCAACCAGGCGCGTCAGCTCTACGGCGAGGAGTACGTCTCGCCGTCCCCGCGCCAGTACACCCGCAAGGTGAAGAACGCCCAGGAGGCGCACGAGGCGATCCGGCCCGCCGGCGAGACGTTCGCCACCCCGGACGCGGTGCGACGCGAACTCGATGGCGACGAATTCCGGCTCTACGAGCTGATCTGGCAACGCACGGTGGCCTCGCAGATGGCCGACGCGCGCGGCACCACGCTGAGCCTGCGGATCGGGGGCCGCTCCGGCGAGCGTCAGGTGGTGTTCTCCGCCAGCGGTCGGACCATCACGTTCCCCGGCTTCCTGAAGGCCTACGTGGAGACGGTGGACGAGTTGGCCGGCGGCGAGGCCGACGACGCCGAGAGCCGGCTGCCGCAGCTCACCCAGGGCCAGCGGCTGGACGCCATCGAACTCACGCCCGACGGCCACGCCACCAACCCGCCGGCCCGCTACACCGAGGCGTCGTTGGTCAAGGCGCTCGAGGAACTGGGCATCGGCCGCCCATCGACGTATTCGTCGATCATCAAGACCATCCAGGACCGTGGCTACGTGCACAAGAAGGGCAGCGCCCTGGTGCCCTCCTGGGTCGCGTTCGCCGTAACCGGTTTGCTGGAGCAGCATTTCGGCCGGCTGGTCGACTACGACTTCACCGCCGCGATGGAGGACGAGCTCGACGCGATTGCCTCGGGTCAGGAGCGGCGCACCGACTGGCTCAACAACTTCTACTTCGGCGGCGAGCACGGGGTGGCCGATTCGGTGGCCCGGTCCGGCGGCCTGAAGAAGCTCGTCGGCGTCAACCTGGAAGGCATCGACGCCCGAGAAGTCAACTCCATCAAGCTCTTTGACGACGAGCAGGGCCGTCCCGTCTACGTCCGGGTGGGCAAGAACGGGCCGTACCTGGAGCGCATGGTGACCGGCGACCCCGATGATCCCAGCGGCGAGCCGAAGCCGCAGCGGGCCAACCTCAACGACTCGCTGACCCCCGACGAATTGACCCTCGAGCTGGCCGAGCAGCTGTTCGCCACGCCGCAGGAGGGACGGGTGCTGGGCGTGGACCCGGCGACGGGCCACGAAATCGTCGCCAAGGACGGCAGATACGGCCCGTACGTGGCCGAGGTCCTGCCGGAGCCGCCACCCGGCGACGACGGGCCCGGTCCAGATGGCGGCGCCGCACCGGCGAAGAAGGGCAAGAAGCCCACCGGTCCCAAACCCCGTACCGGGTCGCTGCTGCGCACCATGGATTTGCAGACGGTCACGCTCGAGGACGCGCTGCGGCTGCTCTCGCTGCCCCGGGTGGTCGGTGTCGACCCCGAATCCGGCGAGGAGATCACCGCGCAGAACGGCCGCTACGGCCCATACCTGAAGCGCGGCACCGATTCTCGCTCGCTGGCCACCGAGGAGCAGATGTTCGACATCACCCTCGAGGAAGCGTTGAAGATCTACGCCGAGCCCAAACGCCGCGGCCGCCAGGGCGCCGCCGCTCCGCCGCTGCGTGAGCTGGGCGCCGACCCCGCGACCGGCAAGCCGATGGTGATCAAGGACGGCCGGTTCGGGCCGTACGTCACCGACGGCGAGACCAACGCGAGCCTGCGCAAGGGCGACGACGTGCTGTCGATCACCGACGAGCGGGCCGCCGAACTGCTGGCCGACCGCCGGGCCCGCGGCCCGGCGAAGCGTCCCGCCAAGAAGGCCGCCCGCAAGTCACCGGCCAAGAAGTCGGCTGCCAAAAAGACCGCCAAGCGCAGCTAGCCGCGAGCGTCGCTGGAAACCTCTTGCGGCGCAACCTCTTCCGGGGCGGCCAGCTTCACCGGCCGGGCCAGCTGGGTGGGCGCCCTGCGGCCGCGCAGCTCGACCACCTCGCCGACATCCCAGCACAGGGCCTCGGCATCCAGCGCCCCGCTGACGGCGATCGCCGACGCGAGCACGTGGCCGGGCTCGAGCTTGGCCAGCTCGGTCAGCCGGGCGGCCTCGTTGACCGGGTCGCCGATCACGGTGTACTCGAAGCGGGCCTGCGCGCCGATGTGGCCGGCGATGGCCCGCCCGGACGACACCCCGATGCCGAACTCCGCCGAACCGATCACCGGGAGCAGCTCGTCGTGCAATTCCCGGGCGGCGGCCAGCGCCCCGCCCGGTGAGTCGGGGTGCTCGATCGGCGCGCCGAAGATGGCCAGCGCGGCGTCGCCCTGGAACTTGTTGACGAAACCGCCGTGGCGGCCAACGGTTTCCACCACTACCCGGAAGAACTCGTTGAGCAGGTGGACCACCTCGGCGGGCGGGCGGGTCGAGGCCAGCTGGGTGGAGCCGACCAGGTCCACGAACAGCACCGCGACGTCGCGCTCCTGCCCACCCAGCTCGGTGCCACGCTCCAGCGCGCGGCGGGCGACGTCCTCTCCGACGTAGCGGCCGAACAGGTCGCGCAGCCGCTGCCGCTCGGACAGGTCGCGCACCATGTCGTTGAAGCCCGCCTGCAGCAGGCCGAGCTCGCTGGCGTCGTAGATCTGCATGTGCGCGTTGTAGTTTCCGCGCTGCACCTCGCTCAACGCCCAGCGCAGCTGGCGCAATGGGTCGGCGATCGACATGGCCACCAGCAGGGTGCTGATCAGCCCGACGCCCAGCGCGGTCAGCGCCAGCAACAGGATGGGGTTGAACAGGCTCTCCGGTGCGGCGTGCAGCAGCGAGGCCTTGTCCGCCACCACGGCCAGCACGATCGCCATCAGCGGCACCGCCGTGGACAGCATCCAGGTCAGGATCTGGCGCAGGATGACGCCGGGCGCCTTGACGTTCTCCGGCACCCCACTGCGCAGGGCGGCGACCGCCACCGGCCGCAACACCCGTTCGGATTGCAGGTAGCCGATGATCGCGGTGGCGGCGGCGCCCAGCGCGGTCGCGACCGAGACGACCGGCGCCGCGAACTTGGCCACCGACCAGCTGGCCACGATGAACACCACGCCGCCGATGCACCAGTACGCGACCGTGCTCAGGGTGCGGTAGTACGGCATGCGCAGCGCGCGGCTGCGGGCGAGTTCGGTGGCGACCGGATCGGTCTCCGCGAGCATGTTGTCGCGGCGCTGCCAGCGGAAGACCGGCATCAGCAGCTTGAGGTTGACCACGACGCCGACGAGGAACAGGACGACCAACGAGCTCGAGAAGATCGCCAGGTTGAGCGTCGGCAGGTCCTGCAATTCGATGCGATCCTGCGGCGGCAACCCGTAGCGCAGGAAGCCGAGCACGAACAGCGCGCCGATGATGTCGGCCTGCAACATGCTCAGCGCGAACAGCGGCCACGGGGTGCGCACCACCCACCGGACGAATGCGCTGATCCGCCCCGGTAGTGCCGCCGCCGTAGTCACCAACCCACCGTATCGGGCGGCGGCGACGTCCCGGAAACTTAATAACGATCTCGGCAGGTCGCGCGGGGGGCCCCGACGACCGCAAAGATCACGGAATGGTCGCGGTACGGTAGCCGATCGGTATCTGTCGGCCTGGCTGTCTACTGTTACCGATGATGTCTGGGGTGTTTGCGCGGCTGGTAGGCCAAGACGCGGTGACGGCCGAGCTGCTCGCCGCCGCCAGAGCCTCCCGCGGTGACCCAGCCCACAGCGAGGCGGGCGCCGGGACTATGACACATGCCTGGCTGATCACCGGTCCGCCGGGCTCGGGGCGCTCGGTGGCCGCGCTGTGCTTCGCGGCCGCGCTGCAGTGCACCGCCACCGTCGAAGACGGGGGCCCGGGCTGCGGGCGCTGCCACGCGTGCACGACGACCATGGCCGGCACGCACGCCGACGTGCGCCGGGTGATCCCCGAGGGCCTGTCCATCGGCGTCGACGAGATGCGCGCGATCGTGCAGATCGCGTCGCGGCGCCCGGCCACCGGGCATCGCCAGATCGTGGTGATCGAAGACGCCGACCGGTTGACCGAGGGCGCCGCCAACGCGCTGCTGAAGGTCGTCGAGGAGCCGCCGCCGTCGACGGTGTTCCTGCTGTGCGCGCCGTCGGTGGATCCCGAGGACATCGCCATCACGCTGCGGTCGCGGTGCCGGCACGTGGCGCTGGTGACACCGTCGACCGAGGCGATCGCCCGCGTGCTGGTGGACAGCGACGGCCTGAGTCCCGAAACCGCGGACTGGGCGGCGTCGGTCAGCGGCGGCCACGTGGGCCGGGCGCGTCGGCTGGCCACCGACCCGGAGGCCCGCGCGCGCCGGGAGCGGGCGCTGGGACTGGTGCGCGACGCCGCGACCCCGTCGCGGGCCTACGCCGCCGCCGAGGAGTTGGTGGCCGCGGCCGAGGCCGAGGCGGTGGTGCTGACCGCGGACCGCGCCGAGGCCGAGACCGAGGAGTTGCGCACGGCCCTCGGCGCCGGCGGCACCGGGAAGGGCACCGCGGGCGCGATGCGCGGCGCGGCCGGGGCGATCAAAGACCTTGAGCGGCGGCAGAAGTCGCGCCAGACGCGGGCCTCGCGCGACGCGCTGGACCGGGCGCTGATCGACCTGGCGACCTATTTCCGGGATGCGCTCCTGGCCGCCGCGAACGGCGGGGCGGTGCGGGCCAACCATCCGGACATGGCCGAGAAGGTCGCGGCGCTGGCCGCGCATGCCCCGCCCGACCGGCTGCTGCGCTGCATCGAGGCGGTCCTCGGGTGCCGGGAGGCGCTGGCGATCAACGTCAAGCCGAAGTTCGCCGTCGGCGCCATGGTCGCCACGATCGGCCAGCAACTGCGCGCCCAGGAACCGCGCGACTGATTTCGTGGTGCCCGCCCGCCTGCCGTAGACTCGTGCCGCCCGGCGCGTGGGCACCAGCCGCCTTAGCTCAGTCGGTAGAGCGATTCACTCGTAATGAATAGGTCAGGAGTTCGATTCTCCTAGGCGGCTCCATTTCTTCCCGGGTCAGGCCGGGGCCAGAAAACCCACCGGGCCCGACGCGATGCACAACGCCAGCGCGGCGGTGTTCGCCCGCACGGTGATCGCGTCCCCGGCGCCCGGCAGGCGCGCGAAGACCCGGTTGAGGCCGGGATGCACCGGCACTTTGACCTCGGGCCCCTGCGTCATCGACAGCGTCATCGACCCGTCGCTGTTGGCCAGGTAGTTCAGCTCGACGGTCCAGTCGGCGGGCAACAGCGGCCCGTCGAGGGCCAGGCGCGCGGGTTTGTCCGGTTGCGCGAAATAGCCGCATCGCGGCATCGGCCCCGGCGCGATGGTTCGGACCCAGGTCACCCGCGCCTTGACCAGGTGGCCGGAGCTGTCCAGCATGCGCAATTGCGTTGTGGCGGGCGCGAATTCGGGCCTGTCCCGCAGCAGGGCGAACATGTGGCTGGCCAGATTCTCCGGTGCGGCCACCCGTTGCAGCACCAGCGGATCGACCTCGGAGTCCAGCAGCGGCGCGTCCGAGGCGGCATGGGCCGCGGCCAGCGACGCCTGGGCGTTGCGCAGATAGGGCTGGGCCGGGTTGTCGCGCCAGCTGGTCAAGAACGTGGCCGTCGAGTACAGGCTGCTGACCGCGAACAACACCGCCAAACCCGCGGTTACCACGGCGCGTTTCGGCGACGCGTCGAGCCAGCCCGGGCCGGCCGGGCGGTTCGGGGCGCACAGCGCGACGGCGGCCAGCAGCGCCAGCACGACCACGAGATCCGGGAAATACCGCAGCGTCTGGGCGAGTTCCAGCGCGGTCTGCTTCGACGAGCGCATCAGATAGATCGGCACCTGGCAGGCCACGGCGTAGCCCGCGGCGGTCGCCCACACCGGCCCGATGCGCCGCTTGCGCGCCAGCGACACCGCCAGCGCGCCGCCCAGCGCCAGCCAGCCCAGCGCCATCACCGACGGCGGGGGCGTGGCCCAGGGCGAGGCCGGCGCCCACCGGTCCCAGTGCCAGGGGCCGCCGGCCAGCCCCGGCACGATGCCGTGCGTGATCGATCGCGCCAGCAGCCGCCCCGTCATCGACAGGTCGGAACTCCACCGCCGCTGATTGACCACGGCCAGATAGAGCACCACCCAGGCCGCGGTGAGCGCCAGCGCCGCGACCCACAACCGCGCGCCGGCCCGCCACACCGCCGCGAGCGCCGATCCCAGCCCCCCGTCACCGGTCACGTGGCGCAGCAGCGCGGCGACCGCGAACGCGACGAACGGGATCACCGCGGCCTTCTCGAAGAACAGCAGCCCGCCGAAGTAGACCAGCACCCCGGTCACCGCGTAGCGCCGGTGGCCGGTGCGCACCAGCAGGACGGCGTCGGCGCACACCCAGGCCAGCGCCGCCAGCATCGGCAGCGAGTTCAGCGCCGCCGCCCACCAGGCGAACCCGGGCACGCCGAGCGGGGTGAACAACGCAAACGTCAACGGGATCAGCAACACCGGCCGCCAGCCCAGGATGACGTGCAGCGCGCGCAGCAACGCCAGCGACGCCAGCAGCTGCAGCGCCACCAGGCTGACCGCCGGCCACGTCCAGTCCAGCGGCGCCAGCCGGATGATGGTGCCCGCGAGCAGAAACGCCGCCGGCATGACGTGGCCGTCGTGATCGTGGAACAGGTACGACGGCGCGAGCAGGTTATGCGTGCCGGCCTTGCCGATCAGAATCAGGTCGTCCCAATAGAAATAGCCCCCGAACGCCAGCGCCGCGCGGACCGCCAGCTGCACCGCGATGAGCGCCGCGGCCGCCGCCGCTATGTATGGTGGGCCGGTGCGTGCACTGGTTACCGGGGCAGCCGGATTCATCGGCTCGACGCTAGTCGACCGCCTGTTGGCCGACGGCCACACGGTCGTGGGGCTGGACAACTTCGCGTCCGGCCGCGCGAGCAACCTCGAGCACCTGGCCGACAACCCGGCACACGTCTTCGTCGAGGCCGACATCGTGACCGCGGACCTGGAGGCCATCCTCGACGAGCACCGCCCGGAGGTGGTGTTTCACCTCGCCGCCCAGATCGACGTGCGGCACTCGGTGGCCGACCCCCAGTTCGACGCCTCGGTCAACGTGATCGGCACGGTGCGCCTGGCCGAGGCCGCGCGCCGAGCGGGGGTGCGCAAGGTCGTGCACACCTCCTCGGGCGGCTCGATCTACGGCGTCCCGCCGCGGTACCCGACGCCCGAGACCGTGCCGACCGATCCCGCATCGCCGTATGCCGCCGGGAAGGTGGCCGGCGAGATCTACCTGAACACCTTCCGCCACCTCTACGGCCTGGACTGCTCACACATCGCGCCGGCCAACGTCTACGGCCCGCGCCAGGACCCGCACGGGGAGGCCGGCGTGGTGGCGATCTTCGCCCAGGCGCTGCTATCGGGTAAGCCCACCAAGGTTTTCGGTGACGGCGGCAACACCCGCGACTACGTATTCGTCGACGACGTGGTGGACGCGTTCGTCAAGGCGTCCGGGGACGCCGGCGGCGGGCAGCGATTCAACATCGGCACCGGCGTCGAAACCTCGGACCGGCAACTGCATACGGCGGTGGCCGCGGCCGTCGGGGGGCCCGACGACCCGGAGTTCGCGCCGCCCAGGCTCGGTGACCTCAAGCGATCCTGCCTCGACATCGGTTCGGCCGCAAAGGTTTTGGGTTGGCGACCGAAGGTCGAGCTGACCGAGGGTGTGCGCCGCACGGTGGATTACTTCCGGCGGACGCACGCCGGCTAACCGGCCTCGGGCGCCTGTGCGGAATCCAGCGCGATCGCCCGGGCCAGCCGCGCGTAGCGCAGCTCCAAGTCCTTGAACCGCATGTAGGTGCTGAGCGTGGTGAAACAGAAGGCCATGACCAGCGCGTAGAGCATCAGGTCGGTGCCGCGGCGCACCCCGAACCACTGCGCCACGACGGTGGTGTCGTCGGGCCGCAGCACGGCGTAGATGCCGGCCAGCACGAACACCACATAGCCGACCTTGACCCAGGCCCGGGACCGCGCGTTGCGGCGCGACCGCAGCAGATAGACCAGCAGCGCGACGATCGATCCGATCAGCAGCACCTGGATCCAGTTCATGGTGTCCTCCCTCGCAGGAACCCGTCGAAGATGATGTTGACGCCGTTGAGCAGCGGCTGCCCCTTCGACTTCGAGTATTCGGTGTAGAGCACCTCGACCGGTTCTTCGGCGACGCGCCAATGGTTTTCGTCGATCAGCATGATGAACTCGTTGGCGTGGCTCATGCCGCTCATCGTGATGTCCAGCCTGTCGGCGACTTTCTTGTTGAACACCCGCAGGCCGTTGTTGGTGTCGGTCAGGTTGAGCCGGCGACCGCGCCGGCTCAACCGCGCGGCGGTCTGCAGCACGATCCGTTTCAACAGCGGCGGCCGCGCGACCTGCTGGGTGCCGAACCGGGTCCCGATGACCACGTCGACGTCCCCGACGCGCAGCCGGTCCACCATGGCGGCGAGGTCCTTGACGCGATGCTGGCCGTCGGCGTCGAACGTGGCGAAAACCTCGGCGCCGGGCTGCTTGCGGGCGTACTCGACGCCGGTCTGGATGGCCGCGCCCTGCCCGAGGTTGATGGGATGGCGAACCAGGTGAGCGCCCGCGCGCAGGGCGATCTCACCGGTGCCGTCGGCGCTGCCGTCGTCCACGCAGACGACGTGGTCGAATACCGAGCGCACGTCGGCTATCACCTCGGAGATGACAGCTGCTTCGTTGAAGGCGGGAATGACGACCCAGACGACCGAATATTGCGTTTCCGTACCCATCTAAGCCCACAAGGTACACGCTGGTGCAGGCCAGATCAGCCCGTTGCGCGTCCGGCGCGCGACAGCGCCACCAGATGGACTCCGATGCCCACCAGTGGCCCGCACAGCAATCCGACCACGGTGCGGGTCTGCAGGGACAGCGGCAGCAACAGCAGCAAACCCGACGCGACCGTGGCGCCGACCCAGCCCACCGAGTAGGCGCGGTGCAGCGCGGCGGCCACCGCGGCGGCGCCGGTCAGCGTCAGCATGGCGATCGCCACCGCGGCCGCGGTCAGCCACGCCAGCAGGGCGCTGCTGGCGTGGTACTGCGGCCCGAAGGCGAATCGCAACAGCCAGGGGCCCACGGCGCCCGCGGCCAGCACCCCGACCGCGCCGATGCCCGCGACGATGCCGGCCGGGGCGATCAGCGCGCGCACCCGGTCGCTGCGCTCGTCGACAAAATGCGCAATCAGGTTGCCCTGCATGGCCGTCAGCGGCACCAGCAGCGGCGCGCGGGTCAACGTGACGGCCAGGATGATCACCCCGCCCTCGGCGCCGAGCTCGGCGCTGGTCAGCTTCAGCAGCACGGGAAAACCCATCACCAGGATGGCGCTGGCGCCGGCCGCGGTGATCGAATGCGCGGCGCCCCGCAGGAAGGTCGCGGTGCCGCCCGGGGTGAGCAGCCGCGCGGCCGCGCGGGTGGCCGGCGAGGCCACCAGCAGGATCAGCCAGGCGATCGCGCCGCCGACCGTCGCCCACAGGAAGCCGGTCAGATGCCAGCCCAGCACCACGGTGGCCGCCGCGATCGCGACGCGGATGACCGCGTCGGTCACCATCAGCGCCCCGTACTGGGTCCACTGGTTGATGCCGGCCAACATGCCCAGCAGCGTGGTGTGCACGCAGAAGCCGGCCAGCCCCGCGCACAGCAGCGCCACCGACAACCAGCGCTCCTCGACGAAAACCCGACCGCTCCACAGCGGCGCGGTCCCCGCGATCACGACGGCCGCGGCGACCCCGAGCAGCGCGCCGACCCGCAGCGGGTGGGTGCGTTTGGTCGGCGCGACGTCGAGGTAGGCGCACGCGCGGACCTCGCGGGTGGTCTCTTGGAGCAGCCCGAAGGCGGCGCCGCTGACCAACCCGAAGGCCCCCCAGAAGACCCCGAACACCGAGAAGCCGCTGGGCGCGAGGTCGCGGGCCGCCAGGTAGATCACGCCGTAGCCGCACAGGGCGGTCACGGCGGTGGCGGTGCCGACGCGGGCCATGCTGCCGCGCGCCACCGGCCCCTGCGAGGCGCTGATTTCGGTCATCGGGGCAGCGCTTTCAGCGGACCGCACCGATGTATCGCCACAATTTGAAAATAGTAAGTGTCCGCACCGCTCGCCCGGCGCGGCGCTCGGGTTCGCTAATGTGAGCCGCTGTCGGAAAGGACCCATGGCCGCCTACCGCGTCTTCGGTGTTTCGCTGTTGCTCACCGTGGTGGCCCTCGTGCTGGGGTATGCCCACGGTGGCCTCGAGGATCTCTTCCTGCTGCTGGTGTTGGCCGTCCTCGAGGTGTCGCTGTCGTTCGACAACGCCATCATCAACGCCGCGATCCTGAAGCGGATGAGCCCGTTCTGGCGGCAGATGTTCTTGACCGTCGGGATCGTCATCGCCGTGTTCGGGATGCGTTTGTTGTTCCCGTTGGTCATCGTGTGGGCGACCGCGGGGATCGGCCCCGTGCGGGCGATGGAACTGGCGCTGCATCCGCCGCCGAACGGCGCGCTGGAGTTCGCGGACGGCTCGCCGAGCTACGAGAAGATGATCCTGTCCGCCCATCCGCAGATCGCGGCCTTCGGTGGGATGTTCCTGTTGATGCTGTTCCTGGACTTCGTCTTCCACGACCGGGATATCAAGTGGCTCAAGTGGATTGAGGTTCCGTTCGCCCGTATCGGGCGACTCGGCCAGGTGTCAGTGGTGGTGGCCGGCGCCACGCTGGTGCTCGTCGGCTCGCGGTTGACGCATTCCGCCGACGAGCGTGCCACGGTGCTGACCGCCGGGGTGCTGGGCCTGGTTACCTACCTGGTGGTCAACGGGTTGAGCCGCGCGTTTCGGCCGGCCAACGTCGAGGGCATGACGGTCGGCGAGGCGGTCGGCCGGGCGGGTTTCACCCTGTTCCTCTATCTGGAGGTGCTCGACGCCGCGTTCTCGTTCGACGGGGTCACCGGCGCCTTCGCGATCACCTCGGACCCGATCGTCATCGCGCTCGGGCTCGGCTTGATCGGCTCGATGTTCGTGCGGTCCATCACCATCTACCTGGTCAAGCAGGAAACCCTCGACCGGTACGTCTACCTGGAACACGGCGCGCACTGGGCGATCGGCGCGCTGGCCGTGATCATGCTCGGATCCATCGATCCGGGTTTGCAGGTGCCCGAGGCGGTCACCGCCTCGGTGGGTGTGGTCTTCATCGGGGCGGCGCTGGGCTGGAGCCTGCTGCGCAACCGGCGCAGGGCGCAGGCTAGTGGCGATCGCAAGCGCGGCGAAGCCGGGAGCAGCGGGTCGCCACCATCGGGCTAGTGGCGGGTCGCCACCGTCGAGCTAGTGCCCCTCGGCCTTGAACCGGTCCACCGAGCGCTGAATCTCGGCCTCGGCCTCCGCGCGGCCGACCCAGTCCGCCGCCTTGACGAACTTGCCCGGCTCCAGGTCCTTGTAGTGCACGAAGAAGTGCTTGATCACGTCCAGCTCGAACTCGGGCACGTCGCCGATGTCCTGGATGTGGTCCCAGCGGTGGTCGCCGGCCGGCACGCACAAAACCTTGTCGTCGCCGCCCTTTTCGTCGGTCATCCGAAACATCCCCACCGGGCGGGCCTCCACGATCACCCCGGGAAACACCGACTGCGGCAACAGCACCATGGCGTCCAGCGGGTCACCGTCCTCGCCGAGGGTGTCCTCGATGTAGCCGTAGTCGGTCGGGTAGCCCATCGCGGTGTACAGGTAGCGGTCCAGACGCACCCGTCCGGTCTCGTGGTCGATCTCGTATTTGTTCCGCTGGCCCTTGAGGATCTCGATGGTCACGTCGAATTCCACCGCGTCGGCTCCTTGTCTGGGTGTCTGCATGGGCAGGCCAATTTTGCTCTGCTACACCCTAGTCGAGCCCATCGGCGCCGATTCGGCAGAATGGGTTCAGACAGTCAGGAGAGTGATGGCCCGTACTCGCTGGCAAAAATCCACCCCAGTGTTGATCGGGTTGGGCGTGCTGGCGTTCGTCGCTGCCGTGGTGGTGGCGGCGACGTTTTTCACCACGACCGGGCACGGCGCGGGCAGCGCGCGCGCCCCGATCCCGCCTCCGCACGCGCCCACGGTCAAGCCCGGCATGGTCCCGGTGAGCGACACCGCCGAGTTACCCAGCGGGCCCGGCGTGGGCGCCGCGCTGGCACCGGTGGCGGGCGATCCCAACCTCGGCAAGCTCGGCGGCCGGATCACCGACGCCCTCACCGGAAAAGAGCTGTGGCAGGTCGCCGACGACATGCCGCTGGTGCCGGCGTCGACCAACAAGGTGCTGACGGCCGCCGCCGCCCTGCTGACGTTGGACCGCCAGGCCCGGATCAGCACCCGGGTGGTCGCGGGCAGCCAGAACGCCCAGGGCCCCGTCGTGCTGGTGGGCGCCGGCGATCCGGTGCTGTCGGCGGCGCCGCCCGGGCAGGACACCTGGTACCGCGGCGCGGCCCGCATCAGCGACCTCGTCGAACAGATCCGGCGCAGCGGGGTGACCCCGACCGCGGTGCAGGTGGACACCTCGGCGTTCAGCGGCCCGACGATGGCGCAGGGCTGGGATCCCGCCGACGTCGACAACGGCGACATCGCGCCGATCGAGTCGGTGATGATCGACGCCGGGCGCATCCAGCCGACCACGGTCAACTCCCGGCGGTCCCGGACGCCGGCGCTGGACGCCGGCCGCGAGCTGGCCAAGGCGCTGAACCTCGATCCCGCCGCGGTGACGATCGCGACGGCGCCGTCCGGGGCGCGGCAGCTGGCCGTCGTGCAGTCGGCGCCGTTGGTCCAGCGACTCTCCGAGATGATGGACCACTCCGACAACGTGCTGGCCGAATGCATCGCCCGTGAGGTGGCGGCCGCGATCAACCGGCCGCGCAGCTTCGCCGGCGCGGCCGACGCGGTGACCAACCGGTTGAGCACCGCCCACGTCGACACCGCGGGCGCGGCGCTGCTGGACTCCAGCGGGCTTTCGGTCGACGACCGGCTCACGGCCAAGACGCTCGACGGGGTGCTGCAGGCCGCCGCCGGGCCCGACCAGCCGTCGCTGCGGGCGCTGCTGGACCTGCTTCCGATCGCCGCCGGCAGCGGCACGCTGGGCGACCGGTTCCTCGACGCCTCGACCAGCCAGGGCCCCGCCGGCTGGCTGCGGGCCAAGACCGGCTCGCTGACCAACATCAACGCGCTGGCCGGGGTGCTCACCGACCGCAGCGGCCGGGTGCTCACCTTCGCGTTCATCTCCAACGACGCGGGCCCCAACGGCCGCAACGTGATGGACGCGCTGGCGACCCGGCTCTGGTTCTGCGGGTGCTCATGACGCCGGCGTCGGAGCTGACGCTGGGCACCGCCGTCGACTGGCAATTCGCGGCCACGGTCGGCAGGCGGCTGGCCCGGCCCGGGCCACCGTCCAGCGACTACACCCGGCGCCAGGTGATCGACGAACTGGTGGGCGCGGCCGCCAAAGCCGAACCCCTGGTCCGTGACGTCACCGGCCTGGTCGCGGGTGGTGCCGTGCCCGCCGCGCGCATCGTCGACCGCCCGGAATGGGTAGCCGCCGCGGCCGAGTCGATGCGGGTGATGATGAACGGCGCGGAGAAGCCGCGCGGGTTTCTCACGGGCCGGGTCACCGGCGCGCAGACCGGCGCCGTCCTGGCCTACGTCTCGTCGGGGATCCTCGGCCAATACGACCCCTTCGCCACCGATAACGGGGCCAGGGCCGGCTGCCTGCTGCTGGTATACCCGAACGTCATCGCCGTCGAGCGGCAGCTTCGGATCGAGCCGTCCGATTTCCGGCTGTGGGTGTGCCTGCACGAGGTCACCCATCGCGTGCAGTTCACCGCCAACCCGTGGCTGCCCGACTACATGTCGCAGGCGCTGGGCCTGCTGACCCGCGACGCCGGTGACGACCTGAAGGAGGTGGTGAGCCGGCTCGCCGACTACGCCCGCAATCGCGGCAATCAGAACTCAGACGCCAACTCGGCGGGCATCCTCGGTCTGGTGCGGGCGGTGCAGTCCGAGCCCCAGCGCCACGCCCTGGATCAGCTGCTCGTGCTGGGCACGCTGCTGGAGGGCCACGCCGACCACGTGATGGATGCCGTCGGGCCGATCGCCGTGCCGTCGGTGGCCACCATCCGCCGCCGCTTCGACGAGCGCCGCCACCGCAAGCAACCTCCCCTGCAGCGCTTGCTGCGCGCACTGCTGGGACTCGACGCCAAGCTCAGCCAATACACGCGCGGCAAGGCCTTCGTCGACCACGTCGTGGGCCAGGTGGGCATGGCGCGATTCAACGCCATCTGGACGGGGCCCGAAACGCTGCCGCTGCCCATCGAGATCGAAGAGCCCCAGCGATGGATCGACAGGGTGCTGTAGGCCGGCTGCGCGCGGCGGTCGAGGCGTTCATCAAGACGCACCTCGCCACCGTCGACCAATGGTGCGTGGCCCTGTCCGGTGGCCCGGATTCGTTGGCGCTGACCGCGGTGGCGGCCCAGCTGCGGCCCACCACCGCGGTGGTGGTGGACCACGGCCTGCAACCCGACTCGGCCGACGTCGCCGAAGCCGCCCGGAAGCAAGCAGTGTCACTGGGATGTGTTGCGGCGCAAGTGGTTCGGGTGCAGGTCGGCACGGAGGGTGGCCCCGAAGCCGCGGCGCGCGCGGCCCGCTATGCCGCGCTGGCCGCCTACCACGACGGCCCGGTGCTGCTGGGTCACACGCTCGACGACCAGGCCGAGACGGTGCTGCTCGGGCTGGGTCGGGGGTCCGGCGTGCGCTCGATCGCCGGGATGCGCCCCTACGACCCGCCGTGGTGCCGGCCGCTGTTGGGGGTCCGGCGCGCGGTGACGCACGACGCGTGCCGGGAGCTGGGCCTGACGCCGTGGCGCGATCCGCACAACAGCGACCCCCGCTTCACCCGGACCCGGTTGCGTGCCGAGGTGTTGCCGCTGCTCGAAGATGTGCTCGGCGGGGGCGTCGCCGAGGCGCTGGCCCGCACCGCGACCGCGCTGCGGGAGGACGGCGAGTTGATCGACGCGCTGGCCGCCCGGGCGCTGCCCGGCGCCAAGGCGGGCGATGGGCTGCGGGTCTCGGCGCTGGCGACGCTGGACGCGCCCGTGCGGCGGCGCGTGATCCGGGCCTGGCTGCTGGCGGGCGGCGCAACGGGGCTGACCGACAAGCAGATTCGGGGGGTCGACACCCTGGTCACCGCGTGGCGCGGCCAGGGCGGCGTGGCGGTGGGGTCGTCCGTGCCCGACGAGCGGTTGTTCGCGGGCCGCCGCGACGGCGTTTTGACGCTGTGGCGCGAACCGGTCGGCTGACCGCAATATCGGGGCCGCCGTTGGTTATCCGCCCGCCGGCGTGGCACTCTGTGGGCGTGGCCCAGATCTCCTCGGCGATCACCCCCGCCCAGCCCGCGGAGCTCTACCCCGGGGATATCAAGTCTGTCCTGCTGACGGCGGAGCAGATTCAGGCGCGAATCGCCGAACTCGGCCGCGAAATCGGGGAGCACTACCGCGACGCCGCGAGCGAGACCGGCCAGGACCTGCTGTTGATCACCGTGCTCAAGGGCGCCGTGATCTTCGTCACCGACCTGGCCCGCGCGATCCCGGTGCCGACGCAGTTCGAATTCATGGCCGTCAGCTCATACGGATCATCGACGTCCTCGTCGGGTGTGGTGCGCATCCTCAAGGACCTGGACCGCGACATCCAGGGCCGCGATGTCCTGATCGTCGAGGACGTCGTGGACTCGGGCCTGACCCTGTCGTGGCTGCTGCGCAACCTCAAAACGCGGCATCCGCGGTCGCTGAAGGTGTGCACGCTGCTGCGCAAGCCGGACGCGAAGGGAGCCCACGTCGACATCGCCTACGTGGGCTTCGACATCCCGAACGACTTCGTCGTCGGCTACGGCCTCGATTACGACGAGCGCTACCGCGACCTGTCCTACATCGGCACCCTGGACCCCAGGGTCTACCAGCAGTAGCTCGCGGCGATCGCGAGCGTGGCGAAGCCGGGCGCGGCGGGTCGCCGCCATCCGGCTTCGCGGCGATCGCGAGCGCGGCGAAGCCGGGCGCGGCGGGTCGCCGCCATCCGGCCGGGTCAGTCCAGCTCCCACACGGCGGTGACCGAGAAGTTCACGGTCTGCTGGCCGGGCTCGAGCGGGACCATCGACGGCATGGCGCGCGGCGTCGGCGTCCCGACCGGCGGGGGGTTGCCGGTGGCCTCCGAGATGGACAGCACCCGGCCCAGCCGGAGCCCGGACAGCTGGGCGTACTGCTCGGCGCGACCCTTGGCGTCGTTGAACGCCCGCGCGCGGGCGTCCTTGACCAGCTGCGAATCGTCGGCGATGGAATAGCGGACCGACCTGATCCGGGTGGCGTCGCCGCCCGTGCCGACGACGAGGGCCAGCAACCGCGACGCGGCGTCGGGCGGGTGGATCTTGACGGCGACGGCATTGGTGGCGCGGTACCCGGTGATGTCGGCCGTGCCGCTGGGGCCAGGGTTGTTGTACTGCGGCGCCAGGGTGACTTCGGTGGTGCTGATGTCCTTGTGGTCGACGCCGGCGCCGAGCAGCGCGTTGATGACCGCCTGCTGACGGTCGTTGGTCTGGTTCATCGCGGTGGTCACGTCGGGGGCGGTGAATTCGATACCGACGTCGGCGGTCAGCGTGTCCGGGACGCCTTGCACTTGCCCGGTTCCCAACACCGTTACCTGGCGGGGGTTGGCGCCCGGGTGCGACGGGTGGGCTCGTCGCATGCCGACGCCGCCGCGACGGTCAGGCCGGCCGCGGCCACCGCGATCGATCGGCGGACAAGGTTCGAGGCGTTGGTTGCGACCGGCATGCCTGGCACCCTAGCCGCTGGCCCCACGGTCCGTGTTGTGAATTTCCGGTCAAGTGGTCGGCGCCGGGGCCCGGTTCCCGGCCCAGTCCGGTTCGTGGATGCGAATAGTGATGTGCGAGAGCCAGTTTGACACCAACACCATGGCGATGATCACGACGATGATCACCACCAGGGGTAGTTCCAGGGCCAGGCTGAGCCATATCGGCCGTGTTGCCGCCGGACCCGCCATGAACCCGACCGGCAGTGCCTGGGCAGCATAGCCAGCGGCCGGATTGGGTCAGCGGGTCGTCCGGCGCCGGTTCACCGGTACCCCGAGCAAAGCAAAATCGGCGCTGCGGCGCGCTCATATAGGAACATATATGACTCCAATCATATTGTATTACCGCGATATTCATGCTGAATCCAAAAGTCGCAGCGGATCCGACCAGCTAAATGAATAGTTGTCCAACCGGCCGTGAAAAGGCGACCCGAAGGCTGTCATCATCCGAGGTCACCGGCCTAACGTGACGAGCGTCGGACTCGGCGCCGGTGATCGTCGCTGAAAGCTGGTTAATTGAAAGGGTTTTGAGGACTCACCATGTCTTTTCTGATGGCACGGCCGGAAATTCTCGATGCGGCTTCGGGTGAGCTGCACGGCATCAATGCCGCAGTGCAGGAGAACAATTCGGCGCTCGCCGTGGCGACGACGGCGGTGGCCCCCGCCGCCGCCGATGCGGTGTCGGTACTGACGGCCGCCCGGTTTTCCCAACACGGACAGCTCTTCCAGGAGATCAGTGCGCAGGCGGCGGCGGTTCGCGAGCAGTTGGCGACGACGCTTGGCATCAGCGCCGGTTCGTATGCCGCCACGGAACTCGCCAACGCCGCCGCGGTCGGTTAGGCGAGGACACGATGCTGGACTTTGCGCAGTTGCCGCCGGAGATCAATTCCGCGCTGATCTATTCGGGTCCAGGTTCGGGGCCGTTACTGGTCGCCGCGGCGGCATGGGGCGGCCTGGCCGCCGGCCTGCATTCCGCGGCTTCGTCCTATGGGTCGGTGATCGCGGGCATCGAGGGCGGCCCATGGCAGGGGCCCGCCGCGACGTCCATGCTCACCGCGGCCGTGCCGCAAGTGGCGTGGCTGAGCGCCACGGCCGGACAGGCCGAACAGGCGGCGAACCAAGCGGTGGCAGCGGCGGGTGCCTATGAGGCGGCATTCGCCGAAACGGTGCCGCCGCCGGTGATCGCGGCGAACCGGGCGTTGCTGATGGAGTTGCTGGCGACGAACTTCCTCGGGCAGAACACCCCGGCGATCGCGGCCACCGAGGCGCAATACGCCGAGATGTGGGCCCAGGACGCCGCCGCGATGTACGAATATGCCGGCGCTTCGGCGGCGGCGTCGACCTTGCCCGCGTTCGAATCGGCGGCGCCCACCACGGACCCCGCCGGCGTCGCCGGTCAGGCCGCCGCGGTGGCCCGGGCCGCCGGCGCGAGCGGGAGCGACAGCGCGCAGGGGCTCGACGCGGTGCCCCAGACCCTGTCGGCGCTGGCCGGGCCGACCAACACGTCCCCGTCGCCGGCCAATCCCACGCTGTCCCTCGGTGGAATCGGCATGAACCCCGAGGGCGACGGCATTGTCGTGGGGGGCCCGTTGGGGGATCTGTTGGAGGGCCTGACCGGGTCTCAAACCCTCGATGCCAGCACGCCTTTCGACGCCTTCATCCGTTTGATTTCGCCGACGCGGTTGTTCACCACGGCGTTCAAGGACATCCAAAGTCTCGCGCAGGGCTTCATGCCCGCCGCGAAGTCCGCCGCCGAGGGCGTCGCCAAGGCCGCGGAAGCGGCCCTTCCCGCCGTTTCGGGTGCGGGACTGGGCTCGATCGGCGCGATCGGCGGGGCCGTCGGCAAGGCGGCATCGATCGGCGGATTGGCGGTGCCCGCCGCCTGGGCGAGTGCGGCCCCGGCGCCGCCGATCGCCGTGGCGCTCAATGGTGCCACCACCGCGGGGGCCGTCGAACGTGCCACGAACGCGGTGGGCGGGGTTCCGATGGTGCCCGCCGCTGGGGCGGGGCGCGGCGTCGCGGCCCACTTCGTCACTCCCCGATACGGTTTCAAGCCCACTGTCATCGCGCAGCCCCCCGCGGGTGGGTGACGCGTCAGAAGGGTGGGTCGTCGGGCAGGGGCTGCAGGGTGGATTGGTCGGGTTCCCAGTCCGGGGGCAGTTCTTCGGGTTCTCGGGGGTCGTTGACCCAGGTGCAGTAGGGGCTGGTGCTCGGTGTCCCCTTGAACAGGAACAGCATGTCGCGCATGTGGTTTCGGAACTTGCGCGCCGCGATTTCGTCTTTGCGGTCCTGTTCGAGGCGGCGGCGGGCCTCGTTGATCGGGCGCTGCTCGCGATTGTGGGTGCGCGCCTGGGTGATCCGCGCGCTGCGCTGCCGGGATCGGCCGCGTCGTCTCGGCTCGGGGGCGGCGCAGGCCGGGGCGCGCGCCGCCGGAAACAGATCCGCACCCACGGGGGAGGTCCGGTAGGTGTTGCCGGTCGGCGAGGTCCAGATCACGGTTCCATCGGCCAACTGTTTGTCGCGCCAGCCCCCGAAGGTTTTGAGCCGATGATGCTGGCGGCACAGGCATTTCAGGTTCTCCGCGACGGTGCGCCCGCCCGCCCGCGGATCTTGATGGTTGAACGGAACGGTGTGGTCGATATCGCAGATCATCGCCGGGCGGGAGCATCCGGGGAAGCGGCAGGTCAGATCGCGGCAGCGCACGAACCGCTCCAGCCCCGCCGGCGGTTGATAGCGCAAGGCCTCGACCGGACTGGTCACCGGGTTGGCCACCAGCACCGACGCGGCGGCCGCCAACCGGCGCACCTGCTCGGCATCGATGACCCCATAGCCCTCCAGATAGCCAGGCCCGGCGCCGTCGGCGTAGACGGTCTGTTCGCCGGCCATCACGTTGACGACCACCCGCGTCCCGGTCGGCTCACTTTCGCGAGTGTGCTCGCCGGCCCGGGTGGGGCAGTCGGCCCGCCGGCACGCACAGCCCAACCGGCGGCCTTCGGCCAGCGCCGACAGTGCGTCGGCGCGGCGCTGATCCATCGTCCGTGGATCGGCCGGGCACACCTGCTTGGCGAGTTGGGACAGCCGGCGATCAAAGGCCGTCGCGGCGGCGGCGGCCACCGAACCGCGGATCTCGGCCATCCCGTTGTCCGCGGCGCTGATGGCGACGTAACGGTCCTCCTCGGCGGCCACCCGACGCTCCCGGGCGGCGTCGGGATCGGCGACCCGCACCGCGGCATCAACCGCGTTGACGATCCGCTGCCGCGACCAACCGTGCCAATTCCCGATCCGGGCGGCCAACGACTCATCGAGCGTGGCGATCACCTTCGGGTCGGTGACGAGATCGGTGCGGGTGATGACCAAACGCACCGTGCGCCAGTCCGTTCGCCCCTCGGCCAACAGCGCCGCCACCCGCGGCAGGCGGGTATCGAGCGCCTCGGCGTGCGACACCAGAAAACTGGCACCCATCGCAGACAGGTTCATCACCGCGGCGACCTCGGCGGCGGTCTGCTCGAAACCGTCGATCTCGGCGTACTCCCGATCGGCCCCGTCGGCAGTGGCCACCCGATGCCGCAGCAGCGCCGCCACCGCCGCCAACCGCCGCGCCACCAGCATCGACTCCTCCCGATGCGTGGACTCGATCACCGCTACCAGAGCGGCGCGATCCGACCGTACTTCGAACATGCGTTCGATTATAGGTGGGCCCCCTGACAAGTTCAGGGCGTGACGAGAACCTTGCAGTGCCGCTCGGGGTCGGCCAGATCGTCGAACGCCGCCCCGACCGCATCCAGGCCCACCTCGCCGGTGATCAGCGGGCTGACGTCGATGTCGCCGTCGGCCAGCGCGCGCAACGAGTCGCCGAACTCGTCCGGGGTGTAGGCGAGCACGAACTGCACGTTGATCTCTTTGGCGATCGCGAAGAAGGGATGCACGGTGTCGGGTTGCATGCACACCCCGGCGACCACCAGTCGAGTGCCCGGCCGCGCGCGGAGCAGCACGTCGTCGATGATGCCAGGCACCCCGACGGCCTCGAACACCACCGCGGGCTTGACACTGTCGAAGGGCGAGCCCTGCGCTGGATCCAGCGTCTGGTGAGCTCCCATCGCGGTGGCGAGCTCCCGTCGCTTCGGTGAAAAGTCCGCCGCCACAATGGTTTCGACGCCCTTGGACCGAAGGGCGGCGACGATGGCGATCCCGATTGGGCCGCAGCCCAGTACCAGCGCCGTCTCCCCGGGCGCGACGTTGGACTTGTTGACGGCATGCAATCCCACCGCCATGGGTTCAGTCAGTGCTGCGTGTTTGGAGTCCAGGCCATTGGGGACGGGCAGCAGCAGCGGCGCGGACAACAGCATCCGTTCGGAGTAGCCGCCGATTGTGCTGTTGCTGTACACAATTGGCTCGACGCCCTTGGCGGACAACAGCACCGGCAGCGAGGTGACCAGGGTGCCCGGTGGATGGGTCTCGGTGTCGGGGCCGGCTTCGAGTATCTCGGCGCTGAATTCGTGACCCATGAAGATGTCGTGGTCCAGGTCGACGTGCATGCCACCGCCGCCACCGGCCGCCCGTTCGGTCATTTCCAGCACCTGGGCGCCGTGGGCGGCGAAATGCAGGTCGCTGCCGCAGATTCCGCATGCCCGCACGTCGACGAGCACCTGCCCGGCTTCGGGGATCGGGTCGGGCACGTCGTCGCGGTAGACCATCCGGCCGTCGCGCAACACCGACGCGCGCATCAGTGCACCGCGTCTTTCTGTTCGTCGACGTGCTCGGTGATGGCCTTGACCACGGCCTCGCCGGCCCGGCCGATCAACTGGTCACGTTTACCTCTGGCCCAGTCGTGGGATGCGCGCGACGCTTCGAGTTGACGTTTGAAGTGGGGAATCACCTTGCGCGCCATCAGGTCATAGCAACGGTACGTCGCCTCGGGTGAGGCCCAGTCATGGCCGAGCATCAGCAGGGTGCCGAAGCCGCCGGAGCGGTCGAGCAGGTCTTCGATGTGGGCGATGGCGTCCTCGGGCGTGCCGATGCAGCAATTCCCCTTGGCCGCGTAGTCCGCGACGAACTCGTGTGGCGTCTGGGTGCCTTCCACGCTGTTGGCCAGCGGGACGAACCCGGCGGCGCCGAAGTAATTCGCGAAATCCTGTAGCCCGTAAGTGCAATCGTCGATGGCCTGCTCGCGGCTGTCGGCGATGTGCATGATGCTCAGGACGCGCCAGTTGCCGCGGTCCGGCTCGTCCCGTCCGGCCTTTTCGGCCTGCTCGCGCACCACGTCCCAGGTGGTTTCCAGCGCCGCGTAGCCGCCCGGCACCGACATCGACAGCGACAGCAGCGAGGTGCCCAGCGCGCCGGCCAGCCGCGGACCGGACGGCGAAATCATTGCCGCCGTGGATATTTCGGGGTAAGGCCAGGTGTAGGGCCGGATGTGCAACTGCGCGTCGCGCAGGGTGAACCAATCGGAGTGGCGGTCGATCCGTTCGGTGGGTGCGGCCCGGAACAGCGCCAGGATGGCCTCAAGGGATTCCTGCATCATCGGTCGCTGTTCGACGGGGTCGATGCCCATCATGTAGGCGTCCGACGGCAGCGCGCCCGGGCCGGTACCGAACATGACCCGGCCGCGGGTCAGGTGATCCAGCAGCACCCAGCGATCGGCGACCATCAGCGGGTGGTGGTAGGGCAGCGAGACCACGCCCGTGCCCAGCCGGATGTGTTTGGTCCGCTCGGCCGCCGCGGCGATGAATACCTCCGGACAGGCGATCAGCTCGTAGCCGCCCGAGTGGTGTTCGCCGAACCACGCTTCGTCGAACCCGAGCCGATCCAGCGCGACGACGCGTTCCATGTCGTACTCGAGTGCGACCGTTGGGGATTGGCCGACGGGGTGAAATGGGGTGATAAAGACACCGAAACGCAGGGGCGCACTCATCAAAGCTCCAATCCGTTGAGGAATTCCAGTAAGGCCGCATTCACCTCGCCGGGGCGCTCCTGCTGCAGCCAATGCCCGGCGCCGTCGATCATCACCTGTTGGTACGGCCCGGAAATCGCCTCCGCAGCGCGGTCGGCACGGGTGAACGACAGGACGGGATCGGCCGTCCCGCCGATGAACAGACACGGGACCGAAATCTTGACGTCGTCGAGTTCGGGCGTGGTCTCCCAGTTGCGGTCGAAATTGCGATACCAGTTCAGCCCGCCGGTGAAGCCGGTCCGCGAGAATTCGGCGATGTAGTGGTCGAGCTCGTCCTGGCTTATCCAGTCCGGCAGGCCGTCCGGTTCGGGAAGGCGTTCGACGAAACCTTCCGGACCGGGGCTGGCCATCCGCACCAGCGCATCCTTGCCGTCGGTTCGCAGGCTGCCCATCATGCGACGGATCACTCGGGCGGGATCGGCGTTCAATTCGGCGTCGGCGACACCGGGCTCCTGGAAGTAGAGGATGTAGAAGAAGTTCTCGCCGAACATCTTTCGCCACGCCTTCGTCGGCGCCACGTGCGGGCGCGGCGTCACGGGCACGCTGAGCGCGGCGACGGCCGCTACCCGGTCGGGGTGCAGCAGCGGGGCGTTCCACACCACGGCGGCGCCCCAGTCGTGGCCGATCCACACGGCACGCTCGGCGCCGACGTCGTCGAGCAGACCGACCAGGTCTCCCGTCAACTGGTGAATGTCGTACGCCTCGACGGCATCCGGGCGATCCGAACCGCCGTAGCCGCGCTGATCGGGCGCCAGCACGTGGTAGCCGGCGTGCGCGAGGACGTCTATCTGGTGGCGCCAGGAGTAGGCCAGTTCGGGAAAGCCGTGGGCCAGGATCACCACGGGTGCGCCGCGGTCGCCCGCTTCGGTCACCCGCAGCCGCACACCATTGGTATCTACTAACCGTTGGGTTGGGGGCACCGTCTCACCAAAGCACAACGGTTGCGCACTGAGAAGGGTCTCTTTGGCCCAGCGCAGCATAATTTGTGCATGCGATTGGACCACGTAGTTCTGTGGACGAAGGATCCGCGCGCGGCGATGGACTTCTATTCGAGGCTGGTCGGGCTGGCACCGGTGCGATTCGCCGAGTTCGAGGCCGCCGAGGCGCCTTTCCCCAGCGTGCGGGTGTCCGAGGATTCCATCATCGACCTGATGCCACTCGAGATGGCTTCCGGCGCGGTGTCGTCCGCGGTGGCCGAAGGAAGCGCCGGCCAACCGGTCAACCACGTGTGCCTCGCCCTGTCGAAGGCCGAATACGACGCGCTCGACGCGCGCCTGCAGGCCGAGGGCGTGGACACCAGCGCGCGGCTGAACCACAGCTTCGGCGCGCGGGGCTGGGCGCCGCAGGGATTCTATTTCGCCGATCCCGACGGGAATGTGGTCGAGGCGCGCTACTACGAGTGAGCCTGCCGGCCCGGGAACTGCCAATCGTTAACTGGACAGCCCGGCGCTGCCGGAGCTGGCGATCGCCACGGAGCAGATGGTGGCGACCCGCTGCGCCCCGGCGCTGCCGGAGCTGGCGATCGCCACGGAGCAGATGGTGGCGACCCGCTGCGCCCCGGCGCTGCCGGAGCTGGCGATCGCCACAGGCGGTAGCCTGGACTTTTCCAGCTGCGTGTATATCGGGGAAGGACCTGGCCGGCAAGGCCGATGATTGATGAACCGGAAAAACGTTATTCGCACCATCACGGCGATTGCTGTCGTGGTGCTGCTCGGCTGGTCGTTCTTCTATTTCAGCGACGACACTCGCGGCTATAAGCCCGTCGACACGTCCGTGGCGATGTCCCAGATCAACGGCGACAACGTCAAAAGCGCGCAAATCGACGATCGCGAGCAGCAGCTGCGCCTGACCCTGAAGAAGGGCAATGGCGACACGGACAACTCCGACAAGGTCATCACCAAATACCCGAGCGGGTATGCGGTGGACCTTTTCAACGCGCTGACCGCCAAGAATGCGAAGGTCAGCACCGTCGTCAACCAGGGCAGCATCCTGGGCGAGCTGCTGGTTTACGTCCTGCCGCTGCTGCTGCTGGTGGGGCTGTTCGTGATGTTCTCCCGCATGCAGGGCGGCGCCCGGATGGGCTTCGGGTTCGGCAAGTCGCGCGCCAAGCAGCTCTCCAAGGACATGCCCAAGACCACGTTCGCCGACGTCGCCGGCGTCGACGAGGCGGTCGAGGAGCTTTACGAGATCAAGGACTTCCTGCAGAACCCCGGTCGCTATCAGGCGCTGGGCGCCAAGATCCCCCGGGGCGTGCTGCTCTACGGTCCGCCCGGGACCGGTAAGACGCTGCTTGCCCGCGCGGTGGCGGGCGAGGCCGGCGTCCCGTTCTTCACCATCTCCGGCTCGGACTTCGTCGAGATGTTCGTCGGTGTCGGCGCGTCCCGGGTACGCGACCTGTTCGACCAGGCCAAACAGAACAACCCGTGCATCATCTTCGTCGACGAGATCGACGCCGTGGGCCGCCAGCGCGGCGCGGGCCTGGGCGGCGGGCACGACGAGCGCGAGCAGACGCTGAACCAGTTGCTGGTCGAAATGGACGGGTTCGACCCGCGGGCCGGCGTCATCCTGATCGCGGCCACCAACCGGCCGGACATCCTGGACCCGGCGCTGCTGCGGCCCGGCCGCTTCGACCGGCAGATCCCGGTGTCCAACCCGGACCTGGCGGGCCGCAAGGCGGTGCTGGAGGTGCACTCCAAGGGCAAGCCGATCGGCCCGGACGCCGACCTCGCCGGGCTGGCCAAGCGGACCGTCGGCATGACCGGCGCCGACCTGGCCAACGTCATCAACGAGGCGGCGCTGCTCACCGCCCGGGAGAACGGCACCGTCATCACCAGCGCCGCCTTGGAAGAGGCGGTGGACCGGGTGATCGGCGGCCCGCGCCGCAAGGGCCGCATCATCAGCGAGCAGGAAAAGAAGATCACCGCCTACCACGAAGGCGGCCACACCCTGGCGGCCTGGGCGATGCCCGACATCGAGCCGATCTACAAGGTGACGATCCTGGCGCGAGGCCGCACCGGCGGGCACGCGGTGGCGGTGCCGGAGGAAGACAAGGGGCTGCGGACCCGCTCGGAGATGATCGCGCAGTTGGTGTTTGCCATGGGCGGGCGTGCCGCGGAGGAGCTGGTCTTCCGGGAGCCGACCACCGGCGCGGTGTCGGACATCGAGCAGGCCACCAAGATCGCACGCGCCATGGTCACCGAATTCGGGATGAGCTCCAAACTCGGTGCGGTCAAATACGGTTCGGAGCACGGCGACCCGTTCCTGGGCCGCACCATGGGAACGCAGGCGGACTATTCGCACGAGGTCGCCCGCGACATCGACGACGAGATCCGCAAGCTGATCGAGGCCGCGCACACCGAGGCGTGGGAAATCCTCACCGAATACCGCGACATCCTCGACACCCTCGCCGGGGAGCTGCTGGAAAAGGAAACCCTGCACCGGGCCGAACTGGAAAGCATCTTCTCGGGCGTCGAAAAGCGCCCGCGGCTCACCATGTTCGACGATTTCGGGGGCCGCATCCCGTCGGACAAGCCGCCCATCAAGACGCCCGGCGAGCTGGCCATCGAGCGTGGCGAGCCGTGGCCGCCGCCCACCCCCGAGCCGGCGTTCAAGGCGGCCATCGCGCGGGCCAGCGAAGCGGCACGGCTGGAGGCGGACCGAAACGCCAACGGCGGCAACGGTTCTCATGGCGGCCAGGGCAGCGGTAAGGGCGCGCCGCACGGGCCCACCCAGCCGGACTACGGCGCGCCGGCCGGCTGGCGCGCGCCGGGATGGCCGCCGCAAGCGCAGCAACCGCAGCAGCAGCCGAACTATTGGCATCCGCCGGCACAGCCGCCGCAGCAGCCCTATTGGCAGCAACCGGCGCCCAGTTATCCGGGCCCGCAGCCCTATCCCGGCCAGCAGGGCCACGCCGGCCACCAGCAGGGCTATCCGGGCGGGCAGGGTCGTTCCGGCCAGCAGGGCCAGGCGCAGCCGTCGTACCCGCCGTACCCGCCGTATCCCCCACCGGGACAGCCCGCCCAGGAGGGTGGCTCGCCCGACCGGCAGGATGACGACGTGAGCCGGTCCAATCCGCCGGCCCACGGCTGAGCAAACGGAGGATTCGATGGCACTGCCGGACACCGCGATGTCCAAGATGCGGGTCTTCGACCAGGACCGTGCCGAGGCCGCGGTCCGCGAGTTGCTGTGCGCGATCGGCGAAGACCCGGACCGGCACGGCCTGCGGGAAACCCCGGCCCGCGTCGCCCGCGCCTACCGGGAGATGTTCGCCGGGCTCTACACCGATCCGGACAGCGTGTTGAACACTATGTTCGACGAGGATCACGACGAGCTGGTGCTGGTCAAGGAAATCCCGCTGTACTCCACCTGCGAACACCACCTGGTGTCGTTCCATGGGGTGGCCCACGTCGGCTACATCCCGGGCAACGACGGCAGGGTCACCGGCCTGTCGAAGATCGCGCGACTGGTCGATCTGTACGCCAAGCGGCCCCAGGTGCAGGAACGGCTCACCAGCCAAATCGCCGACGCCCTGGTGAAAAAGCTCAATCCGCGCGGGGTGATCGTCGTGGTCGAGGCCGAGCACCTGTGCATGGCGATGCGCGGTGTCCGCAAGCCCGGAGCGACGACCACGACCTCGGCGGTGCGCGGAATATTCAAAACGAACGCCGCTTCTCGAGCCGAGGCGCTCGACCTCATCCTGCGGAAGTGAGCCTGGCGCCTGTGCAGGTAATGGGAGTTCTGAACGTCACTGACGATTCGTTCTCCGACGGCGGCCGCTATCTCGACCCCGACAAAGCCGTGGCACACGGATTGGCGCTGGCCGCCGACGGCGCCGACATCGTCGACGTCGGGGGAGAATCCACCCGTCCCGGTGCCACGCGCGTCGACGCCCGTGTCGAGGCCTCCCGGGTCGTCCCCGTCGTCAAAGAGCTTTCCTCGCAAGGCATTACGGTGAGCATCGATACCATGCACGCCGACGTCGCGCGGGCGGCGCTGTGCAGCGGCGCGCGGATCGTCAACGACGTGTCCGGCGGCCGGGCCGATTCCGCCATGGCGCCGCTGCTGGCCGAGGCGAAAGTGCCTTGGGTGCTGATGCATTGGCGCTCCGTGTCGGCGCAGCGTCCGCACGCGGCCCCGGACTATCGTGACGTGGTCGCCGAGGTGCGCGCCGAGTTGCTTGCCAGTGTCAATGCCGCGGTGGCCGCCGGTGTGGATCCCGCTCAGCTGATGATCGATCCGGGTCTGGGATTCGCCAAGACGGGACAACACAATTGGGCGCTGCTGCATGCGCTGCCGCAATTGGTCGCCACCGGGATCCCGGTGCTGCTGGGCGCGTCGCGCAAACGGTTCCTCGGTACGTTGCTGGCCGGGCCCGACGGTTCGCCGCGGCCCCCCGACGGGCGTGAGACGGCGACCGCGGTGATTTCCGCGCTCGCCGCGCTGCACGGGGCCTGGGGGGTACGGGTGCACGATGTGCGCGCCACGGTCGATGCGCTCAAGGTCGTGGCGGCGTGGAACGACGAGACGCACACTGGGCTGGCTGAACACGATGGCTGATCGAATCGAGTTGCGCGGGTTGAAGGTTCGCGGGCAACACGGGGTTTTCGACCACGAACGCGCGAGCGGGCAGGACTTCGTCGTCGACGTCACCGTGTGGATCGATCTGGCGTCGGCCGCCGCCACCGACGACCTGACCGACACCTACGACTACGGCGCGCTGGCCCGGCTGGCGGCCGACGTCGTGGCGGGACCCGCGCGAAACCTGATCGAGACCGTCGCCGCCCAGATCGCCGATGAGGTGATGGACGACGAACGCGTGCACGCCGTCGAGGTGGTGGTGCACAAGCCGCAGGCCCCGATCCCGCAGCAGTTCGCCGACGTCTCGGTGGTGGTGCGGCGGTCCCGGCGCGGTGGCCGGGGTTCGGTGGTGCCGTTATGACGCGTGTTGACGACGATGATGCCGGCTCGGTCCTGTGCGGAGCCGGGATCGAGGAGTGGCGCGGATGACCAGAGTGGTGTTGTCCATCGGGTCCAACCTGGGGGACCGGCTGGCGCGGTTGCAGTCGGTCGTCGACGGGCTGGGGGACGCGGTGCTCGCCGTGTCACCGGTGTACGAGACCGACCCCTGGGGCCGGGTCGATCAGGCGCCGTTCCTGAACGCGGTGCTGATCGCCGACGACCCGGCCTGCGACGGGCAGGGCTGGCTGGCCCGGGCGCAGGAGTTCGAGCGCGCGGCGGGCAGGGTCCGCGGCGAGCGCTGGGGGCCGCGCACCCTCGACGTCGACCTGATCGCCTGTTACGGGCAAGCCGAGGTGACCTCGCGGGAGAACAACCTGACGCTCCCGCATCCGCTGGCCCATTTGCGGGCCTTCGTGCTGATCCCCTGGCTGGCGGTCGACCCGGACGCTCGGCTGACGGTCGCCGAAGGGCCGCGTCCCGTCGCGCAGTTGCTGGCCGAACTGGAGCCCGCCGACCGTGCCGCCGTACGGCGCTCCGACCTGACGCTCGAGCTCACAACCTGATGGGGCCCACCCGCAAGCGTGACCTGACGGCCGCGGTGGTCGGCGCCGCCGTGCTGGGTTACCTGCTGGTCAACGGCCTGTACCGGTGGTTTCCCCCGATCACGGTGTTGACCGGCCTGTCGTTGCTGGCGGTGGCCATCGGCGAGGCGCTGTGGGCGCGCTACGTGCGCGCCAAGATCGCCGACGGCGAAATCGGCCCCGGTCGGGGCAGGTTGCATCCGCTTGCGGTGGCACGCAGCCTGATGGTCGCCAAGGCGTCGGCCTGGGTGGGGGCGTTGATGCTGGGCTGGTGGGTGGGACTGCTGGTGTACTTCCTGCCGCGCCGGTCCTGGCTGCGGGCCGCCGCCGAGGACACCACCGGAACGGTGGTGGCGGCCATCAGCGCGCTGGCATTGGTGGTCGCCGCGCTGTGGCTGCAACATTGCTGCAAGTCCCCGTACGACCCGACCGAGCGCGGCGAGGGCGCCGAAACCTAGCGCCGATCGATCGGCGGATCAACCCAGGTGAGAATCGCCGGAGTAGGGCGACACGCGGATTGACCTCGCGCAGGTACAGTCAGGCCATGACCGTTCTGTCCCGCGGCGCCCGGGTGCGGCGCGGCGGCCGCAGGCCGGGGTGGGTGCTCTTGACCGCGTTGCTGGTCCTCGCGATAGGTGCCAGTTCCGCATTGGTTTTCACCAATCGGGTGGAACTCCTCAAGCTCGCTGTAATCCTGGCGCTGTGGGCCGCAGTCGCCGGCGCCTTCGTTTCCGTGCTCTATCGCCGCCAAAGCGACGCCGATCAAGCCCGCGTCCGCGATCTCAAGCTGGTCTACGACCTCCAGCTCGACCGGGAGATCTCGGCCAGGCGCGAATACGAACTGACCGTGGAGTCCCAGCTGCGTCGCGAGCTGGCCTCCGAGTTGCGCGCCCAGGCCGCCGACGATCTGGCCGAACTGCGCGCCGAGCTGAGCGCCTTGCGCACCAGCCTGGAAATCCTGTTCGACACCGACCTCGCGCACCGCCCCGCGCTCGGGACCGTCGAGAGCGAGCCGCAACCGGAGCGCGCCTACAGCGAGTGGGATCGCAACGGCGAGACCCCCCGCGACAACCCCGTCGATTGGGTGCCCAGCGATCGGGTCACTTCGGTGCCCCAGGACAACCCGCGCGGCCGCGCCGACGAGACGGCCATCATCGACGTCCCCGAAGAACCCCTACTGCCGCCCCGCCAACCGCCGCCACCCCGTCGGGAACGGCCCCGCTACCAGTACGAACCGCCCCAAGAACCCGCGTATCCGGCGCCGGAGCCGGCCTACGCCCCACCGCCGCCGGAGCCCCGGTTCGAACCCCGCCAGCAACCGCCACCGCAACCCGAACCCGAACCGCAGGCTCCGCCGGAGCCCGAACCACAGCCTGCGCCCCGGGCGGAGCGGCACCGCCAGGACTGGCAGCCGACGGCCGCGGAAGGCCAGTGGTTGCCACCCGGGACACCGGGCAGCAACTGGACCGGCGCCGACGCCCCCGGGGAACCGGCGGGCGGGCGGCGGCGCGCCCGGCATTCGGGCCCCGACGAGTCCCGAGACGAACCTCGGGACGAAGCCCGGGACGAATACCGAGACGAAGCCTGGGACGGCCTGCCCGTCGAGCCCCTGCCCCAACCGCCCTACGCCGAGTCCGGCCGCCGGGCACGGTCACGCCATTCGGCGGAGTACCGCGACTACGGGGTGCGCAGTTTCGCCCCCGGCACCGAGCCACCGGCCCCGGCGCCGCCCCCGCCGCCCGAGCCCCCGGTGCAGCAGCGCCCGCCCGCCGGCGCGCCCCCGCCGCCGCGGCTGGCGCCGCCGCCGGCACCGGAGCACACGCCCCGGCACGGCGGTGATCCCCAGCGCGAGGACGCCGGCGCCGCCGGAGAGACCACCGCCACGGGCGGCCAGTCGGTGGCCGACCTGCTGGCCCGCCTGCAGGTGCAGCCCTCCGAGGGCGGCCGGCGTCGCCGCCGCGAAGGCTGAGCTGGGAGCTTCCTCACATTGGGAAACGCCTGGTGATCGACTAGAGTCTTGGTGACCGAACGGTACCCACCTGGTGGGACCGGAACGAACAAGAAATCTGTGAGGTCGTCTGCGATGGTGCAGTTCGACGGTCTGCGCCCGGCCAGGCTCAAGGTGGGAATCATCTCCGCCGGCCGGGTGGGCACCGCGCTCGGTGTCGCGCTGGAGCGCGCGGACCACGTCGTGGTGGCGTGCAGCGCCATCTCCCATGCGTCGCGGCAGCGGGCGCAGCGCCGCCTGCCCGACACCCCGGTGGCGACGCCGCCCGACGTCGCCGCCGGCGCCGAGCTGTTACTGCTCGCGGTTCCCGACAGCGAACTCGCCGGCCTGGTATCCGGGCTGGCCGCGACGTCGGCCGTGCGGCCCGGGACCATCGTGGTCCACACGTCCGGCGCCAACGGGGTGAGCGTCCTGGCGCCGCTGGCCGCGCAGGGCTGCATCCCGCTGGCGATCCACCCGGCCATGACGTTCACCGGCTCCGACGAGGACATCAGCAGGCTGCCGGACACCTGCTTCGGCATCACGGCGGCCGACGAGGTCGGGTACGCGATCGGTCAATCGCTCGTCCTGGAGATGGGCGGGGAGCCGTTCTGCGTCGCCGAGGACGCCCGCGTCCTCTACCACGCGGCGCTGGCCCACGCGGGCAACCACATCGTGACCGTGCTCGCCGACGCCCTGGAGGCGCTGCGCGCCGCGCTGCGGGGCAGCGAGCTGCTCGGCCAACAGTCCGTCGACGACCAGCCGGGCGGCATCGCCGAACGCATCGTCGGCCCGCTGGCCCGGGCGGCGCTGGAGAACACCCTGCAACGCGGGCAGGCCGCGCTCACCGGCCCGGTCGCGCGCGGCGACGCCGCCGCGGTCGCCGGGCATCTGGCGGCCCTGGCCGGGGTCGGACCCGAACTGGCGCAGGCGTATCGGGTGAACGCCCTGCGAACCGCGCAGCGCGCGCACGCCCCCCAGGACGTCGTGGAGGTGCTGGCGCCATGACCCGAGCAAAACCCCCGGCCTTCAAGGCGGGCGAACTCAACCTGTACCCGAACCCGCGTGATGTCACCGACGTCAGCCGCGCCCTGCGCCACACCGGCCGCCGGGTGATGCTGGTGCCCACCATGGGCGCGCTGCACGACGGCCATCTGGCGTTGGTGCGGGCGGCCAAGCGGGTGCCCGGCTCGGTGGTCGTGGTCTCGATCTTCGTCAACCCCCTGCAATTCGGCGCCGGTGAGGATCTCGACGCCTATCCCCGCACCATGGACGACGACCTCGCGCTGCTGCGCGCAGAAGGCGTCGAAATCGTCTTCGCCCCAACGGCCGCCGCGATGTATCCCGACGGGCTGCGCACCACGGTGCAGCCCGGACCGCTGGCCGCCGAGCTCGAGGGCCGCCACCGGCCCACCCATTTCGCGGGCGTGCTCACCGTCGTGTGCAAGCTGCTGCAGATCGTGCGCCCGGACCGGATCTTCTTCGGCGAGAAGGACTATCAGCAGCTGGTGATGATCCGCCAGATGGTCGCCGACCTCAACATCGACGCCCAGGTCGTCGGGGTGCCGACCGTCCGGGAATCCGACGGCCTGGCGATGTCGTCGCGCAACCGCTACCTCGACCCCACGCAACGCGAACTGGCGGTGACGCTTTCGGCCGCGCTGACTGCTGGCGCCCACGCCGCGCACCACGGCGGCGCGGCCGCGCTGGACGCGGCGCGCGCGGTGCTCGACGCCGTCCCCGCGCTCACGGTCGACTACCTCGAGCTGCGCGACGCCGGGCTCGGGCCGGCGCCCGCCCACGGTTCGGCCCGGCTGCTGGTCGCCGCCCGGCTGGGCACCACCAGGCTGCTGGACAACATCGAAATGCAGATCGAAACACCCGCCGGCACCTCAGGGCCGGACGGCAATCACGAATACGCCCAATCACCTTGGAGGAATTGATGCTACGGACGATGCTGCGGTCGAAGATCCACCGGGCCACCGTCACGCAGGCCGACCTGCACTACGTGGGCTCGGTGACCATCGACGCCGATCTGATGGACGCGGCGGACCTGCTCGAAGGCGAACAGGTGACCATCGTCGACATCGACAACGGCGCCCGCCTCGTCACCTACGCCATCACCGGCGAACGCGGCAGCGGCGTGATCGGGATCAACGGTGCCGCAGCGCATCTCGTCCACCCGGGCGACCTGGTGATCCTGATCGCGTACGGGACCATGGAGGAGGCGGAGGCCCGGGCGTATCGGCCGCGGATCGTCTTCGTCGACGCCGACAACAAACCGGTCGACCTCGGCCACGACCCGGCGTTCGTGCCCGAAGACGCGGCCGAGCTGCTGGATCCCCGGATCGTTGCGCGGTAGCCGTGCTGCTGGCGATCGACGTCCGTAACACCCACACCGTCGTCGGGCTCATATCGGGCGCCAAGGAGCACGCAAACGTCGTGCAGCAGTGGCGGATCCGCACCGAATCGGAGATCACCGCGGATGAATTGGCGCTGACCATCGACGGATTGATCGGCGACGACTCCGAGCGGCTCACCGGCGCCGCCGCGCTGTCGACCGTCCCCTCGGTGCTGCACGAGGTGCGGCTCATGCTCGACCAGTACTGGCCGTCGGTGCCCCACGTGCTGATCGAGCCCGGGGTGCGCACCGGCATCCCGCTGCTGGTGGACAACCCCAAAGAGGTGGGCGCCGACCGAATCGTCAACTGCCTGGCGGCCTTTCACAAGTTCGGTCAGGCCGCCATCGTCATCGACTTCGGGTCCTCGATCTGCGTGGACGTCGTGTCGGCCAAGGGCGAATTCCTCGGCGGCGCGATCGCGCCCGGGCTGCAGGTTTCCTCCGATGCCGCGGCGGCCCGCTCGGCCGCGCTGCGCCGCGTCGAGCTGACCCGGCCCCGTTCGGTGATCGGCAAGAACACGGTCGAGTGCATGCAGGCCGGTGCGGTGTTCGGGTTCGCCGGTCTGGTCGACGGCCTGGTCGGACGCATCCGTGACGACGTGGACGGCTTTGCCGGTGACGACGTCGCCATCGTGGCCACCGGACACACCGCGCCCCTGCTGCTGCCCGAGCTGCAGACCGTCAGCCATTACGAACAGCACCTGACCCTGCACGGCCTGCGGCTGGTCTTCGAACGCAACCGCGACGCCCAGCGCGGCCGGCTGAAGACCGCCCGCTAGGGCGCCCGCCGGTCAAGGGCACCACGAGAGTTGATTTAAGCTGGCACGTCGTGAGTGCCGACGAGCCAGATATTCCCGAGCAGTACCGGATCCGCCGGGACAAGCGCGCTCGGCTGCTCGCCGAGGGGCGCGACCCCTACCCGGTCGCCGTCGAACGCACCCACACGTTGGCGCAGGTCCGCGCCGCCCACCCCGACCTGCCGGTCGACACCGCGACCGACGACGTCGTCGGCGTCGCCGGCCGGGTGATCTTCGCCCGCAACTCGGGAAAGCTCTGCTTCGCCACGCTGCAGGAGGGCGACGGCACCACGCTGCAGGTGATGGTCAGCCTCGACAAGGTGGGCCGCGAATCCCTCGACGCGTGGAAGGCCGACGTCGACCTGGGCGACATCGTCTACGTGCACGGCAACGTGATCAGCTCACGGCGCGGCGAATTGTCCGTGCTGGCCGATTCGTGGCGGATGGCGTCGAAGTCGTTGCGTCCGCTACCGGTCGCGCACAAGGAGATGAGTGAAGAGGCGCGGGTGCGGCAGCGCTACGTCGACCTGATCGTCCGCCCGCAGGCGCGCACGGTCGCCCGGCAGCGGATCGCGGTCATCCGCGCCATCCGCAACGCATTGGAGCGCCGCGGCTTTCTCGAAGTCGAAACCCCGATGTTGCAGACGCTCGCCGGCGGCGCGGCCGCGCGGCCCTTCATCACACATTCCAATGCGCTGGACATCGATCTCTACTTGAGGATCGCACCGGAACTGTTCCTCAAGCGGTGCGTGGTCGGCGGTTTCGACAGAGTTTTCGAACTAAATCGCGTGTTTCGAAACGAAGGTGCGGATTCCACGCATTCTCCCGAATTCTCCATGCTCGAGACCTACCAGGCGTACGGAACGTATGACGATTCGGCGGTTGTGACGCGCGAGCTTATTCAAGAGGTCGCCGACGAGGCGATCGGAACCCGACAACTACCGCTGCCCGACGGCAGTGTCTACGACATAGACGGAGAATGGGCTTCGATCGAAATGTACCCGTCGTTGTCGTCGGCGCTCGGTGAAGAGATCACGCCGGAGGCGACGGTGGAAAAGCTGCTCGGCATCGCCGATCGCCTCGGCGTCGAGATCCCGCGCGACCGTGGTTACGGACACGGAAAGATCGTCGAGGAGCTGTGGGAGCACACGGTGGGCAACGCGCTCGTCGCACCCACGTTCGTGCGGGACTTCCCGGTCGAGACAACACCTTTGACGCGCCAGCACCGCAGCATCGCCGGCGTCACCGAGAAGTGGGACCTGTATGTGCGCGGGGTCGAGCTGGCCACCGGTTACTCGGAATTGAACGACCCGGTCGTGCAGCGGGAGAGGTTCGCCGCCCAAGCGCGCGCGGCGGCCGCCGGCGACGACGAGGCCATGGTGCTCGACGAGGATTTTCTTGCCGCACTCGAGTATGCGATGCCGCCATGTACCGGAACGGGAATGGGTATCGACCGGTTGTTGATGACATTGACCGGACTGTCAATTCGGGAGACAGTTTTGTTCCCCATTGTTCGGCCACACTCGTAGTCGAAAAGCTCAACCCTGCAACGCCCGTACAGATTGAGTATGCTGCGTTGTTATGGCAGATTGGTGACCGGGGAGGTCGATCCAATCTGCTCAGCAACTGCTCAGGACGAAATGCGAGGGTGAGCCAATGGCAAAAAAAGTGACCGTCACCTTGGTCGATGATTTCGACGGTGCCGGCGCAGCCGACGAAACGGTCGAATTCGGGCTTGACGGGGTGACCTATGAGATTGATCTTTCGTCCAAGAATGCCGCGAAACTTCGCGGGGATCTGAAGCAGTGGGTGGAAGCCGGTCGCCGCGTCGGCGGCCGCCGGCGGGGGCGGTCCGGCTCGGGACGCGGGCGCGGCGCCATCGACCGTGAGCAGAGCGCGGCGATCCGCGAATGGGCTCGCCGGAACGGGCACAACGTGTCGACGCGCGGCCGCATCCCGGCCGACGTCATCGACGCGTTCCACGCCGCAACCTGACAGTCTTCAAACCGGCGCCCGGGCCCCAAGCCCGGGCGCCGGTTTGTCATTTCGCTCGGCGCGAAACGATGGTCGGGCGTCCCGGGAAACGAATTGGGACATTGCAACGTTTCTTGGGATACGGCGGGTAAAGCCCCAGGCAGTCGCAAGTGAGATCAGGGCCGGAACGACCGAGTTGCGTCGACAGCGAACGAGGCCGCACAAGGTTAGGTCCGCCGGCAAGCCGACCATTACAGTGGATGGCAGGTACGCGATTCCGGCCACAGGGGACCGGCAGGGTTGTTCGAAGGGCCGCTAACTAGTTTGTACCGATGTTGAGGGAGAGCAGGTAACCCGATGTTTGAAAGATTTACCGACCGTGCCCGCAGGGTCGTCGTCCTGGCGCAAGAAGAGGCCCGGATGCTCAACCACAACTACATCGGCACCGAGCACATCCTGCTGGGTTTGATTCACGAGGGCGAAGGCGTCGCGGCGAAGTCGCTGGAGTCGCTGGGCATCTCGCTCGAGGGCGTTCGCAGCCAGGTCGAGGAGATCATCGGCCAGGGCCAGCAGGCGCCGTCGGGCCACATCCCGTTCACCCCGCGCGCCAAGAAGGTTCTCGAGCTGAGCCTGCGCGAGGCGCTGCAGCTCGGCCACAACTACATCGGCACCGAGCACATCCTGCTGGGCCTGATCCGTGAGGGTGAGGGCGTGGCCGCGCAGGTGCTGGTGAAGCTGGGCGCGGAGCTGACCCGGGTGCGCCAGCAGGTCATCCAGCTGCTGAGTGGCTACCAGGGCAAGGAGGCCGCCGAGGCGGGCACCGGTGGCCGCGGTGGCGAGTCCGGCAGCCCCTCGACGTCGTTGGTGCTCGACCAGTTCGGCCGCAACCTGACGGCCGCCGCGATGGAAGGCAAGCTGGACCCGGTCATCGGCCGCGAGAAGGAAATCGAGCGGGTGATGCAGGTGCTGAGCCGGCGCACCAAGAACAACCCGGTGCTGATCGGCGAGCCCGGCGTCGGCAAGACGGCCGTCGTCGAGGGCCTGGCGCAGGCCATCGTGCACGGCGAGGTCCCGGAGACACTCAAGGACAAGCAGCTCTACACGCTGGACCTGGGCTCGCTGGTCGCGGGCTCGCGCTACCGCGGTGACTTCGAGGAACGCCTCAAGAAGGTGCTCAAGGAGATCAACACCCGCGGCGACATCATCCTGTTCATCGACGAGCTGCACACCCTGGTGGGTGCGGGCGCCGCCGAGGGCGCGATCGACGCCGCGTCGATCCTCAAGCCCAAGCTGGCCCGCGGCGAGCTGCAGACGATCGGCGCCACCACGCTCGACGAGTACCGCAAGTACATCGAGAAGGACGCCGCCCTGGAGCGCCGCTTCCAGCCGGTGCAGGTCGGGGAGCCGACGGTGGAGCACACCATCGAGATCCTCAAGGGCCTGCGCGACCGCTACGAGGCGCACCACCGGGTCTCGATCACCGACCCGGCGCTGGTCGCGGCGGCCACCCTGGCCGACCGCTACATCAACGACCGGTTCCTGCCGGACAAGGCGATCGACCTGATCGACGAGGCGGGCGCCCGGATGCGGATCCGCCGGATGACCGCGCCGCCAGACCTGCGCGAGTTCGACGAGAAGATCGCCGACGCGCGCCGGGAGAAGGAATCGGCGATCGACGCCCAGGACTTCGAGAAGGCGGCCAGCCTGCGGGATCGGGAGAAGCAGCTGGTGGCCCAGCGCGCCGAGCGCGAAAAGCAGTGGCGCTCCGGCGATCTCGACGTGGTCGCCGAGGTCGACGACGAGCAGATCGCCGAGGTGCTGGGCAACTGGACGGGCATCCCGGTGTTCAAGCTCACCGAGGCCGAGACCACGCGGTTGCTGCGCATGGAGGACGAGCTGCACAAGCGGATCATCGGCCAGGAGGACGCCGTCAAGGCCGTCTCCAAGGCGATCCGCCGCACCCGCGCCGGGCTGAAAGACCCCAAGCGCCCGTCGGGTTCGTTCATCTTCGCCGGCCCGTCCGGTGTCGGTAAGACCGAGCTGTCCAAGGCGCTGGCGAACTTCCTGTTCGGCGACGACGACGCGCTCATCCAGATCGACATGGGCGAGTTCCACGACCGGTTCACCGCGTCGCGGTTGTTCGGCGCCCCGCCGGGATACGTCGGCTACGAGGAGGGCGGCCAGCTCACCGAGAAGGTGCGCCGCAAGCCGTTCTCCGTGGTGCTGTTCGACGAGATCGAGAAGGCGCACCAGGAGATCTACAACAGCCTGCTGCAGGTCCTCGAGGACGGTCGGCTCACCGACGGTCAGGGACGCACGGTGGACTTCAAGAACACCGTGCTGATCTTCACCTCGAACCTCGGCACGTCCGACATCTCCAAGCCGGTCGGCCTGGGCTTCACCCAGGGTGGCGGTGAGAACAACTACGAGCGGATGAAGCAGAAGGTCAACGACGAGCTGAAGAAGCACTTCCGCCCGGAGTTCCTCAACCGCATCGACGACATCATCGTCTTCCACCAGCTGACCCGCGACGAGATCATCCGGATGGTCGATCTGATGATCCAGCGCGTCGGCAACCAGCTCAAGAGCAAGGACATGGCGATGGAGCTGACCGACAAGGCCAAGGCATTGCTGGCCAAGCGCGGCTTCGACCCCGTGCTGGGTGCCCGTCCGCTGCGGCGCACCATCCAGCGCGAGATCGAGGACCAGCTCTCGGAGAAGATCCTCTTCGAGGAGGTCGGTCCCGGCCAGGTTGTCACGGTCGACGTCGACAACTGGGACGGCGAGAGCGCCGGCGAGGACGCGAAGTTCACCTTCACCGGCACCCGCAAGCCGCCGGCCGAGCCGGACCTGGCCAAGGCCGGGGCGCACGCCGCGCCGCAGGGGCCGGACCCGCAGTAGCGAGCGGTTCTCGCGGCGCCGGCGCTATCGCGGCGCGATCAACGCGAAGGCCTGCTTGGCGACCTGCAGCATCCAGCCGGTCACGGTCGGCCCGTGGTCGCGCGGCCAGGTCAGCTGGAAGCTGACCACCCAGGGCTGCCGCGTCTTGTCGACGGCATACCAGCTGAACGTCAAATCACCCGGCAGGCCACCGGCTTTCGCGCCGATGTAGGGCCACACGTTGCGGTCCAGCTGGATACCCGCCACCGCGGAGAGGATTTCGCGCACCGGCGCGGCCTCGCCGACGGCGTCGGCCTGCAGCGCCGCGTGGACCCGGCAGATGTCCTCGGCGTTGCCGTACCACTCCGCGCCGTACGAGGACGCGGGTGAGTGGGCGCGCATCGGATCCGGGTCGTACGGCGTGGAATTCGCCTGCTGAAGCAGTTGGGCCCGCACCTGGGGGGACCCGTGCTCCCATTGGCCGCGCAGGTCGGGTCTGCCCCAGCCGACCGAGAAAAGCTCGTACATGGTGGGGAAGGGCGTCATGCTGGCCGGGTCGTGATGGCCGGCCGTGGCGAGCGCTTCGGAGATGGCCTGCGTGCCCAACTTTCCGATCAGCAGATCGGTGGCCATATTGTCGCTGGTGGCGATCATCTTCTCGGCGGCCTTGCGAACCGAGACGTGGGCCCCGGCGGGCAGCGCCAAACCCGACGAGCCGACGGCCCGGCTCTTGTCGGTGACGGTCAGTTGGTCATCCCAGGACACCGTGCCGTTCTTGATGGCGCTGGCCAGGGCATGCAACACGTACAGCTTGAAAATCGATGCCAGCGGCAGGGATTCGCGGGCGTTGGTGCCCGCCACCGGGTTGCAGTGGCCGTCGTCGACCTTGGCGACCTGATAGGAGTAGCGCGCGCCGGTCTTGCTCAGCACCGCGTCGATGTCCTGCCACGACTTGACCGTCGGCGCCCGCGTGTCCAGGTCGAACCGGTCCACCCACCCGCCGTCGTCGGTGTGGATCCGGATGTCTTGGCGGGCACCGTAGGACGACGTCAGGTGCAGGGTGGCCACGCTCGCACCGATGTCGACGCCGTCGAGGGCGAACGGGCGATCCCACCACAGCGCCTCCATGGTGGTCTGCACCGACTCGACCTTGTCGGCGGCGGCCAGCGTGCCGACCCCGACCGGCCCGATGGGCCAGTCCGAGTTGAGCATGTCCAACGTCTGCTGGGCCCGAATGCCGGGCGGGGTCCGGGTGTCGATCTGCCGTCCCGAATTTGCCGCGTTCGCCTGCGGTGAGGGGGAGGGGGCGCAGCCGGGCGCCGAGGTGACGATCAGTGTGGTGGCGGCGCTCAGCGCCAGCGCGCGGCGCCAGGCCGACCGCCCGCTAGCCAGCCTGCTTGTTTGCGGCAACGTCCAGCACAACCTCGAATTCCAGCAGGGACGCCCCGGTCGCCACCGGGTTGGCCCGATGGCCGGCGTGGGCCTCGATGGCCGGACCCTTCGCCCACGCCTGGAACGCCTCGTCGGACTCCCAGTGCGTCACCACGAAGTAGCGGTCCTCGCCCTGGACCGGGCGCAGCAACTGGAAGCCGAGGAAACCGGGCTGATTCTCCACCGCGTGCGCGCGGTGGGCGAACCGCTTCTCCAGTTCGGGGCCGGCGTCGGCGGGAACTTCGATTGCGTTGATCTTCACCACAGGCGGCATGCCGCTAGGCTACCCCGCCCCCCGCGCCGTTCAACTAGGGCGGTCCACGCAAGATGGTGACATGCCCGGCGATTTGTTGACGCGTCACGGGGGACGCGGCGAGCCGTTGGTGCTGGTGCACGGCCTGATGGGGCGCGGGACCACGTGGACGCGTCAACTGCCGTGGCTGACCCGCTTGGGCACCGTCTACAGCTACGACGCGCCATGGCATCGGGGACGCGACGTCGACGATCCGCACCCGATCAGCACCGAGCGGTTCGTGGCCGACCTGGGTGACGCGGTGGGCGAGTTGGGCGCGCGGGTCAGGATCGTCGGGCATTCGATGGGTGCCCTGCACGCGTGGTGCCTGGCCGCGCAGCGCCCCGAACTGGTTTCCGCGCTGGTGCTCGAGGACATGGCTCCAGACTTCCGCGGCCGCACCACCGGCCCGTGGGAGCCTTGGCTGCACGCGCTTCCGGTCGAATTCGATTCCGCGGAGCAGGTATTCGCCGAATTCGGGCCCGTCGCCGGGCAGTATTTCCTGGAGGCGTTCGACCGCACCGAAACCGGGTGGCGGCTGCACGGTCACACCTCACGATGGATCGAGATCGCCGCGGAGTGGGGCACCCGCGACTACTGGGCGCAGTGGCGGGCGGTGCGCGCCCCGTCGCTGCTCATCGAGGCCGGCAACTCGGTCACCCCGCCGGGCCAGATGCGGCAGATGGCCGAAAGCGGCGATGCCGCAACGTATTTGCGTGTTCCGCAAGCGGGTCACCTGATCCACGACGAAGCGCCCGGCCAATACCGCGAAGCGGTGCAGGCTTTCCTGGCCGCGCCGCATCCGCGGGCCTGATCCGCTACCCCTCGCCGGCCAACGCGAACCGGCCGTCGCGGGTCTGTGTCACCAGGCCGTCGGCGAGCAGCGAATACAGCGCCCGGTCGCGCTGCGCGGTGTCGGTCAGCCACGCCACGTCCAGCTCGGCCCGACTGGCCGGGGAATCCTTGGCGCGCAACACATCCAGCAGGCGGCCGCGAACCTGGCGGTCGGTGCCGGCATAGGTCTGGACGCGTCGCGGCGGTCCTTGCGCGGCGGGATAACCCGCGCGCCGCCAGGCGCATTGGCCCAGCGGGCACAGCCCGCATCGCGGGGTGCGCGCGGTGCACACCGTCGCTCCCAGCTCCATCAGCGCGACCGAGAACTGCGGTGCGGTCGCGTCGTCGGGTAGCAGAGCCGACACGTCGCCGTGGTCGCGGGTCGCGGACGGCGCGCCCGCGTCGGCCAGGCCGTGCACGACGCGCGCCACCACCCGGCGCACGTTGGTGTCGACCACCGGCACCCGCCGGCGATAGGCGAAGCAGGCGACGGCGCGCGCGGTGTAGCTGCCGACGCCGGGCAGCGTCAGCAGGGTATCGACGTCATCGGGGACGACGTCGTCGTGATCGCGCGCGATCACGGTGGCGCACTCGTGTAATCGCTTGGCCCGCCGCGGATAACCGAGCTTGCCCCAGGCGCGCAACACGTCCGCGGCGCTGGCCGCGGCCGTCGCCGACGGGGTCGGCCAGCGCCGCACCCAATCCGACCAGATCGGCAACACCCGGGCCACCGGCGTCTGCTGCAACATGAACTCGCTGACCAGGATCTGCCAGGCGCTCACCCCGGGTTCGCGCCAGGGCAGGTCGCGGCGTGAGGTCTCGTACCAGGCCAAAAGATTGGTAACTGATATGTATGCCGGACCCGGCGTTGCTTGTTCCGGCATGATGGCAGCCATGCCTAACACCAGTCCGGTAACAGCGTGGAAGTCACTCAAAGAGGGTAACGAGCGATTCGTCGCCGGTAAGCCGCAGCATCCCAGCCAAAGTGTTGAGCATCGAGCCAGCCTGGCCGCCGGGCAGAGTCCCACCGCGGTCGTGTTCGGCTGCTCGGACAGCCGGGTCGCCGCCGAGCTCATCTTCGACCAGGGCCTGGGCGACATGTTCGTGGTGCGCACCGCCGGGCAGGCCATCGACACCGCGGTCCTGGGTTCCATCGAGTTCGCGGTGAGCGTGCTCAACGTGCCCCTCATCGTCGTCCTGGGTCACGACAGCTGCGGCGCGATCAAGGCCGCCCTGGGCGCGATCGAAGAGGGATCCATCCCGGGCGGTTTCGTGCGCGACGTGGTGGAGCGGGTCGCGCCGTCGATCCTGATGGGCCGCCGTGACGGCCTGAACCGCGTCGAGGAGTTCGTGGAGCGACACGTACGCGAAACCGTGGCGCAGCTGGTGTCGCGGTCCACGGCGATCGCCGAGCGGATCGCCGACGGCACGGTCGCGGTGGCCGGTGTCACCTACCACCTTGCCGACGGGCGCGCGGCGTTGTGTGACCACGTCGGCGACATCGGCGAATAGCGGGCCGAATAGCGGGGCCGATCGCGGGCGAATGGGCCGCGCGGTCGGCCGCCACTAACACGGCGATTGGCCGGCAAACCTAGCGACACGCCGAGGCGGGTCAACCGAATCGGCGTGACCTGGGCCTACGCTGCGAACGTGCTCGATCTGGAACCGCGTGGCCCGCTACCCACCGAGATCTATTGGCGGCGCAGAGGCCTGGCCGTGGGCATCGCGGTCGTCGTGATCGGGATCGTGGCCGCCACCGTCATCGCGTTCATGGGGCACAGCTCGGGAGCCAAGCCCACCACCGCCGACAAGCCGAACTCAGCGCAGAGCAAGCCGGGATCGCCCGCGCCCCAGGCGCCGCCACCGGCGGGGCCCGAAAGCCCCGCCCCCGGGGCGCCGCCGGCGCAGGGCCAGAACCCCGAGACGCCCACCCCCACCGCCGCGGTGCAGCCGCCGCCGGTGCTGAAGGAGGGTGACGACTGCCCCGACTCGACGCTGGCGGTCAAGGGCCTGACCAACGCTCCCCAGTACTTCATCGGTGACCAGCCGAAGTTCACCATGGTCGTCACCAACATCGGGCTGGTCGCGTGCAAGCGCGACGTCGGGGCCGCGGTGCTGGCGGCCTACGTCTACTCGCTGGACAACAAGCGGCTGTGGTCGAACCTGGACTGCGCGCCGTCCAACGAGACGCTGATCAAGACCTTCACGCCGGGCGAGCAGGTGACCACCGCGGTGACGTGGACGGGCATGGGATCGGCGCCGCACTGCCCGCTGCCGCGGCCGGCGATCGGGCCGGGCACCTACAACCTGGTCGTCCAGCTGGGCAATCTGCGCTCGATGCCGGTGCCGTTCATCATGAACCAGCCCCCGCCGCCGCCGGGCCCGGTGCCCGGCCCGGGCCAGCCCGGCGCCGTGCCGCAGCCGGAGGCGCCGCCGATGCCCCCGGCCGGCTGACCTCAACGAGCATTAGCTCAGTGAGTCGGTGATCGTCGACTCCGCCAGCTGCGACAGCCCCTCCCGCACGTGGCGCGCCCACATCGCGCCGATGCCGTCGACCGATTGCAGGTCGCTGGCGCTGGCCGCCAACACGTTCTGCAGCGTCCCGAACGAGCGGACCAGCAGATCGGCGTGGGCGAACTGCAGCCGGGGGATGCCGGCCAGCGCGCGGTAGCCGCGCGGGCTGACCGCCGAATCCTGCGCCTCCGTCGTCGTCGGGTAGCCGAAAACCTTTGCCAGAGCGGTGAAGTCGAGCAGCTCGGTGTCCGAGAGCGCGTCCAGCTCGTCCAGCGTCGCGGTCAGCTGCGCTTCGGACAGCGGCTCCGGGCTGGCGTGGTAGTCCCGCACGATCAGCTCCCGGGCGATGTCGTTGCCGCCGAGCAGCTCGTCGAGCTGCAGCCGCAGCTGGCGCCCGTCGGTGCCGAGTTCGACGACGTCGTTGTCGATCACCTGGCCGATCCGCCGGACCAGCTCGAGGCGCTGCACCACCGTCAGGACGTCGCGCAGGGTGACGAAGTCCTCGATCTCGGCCCGCGACAGCTGCCGGCTGACCTCGTCGAGCCTGATCTTGTACCGCTCCAGGGTGGCGATGGCCTGATTGGCCCGCGACAGGATCGTCGCGGAATCGGCGACCACGTGGCGCTCCCCGCCCACGTAGACGGTCACGATGTTCATCGAGTGGCTCACCGAGATCACCGGGTATCCGGTCTGGATCGCCGCCCGCTCCGCCGACCGGTGTCGAGTCCCCGATTCGTCGGTGGCGATCGACGGGTCCGGCACCAACTGCACGTTGGCGCGCACGATGCGGCTGCCGTCGGTGGACAGCACCACGGCGCCGTCCATCTTTGCCAGCTCGCGCAGCCGGGTCGGCGCGTAGCGCACGTCCAGCGCGAAGCCGCCGTCGCAGATGGCTTCGACGTTTTCGTCGTTGCCGAGCACGATCAGCGCGCCGGTGCGGCCGCGCAGGATGCGTTCCAGGCCGTCACGCAGCCCGGTCCCCGGCGCCAGGCGGGCAACGGTGTCACGCAACGTCGGTCGGGTCACAGCGTGCATTCTGCGGCCCATCGCGTCACGCGTCCAGCCGGTACGGGTTTGCGGGGCCGCCCCGGCGCTCGGCGATGTCGATCATGTGCTGGAGCGCCGCGACGATGGTGGGCGCGCGCAGCGCGCGCATCCCGCGGGGCACGATATCGCGCCGGGGGTCGTCGCCGTCCGGGATGAGCGCGACGGTGAATCCCTGGCGCGCGGCCTCGGACAGCCGCCGCTCCATGCCGCTGACCCGCCGCAGGTCGCCGGCCAGGCCCACCTCCCCGATCATCACCGCCGTGGTGGGCAGGGGCAGATCGGCCAGCGCGGACGCCAGCGCGACCGCGACCGCCAGGTCCGATGACGGGTCGGTCAGCCGCATGCCGCCGACGGTGGACAGGTAGATGTCGTGGGCGGCGACGGGCAACTTGGCGTGCTTTTCCAGCACGGCGGTGATCATGGCGGCCCGCGAATGGTCGATGCCGCTGACGGCGCGGCGCGGCGAACCGCCCGACGGCGAGGCCAGCAGGGCCTGCACCTCGCCGATGAGCGGACGTTTGCCGTCGAGGGTCACCGTGATCGCGGTGCCCGGAACCGGCGCGGGGCGCTGGTCCAAGAACAGGTTCGACGGGTCGGCGACCCCTTCGATCCCGTTGTCGTGCAACAGGAAACACCCGACCTCGTCGGCGGCGCCGAACCGGTTCTTGATGCCCCGGACCATCCGCAGCGAGCCGTTGCGGTCACCCTCGAAGTGCAGGACCACGTCGACGAGGTGCTCGAGGGAACGCGGCCCGGCGATGGCCCCGTCCTTGGTGACGTGCCCGACCAGGATCAGCGCGACCCCGTTGGTCTTGGCCGCCGCGGTCAGCGCCGACGTCACCGCCCGCACCTGCGTGACGCCGCCGGCGACGCCGTCGGCCTCGGTGGTGGACATGGTTTGCACCGAGTCCACGATCACCAGCGCGGGCTTGACCGTGGCGATGTGCTCGAGCACGGTGTGCAGGTCGGATTCGGCGGCCAGGTACAGCTCGTCGCCGCCGCAGCCGATGCGGTCGGCGCGCAACCGGATCTGGCCGGCGGACTCCTCGCCGGAGATGTACAGCGCGCGGCGGCCGGATTCCGCCCAGCGGTGGGCGACCTCGAGCAACAGCGTCGACTTCCCCACGCCCGGATCGCCCGCCAGCAGCGTGACCGAACCGGGCACCACGCCGCCGCCGAGCACCCGGTCGAGTTCGCCTACGCCCGTCGTGCGGTGCTGGCTGGCGCCCGGCTCGATGGACGTGATCGGCACGGCCTGCGACGCCGCGGCACGAACGGCGCGGCGCCCGGCGACGGTACTGAGCACCGGGACCTCGTCAACGGTGCCCCAGGTGCCGCACTCGAGGCAGCGGCCGACCCATTTCGCGGTGACGTGCCGGCATTCCGAGCAGCGGTATTGCGAGCGCGCGGTTGCCACGTGATGACGGTATCGAGCCGCTACGACTAGCCCCCGTCACGACAGGCGGTTACCCCGCGTGATTTTGGTGCGGCGGGGTCACTCCGGCCGAAATCGGGACCAGCACGGTGGCCTGCCCGGCCTTCTCGAAGTTGAACGTGAAGTTGTAGGTCAGGCCGTTCGAGATGGGCTTGGCCAAGGTGACGGTCGCCTTGGCCGCGGTGCTGGAATCGATCGGTCCCGGCGCCACCTTCTGGCCCTCGGGCGTGCCGATGAACAGCATCCCGCCGGCGGGCAGGCGGGTGTCGCCGCTGATCGCCACGGCGCCGACGTCGCTGGTGATGCCGACGAGCCTGTCCGGGGTGGTCGGCGACTGGTTGACGGCCACCAGCACCAGGTCGACCGCCCGGCCGGGCTGCAGGAAGTCACCCGTCTGCGTGGCCTGGAGGTGGATGTTGCGCAACGCCACGTTGTTGAAGGTGACCTTGTTCCCGTTGATGGCGGGCTCCTGCACCGCCATCTGCGAAACCTGACCGGCCCCGCAACCGCTGAGCAGCGCGGCCAGCACGGCCAGCACGCCGGCCACGGCGATCGCGGGAAGGCCGAGGCGGATCTTGAAGCGGTTCACTCTCTACAGCCTCCTGCTCGGCCGGTTCGACTAATGCAACTATGCACAGTAGTAGGGACGCTGTGCACGCGGTAGCGCGGGGCGCCAGACCAGCGCAGGAGCTGTTTTAAAGGCCGCCAACCGCCCGGTCCGGGGGCGTTGGTAATGTGCTGCACTGCACGACTTGGTCCCCATGTCAACCCCTAATCTGCGCGTGTTGTGCCCCTGACCTGCATCGTTGCTTCGCGCGTGGTTAGGCGGGCGTGTTAGGATGAAGTAACGAAAGGGGCTCGAATCAGATGATCTTCAAGGTCGGCGACACCGTTGTTTATCCGCATCACGGTGCTGCGTTAGTCGAGGCGATCGAAACCCGGACGATCAAAGGGGAACAAAAAGAATATCTCGTCTTGAAGGTGGCGCAGGGAGACCTGACCGTTCGAGTTCCCGCGGAGAACGCCGAGTACGTCGGCGTCCGCGACGTCGTCGGACAGGAAGGCCTCGACAAGGTGTTCCAGGTGCTGCGCGCCCCGCACACCGAGGAGCCGACGAACTGGTCGCGCCGCTACAAGGCCAATCTCGAAAAGCTTGCCTCCGGCGACGTCAACAAGGTGGCCGAGGTGGTGCGCGACCTGTGGCGCCGCGACCAGGAGCGCGGACTGTCGGCCGGTGAGAAGCGCATGCTGGCCAAGGCCCGCCAGATCCTCGTCGGTGAACTGGCGTTGGCGGAGAGCACCGACGACGCCAAGGCGGAGACCATCCTCGACGAGGTTCTGGCCGCCGCTTCCTGAAGGTCCTGACGCTTCGGTGGCCCGACAGACGGGCACCTCGGGCAACGTAATCGCCGTCGTCCCGGCCGCAGGTTCGGGCGAACGACTGGCGGCGGGAATCCCCAAGGCATTCTGCGAGATTGCCGGCCGCACCCTGCTGGAGCGCGCCGTCGCGGGTCTACTGGAATCCGGCGTGGTCGATCACGTCGTGGTGGCCGTGCCCGCCGACCGGATCGACGAGGCCAAGCGCGTCCTCGCCGGCCGGGCCACCGTCGTCGCCGGCGGGCCCGACCGCACCCGATCCGTCGACCTGGCCTTGGCCGCCCTCCCCGTGGCCGCCGCGTACGTGCTGGTGCACGACGCGGCGCGCGCGCTGACCCCTCCGACGCTGATCACCCGCGTGGTCGACGCCCTGCGGGCCGGCCACGACGCCGTGGTGCCCGCGTTGCGGCTGCACGACACCATCAAGGCCGTGGACGCCAACGGGGTGGTCCTGGGGACGCCGGAGCGCGACGGGCTACGGGCGGTGCAGACGCCCCAGGGGTTCGCCACCGACCTGCTGCAGCGCGCCTACCGGGCCGGCGCCGGCGCGGCCGGTTTCACCGATGACGCGTCGCTGGTCGAGCACGTCGGCGGGCAGGTCCAGGTGGTCGACGGCGATCCGCTGGCGTTCAAGATCACCACTCAGCTCGATTTGTTGCTGGCCGAAGCGATCGTGCGCCGATGAGCGAGCCCCTTCCCGTCCCCAGGGTCGGCCTGGGCGTCGACGTGCACCCGATCGAACCCGGGCGGCCGTGCTGGCTGCTGGGTCTGCTGTTCGCCGACGCCGACGGCTGCGCCGGCCACTCCGACGGCGACGTGGGGGCGCACGCGCTGTGCGACGCGGTGCTCTCGGCGGCGGGCCTCGGCGACGTGGGCGCCATGTTCGGGGTAGACGATCCGCGCTTCGAGGGCATCAGCGGCGCGGACATGCTGCGCCACGTCGCCGCACTGGCGTCGGGCGCAGGCTTCCGGGTCTCCAACGCCGCCGTGCAGGTCATCGGGAACCGGCCGAAGGTCGGTCCCCGCCGCGCCGAGGCGCAGCGCGTGCTGTCGGAATTATTGGGAGCGCCGGTGTCGGTGTCGGCGACCACGACCGACGGGTTAGGGCTGACCGGACGCGGTGAGGGGCTGGCTGCCATCGCCACCGCGCTGGTGGTCCCCGCGGGCTAAGCCCGCGCAGCGCCGGGCGCCGGGGAACTACCCGGTAAGCTGGCACGTCGTGACCGATCGCGCCCGCTTGCGGCTACACGACACGGCAGCCGGTGCTGTGCGTGATTTCGTGCCGCTGCGCGAGGGCCACGTCTCCATCTACCTTTGCGGCGCCACCGTGCAGGGCCTGCCGCACATCGGCCACGTCCGCAGCGGGGTGGCCTTCGACATCCTGCGCCGCTGGCTGATCGCCCGCGGGTGCGACGTCGCCTTCATCCGCAACGTCACCGACATCGACGACAAGATCCTCAACAAGGCCGCCGCGGCGGGCAGGCCGTGGTGGGAGTGGGCGGCCACCTACGAACGCGCCTTCTCCGCCGCCTACGACGCCCTGGACGTGCTGCCGCCGTCGGCCGAGCCGCGGGCCACCGGCCACATCACCCAGATGATCGAGTTGATGCACCGCCTGATCGAAACCGACCACGCGTACGCCGCCGGCGGCGACGTCTACTTCGACGTGCTCAGCTACCCGGAGTACGGGCAACTGTCCGGCCACAAGATCGACGACGTCCATCAGGGCGAGGGCGCGGCCACCTGCAAACGCGACCAGCGCGACTTCACCCTGTGGAAGGCCGCCAAGCCCGGCGAGCCGTCCTGGCCCACGCCGTGGGGCCGCGGCCGCCCGGGCTGGCACCTGGAATGCTCGGCGATGGCCCGCACCTACCTGGGCGCCGAATTCGACATCCATTGCGGCGGAATGGATTTGGTCTTCCCGCATCACGAGAACGAGATCGCCCAGAGCCGCGCCGCCGGCGACGGTTTCGCCCGCTACTGGCTGCACAATGGCTGGGTGACGATGGGCGGCGAGAAGATGAGCAAGTCGCTGGGCAACGTGCTGGCCATCCCGGCGCTGCTGCAGCGGGTCCGGCCCGCCGAGTTGCGCTACTACCTGGGCAGCGCCCACTACCGGTCGATGCTGGAATTCTCCGAGACCGCCCTGCAGGACGCGGTGAAAGCCTATGTGGGCGTTGAGGAATTCCTGCACCGGGTGCGGGTTCGGGTCGGCGGCGTCGAGCCCGGCCAGTGGACGCCGAAGTTCGCCGACGCGCTCAACGACGACCTGGCGGTGCCGGCGGCGCTGGCCGAGGTGCACTCCGCCCGCGCCGAGGGCAACCGGGCGCTGGACTCCGGCGATCACGACGGCGCGCTGCGCCACGCCCGGGCGATCCGCGCAATGATGGGCATCCTGGGCTGCGACCCCCTCGACGAGCGCTGGGAGACCCGCGACGAGACGTCGGCGGCGCTGGCCGCCGTCGACGTGCTGGTGCACGCGGAGCTGGAGAACCGGGAGAAGGCGCGCGAGCAGCGCAACTGGGCGCTCGCCGACGAGATCCGGGACCGGCTCAAGCACGCCGGCATCGAGGTCACCGACACCGCCGACGGGCCGCAGTGGTCGCTGCAGGCCGGCCCGGATCAGTAGGGGCCACGCACATGGCCGGCAATTCGCGACGCCGCGGCGCAATCCGTAAGGCGGGCACCAAGAAGGGCCCGACCGTCGGTTCGGGCGGCCAGCGTCGCCGCGGGCTGGAGGGCCGCGGCCCCACGCCTCCCGCGCACATGCGCCCCAACCACCCCGCCGCCAAGCGCGCCCAGTCGCCGTCGCGCCGCCCCGCGCGGGGTAAGACCGACGAGACCGAGACGGTGCTGGGCCGCAACCCGGTGCTGGAGTGCCTGCGCGCCGGCGTTCCGGCGACCGCGCTCTACGTGGCGCTGGGCAGCGAAGCCGACGAGCGGCTCACCGAATCCGTCTCCCGCGCCGCCGATTTGGGCATCGCGATCCTGGAGGTGCCGCGCACCGACCTGGACCGGATGACCAACAACCATCTGCATCAGGGCATCGCGTTGCAGGTGCCGCCCTACAACTACGCCCACCCCGACGACCTGGTGGAGGCGGCGACCGGTTCGCCGCCCGCGCTGCTGGTCGCGCTCGACAACATCTCCGACCCCCGCAACCTGGGCGCCATCGTGCGTTCGGTCGCCGCGTTCGGCGGCCACGGCGTGCTCATCCCGCAGCGGCGGTCGGCCTCGGTGACGGCGGTGGCATGGCGCACCAGCGCCGGGGCCGCGGCCCGCGTCCCGGTGGCCCGGGCCACCAATCTCACCAGGACACTGACGGATTGGGCGGATCGCGGCCTGCGGGTGATCGGGCTGGACGCCGGCGGCGACACCACGCTCGACGACCTCGACGGCACCGACCCGATCGTGGTCGTCGTCGGGTCGGAAGGCAAGGGGCTGTCGCGGCTGGTGCGGCAGAACTGCGACGAGGTCGTGTCCATCCCGATGGCCGGCAATGCCGAATCGCTGAACGCCTCGGTGGCCGCCGGGGTGGTGCTCGCCGAAATTTCGCGCCAGCGCAGGGGTTAGGTGATCGCCCGCCTCGTTGCCGCGCTGCTGGCATCGGCGGTGCTTGTGGCGGCGCCGGCCGCCGCGCAGGCACCCGACTTCGACCTGCAGGCCCACCGCGGCGGGCGCGGGGAGGCCACCGAGCAGTCGTTGCGGGCCTTCGCCAGGTCGCTCGAATTGGGGGTCAGCACACTGGAACTCGACGTCGTGCTCACCCGGGACCGCCAACCGCTGGTGTGGCACGACCCGACGATCGCGGCCGAGAAATGCGCCGACACCGCACCCGCATTCGCCGGCGACCCGCAGTACCCCTACGTCGGCAAACTCGTGCACGATCTCACGCTGGCCCAGATCCGCACCCTGGACTGCGGGCGCCGGCTGGACGACTTCCCGAACGCCGAAGTGGTGCCGGGCAACAGGATCGCCACGCTGCCTCAGGTTTTCGCCCTCGCCGACTCCTACCGCGCCGACGCCGTGCGCTACAACATCGAAACCAAGGTGGACGCCGATGAACCCGAGCCGCAGGAGTTCGTCGACGTGATACTGGAAGCGGTCAGGGCCGCGGGCAAGGTCGAGCGGGTGGACATACAGAGCTTCGACTGGCGCACGCTGCCGTTGGTCCACCGGGCCGAACCGTCAATCCCGTTGGTGGCCCTCTATGACGAGCAGACTCCCGGCGATCCGCTGATCGGCGCGCTGACGGTCGGCGCCGACGCCGTCTCACCGGACTACCGGCTGGTCGCCGGCAAGCCGTACGTCGACCGCGCGCATGCGTTGGGGCTCAAGGTCATTCCGTGGACGGTCGACGATGTCGACGCCATGCGCCGGCAGATCGGGTACGGGGTCGACGGCATCATCACCGATTATCCGACGGCGTTGCGGGGTGTGCTGGCCGAGCTGTCCATGCCGTTGCCGCCGGCATACCGTCGGGGCTAGAGGCCGAGCGCCCGCGCCGACGCCCACAGCGCGAGCACCGCCACCGCCAGCGACGCGGGCACGGTGCACACCCCGAGGCGGGTGTATTCGCCGACCCCGGCGTCGACGTCGTGCTGGCGAAGCACGCGCCGCCACAACAGGTTTGACAATGACCCGACGTAGGTCAGGTTGGGGCCGATGTTGACCCCGATCAGCACCGCCAGCACCGCCACCGGCCCGGCCGGGGCGACCAGCGGCAGCAACACCAGGGTGGCGGGCAGGTTGTTGACGACGTTGGCCAGCACGGCCGCGATCGCGGCGATCGCCAGCAAGGCGGGCAGGCCCGAGCCCGACGGCAGCACCGCCGACATCGCCCGGTCCATCCCGCCCAGCATGACCGCCCGCACCACGACCCCCAGCGCCAGCACGAATACCAGGAAGGACACGTTGGCCGAGCGCACGATCTCCGACACCGACGTGTGGCGGCGGCGCAGGCTGCGCGCCGCCAGCACCGCGGCGCCGCACAGCGCCACCCAGGCCGGCGCCACCCCCACCGACTGGGCGACCGCGAACCCGGCCAGCGTCAGCGCGACGACCACCAACACGAACACCGGCGGGCGTGGTGGCGCGCCGCGTTGCTCCGGGTTCGGCTGCACCCGTAGGTCCTTGGCGAAGAACCAGCGGAAGATCACGTAGAGGGTGGCCACCGCGCCGAGCCACGGCAGCGCCATCACCAGCGTGAACTTGGTGAACGAGATGTCGGCCGTGTGGAAGGCCAGCAGGTTGGTCAGGTTGGACACCGGAAGCAGCAGCGAGGCGCCGTTGGCCAGATGGGCGGTGGCGTAGGCGTAGGGCCGCACCCGAGTGCGCTGCCGCCGCACGGCGGCGAGCACCACCGGGGTCAGCAGCACCACGGCGGCGTCCAGGCTCAGCACGGCGGTGATCCCCGACGCGATCGCGAACACCCGCCGCAGCAGCGTGCCCGACCCGACGCGTCCGCGCGCGATCGCCGCGCCGGCGGCCTCGAACAGGCCCTCGTCGTCGCACAGCTTGGCCAGCACCAGCACCGCCCCGAGGAAGGCGACCACCTCGGACAGGTCGGCGATCTCCTTGGCCGCCTGCTGGACCGAGACCGCCCCGATCCCGACCAGGACGAGGGCGGCCGGAATCGCGGCCAGCGCCTCGGGCCAGCCCCGTGGGCGCGCGACGGCGAACCCCAGGACGACGGCGAGCAGCAACAGCGCGACGGTCAGTGCCAACGTCTAGACCGCTTCGCCCCACGGGTCCTCGCGCCGCCACACCGTCGGCAGGTGCAGCGCGACACCGTCCTGTGCGGCCAGCTCATCGAGGACGCGGATGGAGACGTCGAGGTCGTCGCCCGCATAGGGCAAGGCGCGCAACGGCTTTGTCAGCGGGCGGAAGAAGTCGTCCCAGTGGATGAGGATCACCCGGCGAGCGCCCACCACGCGGACGGTCTCGGCCCAATAGTCGACCAGATACGACCGCGGCTGCAGCCCCAGCTGCCCGACGGACAGGTAGACGGCATCGGCGCGGTGGCCGGCCAGCGCCCCCTTGACGAAACCGGCGCTGCCACAGATCAGCAGCCGCCGGCCCGTCGGCCGGTGGGCCACCAGCGTCGACCACGACTCGCCGCAGCGGTACGCCGACGCCTTCACCGGGGTGATCAGCGGTTCGTCGATCACGCCGGGATACCGGTCGGGTGGGCAGTGGTGGGAGTTTACCAACGTTATCTCGTAGTCGCCCAACCGAATTGGCTGCCCGTCGACCGCGACGACGATCCGGTTCTCCGGGAGGCCGTAGCCGCGCCCGACGTTGGCCGCGGACTGGCCGCCGATCAGCTGCGCGCCGGTGCGGTCGGCGACCAGCGCGGAGTCCAGCACGTGGTCGATGTGGGTGTGCACCGGGATGACGGCGGCCAGTCGCGACACCTTGGCCCGGGCCAGGCATCCGTCGACGCGGGCCGGCGACGGCGCCACCTTGCCGGCCGCGATCTTGGCCAGGCCCGGCCGGGAGAAGTAGCCGTCGGTCATCAACGCCGACGAGCCGTCGTCGATCAGCAGCGTCGCCACGCCCATCCAGGTCACCGAGAGCCCGTCGGGCCCGGCCGCGGGGGCGTCGAATCGGTCCGCGTACCGAGCGATGTCGGGCCGCCCGAGCTTGAGCCGCATCAGCAGAACGCCCGAAGGTCGGCGCCGGCCGCCGTGAGGCGATCGCGGACCGCGGTGGCAATCCGCACCGCCCCCGGCGAATCACCATGCACGCAAACCGATTCCACGCTCACCTCGATGTGGCTCCCGTCGATCGCGGTGACCTGGCCCGCGGTCACCATGGCGGTGACGCGCTCGGCGATCGCGCCCGGATCGTGCAATACCGCGCCGGGTTCGCGGCGGGAGACCAGCCGCCCGTCCGGGCGGTAGGCCCGGTCGGCGAACGCCTCGGCCACGGTCCGCAGACCGCGTCGGGCGGCCTCGTCGAAGAACGCCGACCCGGCCATGCCCAGCACCGGCAGGCCGTCGTCGACGAGCCGCACCGCCTCGGCGACCGCGGCGGCCTGCTCGCTGTTGGTCACGATCGTGTTGTACAGCGCCCCATGCGGTTTCACGTAGGACACGACAGAACCGCACGCGTGCGCGATCGCCTGCAGCGCGCCGATCTGATACACCACGTCGGCGATCAGGTCGTCGGCGGCGACGTCGATGAAGCGCCTGCCGAACCCGGCCAGGTCGCGGTAGCTCACCTGCGCCCCGATGCGCACCCCGCGCCGCGCGGCCGAGGTGCATACCCGCACCAGTCCGGCGGGGTCCCCCGCGTGGAAACCGCACGCCACGTTGGCGCTGGTGACGATGTCGAGCATGGCGTCGTCGTCACCGAGGCGCCAGACGCCGAAGCCCTCGCCCAGGTCGGCGTTGAGGTCGATACCGGCCACCCGCCCAGCTTATGGGGGCGGGCTATTGCCCGGCGACCTTGGCCGCGATCTGCTGGGCGATGTCGGCGGCGGACCCGCCGGCCAGGAAGGACGCGCACGTGGCGACGTCGATGGCGATGTTGTTGCGAACGGTCAGCGCCCGCTGGCACGTCCAGCCGTCGCCGCCGTCCTGAGCTGTCGACGTGCTGAGTGTGCCGCCGACTTTGTGGGCGTCGCCCGCGGTCCACACGACTTCGGGCTTGCCCGGGGGACGGTCGACGAACTTGCGGTTGGCGCAGGCGAACCACCGCCGCACCGAGGCGTCGTAGAAGGTGTTGGCCTGGCGCGCGGTGGGATAGGCGATCACGGCCTCGGCGGCGGAGTCATTGCGGACGGCGGGGTCGTCGTAGTTGTCGTCCAGTTGTTGGCCGCGCATCGCGGTCCAGCCGGTGTCCGCATACACGGCTTCCTGGGCGGGACCGTCCAGCGCCAGGCAGCTCTTGTCGCTGAAAGTCGCGCTGGAGTCCCACATCGCCTGGGTGCGGTTGCGGACCCGCATTCCCGCGGTGAGCACGGAGTTGATCTGGCCCTGGTCGAGCAGCAGCCCGTCCAGGGCGGCGACGGCCACGGGGGTCTGCGGCAGCGGGCCGGCGGTGTCTGCGGGCGCGGCGCTTCCGTCGACGACGGTGGTGCAGCCCACCGCGAGGGTGGACACCGCCGCCTGCACCAGGACCGCGATTCGCCTGCGCGCCATGGCCTCCGAGCCTTCCCCGACGTGGGCCGATCTGTGCGACCAGCTTAGGCGGACGCCTCGCGCCGGCGCCCCACCAGCCAGCAGACCAGGTAGATCAGAAACGAGATGCTGGCGACGAAGACCGACACCGGCACGCCCGGCGCAAGCGATAGCACGATCCCGCCGACCGCGGCCACCTCGGCGAACACCACCGAGGTCAGCATGGCCGCCGCCGGCGAGGTGACCACCCGGGCCGCCGCGGCCGCCGGCGTGATCAGCAGCGACATCACCAGCAGCGCCCCGACGATCTGCACCGCCTGGGCGGCCACCACCCCGACCAGCGCGGCGAACACGATCCCGAGCGCGTGGACCGGCACGCCGCGGGCGGCGGCGACATCAGGGTCGACGGTGGCGAACAACAGCGGGCGGTAACACGTTGCCAGCACCGCGATGACGAGGAGGCAAACCAGCGCCAGCATCGTCAGCCCCGTGTAGCCGACCCCGACGATCTGGCCGGTCAGCAGCGCGAAGCTGGTCGCCGTCCGGCCCGGGTAGAGGTGGATGAACAACACCGCCAGGCCCAGGCCGAACGCCAGGACCACCCCGATCACCGAATCGCGTTCCCGGGCGCGCCGGCCCAGGACGCCGAACAGCGCCGCCGCCAGGGCGCTGCCGATCAGCGCGCCCAGACCCACCCCGAATCCGACGAGCAGCGCGAAAGCGGCTCCGGTCAACGACAATTCGCTGGACCCGTGCACGGCGAACGACATTTGCCGCATCACGATGAACGGCCCGATCAGCCCGGCCACCAAACCCAGCAGCGCGGCCGCCACCAACGCCTGCTGCACGAAGTCGTGGCTGAGCAGATGCGCGGTGATGTCGAAGGAGAACAGGTGGTGTCCCACGTCGGCGAGCCGGTGCTCCATCAGCCGTGCCCGTCGGTGCGCTCGCCGGCCACAACGTAGCCGTCCCTGACCTTCACCACCTGGATGTCGGATCGATACAGCGCCGACAGCGTCTCGCTGGTCATCACCTGCTCGACGGTGCCGATCCTGAACCGGCCGTCGACCAGGTACAGCACCCGGTCCACATACGGCAGGATCGGGTTGATCTCGTGGGTGACGACGATGACCGTGGTCCCCGCCTCCCGGCGGCGCCGGTCGATCAGCGCCGACACCAGCTTCGCGTTCGCCGGGTCCAGCGTCAGCAGCGGTTCGTCGCACAGCAGCAGGGTCGGGTCGCTGACCAGTGCCTGGGCGATGCGCACCCGCTGCAGCTCGCCGCCGGACATCACGCCGACCCGGACGTCCGCCACGCGTTCGCCGTTGACCTGGCTCAGCGCGTGGGCGACGGTCGCGCGCCGCCGGGCACGGTCGCGGGACCGCAGCGGGACGGCGCCCCAGCGCCCGCCGTCGACACCCAGCCGAACCAGGTCCCGTCCCCGCAGCATCACGTCGCGGTCCAGCGGCCGATGTTGCGGCACATAGCCGATGCGCCCGCTGCCCGAGGTGATCGGCCTGCCTTCCACCAACCCGACGCCGGCGCTCAGCGGCAGCTGCCCGAGGAGCACGTTGAGTAGCGACGTCTTGCCGCTGCCGTTGGGGCCGAGCACCGCGATGAACTCGCCGCGCGAGACCGACAGGTCAAGGTGGTCCCACAGCACCCGGTCGCCGAACGCCAGGCGGGCGCCGCGCAGCGACACGGTGTCCGGGTGCCGATCGACGGCGGGCGCCGTGTCGATGCTCACGGCTGGACGGGCCGGCTCGACTGCAGCGCGGCCAGCAGCCGTTCGACCGTATTGCGTTGCCAGCTCAGGTAATCCGCCCCGTCAGGTAGGGTCTCGGCCACCTCGGTGACGGGCACACCCGCGCGACGCGCGGCGTCGCGCAGGCTGGTGATTGCGGCCGCCGAGGTCTGCGGGTTGACCACCAGCGCCGAAACCTGGCCCCGGTCGATGAGGTCGAGGACCGACGCCAGATCGGCCGGCGCCGGGTCGGTCTCGTTCTCGATCGCCGCGGCGAACGAGGGCGGGGTGCGGTTCAGCAGGCCCGTCGCCTTCAGCAGGTAAAAGGCGACCGGTTCGGTCGCCACGACCGAAGTGTGGGGGTAGGTGGCGGCGATGCCGTGTTCGGTGCCGGCGATGGCGTCGGCGCCGCGCCCGAACGTGGCGGCACTGGCCCGGTAGTCCGCGGCGTTGCCCGGGTCGATCGTCGCGAGCCGGTCGGCGATCGTGGCGGCCACCGCCTTGGCGACGCTCAGGTCGTAGAAGACGTGCTCGTTGCGGGGTTGCCCGTCGTTCTCGAGGAACGAGTAGGCGTTGACCGGCCTGGCGCCGGGCTGGCGGGCCAGCACCTCGTCGACCCATCCGTCGTAGCCGCCGCCGTTGTAGACGACCAGGGCGGCGTCGGCGATGGCGGCGGCGTCCGAGGGGCTGGCCTCATAGGAGTGCGGGTCGGTTTCCGCGCCGCTCAGGATGGACTTGACCGCCACATGGCTGCCGGCGACGGCGCGCGCGACGCTGCCCCACACGTCGGTGGAGGCGACGACGGCCGACGCGTGCGGGTGCGCGGGGTGCCCGCCGCAGCCGGACAGCACCGCCGAGCCGGCCACGGCCAGTGCGGCCGCCAGCCCACGCGTCAGTGCCATGCGCACGTCCGATTTCCTCCCGCCCGCCAGCAAGCCGATCCACAATACTAATGAAAATCGTTTCCATTACAAAGCCGCGGTCGGAAGCGCATGGGCCGCGCACCGATCCGCTGTAGCGTCACCGAACGTGAGCCCCACACCGCGCCGGCGTGCGACCCTGGCGTCGGTCGCGGACGAGCTCAAGGTTTCGCGCACGACGATCTCGAACGCCTTCAACCGCCCCGATCAACTCTCCGCCGACCTGCGTGAACGCGTGCTCGCGACGGCCAAGCGGCTCGGCTACGCCGGCCCCGACCCGGTGGCGCGCTCGTTGCGGACCCGCAAGGCCGGCGCGGTCGGTCTGGTGATGGCCGAGCCGCTGACCTATTTCTTCAGCGACCCCGCCGCCCGGGATTTCGTCACCGGGGTGGCGCAGTCCTGCGAGGCGGCCGGGCAGGGGCTGCTGCTGGTGGCCGTGGGGCCCAGCCGCAGCCTGAAAGAGGGAACCGACGCGGTGCTGTCGGCGGGCGTGGACGGTTTCGTGGTGTATTCGGTGTGCGATGACGATCCCTACCTGCAGGTGGTGCTGCAGCGGCGGCTGCCGGTCGTGGTGGTCGATCAGCCGAAGGATCTCGCCGGCGCCTCGCGGGTGGGCATCGACGACCGCGCGGCGATGCGTGAGCTCGCCGACTACGTGCTCGGGCTGGGGCATCGCGAGATCGGGCTGCTGACCATGCGGCTGGGCCGGGACCGGCGCCACGGCCTAGTGGACGCCGAGCGGTTGCGCTCGCCCGCCTTCGACGTGCAACGCGAGCGCATCATCGGCGTGTGGGAGGCGATGACTGCCGCCGGCATCGACCCGGGTTCGCTGACCGTGGTGGAAAGCTACGAGCACCTGGCCGAATCGGGCGGCGCGGCCGCCAAGGTGGCGCTGGAAACCAATCCGCGCATCACCGCGCTGCTGTGCACCGCGGACATCCTGGCCCTGTCCGCCATGGATTACCTACGGGCGCATGGCATTTACGTGCCCGGCCAGCTGACCGTCACCGGATTCGACGGCGTGCCCGAGGCCATCAGCCGCGGCCTGACCACGGTGTCGCAGCCGAGCCTGCACAAGGGGCGCCGCGCGGGCGAGCTGTTGTTGAAGCCACCGCGATCCGGTCTGCCGGTCACCGAACTCCTCGACACCGAGCTGATCCGCGGACGCACCGCCGGCCCGCCCGCATGAGCGCCGCTATTTGGAGTCTTGGTCGCCGATCAGCAACCGCACGGCCAGATCCAGCCGCTTGCTGACGTCGGTGGCCGAGGCGCGGCGGGTGAGCCAGGCGAGCAGGTTCGACAGCCACACGTCGGAGATCACCCGGGCGATGTGGTACTGGTCCTCGGTCGGTTCGCCGTCGGCCATCGCGCGCGCGAACATCGAGTCGATGAGCTTTTCGACCTGGTCGACCTCGCTGGCCGCCGACGCGTCGGCGAAGACGTAGGCGCGCGTCATCGCCTCGGTCAGCAGCGGGTTGCGTTGCATCGCGCGGTTGAGCTTGCCCACCATGAAGTTCAGCCGCTGAAAGGGTGTGCCGCCGGTCATGGCCGAGCGGTCGGTCTTGGCGTCGATGCGGCCGAACTCGCGGCCCAGCGCCGACACCAGCAGGTGCACCTTCGACGGGAAATACCGGTACAGCGTCCCCACCGCCACGTCGGCGCGATCCGCGACCGCACGCATCTGAACGGCCTCGTAGCCGCCCTTGGACGCGATGGCCATGGTGGCATCCAGGATGCGCTTGCGGCGTTCCCGCTGCGCCTCAGACCCGAGTTCGGACTCCGCCAGAACCGCCACGTTTATGACCTCACGCGGCTGCGAGTCGGAAACGCGGCTCGAACTAGCCTTGGAAGTGGCCTTGGCGTTGGCGCTGGCTGGCATGTGATGGTTTGCTCCTGTTCCGGGCGGTTCGTTTGCAAACGATACGCATTCTGCGTGTGAATTTCCCACCTCCATACCGCCGGGGACAAGCGCATGTGCTGCTGCAATGGCGTTCGACTTGACGGTCGATCACTGGCACTATTAGAACACGTTCTAGTCTTCGGTGAGCGGGTTGCGCGCCAACTGGTGGTGGGGATGTCCCCGCTCGCGCAAAGATCGGACAATCAGGACACGGGCGCCGGCCGGCCCCGTGTCACGTCGAGCCAAGGACGCGGAGGTCCTCTCAGGTGGTAGCGACCGTCACCGATGAGCAGTTTGCCGCGCGCGCCCTGGTGCGCGACTGGGCCCGCAACGCGACGTCGGGACCGGGTGGCACCGCGGCGATCCGCGAGGTCGAGCAGGGCAAGCCCGACGCGTGGCGGCCGGTGTTCTCCCGGCTGGCCGAACTGGGAATCTTCGGCGTCGCGATCCCGGAGGAATCCGGCGGGGCGGGTGGGTCCATCGAAGACCTGTGCGCGATGGTCGAGGAGGTGGCCAAAGCGCTGGTCCCAGGCCCGGTCGCGACCACCGCGCTCGCGACGCTCGTCGTCACCGACCCCGAACTGCTGGAGGCGCTGGCCGCCGGGGAGCGCTTCGCCGGGCTGGCGCTCGAAGGCGACGTCCGACTCGACGGCGCGACGTCGACGGCGTCGGGCACACTTCCGTTCGCGCTGGGCGCCTCGAACACGGTGCGCGATGGCGTGCTGCTGGCGCCCGCCGACGACAAGTGGCTGCTGATCGACGCCACCGGCGAGGGCGTGCGGGTCGAGCCGCTGCAGGCCACCGACTTCTCCCGGCCGCTGGCCCGGGTGGTGCTCAGCTCCGCCCCGGCCACGGTGCTGCCCGAAACCGGCACGCGCGTCGAGGAACTGGTCGCGACCGTCCTGGCCGCCGAGGCGGCCGGCATCACCCGATGGGCGCTCGAGACCGCCGTCGACTACGCCAAGGTCCGCGAGCAGTTCGGCAAGCCGATCGGCAGCTTCCAGGCCATCAAACACCTGTGCGCCGAGATGCTGTGCCGCGCCGAGCAGGCCGAGGTGGCCGCCTCGGACGCGGCTCGCGCCGCCGCCGACGGCGACGCGTCCCAGTTCTCCATCGCGGCCGCGCTGGCCGCCAGCACCTGCATCGCCACCGTGAAGGCCAACGTCAAGGACTGCATCCAGGTGCTCGGCGGCATCGGCTGCACCTGGGAGCACGACGCACACCTGTACCTGCGCCGGGCGCACGCCATCGGCCGCTTCCTGGGCGGCCCCGAGCGCTGGCAGCGGCGCATCACCGCGCTCACCCAGGACGGCGTGCGCCGGCGGCTGGGCATCGACCTCACCGAGGTCGAGGGCCGGCGCGCCGAGATCGCCGCGGCCGTCGCCGAGATCGCCGAACTGCCGGCCGAGAAGCGACAGGTGGGTCTGGCCGAGGCGGGCCTGCAGGCGCCGCACTGGCCCAAGCCGTACGGGCGCGCCGCATCCCCGGCCGAGCAGCTGCTGATCGATCAGGAGCTCGCCGCGGCCGGCGTCGAACGGCCGGACCTGGTGATCGGCTGGTGGGCGGCGCCGACCATCCTCGAGCACGGCACACCGGAGCAGATCGAGCAATTCGTGCCGGGCACGTTGCGCGGTGAATTCCTGTGGTGCCAACTGTTTTCCGAGCCCGGCGCGGGCTCCGACCTGGCGTCGCTGCGCACCAAGGCGGTCCGCGGTGACGGAGGCTGGCTGCTGACCGGCCAGAAGGTGTGGACGTCCGCGGCGCACAAGGCGCGCTGGGGCGTGTGCCTGGCGCGCACCGACCCCGATGCCCCGAAACACAAAGGCATCACCTACTTCCTGGTCGACATGAAATCGCCCGGCATCGACATCCGGCCGCTGCGCGAGATCACCGGCGACTCGCTGTTCAACGAGGTGTTCCTGGACAACGTGTTCGTGCCCGACGAGATGGTGGTCGGTGAGGTCAACGACGGCTGGCGGCTGGCCCGCACCACGCTGGCCAACGAGCGGGTGGCGATGGCCAACGGTACGGCGCTGGGCAACCCGATGGAAGAGCTGTTAACCCTCTTGGCGGCAAGGGAACTCGACGTCGCCGAGCAGGACCGGCTGGCGCGCCTGATCATCCTGGCCCAGACCGGCGCGCTGCTGGACCAGCGCATCGCCCAGCTCGCGGTGGGCGGCCAGGACCCCGGCGCGCAATCGAGTGTGCGCAAGCTGATCGGCGTCCGCTACCGCCAGGCGCTGGCCGAATTCACCATGGATGCCGCCGAAGGCGGCGGCCTCGTCGACCGCCGGGCCGACGGCGACCGGGCGGTGTTCGATTTCCTCAACACCCGCTGCCTGACGATCGCGGGCGGCACGGAGCAGATCCTGCTGACCGTGGCGGCCGAACGCCTGCTCGGTCTGCCGCGCTAGCCGAGATCGGCCGCGGCGGCGTGTAATTCGTGCAGCGCTTCGCATGCCATGGCGCCCAGGTCTCGGTCGTCGCCCGGTTCGCTCCAGCGTGCGTAGGCCGTCTTGAACGCCAGCGCACCGAGTTCGGCGGCCAATACCGCCGTCGGCTCGGGTATGCCGCGCGCCTGGAGTGCCTCGGCCACCGCGCGCGCCAGCCCGATTTGTTTGAGCGCGTTGCGCTCCTGGAGTTCGGTGCTGGCGGCGATCGCGGCCTTGAGTCTGGGCGCGAGCTCCCGGTTGAACGACGTGAACGCGGCCGCGGCCGATTTCAGGCCGGAGCACACGGCGGCCAGCGGCGTCGCGTCGGCCGGCGCCGTGGCGATCCCCTCGCGCAGGAGTTGCGCGATCGCGTCCTGGCCGGCCGCCAGCACGTCCCGCTTGTCCGGGAAGTGCCGAAAGAACGTGCTTTTCGTCAGGCCGGCGCGCTCGGCGATCTGCGTGACGGTCGTCTCGTCGTAGCCCCGCTCGTTGAACAGGTCGAGTGCGGCGGCGACCAGGCGTTCGCGCGCATCGGGTTCCCACCGGGCCATGGCCCCAGCCTAGTGATGCGACCATAGTCCCGTCACGGGTGTAGGGTGATGGGACAAATGTCTCATCGCGTAGAAGGAGCTGCTCGTGCGCGTATTCGTCACCGGGGCCAGCGGAGGAATCGGCTCGGCCGTCGTCACGGAACTGGTCGCCGCCGGCCATCAGGTTGTGGGCCTGGCCCGCTCGGAGGCCGCGGCGGCGACCATCGGCGGACTCGGGGGCGAGCCGCTGCGCGGCGACGTCACCGACCTCGACGTGTTGCGGGAGGCGGCCGGCGACGCCGACGGCGTTGCCTACCTGGCGTTCTCGCACGACTTCGCCGGTACCGGAGACGTGATCGGAGACGCGATCGGGGACGAGGCCCGCGCGGTCGCCGCGCTCGGCGACGCGCTCGCCGACACCGGCAAGCCGCTGGTGCTCGCCAGCGGCACCCCCGCGGTGGCCGGTCGCGCCAGCACCGAGGACGACCCGTTCAACACCGAGGGGCCGATGGCCGGGCGTGGCCGCACCGGACAAGCCGTCATCGACCTGGCCGAGCGCGGTGTCAGATCGGCCGTGGTGCGGCTGCCGCGGTCGGTCCATGACGCCGGCGGACGCTACGGCTTCGCCGGCATGCTCATTCAGCTCGCGCGCCGGCGCGGGGTGTCGGCCTTCATCGGCGACGGCGCGCAACGCTGGCCCGCGGTGCACCGCGACGACGCGGCGTCGTTGTTCCGGCTGGCCCTCGAGCAGGCCCCGCCCGGCTCGGTACTGCACGCGGTGGGTGACGAAGGCGACCCGATGCGGGCGATCGCCGAGGTGATCGGCCGCCGGCTCGGGGTGCCCGTCGAATCCGCCCCGGTCGAGGCCTTCGGCCCGCTCGGCGCCATCTTCGCCGCCGACCAGCCCTCGTCCAGCGCGCTGACCCGCCAACGATTCGACTGGAAACCCACGGGCCCAAGCCTTCTCGACGACCTCGAGACCGGCGACTACCCGGACTGAGAGATCAGGAGAAGGTGGTCTGCGCGCAGGTGCTGGGCGAGGTGATGTTGACCCCGGAGTAGACGACCTGGATGTGGGTGCAGGCGATGACGTTGTTGTCGGTCTTGGGTTGCCCCGTCTGCCAATCGGTGGAGTCGATGCGCCCGTTGGTCTGATACTTCTCCGGGGGGCCCTCACCCATGTAGATCGTGGTGATCTCGTCGGAACCCATCGACTTGTGCACCCGCTCGTACTGGCCGTCGGCGTGCGCGTCGAGGTAGGCCAGCCGGTTCGAGGAGCGGATCTCGGTGGTCTGACGGGCCCACAGGCCGGGCGGGAAACCGGTCACCCCGTCGGGCGTCAGCATGTCCGCGCCGGCGGTGAAGTCGCAGTGGCCGTCGGATTTGAAGCAGTTGAGGATCACCCGCGTCTCGAGCTGGTTGGGCCCGTCCAGCGGGAACAGCGTGGTGGCCGTGTTGCTCGCCGCCGCGCACACCCCGGCGGGCAGCAACATCGGCAGCGCCGCGACCACCGCGAATCCCGACACCAGCCGCATCATCGACGCCATCCCTTCCCCGTTGCTGACCCCAAGGATGAACCTAACCCCGCGACTACTCGTCGTAGGTCACTTCTACCGAATCAGATTCGGGGTGGGATTGACAGGCCAGGATCAGGCCCTCGTCGAGGTCCTGCTGCTCGAGAACGTCGTTGACCTCCATGTTCACCTTGCCGCTGCGCAGGGTGCAGGCGCACGCGCCGCAGTGACCCTCGCGGCAGGAGAATGGCGCGTCGAGGCCCTTGGCCAGCAGCACGTCGAGCAACTTGGCGTTGCGCGGCCACGACACCGTGTGGGTCTCGCCGTCGAGCTCCACCACCGCGGTGGCCGGCGGCTGGTCACCCTCGGGGGTGTCCTCGATCTTCACCGCGGCGAACGGATCCGATTCCAGCGACTTGAACACCTCGATATGTATTTGTGGCGCAGGCACTTTCAGCGTCTCCAGCGCCTCCTTGGCGGACTCCATGAACGCGCCCGGGCCGCAGATGTAGACGGGCCGGTCGGTGTAGGGGGCCGCCAGCTTGGCCAGCGCGGCCACGCTGGGCAGGCCCTGCAGCGATTCCAGCCAGTGCACGACGGTGAGCCGGTCGGGGTATTTGGCCGACAGCTCGCGCAGCGCCTCGGCGAAGATCACCGAATCCTCGTCGCGGTTGGCGTAGATCAACGTCACCTGTCCGCCGCCGTCGGCCAGCGCCGACTTGCAGATCGACATGATCGGGGTGATCCCGCTGCCCGCGGCCATCAGCAGGAAGTCGTCGCCGAGCGTCTTCGGCACAAAATTGCCCGACGGGGCCAGCACGTGGATGCGCATGCCCGCCCGCGCGTTGTCGCACAGCCAGTTGGAGGCGTACCCGTCGGCGGTCCGTTTGACCGTGACGGCCAGGGCGTCGTCGGTGAACGGCGAGCTGCACAGCGAATAGCAGCGCGCCACCGACCCGGTGCGCTCGCTGGGGACGCGCAACGTCAGGAACTGGCCCGGCGAGTAACGCAGCCGCTCGGGCGGGATGCCGGGGTCCCCTTCGTCGTCGGGCACCGCGAACACCAGTGACCGCGCATCGTCGGTCTCCGCGATGACCTCGGCGATCTGCAGTTCGAGGACGTGGTCACCGAGTGGCTCGTCGGGTACTTGGTCCAGATCCGCCTCGGTCAAGGCCCGTGCCTTCCTGTCGTTGCAACTAGAACATGTTACAGAAAAGTGGATTCGTATCGCTACCAGCCGCAGGAATACCCTGCTCGACACAAATCGGAACGTGTTCTAGTCTCTGGTGTAAGTCCGCTGTGTAAGTCTGGCCCAGGAGGCAAACTTAAGTGACGTCCATTCAACAGCGTGATGCGCAGTCGGTTCTGGCTGGCATCGATGATCTGCTCCCGCAGATCCGGGAGCGCGCTCAGGCGACGGAGGATCTGCGGCGGCTGCCCGACGAGACCGTTCAGGACCTGCAAGACGTGGGCTTCTTCACGCTGTTGCAGCCCGAGCAGTGGGGCGGCCTGCAGTGCGATCCGACGCTGTTCTACGAGGCGGTCCGGCGGCTGGCCAGCGCCTGCGGCTCCACCGGCTGGGTGAGCTCCATCATCGGCGTGCACAACTGGCACCTGGCGTTGTTCGACCAGCAGGCCCAGGAGGAGGTCTGGGGCGAGGACCCCAAGACCCGGGTTTCCTCTTCGTACGCCCCGATGGGCGCGGGCGTGGTGACCGACGGCGGCTACCTGGTCAACGGCGCATGGAACTGGTCCTCGGGCTGTGACCACGCGACGTGGGCGTTCCTGGGTGGCCCGGTGATCAAGGACGGCCGCCCGGTCGACTTCGGCAGCTTCCTGATCCCGCGCAGCGAGTACCGCATCGACGACGTGTGGCACGTCGTCGGCCTGCGCGGCACCGGCAGCAACACCGTCGTCGTCAAGGACGTCTTCGTGCCGCGGCACCGGTTTTTGTCCTACAAGGCGATGAACGACGGCACCGCCGGGGGGTATGAGACCAACACCGCGCCCGTCTACAAGATGCCTTGGGGCACAATGCATCCCACCACCATCTCGGCGCCGATCGTGGGCATGGCCTACGGCGCCTACGCCGCGCACGTCGAGCACCAGGGCAAGCGGGTGCGCGCGGCGTTCGCCGGCGAGAAGGCCAAGGACGACCCCTTCGCCAAGGTCCGCATCGCCGAGGCGGCCAGCGACATCGACGCGGCGTGGCGCCAGCTGAGCGGCAACGTCGCCGACGAGTACGCGCTGCTGTCGGCCGGCAAGGAGATCCCGTTCGAGCTGCGCGCCCGCGCCCGTCGCGACCAGGTGCGCGCCACCGGCCGGGCCATCGCCTCCATCGACCGGTTGTTCGAGGCGTCCGGCGCCACCGCCCTGGCCAACGACCAACCGGTGCAACGGTTCTGGCGCGACGCCCACGCCGGCCGGGTGCACGCGGCGAACGACCCCGAGCGGGCCTACCAGATCTTCGGGAACAACGAGTTCGGGCTGCCACCCGGCGACACCATGGTCTAGCCATGCGCGCCGACGACGATGCAGAGCGAAGCGATGAGGAGGAGCGGCGCTAAGTGACCGCAACCGAGGAGATCACCTTCGAGTCCACCTCGCGCTTCATCGAGGTCGACGTCGACGGGCCGCTCAAGCTGCACTACCACGAGGCGGGGGTCGGCAACGACCAGACGATCGTGCTGCTGCACGGCGGCGGTCCCGGGGCGGCGAGCTGGACGAACTGGTCGCGCAACATCCCGGTGTTGGCCGAGCGGTTCCACGTGCTCGCCGTCGACCAGCCCGGTTACGGGCATTCGGACAAGCGCGCCGAGCACGGGCAGTTCAACCACTACGCGGCGAGGGCGCTCAAGGGCCTCTTCGACCACCTGGGCCTGGGACGCGTTCCGCTGGTGGGCAATTCGCTGGGCGGCGGCACCGCGGTCCGGTTCGCCCTGGACTACCCCGACCTGGCCGGGCGCCTGGTCCTGATGGGGCCGGGCGGGTTGAGTATCAACCTGTTCGCCCCCGACCCCACCGAGGGCGTCAAGCGGCTGGGCAGGTTCTCGGCCGAGCCCACCCGGGAGAACCTCGAGGCGTTCCTGCGGGTGATGGTCTACGACCAGAAACTGATCACCGACGAATTGATCGGCGAGCGGTTCGCGTTGGCCAGCACGCCGGAATCGTTGACGGCGACGCGGGCGATGGGAATGTCGTTCGCGGGCGCCGATTTCGAGCTCGGCATGATGTGGCGCGAGGTGCACCGCCTGCGCCAGCCCGTGCTGCTGATCTGGGGGCGTGAGGACCGGGTCAACCCGCTGGACGGGTCGCTGGTCGCGCTCAAGACCATCAAGCGTGCGCAGCTGCACGTTTTCGGGCAGTGTGGGCACTGGGCGCAGGTGGAGAAGTTCGACGAGTTCAACAAGCTCACCATCGATTTCCTGGGAGGTGCGTGATGAGCATCCGTTCGCTGGGCTATCTGCGCATCGAGGCCACCGACATGGCGGCCTGGCGTGAGTACGGGTGCAAGGTCCTCGGCATGGTCGAGGGCAGCGGCAACACCGAGGGCGCCCTGTATCTGCGGATGGACGACTTCCCCGCGCGGCTGGTGATCGTGCCCGGCGAGCGCGACCACCTCATGGAGGCCGGCTGGGAGTGCGCGAACGCCGAAGGCCTGCAAGAGATCCGGGACCGCCTCGACGTCGAGGGCGTCCCCTACAAGGAAGCCACCGCCGCGCAACTGGCGGACCGCCGGGTCGTCGAGATGATCCGGTTCTCCGACCCGTCGGGCAATTGCCTGGAGGTCTTCCACGGCGTCGCCCTGGAACACCGCCGGGTGGTCAGCCCCTACGGGCACAAGTTCGTCACCGGTGAGCAGGGCCTGGGGCACGTGGTGTTGTCCACCCGCGACGACGACGAGGCGCTGCACTTCTACCGCGACGTGCTCGGGTTCAAGCTGCGCGACTCGATGCGGATGCCGCCGCAGGTGGTGGGCCGCCCCGCCGACGGGGCGCCCGCCTGGTTGCGATTCTTCGGCTGCAACCCGCGCCATCACAGCCTGGCCTTCCTGCCGCTGCCCACACCGAGCGGCATCGTGCACCTGATGATGGAGGTCGAGGACGTCGACGACGTGGGGCTGTGCCTGGACCGGGCGCTGCGCCGCAAGGTGCCCATGTCGGCCACCATGGGCCGTCACGTCAACGACCTCATGCTGTCGTTCTACATGAAGACACCCGGCGGATTCGACATCGAATTCGGTTGCGAGGGAAGGCAAGTCGAAGACGACGACTGGGTCGCCCGGGAAAGCACCGCGGTCAGCCTGTGGGGCCACGACTTCACGGTCGGCATGCGCGGCTGACCATGTCGGCGCCCATCGATCCGCGGACCTTCCGGCAGGTGCTGGGGCAGTTCTGCACCGGCATCACCATCATCACCACCGTGCACGACGACGTCCCCGTCGGCTTCGCCTGCCAGTCGTTTGCGGCGCTGTCGCTGGACCCGCCGCTGGTGCTGTTCTGCCCGACCAAGGTGTCGCGGTCCTGGAAGGCCATCGAGGCCTCCGGCCGGTTCTGCGTCAACATGCTGACCGAGAACCAGAAGCACGTCTCGGCCCGGTTCGGCTCCAAGGAACCCGACAAGTTCGCCGGCATCGACTGGCACCTTTCCGATCTCGGTTCACCGATCATCGACGGGTCGCTGGCCTACATCGACTGCACCGTGGCCTCCGCGCACGACGGCGGCGACCACTTCGTGGTGTTCGGTGCGGTGCAATCGCTTTCGGAGGCCCCCAAGATCAAGCCGCGGCCGCTGCTGTTCTATCGCGGGGAGTACACCGGCATCGAGCCGGACAAGACGACGCCGGCGCAGTGGCGCGACGACCTGGAAGCCTTCCTCACCACCACCACCCAGGACACCTGGCTGTAGGGGTTCTCACGGGCGTAACGCCACGGCGACTTCGCGGTGCGTTTTTCCGCCGTGGCGTTACGCCCGCGGGACACCCGGGCGCCGTAACGCCCCGCCTGGGGCCCAGAATGGTTTCATGACGCTGGATCTGGGCGCGTACTTCGATCGCATCGACTACCGCGGTGCCGCCGAGCCGAATCTCGAGGTGCTGCAGGATCTGATGACCGCGCACACCGGGTCGATCCCGTTCGAGAACCTCGATCCGCTGATGGGGGTGCCGGTCGACGACCTGAGCCCCGAAGCCCTCACCGACAAGCTGGTGTACCGGCGCCGGGGCGGCTACTGCTACGAGCAGAACGGCCTGATGGGTTACGTGCTGGCCGAGATCGGGTTCCGGGTGCGCCGCCTGGCCGGGCGGGTGGTCTGGATGCAGCCGCCCGACGCGCCGCTGGGAGCCCAGACGCACACGGCGCTGGCTGTGACGTTCCCGGGCTCGCAGGGCTCCTATCTGGTCGACGTCGGTTTCGGTGGCCAGACGCTGACGTCCCCCATCCGCTTCGAGACCGGAAACGCCCAGCAGACAACGCACGAGCCGTACCGGCTCAACGACCGCGGCGACGGCCTGGTGCTGCAAGCCCTGGTCCGCGACGAGTGGAAACCGCTGTACGTGTTGGGCACCCAGACCGTGCCGCAGATCGATCTGCGGGTGGGCAGCTGGTACGTCTCGACGCACCCCGAGTCGCACTTCGTGACCGGGCTGATGGCCGCCCTGACGACCGCCGACGCCCGCTACAACCTGGCCGGCCGCTACCTGAGCGTCCACCGCGCCGACGGCAGCGAGAAGATCCGCCTGGACGACGCGGCGGCGGTCGTCGACGTGCTCGGTGAGCGATTCGGCATCGATGTGGCCGGCATCGGCGAGCGCGGTGCGCTCGAGGCGCGCATCGGGCAGGTGCTGGACGCGTAGGCGCGGCGCGGCTAGCGGGCCGAAAGCCACGGGCCGAGCCGTCGCACCGCTTCCTCGATGTCGGCGGTGGGCCCGGCGAACGACAGCCGGACGAACGAATTGCCGCGGGTGGTATCGAAGTCGATGCCGGGCGCGATGGCGATGCCGGTCTCTTCCAACAGTTTCGAGCAGAACTCCATCGAGTTGTCGGTGAAGTCCGAGACGTCGGCGTACACGTAGAAGGCGCCGTCGGTGGGGGCCAGGCGCTCGACACCGATGCCGCGCAGCCCGTCGAGCAGCAGCGAGCGGTTGGTCGCGTAGTGGTGCAGGTGGCCGTCGGCTTCGGCGGTGGCCTCCGGGGTGAAGGCCGCCACCGCGGCCAGCTGCGAGAGCACGGGCGGGCAGATGGTGAAGTTGCCGGTGAGGCGATCCACCGCGCGGCGTAACTCGGCCGGCACCAGCAGCCAGCCCAGCCGCCAGCCCGTCATCGCGTAGTACTTCGAAAAGCTGTTGACCACCACGGCATTTCGCGATGTCTGCCACGCGCAGCTGGTCTGCGGCGCGCCCTCGTAGACCAGCCCGTGGTACACCTCGTCGCTGATCAGCCGCGCCCCGGAGGCGTCGCACCAGGCGGCGATCGCGGCCAGCTCCTCCGGCGCGATGACCGTTCCGGTGGGGTTGGCGGGGCTCGCCACGATGACGCCCTGCACCGGGGGGTCGAGCTCGGCGAGCATCCGCGCGGTGGGCTGGAAGCGAGTCTGCGGCCCGCAGGGGATCTCCACGACCTCACATCCCAAGGCCGACAAGATGTTTCGGTAGCACGGATAGCCGGGGCTGGCCAGGGCCACCCGGTCGCCGGCGTCGAAGCAGGCCAGGAAGGTCAGCAGGAAGCCGCCCGAGGAGCCCGTGGTGATCACCACGGCGTCGGGTTCGACGTCGAGGCCGTGCTGGCGCCGGTAATCCGCGGCGATCGCGGCACGCAGCTCGGGGGTGCCCAGCGACACCGAGTAGCCCAGCTGGTTGGAATGCACGGCCGCCGCGGCGGCCGCGCGCACCGGCTCGGGCGCCCCGACGCTGGGTTGGCCCGCCGACAGGTTGACCAGATCGCCGTGGCTGCGCTGGCGTTCGGCGGCCGCCAACCAGACATCCATCACGTAGAACGGTGGGATGCCCGCGCGCAGCGAGACACGATCGGTCACGGCGTGTTGAGTACCTCGGATTCCAGCCGGTTAAGCAGCTCCTGCGGCGTGTCCAGCAGGTGCGCGCTGCCGTGGGCGCGTTTGAAGTACAGGTGCATGTCGTGTTCCCACGTGATCGCGATGCCGCCGTGCAACTGGATGCCCTCGGCGGCCACCGTGTTCAGCGCCTCGGTGGCGGCCAGCCGTGCCGCGGCGGCGTTGGTGGGTGAGGGGTCCTCACACGCGTCGGACACGACGGCCTTCGCCGCGGCGACCGTGACATACAGGTCGGCCATCCGATGCTTGAGCGCCTGAAAGCTGCCGATCGGCCGGCCGAATTGCACTCGGTCCTTGGCGTATTCGACGGTCAGCTCCATACAGCGCTGCGCGGCGCCGATCTGCTCGGCGGCCAGCAGGACGGCAGCCTTGTCCGCCAGGCCGGGGTCCGCGCCGATCGCCTCGGCCTCCTGCGGTTGCACCCGGGCCAGGCGCCGGGTCGGGTCCATGGTGGTGACGGCCTGCGCGCTGAAGCGGGTCCACCTGCTCAGCCGGCCGTCCTCGACGGCAACCACGACGTCGGCGATGTCGCCGTTGACCACGTAGTCGGGATCGAGCACCAGCGCGCCGATCGCGGTGCCCTCGGCCAGGCCCTCCAGCGTCGCGGCGTCCGGCTCGGGGGCGCTCAGCAGCGCCAGCTCGGCCAGCGTGGTGCCCAGCAGCGGGGAGGGCACCAGGGCGCGGCCCAGCTCCTGCAAAACCGCTGCGGCGTCGGCCAATTCACCGCCGGCGCCGCCCAGTTCCTCCGGTATCACCAGGGCCGCGGCGCCGACCTGCTCGCACAGCAGCCGCCAGAGCGATTCGTCGTAGCCTCGGTCGGACTCCATGGCGGCGCGCACCGCCGCCGGGCCGGCGTGCTTGGCGACCAGCGCGGCCACCGTCTCGCGGAGCAGCTCGCGTTCTTCAGTCATTGGCGCCGCTCCTTCTCATCGCTAGGCTCTGCATCGTCGCGGCGCGAGTCATGGGTGCCGCTCCTTCTCATCGCTAGGCTCTGCATCGTCGCGGCGCGAGTCACAGCGCCTCCAGCACTCGTCGCCGATGTTCTTCCGGTGTGCCCCAGGAGGATCGCAGCGCCTGCACCCGCAGCAGCAACAGCGACAGGTCGTGTTCCTGGGTGAACCCGATCGCGCCGTGGGTCTGCAGCGCCGACCGCGCGGCCAGCAGGCCCGCGTCGGAGGCCGCCGCCTTGGCCGCGCTCACGTCGCGGGGGTCCAGCGTCAGCGCCGCGCCGTGCACCAGCGGCCGGGCCAGTTCGATGGCGATGTGCACGTCGGCGAGCTTGTGCTTGATCGCCTGATACGAGCCGATCACCCGGCCGAACTGGGTGCGTTGCTTGGCGTAGTCGACGGCGGCGTCGCGCAGCGCCTCGGCGGCGCCGACCAGTTGCGCGGCGGTACCCAGCGCGGCGAACTCGTAGGCGCGCTTGACGTCTGCTTCCCAAGCGGCGCCGGTCGGGGTCACGTCATACAGGTGGCGGCTGGGGTCGACGGACTCGTGCTCTTCCCCCGCGGTGGCTTCGGTGACCCCCTCGTCACCGGCCAGCAGCACCAGGTTCGCCACGTCGGCGTCGACGGCCCGCAGCACCCGCGGCGGCAGTGCGACCGTGGCGATCAGCTCGCCGGCCGCGAGCCCGGCGCACCGCTCGGCGTGATCGTCGGAGTCCAGCAATACCGGTGCCACCGCGATGGATTCGACCACCGGGCCCGGCACGCACCAGCGCCCGAGGCGTTCGAGGGCGACGACCAGGTCGATCGGGTCCGCCCCGATGCCGTCGAATTTCTCCGGCACGGCCAGGGCGGTGACACCCAGATTGGCCAGGTGTTCCCACACCTTGCGGCCCGGCGCGGTGTCGCCCGCCGCCCACGCCCGCACGGCGCTGGGCAGGTCCGCCGAGCCGAGCGCGGCGTCGATGCTGGCCGCGAAGTCTCGCTGCTGTTCGTCTAGCGCAAATCTCACTTCTTGCCCCCGGACTTCTCGCGCGGCAGGCCCAGCAACCGCTCGGAGATGATGTTGCGCTGAATTTCGTTGGTGCCGGCATAGATCGGGCCGCCCAGCGCGAACAGCAGACCTTCGGTCCACGGGCCGGCGAGTTCCCCGTCCGCGGCCAGGATGTCGAGCGCGGTCTGGTGCAGTTCGACGTCGAGGTCGGACCAGAACACCTTGGTCACCGACGATTCGGCGCCCAGCTCACCACCGAGGGCCAGCCTGGTCACCGTGCCGAAGGTCTGCAGCCGGTAGGCCTGCGCCTTGATCCAGCCGTCGGCGACCCGGTCGGCGAACGCGGCCGGTGCGCCGGCCTCCTTCCAAAGCTGCACCAACCGTTCCGCCGTCGCCAGGAAGCGGGCCGGGCTGCGCAGCGACATGCCGCGTTCGTTGCTCGACGTGCTCATCGCCGCCCGCCAGCCCTCGTGCGGGGTGCCGATCACGTCCTCGTCGGGTACGAAGACGTCGTCGAGGAAGATCTCGCCGAATCCGGTGTCGCCGCCCAGTTGGACGATCGGCCGCACCGTCACGCCCTTGGCCTTCAGGTCGAACATGAAGTAGGTCAGCCCGTTGTGGCGCTCGGCGCCGGGGTCGGAGCGGAACAGCCCGAATCCCCGCTCGGCGAACGGCGCACGCGAGCTCCAGATCTTCTGCCCGTTGAGCAGCCAGCCGCCGTCGGTCGCCGTCGCCGTGGAGCGCAGCGACGCCAGGTCGCTGCCCGACTCGGGTTCGGACCACGCCTGCGCCCAGATCTCTTCGCCGCTGGCCATTTTGGGCAGGATCCGGTCGCGCTGCTCCTCGGTGCCGTGCGCGAACAGCGTCGGGGCCAGCATCGAGGTGCCGTTGGCACTGGCCCGGCCGGGCGCCCCGGCACGGAAGTACTCCTCTTCGAACACCACCCAGTGCAGCAGCGGCGCGTCGCGGCCGCCGTAGCGCTTCGGCCAGGTGATCACCGAAAGCCCGGCATCGAACAGCACCCGGTCCCAATGCCGGTGCTGCTCAAAGCCTTCGGCGTTGTCGTATGACTTCGTCGGGATCGACTCGGCATTGGCCGACAAGAATTCCCGGACCTCGGCCTGGAAAGCCAAGGTGTCGTCGTCTAGATCCAGATCCATCAGTCCAGCTCTCGCAGTTGTGGTTTGAGCACCTTGCCGCCGGCGTTGCGCGGCAGCGCGTCGACGAACCGCACCGATCTCGGTGTCTTGAAGTTCGCCAAATGCTCACGGGTGTATGCGATCACAGATTGTTCGTCGAGTTGTGCCCCCGGGCGGGTGACCAGAAACGCCCGGCCGACTTCGCCGAGGCGCTCGTCGGGGACCCCGATCACGGCGACGTCGGCCACACCGTCGAGCCGGGCCAGCACCTGCTCGATCTCGGCGGGGTACACGTTGAATCCCCCACAGATGTACATGTCCTTGAGCCGGTCGGTGATGCGCAGGTTGCCGGCCGCGTCCAGCACACCGATGTCACCGGTGTGCAGCCAACCGTCGGCGTCGATGGCGGCGGCGGTGGCCGCCGGGTCGTCGAGGTAGCCCAGCATCACATTGGGCCCACGCAGCAACACCTCGCCCGATTCGCCGGATTGTGGCGCGTCGATGCGCAATTCGAAGTCGGCGAACGGGCGCCCGCAGGTGGTGGCGACGGTGACCGCGTCGTCGTCGGCGCGGCACATGGTGCCCATGCCGTTGGCCTCGGTGAGGCCGTAAGCCGTCAGCACGATGTCGATGTCGAGTTCGGACTGCATGCGCTCGACCAACACGACCGGCACGGTGGCCGCCCCCGTCACCGCGAAGCGCAGCGAGCTCAGGTCGTAATCGCCACGAGCCGGATGATCGAGCAGGGTCTGGTAAATCGTTGGCGGACCGGGCAATACGGTGATGCGGTGTTGCTCGATCGCCTTCAGCGCGCGCAGCGGATCGAAGGTGAGGTGGGGGATCAGCGTCGCGCCGGTCTGCAGGCACGCCAGGATGCCGGCCTTGTAGCCGAAGTTGTGAAAGAACGGGTTGATGCACAGGTAGCGGTCGTCGGCGGTGATCTTGCCGTTGGCCGCCCACGACGCCGAGGCCGACAGCGACTGCCGGTGCGCGCACAGCACGCCCTTGCTGCGGCCGGTGGTGCCCGACGTGAACAGGATGTCACTGACGTCGTCGGGCGTGACCGCCGCGGCCCGGGCGGCCACCGCGTCGAGATCGGTGCCGCCGGCGATGAATTCGTCCCAGGTGCCAGCCCCCGTTTCCCGGGCATCGATCGGTATCCGCACGATGTGCCGCAGCGCGGGCAGCGCCGCCCGATCCAGGTCGGCGACGCGGTCGTTGCCCAGGAACTCGCCCATGCCGAACAGCACCGGCGCCTCGACGCGGGCCAGGATGTCGCCGGCCTCCGCGGCGGTGTAGCGGGTGTTCAGCGGGACCATCGCGGCGCCGGCGTGGTGGATCGCCAGGCAGGCCACCACCCAATGCCAGGTGTTGGGGGACCAGATCGCCACCCGGTCGCCGGGCTGCACGCCCAGCGCGATCAGCGCCGCCGCCGCCCGGTGCACCTCGTCGCGCAACGCCGCGGCGGTGAACGACCGGTCCTCGGTGACCAACGCGTCGTGATCGGGGAGTTGGCGCGCGAAACGATCCAGCGCCGCGGGCACGGTGCGGGGATCGGTGGTCATCGGCGCTTCTCCTACGGCGGCCTAACAAAGCAAGTGCTTGGTAGGTTAGCCTACAAGGCATGCAGGACGTCGAGGAGTTCCGGGCCGAGGTCCGCTCTTGGCTCGCCGACAATCTGGTCGGTGAATTCGCAGCTCTCAAGGGTCTCGGGGGCCCCGGCCGCGAGCACGAGGCCTTCGAGGAACGCCGGGCCTGGAACCAGCATCTCGCCAAGGCCGGACTGACCTGCCTGGGCTGGCCGGTCGAACACGGCGGCCGCGGCCTGTCCACCGCGCACCGGGTGGCGTTCTACGAGGAGTACGCCCGCGCGGACGCCCCGGACAAGGTCAACCACTTCGGCGAGGAGCTGCTGGGGCCGACGCTGATCGCGTTCGGGACACCCGAGCAGCAGCAGCGTTTCCTGCCCAAGATCCTCGATGTCACCGAGCTGTGGTGCCAGGGCTATTCGGAGCCCGGCGCCGGCAGCGACTTGGCCAACGTGGCGACCACCGCCGAACTCGACGGCGACCACTGGGTGATCAACGGCCAGAAGGTCTGGACGTCGCTGGCGCACTGGGCGCAGTGGTGCTTCGTGGTCGCGCGCACCGAGAAGGGCTCCAAGCGGCACGCGGGGTTGTCGTATCTGCTGGTGCCGCTGGACCAGCCGGGCGTGGAAGTGCGGCCGATCATCCAGCTGACCGGCGACTCGGAATTCAACGAGGTGTTCTTCGACGACGCCCGCACCGAGGCCAACCTGGTGGTCGGCGAGCCCGGTGACGGCTGGCGGGTCGCAATGGGCACGCTGACGTTCGAGCGCGGCGTCTCGACGCTCGGGCAACAAATCCGTTACGCCCGTGAGCTTTCCAACCTCGCCGAGCTCGCCCAGCGGACCGGCGCGGCCGACGACCCGTTCATCCGCGAGCGGCTGACCCGGGCGTGGACGGGCCTGCGGGCCATGCGTTCGTACGCGCTGGCCACCATGGACGTCGAGCAGCCGGGCCAGGACAACGTGTCGAAGCTGTTGTGGGCCAACTGGCATCGCGATCTGGGCGAGCTGGCGATGGACGTCGTCGGCAAGCCGGGCCTGACCCTGGCCGACGGCGAGTTCGACGAGTGGCAGCGGCTGTTCCTGTTCAGCCGCGCCGACACCATCTACGGCGGGTCCAACGAGATCCAGCGCAACATCATCGCCGAGCGGGTGCTCGGCCTACCCCGAGAGGTTAAGGGATGAGTCTGTCCGAAGCTCCCAAAGAGATTGCCGGACATGGACTTCTGCAGGGCAAGGTGGTGGTCGTGACGGCCGCCGCCGGCACCGGGATCGGCGCGGCGACCGCGCGGCGGGCGTTGGCCGAGGGTGCCGACGTGGTGATCTCCGACCACCACGAACGGCGCCTGGGCGAGACGGCCGAGCAGCTCGCCGCGCTGGGGCAGGGCAACGTCGAGCACGTGGTCTGCGACGTGACCTCGACCGCTCAAGTCGACGCCCTCATCGCGTCGACCACCGCCCGGATGGGCCGGATCGACGTGCTGGTCAACAACGCCGGTCTCGGCGGACAGACGCCGGTCGTCGACATGACCGACGAGGAATGGGACCGCGTCCTCAACGTCACGCTGACGTCGGTGCTGCGTGCCACGCGCGCGGCGCTGCGCTACTTCCGCGAGGCACCACACGGCGGCGTCATCGTCAACAACGCCAGCGTCCTGGGCTGGCGGGCACAGCACTCGCAATCGCACTACGCGGCCGCCAAGGCCGGCGTGATGGCCCTGACCCGGTGCAGCGCAATCGAAGCCGCCGAGTATGGGGTACGGATCAACGCGGTGTCGCCGAGCATCGCGCGGCACAAGTTCCTGGAGAAGACGTCGTCGGCCGATCTGCTCGACCGGCTCTCGGCCGGCGAGGCCTTCGGCCGCGCCGCCGAGCCGTGGGAGGTCGCGGCCACCATCGCCTTCCTCGCCAGCGACTACTCCAGCTACCTGACCGGCGAGGTCATCTCGGTATCCAGTCAGCACCCGTGAGAGCCGGCCCGCTGGCCAAGCAAGCGCTTGGTTGATACTCTGGTCGGGTGGACCGAGTGACCGGTCAGGCCAACAGCCGGCGAGACGAGTTGCTGGAGCTTGCCGCGACCATGTTCGCCGAGCGCGGGCTGCGCGCCACCACGGTGCGCGACATCGCCGACAGCGCCGGCATCCTGTCCGGCAGCCTGTACCACCACTTCTCGTCCAAAGAGGAGATGGTCGACGAGCTCTTGCGCAGCTTCCTGGACTGGTTGTTCGCCCGGTACCGCGAGATCGTGGACGGCGAGGCCAACCCGCTGGAGCGGCTCAAGGGGCTGTTCATGGCGTCGTTCGAGGCGATCGAGCACCGGCACGCGCAGGTCGTCATCTACCAGGACGAAGCCCAGCGGCTGTTGTCACAGCCCCGGTTCTCCTACATCGAGGACATGAACCGGCAACAGCGCAAGATGTGGCTCGAGCTGCTCCATCAGGGCGTCGACGAGGGCTACTTCCGTCCCGATCTCGACGTCGACCTTGTCTACCGCTTCATCCGTGACACCACGTGGGTGTCGGTGCGCTGGTATCAGCCCGGCGGTCCGCTCACCGCGCAGCAGGTGGGTCAGCAATACCTCGCCATCGTTCTTGGCGGGATCACCAAAGAAGGAGTCTGAAATGCCAGAGGCCTACGTCATCGACGCCGTGCGTACCGCGGTCGGCAAGCGCGGCGGATCGCTGGCCGGAGTGCATCCGGTCGACCTGGGTGCGCTGGGATGGCGCGGACTGCTCGACCGGGTCGACGTCGACCCCGCCGCCGTCGACGACGTGATCGCCGGCTGCGTCGATGCCATCGGCGCGCAGGCCGGCAACATCGCGCGCCTCTCCTGGCTGGCCGCGGGCTACCCCGAAGAGGTGCCCGGCGTCACCGTCGACCGCCAGTGCGGCTCCAGTCAGCAGGCCATTTCCTTTGGCGCACAGGCGATTCTGTCCGGCACCGCCGACCTCATCGTCGCCGGGGGGGTGCAGAACATGAGCCAGATCCCGATCTCGTCGGCCATGACCGTCGGCGAGCAGTTCGGCTTCACCTCCCCGACCAACGAGTCCAAGCAGTGGCTGCATCGCTACGGCGACCAGGAGATCTCGCAGTTTCGCGGCTCGGAGCTGATCGCCGAGAAGTGGAACCTGTCGCGCGAAGAGATGGAGCGATACGCGCTGACCAGTCACGAGCGCGCGTTCGCGGCGATCCGGGGCGGCCACTTCGACAACGAAATCATCACCGTGGAAACCGAATCCGGGCCGTTCCGGGTCGACGAGGGCCCGCGCGAATCGTCGCTGGAGAAGATGGCCGGCCTCAAGCCTCTGGTCGAGGGCGGCCGGCTGACGGCGGCCATGGCCAGCCAGATCTCCGACGGGGCCAGCGCGGTGCTGCTGGCGTCCGAGCGGGCCGTCAAGGAGCACAACCTGACACCGCGGGCCCGCATCCACCACATCAGCGCACGCGCGGCCGACCCGGTCTTCATGCTGACCGGGCCGATTCCGGCGACCCGCTACGCGCTGGACAAGACCGGGCTGTCGATCGACGACATCGACACGGTCGAGATCAACGAGGCGTTCGCCCCGGTGGTCTTGGCCTGGCTCAAGGAAGTCAAGGCCGACCCGGAGAAGGTCAACCCCAACGGCGGGGCGATCGCGCTCGGGCACCCGCTGGGCGCCACCGGCGCCAAGCTGTTCACCACCATGCTCAACGAGCTCGAGCGCACCGGCGGCCGTTACGGCCTGCAGACGATGTGCGAGGGCGGGGGCACCGCCAACGTCACCATCATCGAGCGGCTCTGACCTTCTTCCTCTGCCCGCCGAGTGTGAATCCTGCGACGCCACAAAGGCGTGTCGCGTCGTAGGATTCACATTCGCGGAGTTGTCGGTGCGGGTGGGCACCATCGGCGGCATGACGGAGCTCTTCCTGGGCAGTGAGGCCCTGGCGGCAAAGGTGTTGCCGGAACGGGCGATGCGCTCCCTCTACGAGCCCGTCCACCCGGGTGTCTACCGCCCCGCCGGCATCGCGCTGACGGCGCGAGAACGCGCGCAGGCGGCATGGCTTTGGTCACGACGCAAGGGCGTCATCGCGGGGAACTCGGCGGCCGCGCTGCTCGGGGCGAAGTGGGTAAGCCCGACGCTCGATGCCGAGTTGATACACGGCAACCGGCACCCACCCGCCGGCATCGTCGTGCACAGCGAGACACTGCTGCCCGGCGAGGTCGTCGAAGTCGACGGCATGCCGGTGACCAGTGTGGCGCGTACGGCTTTCGATGTGGGCCGGTGGGCGTCGTCGCGGTTGTTTGCGGTGCAGCGGCTCGACGCGCTGGCCAACGTCACCGGCGTCAAAGTCAAGGACATCGAAGCCGTGATGGCCGAGCATCGCGGCACGCGCGGTCTGGTTCGACTCAAAGCCGTGCTGCCCCTCATGGACAGCGGGGCGGAGTCTCCACAGGAGACCCGCACCCGGCTGGTGCTGATCGACGCGGGTTTGCCTGTGCCACAGACACAGATCCGAGTCTGCGACGACTACGGCGACTTCGTGGCGCGCATCGACATGGGGTATCGCGAGCTGCGGGTCGGCATCGAGTACGACGGACCGCAGCACTGGACGGATGCCGGGCAGCGTGATCGTGACATCGACCGGTACACCGCATTGGCCGACTTGGGCTGGGCGATCATCCGGGTCAGCAGCGATCTCCTCCGTTACCGCCAGGGCACCTTCGTTGCTCGTGTCGTCGCGGCCATGCGCGCTGCGGGGTGGCGCCCCGTACCGCCGAGTGTGAAGTTTCCGACGGACCGCCGGCGTGTCGCGTCGTGAAATTCACACTCGGCCAAGCTCTTAGCGGGTCGCCAGAACGAGGCCGATGCCACCCAGGGCGAGCAGCCAACTGGTGAAGCTGCCGACGAGGAAGTACTCGGTGACCTCGTCGATGCCGACGTCGCCGTTACCGCCCTTCTGCGCGTTCAACTCCGGGAAGCGGATGATCCCCTTGGCGGCGACGACGGCGCTCGCCGCGGCGACCTGCCCGCCGACACCGAGGCTCAGGATCAGCAGGCGTTCCATCGGTCCCAGCAGTCTGCCGCCCTTGAGCCGGTCCGACGGCTGCGGCTGACCTTCCGGGCGCATCGCGCCCACCGAGGCAAGAACCAAGCGCACCAACTGATTTGCGGTGGCGAACTGGGCCAGGACGACGCCGACGATCATCAGCAGCCGGGTGGGCGTGACGTGGGTGAGCGGCAGGTGCACCCAGGACGACCATCGAGCGATCGCGCCGTTGGTCGGCGACGACCACCCGGACAGCAGCATCAGTAGTGCGAGCGCGGCGCCGAACACCGCCAGGGCCGCGCCTTGCCGGCTACCGCTGTGTTCGCTTCGCGCGCACAGCCATTCCCAGGCCACTACCGCCGCGGCGGCCAGCACCAGCAAGGGGATGTCGCCGGCATGCCAGAGGGCTCCCGCTGCGGCGCACGCCACCACCACGACCGGCCCGATCACGAGCGACGGCCATACCGTGCGGAGCGCTCGCCGACCGAGATCGGCGACTGCGAGCGCCGTGAGGAATACCGCGACGGCGCTCACGGCAGACTCCGAAGATAGTGGCTGGCAAGGACAATAAGATCCAAACCATCGCGGCTCGCGCGCTGAGACACCGCGGATGGACTGATGCCCTCGTCCGCGGCGAGCTCCTTTTTGGTTCGGCCCGTCATCAAGCCCCTCACGATCCGCAACGATCTTTCATCGAGCGATCCAAGCAGATGGTCCCGACAAATCAGCGCCGCGTTGACCGCCGCGGCGTCGGTGCGTGTGTCACCGTCCGCCCGGAACGTCGTGCGTACCAACGCGAAGCCGGGTTGCCGCTGGGCCTCTGCGGTCTGCTGGATGGCCGCCCGTGCGCTCCACCAACCGGGCCCGTCCTGAATTCCCGCGTCGGCATCGAGGATGGTGACCGCGCCCCATCCGATGCCGAAACGGACGTCGGTGTCCGGGGCGAGCAGCAGGCGGACGGTCAATGCCGCCTCGATGGCGGCCCCGACGGTGGGGTAGCTGCCCTGGAACTCGTCGCCGACGGTGAAGGCGGGCGGGTCGATCGCGCCGTCGCCCACTTCCCGCAGAGCCGCGGACAGGGCGCGGTGCAACCCGGAGCGATCGGCGGCGCGCCGGGAACCGACGACATCACCGATCAGCGTCGCGCGAGATGAAGGCTGTGGCTTCATCCGACCCATTTGAAGAGTATAGCTTAATTACATCCAAATTCAGCAAATAGCTTCACAAGCGGCGCGTGGCTACTCGTGCACCAGGGCGGATGCCGCCCGCAGGTGCTCGATGGCGTCCCGCACGATCGAATCGATCAGCTCGGCGCACGACGGCAGATCCTCGAGGATGCCGGCCACCTGCCCGGAGGCCAGCACCCCGGCCTCCGTATTGCCGTCCACCAGACCGGCTTTCAACAGCATCGGGGTGTTGGCCGCCATGACGACCTGCGACCAGGTCAGCTCCTTGCCGTGCCGCATCGCCAGGCCGTCGCTGATCATCGACCGCCACGTCATCCGTGACATGTGCTTGAACTTGGCGGCGTTGCGCACCGCGGCGGTCAGACCCCGCACCGGCGAACCGTTTTCCAGCTTCTCGACCAGGCCGGTGCGCAGGACCCGGTGCGGCATGCCGTCGACGCGGGTGGTGACGACGGTGCCGTCCAGCGCCGCCTCCAGATAGCGCCGCTTGACCGCATCGGGCACGGTCGAATCCGAGGTCAGCAGGAAACGCGTGCCCATCGCGACGCCGGCGGCGCCGTAGCTCAGGGCGGCCGCCAACCCGCGCCCGTCGAAGAATCCGCCCGCGGCGATGACGGGAATGCCGGTGCCCCGCACGGCGTCCAGCACCGAGGGCAGCAGCAGCGTGGTGGCGACCGGACCGGTGTGCCCGCCACCCTCGCCGCCCTGCACGATCATCGCGTCCGCACCCCACCCGGCGACCTTGCGGGCGTGCTTGGCCGCACCGATCGACGGAATCACCACCGCGCCGGCCTCTTTGAGCCGGGCGATGAGCTCCTGCTTGGGCGCCAGGGCAAAGGACGCCACCTTGACGCCTTCGCGGATCATCAGATCGACCCGGTCGCCGGCATCGGCCGCGTCGGCGCGGATGTTCACGCCGAACGGCTTGTCCGTGGCGGCCTTGACCTTGGCGATGGCCGTCGCCAATTCGTCCAGCGTCATGGTGGCCGACGCCAAAATGCCCAGCCCGCCCGCGTTCGCGGTGGCCGACACCAGGCGCGCCCCGGCCACCCAGCCCATCCCGGTTTGCACCACCGGGTGCTCGACACCGACCAGCTCGGTCAGCGGCGTGCGCAACCTGGTCATCAGCGTATCTCTCGGTCGCGCAACGACTTCGGATCGATCGTTTCGCGGATGAGGCGCAGTTCGTCCTCGGTGGGCAGCCGGGTCTCCTCGGCGTCCTCGAGCCCATGGATCTCGAACGAGGTGGCCTCGCGCACCTCGTCCGGCGAGACCCCGGGGTGCAGGCTCAGCGCCCGCATGGTCCGGTCGGGGCCGCCGAAGTCGAAGACGCCGAGGTTCGACACGACCCGGTAGGTGTTGGCGAACCGAAACGCCGGATTGTCGGCATCGACGTTGTCCCAGCCGATCCCGCAGACCACGTCCACCTTCTCGCTGAACACCCGCTTGGAGTGGTTGCCCACCCAATAGCTGGTGGCGTGGTTGATGGCGTTGCCCGGGGCGCCGCGCACGCCGAACATCTGACGCTTGGGTTGCTGCAACGGGCCGAACGCCGAGATGTTCTGATTGCCGAACCGGTCAACCTGATTGGCGCCCATCACCACGTGGCGACGCCCCCAGGCCAGCGTCTCGAACACCCGTCCGAACGGCATCCAGCCCTCGACGGCACCGGTCGCGCCGAGCGCCGGGGTGTCGGCCAGCAGTTGGGCCTCGCCGTCGGTCAGCAAGATGTCGGGGGAGAAGGTCAAGCGGGCCAGCCGCGCCCCGACGGAGGCCATGTTGGTCATCGGGCTGACCATGATCTCGCCTGCGTCCCTGAACAATTCGGCACACGCGACTGCGCACACTTCGGCGCGGGTGCTGCTCACTTTCAGGCCTCCTCTGCGAATGCGCGAACCGCCGCCTGGTAGTCGTCTTCGGTGCCCGACAGGTAGGTCTGGGTGAACTTCTGCCAGCCCTCGTCGGTCGACGCCGCCTCGGCGTAGTGCCGCTGGAACTTCTCGTCGCGCCCGTAATCCGGTGCCGCGGTGGTGAAGTGGGCACCGCCCGGCGCCTCCACGACGCTGTCGACCATCATCCGATTGACCAGCACCGCCTGCGGCGGCACCGCCTTGATCAGTTCGTCGGTGGATACGATGCGCTCGACCGACAGGTGGCGCCTGTCGGCGGCCATCAGGAACAGATCGTCGAAGTAGGGGTCGATCCCGGTGTAGGCGGCGTTGCCCCGGCTGTCGCCGAGGTTGAGGTGGACGAATGCGGCGTCCAGGCGCAGCGCGGGCATGGCGATCAGCGTTTCGCGTCCGCCGTCCGTGGGGTACGGCGAAGTGACGGTCTGCAGTTCACCCTCCCAGAAGTCGGGCACCGAACTGCCCAGCCCGGCCCGTATCGGCAGGAAGGGCAGGCGTTGCGCGGCGGCCTGTAACCCGCAGCGCAGCATGCCCTCGTCCATTTCGCGGGCCTCGATCGCCCCGGCCGCCCGGGCCTTGGCGAACCACGGGTCGTAGAACGGCGGGGAGTCCAGCGAGACGAACCCGTAGTAGACGCGCTTCACCTTGCCGGCCGAGCACAGCAGCCCCAGGTCGGGCCCGCCGTAGGTGACCACGGTCAGGTCGGTGACATCGGTGCGCAGCAGGGCGCGCACGAATGCCATTGGCTTGCGCCGAGATCCCCATCCGCCGATGCCGATGGTCATGCCGCTGCGCACCTGCGCGACGGCCTCGTCGAGGGTGGTTCTCTTGTCGCTCACGCGTCCTTGCCCTTCGTCGTGCCGGCGAACGCGTCGCGGTGCTCGTCGGCCACCCCGGCGAGATTGAGCTCGAACGTAAAGCCTTGCTCCATGCGGTAACTCGAGTTGACGCGTTGCACGTCGATGAGGTTCAGCGCCTCCTTGGCCGCCCGGATGACCCGGGTGTCCTTGGCGGCGATGTCGCGCGCGACCCGTAGCGCGGCCTCGTCCAGCTGATCGCGCGGCACCACCTCGTGCACCGAACCGAAGTGGTGCAGGGTGGCGGCGTCGACCGTGGCGGCGGTGAAGAACAGCCGTCGCATCAGGTGCTGTGGCACCAGCCGGGACAGGTGGGTGGCCGCGCCGAGCGCGCCGCGTTCCACCTCGGGCAGCCCGAAGGTGGCGTCCTCGGAGGCGACGATGACGTCGGAGTTGCCGACCAGGCCGATGCCGCCGCCGACGCAGAATCCGTTCACGGCCGCGACGACCGGCACCGCGCATTCGTAGACCGCGCGGAACGCGGCGAAGCAGCCGCGGTTGGCGTCGATCAGCGCGGTGAATCCCTCGGTGCGCTGCATCTCCTTGATGTCGACCCCGGCGTTGAACCCGCGGCCCTCGGCCCGCAGGATCACGACGTGGGTTTGCGGGTCCTGGCCGGCCGCGGTGACGGCGTCGGCCAGTTCGAACCAGCCGCGCGACGGGATGGCGTTGACGGGCGGGTAGTCGACGGTAACTGCGACGATGCCCGGTTCGGTGGTGGTGGATGTGATGGTCAAGGTGCCACTTCCTCGTGGGGTAACTACCTAAGCAAGCACTTGCTTGGTACGCTAGCACAGTGACTCGCGCCGAAGCATGCCCCCCATTTGCAGAAGCCATGAACTTGGGGCTGGCCGGGCGGGTGGTTCTCGTCACCGGCGGCGTTCGCGGGGTGGGCGCGGGCATCAGCGCGGTTTTCGCCGCGCAGGGCGCCACCGTCGTCACCTGCGCGCGACGGCCGGTCGAGGGATCGCCGTATGAGTTCCACTCCTGCGACGTCCGCGATGACGACGCGGTCAGGGAATTGATCGACACCGTCGCGGACCGGCACGGCGGCCTCGATGTCGTCGTCAACAACGCCGGGGGATCGCCCTACGTGCTGACCGCGGAGTCCAGCGCCAAGTTCAACCGCAAGATCATCGAGCTCAATCTCATTGGCGCGCTGTCTGTTTCGCAGCACGCGAACGACAAGATGCAAGCCCAGCCGCGCGGCGGGTCGATCATCAACATCTGCAGCCTGTCCGGGCGTCGGCCCTCCCCGGGTACCGGCGCGTACGGGGCGGCCAAGGCGGGGCTGGAGAGCCTCACCCAGACCTTGGCCGTGGAATGGGGGCCCAAGGTCCGAGTCAACGCCTGTGTGGTCGGCATGGTCGAGACCGAACAATCGGAACTGTTCTACGGCGACGCGGACTCGATCGCCGCGATCTCGAAGAATGTGCCGTTGGGCCGGCTGGCCAAACCCGAGGACGTCGGTTGGGCCGCAGCGTTTTTGGCCTCGGACGCGGCCTCCTACATCAGCGGGGCCTCGTTGGAGGTGCACGGCGGCGGCGAGCCGCCGCACTATCTGTCCACCACGACCGCCAGCGCGGTCAAGTAGAGGAGACAAGGACTATGGGAGTGGTTGACGGCCGCGTCGTCATCGTCACCGGGGCGGGCGGCGGCATCGGCCGCGCGCACGCGCTGGCCTTCGCCGCCGAGGGTGCGCGGGTGGTGGTCAACGACATCGGGGTGGGCCTGGACGGGTCACCGGCGGGCGGCGGCAGCGCCGCCCAGGGCGTGGTCGACGAGATCATCGCCGCCGGGGGGGAAGCCGTCGCCAATGGTTCCAACGTCGCCGACTGGGACCAGGCTGCCGAACTGATTCGGACCGCCGTCGAAACCTTCGGTGGCCTGGACGTTTTGGTGAACAACGCCGGCATCGTGCGCGACAGGATGATGGCCAACACCAGCGAGGAGGAGTTCGACGCCGTCGTCGCCGTGCACCTCAAGGGCCACTTCGCCACGATGCGGCACGCCGCGTCGTACTGGCGTGGGTTGTCCAAAGAGGGCAAAACCGTGGACGCCCGGATCATCAACACGAGCTCGGGCGCCGGCCTGCAGGGCAGCGTCGGGCAGGGCAACTACAGCGCCGCCAAGGCGGGCATCGCGGCGATGACGCTCGTCGGCGCGGCCGAGATGGGCCGCTACGGCGTCACCGTCAACGCCATCGCTCCCTCGGCGCGCACCCGCATGACCGAGACCGTCTTCGCCGAGATGATGTCCACCCAGGACCAGGATTTCGACGCGATGGCCCCGGAAAACATTTCCCCCCTGGTGGTTTGGCTGGGCAGCGCCGAATCGCGCGACGTGACCGGCAAGGTGTTCGAGGTCGAGGGCGGCAAGATTCGCGTCGCCGAGGGCTGGGCGCACGGGCCGGAGATCGACAAGGGGGCGCGGTGGGATCCCGCGGAGCTGGGACGCGTCGTCGCCGACCTGCTCGCCAAGGCGCGCCCGCCGGTCCCGGTCTACGGCGCCTGACGCGGCGCCCGCGCCGAACGCGCACTCACGGCGATGATTTCGCCGAATCTTCGCCGTCGGTGCACGCTCGCCGAGGGGGTTCGCACACCACGAGCGGGATGACCCGGTCAGCGGCTTCGCGGTACTTGCGGTAGGGCGGGTACATCCGCATCAGCGGCGGCCAATAGCGTTCGCGCTCGGCGTCGGTCGCGTCGCGCGCGATCAATTCCAGGCGCTGGGCCCGGATCTGCACCCGCACCTCGGGATTCTCCCGAAGGTTCAGATACCACACCGGGTCTTCGTCGCGGCCGCCGAACGACGCGGGCAAAATCACCCGTTCACCGTCGCGCAGGTAGAGCGTCGCGGTGGTCCGCGGCCGGTTGGACTTGCGTCCGGTCGTGGTCAGCAGCGCCGCCGGGAATCGCAGCAGTTTCGCGCCGAGCCTGCCGTTGGTTCGGCGGTACACCCAGATGTGGGCGCGCGCGAAGTACTTGAGCAGCAGCGCAATCGGGCGCGAGTTGCGGATCCAGCGACGCTCGGACATCTTGCCCAGGATGGTTCCCCATCCGGGCGATTTGAAACTCTAGGGGTCGCAGATGACGACCGGGATCACCCGATCGGTCCAGGACCGGTAATCGTCGAACGAGGGATACATGGCGTCCAACTTCGGCCAGTACTCGGCCCGTTCCGCCTCGGTGGCGTCGCGGGCCTGCAGGTGAAGCACCTCGTCCTTGATCTGCACGGACACTTTGGGATTGGCCTTGAGGTTGAGGTACCACAGCGGGTGCTTGTCGCTGCCGCCCTTCGATGCGACCAGTACCACCCGATCGCCCTCGCGTAGGTAAAGCAGCGGGCTCACCCGCGGTTCGCCGGTCTTGCGTCCCGTCGTGGTGAGCAGCGCGACGGGGGCCTTCTGGAAGGTGCCGCCGAATTTTCCATTGCTGCGTCGGTATATCCATGCGTTGCCCTTGGCCATCCACTTGATGATGAAGGCGACCCAGGGTGAGTTCAGTGCGCGTGGCTTCGGTTTCGGCATGATGTTCCTCGACGTCCCTAACGCTGGATGAAGGGGTGGAAGCGAACCTTGATGTGGTGGATTTCGGCTTTCCCGCTTGCGCTTTCGGCCGGAATGACGAAGGTCTCGGTGACGTGCGCCGCGAGCCGACGCCCGCCCAACGCCGCCTTGGTCAGCACCAGGTACGCGGCGTGCACGTCGTCGCCGTCGATGCGGTACTCCGGCGTCGTCGTGTGCGCCAGCAGCCGATACTGCGGCCCACGATTCAGGCTGCGCCGCAGGTGATTTCCGGAGAACCCGTTCTTGATGCCCTGCTCGATGCGGGTGCAGCCGGCCGCGAACGGGACCGTGTCGCCGTCGTGGCTGACCAACGCGTCGATATAGGACTGCGCCGCGGCGATGCGGCTCTCTTCGGAGACGAGCAAGGGGGAACTAGATGCGCTCGATGATGGTGCCGGTGGACAGGGCGCCGCCCGCGCACATCGTGATCAATGCGGTGGTCTGGTCGGTGCGCTCCAGCTCGTGCAGCGCGGTGGTGATCAGCCGGCTGCCGGTCGACCCGACCGGGTGGCCGAGCGCGATGGCGCCCCCGTTGACGTTGACCCTGGCCATGTCCGGCTCGTGCACCCGCGCCCAGGACAACACCACCGAGGCGAACGCCTCGTTGATCTCGACGAGGTCGATGTCCCCCATCTTCATGCCGGCCTTCTCCAGCACCTTGGCCGTCGACTGCACCGGTCCGTCGAGGTGGTAGTAGGGCTCGGCGCCGACCAGCGCCTGGCTGACGATGCGGGCGCGCGGCCGCAGGCCCAGAGCCTTGGCCTTGTCCTCGTCCATCCACAGCACGGCCGCCGCGCCGTCGGAGATCTGCGACGACGTTCCCGCCGTGTGGATTCCGCCCTCGAGGACGGGCTTCAGCGCGCTCAGACCCGACAGGGTCGTCTCGCGCAAGCCCTGGTCGCGGGAGATGGTGACGCGCTCCGACGTCGGCTGCTTGTTCTCGTCGAGCGCCGGGGCCTCGATCGGGGAGATCTCACGGTCGAAGCGGCCCTCGTCCCAGGCCTGCTTGGCCCTGGCCTGCGAGTTGAAGCCGAACTCGTCGATCTCCTCGCGGGTGATGCCACGCCGCTTGGCGATCCGCTCGGCGGCGGTGAACTGGTCGGGCAGGTCGATGTCCCACGACGCGGGCCGCAGGATGCTGCGGTCGGGGCCCGCGTTGGCGCCGAGGCCGACGCGGCTCATGGCCTCGATGCCGCACGCGATACCGATGTCGATGGCGCCGGCGGCGATCAGCCCGGCGACCAGGCCGTTGGCCTGCTGGCCGCTGCCGCACTGGCAGTCCACGGTCATGGCGCCGACGTGTTCGGGCAGCCCGGCCACCAGCCAGCTGACCCGGCTGATGTTGTTGGACTGTTCGCCGTACTGCGTGACGCAGCCGCCGATGACCTGTTCGACGTCGCCGGCGTCGATGCCTGCCTTCTCCACCAGCGCCTTCTGCACCGCACCCAATAGCTCGGTGGCGTGCAGCCCTGACAACCATCCGTTGCGCTTGCCGATCGGGCTGCGGGTGGCTTCGACGATTACCGGGTTACCCATGACGCCAGGCTAGAACACGTTTCATTACTATGACAAGCGAGGATGCGTCGCCGCCTTTTGTCTGCGGTGGAGGCATGTTTTACTGGCACCAGAGCATCACTAGGACAGCTAGTGTCCTGGGATCGCGAGTCATCGAGGACTGTAGTTAGGAGAAGTAGCGTGCCCAGTCCGAATCTTCCGCCCGGGTTTGATTTTCTCGATCCGGACGTCAGTGTCAAAGGCCTCCCGGTCGCGGAGTTGGCCGAAGTGCGCAAGTCCGAGCCGATCTTCTGGGTAGACGTCCCGGGCGGCACGGGCGGTTTTGGCGACAAAGGCTATTGGGCCATCACCAAGCACAAGGACGTCAAAGAGATCTCTGTGCGCAGTGACATCTTCTCGTCTCAGCAGGACTGCGCCATCCCGGTGTGGCCGCAGGAGATGACGCGCGAGCAGATCGACCTGCAGCGCAACGTCATGCTCAACATGGACGCCCCGCACCACACCCGGCTGCGCAAGATCATCTCGCGCGGCTTCACCCCGCGGGCCATCGGACGGCTGCGCGACGAGTTGGACGCCCGCGCGCAAAACATCGCGAAGACGGCCGCCTCGTCGGGCTCCGGCGACTTCGTCGAGCAGGTCTCCTGTGAGCTGCCGCTGCAGGCCATCGCGGGTCTGCTGGGCGTTCCGCAGGAGGATCGGGACAAGATCTTCCGCTGGTCCAACGAGATGACCGGCAACGAAGACCCCGAGTACGCGCACATCGATCCCGCGATGTCCTCGGCCGAGCTGATCATGTACGCGATGAAGATGGCCGAGGAGCGCGCCAAGAACCCCGGCGACGACATCGTCACCCAGCTGATCCAGGCCGACATCGACGGCGAGAAGCTCTCCGACGACGAATTCGGGTTCTTCGTGGTCATGCTGGCCGTCGCGGGCAACGAAACCACCCGGAACTCGATCACGCACGGCATGATCGCGTTCGCGGACAACCCCGACCAGTGGGAGCTGTTCAAGAAGGAGCGCCCGGACACCGCGCCCGACGAAATCGTCCGGTGGGCAACGCCGGTCACCGCGTTCCAGCGGACCGCGCTGGAGGACTACGAGCTGTCCGGTGTGCAGATCAAGAAGGGCCAGCGGGTCGTGATGTTCTACCGCTCGGCCAACTTCGACGAAGAGGTCTTCGAGGATCCGCACAGCTTCAACATCATGCGAAACCCCAACCCGCACGTGGGCTTTGGCGGCACCGGTGCCCACTACTGCATCGGCGCCAACCTGGCCCGGATGACGATCAGCCTGATCTTCAACGCCGTGGCCGACCACATGCCGGACCTCAAGCCGATCTCCGCGCCCGAGCGGCTGCGGTCGGGGTGGCTCAACGGCATCAAGCACTGGCAGGTCGACTACACCGGCAAGTGCCCGGTGGCGCACTGATATGGCGGCCGAAGCCACGATGGATTTCGATCTCACCGCGACACAGCAGGCGGTCGCCGACGTCGTGACGTCGGTGTTCGAGCGCGAATTGAGTTGGGAGGCTTTGGTCAACGGCGGCGTGACGGCGCTGCCGGTGCCCGAGCGCCTCGGCGGTGACGGGGTGGGATTGCCCGAGGTCGCGACCGTGCTGACGGAGATCGGTCGCCACGGCGCGATCACGCCGGCCCTGGCCACCCTGGGTTTCGGTGTGGTCCCCCTGCTTGACCTGGCGTCCGAGGACCAGCAGGACCGGTTTTTGGCGGGCGTCGGCAAGGGCGGCGTGCTGACCGCGGCGCTCAACGAGCCCGGCGCCGCGTTGCCGGACCGGCCGTCGACCACGTTCGCGGGCGGCCGGCTGTCGGGCACCAAGGTCGGCGTCGGCTATGCCGGACAAGCGGATTGGATGATCGTCACCGCCGACAGCGCGGTGGTCGTGGTGTCGCCGAAGGCCGGCGGCGTCGAGGTGGTCCAGACGCCGACCTCCAATGACTCCGACGAGTACACGGTCACGTTCACCGACGTCGCCGTCGAGGACGCCGACGTCTTGGCCGGCGCCACCGCGCAGCGCGTCAACCAGCTGGTGCTGGCTTCCATCGGCGCCTACGCCGACGGGCTGGTGGCCGGGGCGCTGCGGCTGACCGCCGACTACGTGGCCAACCGCAAGCAATTCGGCAAGCCGCTGTCGACCTTCCAGACCGTGGCCGCACAGCTCGCCGAGGTCTACATCGCCTCGCGCACCATCGATTTGGTGGCGAAATCGGTCGTGTGGCGGCTGTCGGAGGGGCGGGATGCCGACGACGACCTCGACGTCCTGGGGTATTGGGTCACCTCGCAGGCGCCGCCGGTGATGCAGCTCTGCCATCACCTGCACGGCGGCATGGGCATGGACATCACCTATCCGATGCACCGGTACTACTCCACGATCAAGGACCTGACCCGGTTGCTGGGCGGTCCTTCTCATCGTCTCGATCTGGTGGGAGCGCAATGTTCATAGACCTGACCCCGGAGCAGCGCCAGCTGCAGGCGGAATTGCGGGAATACTTCTCGAACCTGATCTCGTCCGACGAGATGAAGGCGATGGAGCAGGACCGTCACAACGAGGCCTACCGCGCGGTGATCCGCCGGATGGGCCAGGACGGCAAGCTCGGCGTCGGGTGGCCAAAGGAATTCGGCGGCTTGGGTTTCGGCCCGATCGAGCAGTCGATCTTCGTCAACGAGGCGCATCGCGCCGACGTGCCGCTGCCCGCGGTCACGCTGCAGACGGTCGGTCCGACCCTGCAGCAGTTCGGCAGCGAGATGCAGAAGAAGAAGTTCCTGCCGGCGATCCTCGCCGGCGAGGTGCACTTCGCGATCGGCTACACCGAGCCCGAGGCCGGTACGGACCTGGCCTCGCTGCGGACCACCGCCGTGCGTCACGGCGACGAGTACATCGTCAACGGGCAGAAGGTCTTCACCACCGGAGCCCACGACGCCGACTACATCTGGCTGGCCTGCCGCACGGACCCCGAAGCCGTGAAACACAAGGGCATTTCGATCCTGATCGTCGACACCAAGGATCCCGGTTACTCCTGGACGCCGATCATCCTGTCCGACGGCGCCCACCACACCAACGCCACGTATTACAACGATGTGCGGGTGCCCGCCGACATGCTGGTCGGCGAGGAGAACGGCGGGTGGCGGCTGATCACCACCCAGCTCAACAACGAACGTGTCATGCTCGGCCCGGCCGGGCGTACCGCGGGCATCTACGACCGGGTGCACGCCTGGGCGTCCAAGCCGGGAAGTGACGGGGTCACCCCGATCGACCACGCCGACGTCAGGCGCGCGCTCGGCGAGATTCACGCGATGTGGCGCATCAACGAGCTGCTCAACTGGCAGGTGGCCGCCGCCGGGGAGGACATCAACGTCGCCGATGCGGCGTCGACCAAAGTCTTTGGTACCGAGAAGATTCAGTACATCGGTCGGCTCGCCGAGGAGATCGTCGGCAAGTACGGTAACCCCGCCGATTCGGACACCGCTGACCTGCTCAACTGGCTGGACTCCCAGACCAAGCGCAACCTGGTGATCACGTTCGGGGGCGGTGTGAACGAGGTGATGCGCGAGATGATCGCCGCGGCCGGACTCAAAGTGCCGAGGGTGCCTCGATGACCGATATCAAGGAAGCGGTTGCGGAGATCACCGCCACCGTCGTCGCTGCCCCGCGCGAGGCCCGGGATCCGGTGAACCAGCCGACGATCAACAACTGGGTCGAGGCGCTGGGTGACCGCAACCCGATCTACGTCGACGAGGCCGCGGCCAAGGCGGCCGGTCATCCCGGAATTGTCGCCCCGCCGGCCATGATTCAGGTCTGGACGATGTTCGGCCTGGGCGGGGAACGCCCGACCGACGACCCCATGGGCCCGATCATGCAGCTGTTCGACGAGGCCGGCTACATCGGCGTGGTCGCCACCAACTGCGAGCAGACCTACCACCGGTATCTGCGTCCCGGCGAGCAGGTCACCGTCGTGTCCGAGATGCGCGACGTGGTCGGTCCCAAGCAGACCGGGCTCGGCGAGGGCTGGTTCATCAACCAGCACATCACGTGGCGGGTCGGCGACGAGGATGTCGCCGAGATGGCCTGGCGGATCCTGAAATTCAGGCCCCGCGAGGATTCCGGCGCGACCGCATCGGTCCCTCAGGACCTGGACGCCGACGCCATGATGCGTCCGGCGGTCTCACGCGACACCGCCTTCTTCTGGGAGGGTGTGGCGGCGCACGAGCTGCGTATCCAGCGCCTCCCCGACGGCGCCCTGCAGCACCCGCCGGTGCCCGCGGTGTGGCAGGACAAGGCCGAGCCGATCGATTTCGCGGTCGCCAGCGGCCGGGGCACGGTGTTCAGCTACGTGGTGCACCACGCACCGAAGGTACCCGGGCGCACGCTGCCGTTCGTGATCGCACTGGTCGAACTGGAAGAGGGCGTCCGGATGCTCGGCGAGCTGCGCAACGTCGACCACGCCGAGGTCAAGATCGGAATGCCGGTCCGGGCAACCTATATCGACTTCCCGGCCGGTGAATCCGGGCCCGAGTGGAGCCTCTACGCCTGGGAGCCCATGGGAGACGAAGCATGAGCGCACCCGTTGTCGAAGTGGGCACCACGTTGCCCGAACTCAAGCTGCATGGCACGCCGACGTTCATCATCTCGACGGCCCTGGCCACCAGGGACTTTCAGGACGTGCACCACGACCGGGACCTGGCGCAGGCCAAGGGTTCCAAGGACATCTTCGTCAACATCCTCACCGACACCGGGCTGGTGCAGCGCTACGTCACCGACTGGGCGGGCCCGACGGCGCTGATCAAGTCGATCGGCCTGCGCCTGGGTGTGCCGTGGTACGCCTACGACACCGTGACGTTCTCCGGTGAGGTGACGGCCGTCGACGACGGCCTGATCACGCTGAAAGTGTTTGGCCGCAACAGCCTTGGCGATCACGTCATCGCGAACGTGACGCTGACGATCGGGGGCGCATAGATGTCAGCGGGCTTATTGAACGGCCGAGCCGCGATCGTCGGGATCGGCGCTACCGACTTCTCCAAGGACTCCGGCCGCAGCGAGCTGCGGTTGGCCGCCGAGGCGGTCTTGGATGCCCTGGACGACGCCGGCCTGAGCCCGTCCGATGTCGACGGGTTGACCACCTTCACGATGGACACCAACAACGAGACCGCTGTGGCACGCGCGGTCGGCATCGGTGACCTGAAGTTCTTCTCGCAGATCGGTTACGGCGGCGGCGCCGCCTGCGCGACCGTTCAGCAGGCGGCGCTCGCCGTGGCCACCGGCGTGGCCGACGTCGTCGTCGCGTACCGGGCGTTCAACGAGCGATCCGGCATGCGGTTCGGTCAGGTGCAGACCCGGTTGGTGGGAAACGCCGGCGTGCAGGCTGATTCGACCGCGGCGGACAACTCGTTCTCCTACCCGCACGGGCTGTCCACGCCCGCCGCGCAGGTCGCGATGATCGCCCAGCGCTACATGCACCTGTCCGGGGCGACAAGCCGGGACTTCGGCGCGATCTCGGTGGCCGACCGCAAGCATGCGGCCAAGAACCCGAAGGCCTACTTCTACGAGAAGCCGATAACGATTGAAGACCACCAGAATTCGCGGTGGATCGCCGAGCCGCTGCGGCTGCTGGACTGCTGCCAGGAGACCGACGGGGCGGTGGCGATCGTGGTGACGTCGCCCGAGCGGGCGAAGGACCTCAAGCAGCGGCCGGCGGTCATCGAGGCGGCGGCGCAGGGCTCCAGCCCCGACCAGTACACGATGGTCAGCTACTACCGGCCCGAGCTCGGTCTGCCCGAGATGGGGGTCGTCGGGCAGCAGTTGTGGGCGCAGTCGGGGCTCAAACCGAGCGACATCCAGACCGCCGTGCTGTATGACCACTTCACTCCGTTCACGCTGATTCAGTTGGAGGAGTTGGGATTCTGCGGTCGCGGTGAGGCCAAGGACTTCATCGCCGACGGGGCGATCGAGATCGGCGGCCGGCTGCCCATCAACACCCATGGTGGCCAACTCGGTGAGGCCTACATCCACGGCATGAACGGCATCGCCGAGGGTGTGCGGCAACTGCGGGGCACCTCGGTGAACCCGGTGCCCGACGTCGAGCACGTGCTCGTCACCGCGGGTACGGGCGTGCCCACCTCGGGCCTCATCCTCGGCTAGCGCGCGCTTCGCCCCCGCCGAACGCCCGGCTGGCCGGGCGTTCGGCGCCCAACGCCCGACCAGCCGGGCTTTCGACACCTGAAGTGACGCGGCTGGCTTTGCATGCGACGCTGCGGCGATGGGCGAGCCATTTGTCGGAAGCGAAGCCGTTGCGGGTGGACTGCTGACCAAAAGTCGACTGGAAACCCGCTACGTCAGGCTGTTTCGAGACGTCTACATTGATCGCGACGCCGAGCTCACCGCGGCGGTGCGCGCAAAGGCCGGCTGGCTGTGGACAGGCCGACGGGGGATTGTGGCGGGCTTCTCGGCGGCCGCGCTGTACGGGAGCAAATGGATCGACGACCGAAGAGCTGTGGAGGTGATCCACGACAACCACCATGTCGCGGCGGGGATACAGCTGCACAGAGACACCGTCGAAGCGGACGAAATCGAGACGATCGACGGCGTAGCGCTTACATCACCGACGCGGACAGCGCTCGACCTCGGCTGCTGGTACCCGACGATGACCGCCGTGGCAGGTATCGATGCGCTTGCACGAGCGACGGAAATCAAAGCCGCTGATATCGAGCTGCTCGCCCGAAGGTACACCGGACGCCGAGGCATTGCGCGAGCGCGGCGGGCGGCGGAGCTATTCGATGCCGGCGCCCAGTCGCCCAAAGAGTCATGGCTGCGCGTTGTCTTGATCCAAGCCGGCTTGCCGAAGCCGCAGACACAGATCCCGGTGCTCGACGAATTCGCCAGCCCGATGGCCTATCTGGACATGGGCTGGGAGGACATCATGGTCGCCGTCGAGTACGACGGCGACCATCACCGCAGCGATCATTCACAATTCGGCTGGGATATTCGGCGCTTGGAGCGGCTGCAACGCAAAGGCTGGATCGTAGTCCGGGTGGTCGCTGGTGATCGGCCCGCCGACATTGTCCGCAGGGTTCTCGCCGCGCGTGCCGGCCGAACTCCCGTCCACGCGGGCGCTCGCAATCGAGCGCCCAGCTAGCCGGGCACTCGGCGGAACAGGCGCAAAAGAGGAAGCGCGCCCGAAGCCGCTAGGCCGGGACGAGTTCGACCCCGGAGAGCACGACGGCGTTGTCGCGCGAGGGCGCGACAACGCTGGCCAAAAAGCGGCCGCCCTCCTTCCAGATGCCGACCTTGAGCGTTTCGCCGGGGAATGCCACCCCGGCGAAACGCGCACCGTAGGCGGCCACCGCGGCGGCGTCACCGTCGAGCAGTGCGTCGGTGATCGCCTTGCAGGTCATGCCGTACGTGCACAGCCCGTGCAGGATCGGCTGCGAAAAGCCTGCGGCAGCGGCGAATTCGGGATCGGAGTGGAGCGGGTTGCGGTCGCCACACAGCCGGTAGAGCAGCGCCTGCTGCGGCAGGATCGGCACGTCGACCTCCAGGTCGGGGGCCCGCTCCGGTGCGGCGTCACCCCCCGACGGGCCGCGCTCGCCGCCGAAGCCGCCCTCGCCGCGGGCGAAGATGGACCGCCGCTGCGTCCACAACAGCGTGCCGTCCGGCGCGGTCACCGTCGTCTCGCTCCAGATCACCGCGGCCTTGCCCTTGTCCCAGATGTCGGTGAACCGGGTGACGGCCTTGGCCGAGCCCGACGGCGGCAGCGGCCCGGGCACCTCGACCCGCTCGCTGGCGTGCAGCACCTTGCTCAGCTCGATGTCGATGCCCGGGAACTGCACGGTCGGCGGCTTCGTGGCGTGGAACGTGGCGGCCACGTTGCCGAACGTGGGCAGCACCTGCGGGGTGTCGTCGACTAGGTAGCGCAGCTCGCGCGGATCCATCGGGTCGGCGCCCGCGCCGAGCCCGAGGTGGTAGAGCTGCACATCGCTGCTGGCCCAAGAGAATTCGATGGGATCCAGCTCGGCGTTCAGCGCGACGTCTACGTCGATGGGCATCGCGGTTACCTTTCCCCGGCTCCGCCGGCAATGTGCAATGCCGCCAGGTAGCCGAACGTCATGGCCGGGCCGATGGTGCCACCCGGACCGGGGTACGTGTGGCCCATCACCGGCGCGCTGACATTGCCCGCGGCGTAAAGGCCTTCGATGATACTGCCGTCGTCGCGCAGCGCCCGCCCGTGGACATCGGTCCGGATGCCGCCCTTGGTGCCCAGGTCGCCGGGCACCATCTTGGCGGCGTAGTACGGCGCGTGGCTGATCTCGCCGAGGTTGGGGTTCGGCTTGTTGGTCGGGTCGCCGTAGTACCTGTCGTAGGCGCTCTCGCCGCGGTGGAAGTCCGCGTCGACGCCGGAGCGCGCGAAACCGTTGAAACGTTCCACGGTGGCGGTGAATTCGTTCACCGGAAGGCCGGCCTTCTGGGCCAGCTCCGCCAGCGTGTCGGCCGTGATGATGACGCCCGATTCCAGCCACTTGCGCGGAATGCGTTGTCCGGGCTGCAATCCCGCAAAGATGTAGCGGTCGCGGTACTGCTGGTCGAAGACCAGCCACGCGGGGATGTTCTCGCCCGGCCCGGGTCCCTGGCCATATTCGCCGCCGTACATGTGGTGGCAGGCCTCGACGTAGGGCATCGACTCGTTCATGAATCGCTTGCCGGACATGTTGACGATGATCGATCCCGGCGAGTTGCGCTCCGACAGCGCGAACCACGGCGCGCCGACCAGCGGGACGGTCGGGCCCCACCAGGCGTCTTCCATCAATTCCAGTCCGGCGCCCAACTTTTCGGCGGCGACGATGCCGTCGCCGGTGTTCGCCACCGCGCCCACCGTCCATTCGGTGGTGATCGGGGCGCGCTGGTATTTCACCCGCATTTGTTCGTTGTGCTCGAACCCTCCCGACGCCAGGATCACCCCGCGCCGGGCCCGGATCAGCCTGGGCTCACCCGATTCGGCATCAGCGGCGCCGCGCACATAGACCCCGCGCACGACGCCGTCTTCGACGTACAGGTCGGTCAGCGCGGTGTTGAGCACCACCGGAACGCCGGCGCGTTGCAAGCCGATCCGCAGCGGTCCGATCAGCGCCCGTCCCATGCCGACGAGGTTCTTGCCGGTCGCCTTGGCCCACATCGTGCGCGCGCCGACCTTCAGGCTGCGCAGCACGCCGCGCGGGTGACGCTTCAGTTGGTTCAACCGCACGTAATCCTGTTGCATCACCACAACGTTGAGCGGCACTTTGCCGTACGCGGGCTCCAGGCCGGACTCGTCGGCGCCGAGCTTGCGGGCGTCGAACGGCTTCGGCTCGATCGACCGGCCTTCGGCGCGCCCGCCGGGCGACTCGGGGTAGTAGTCGGAATACCGCGGAACCCAGCACATCTTCAGCGGTGTGTGCTTGAGCACGAACGACAACATCTCGGGCCCGCGCTCGAGGTAGGTGTCGATGCGTTCGGGCTCGACGACGCTGCCGACGATCCCGTGCAGATAGGTGCGGGCCGCCTCGGCGGTGTCCTTGACCCCGTCACGCTTGAGCACTTCGTTATTTGGGATCCAAACGCCGCCGCCCGACCGCGCGGTCGAGCCGCCGAAGTGCGGGGCCTTTTCGATGACTATGGTGGAAAGACCCCGGTGAGCGGCGGTAAGGGCGGCCACCATGCCGGCCCCGCCGCTCCCGACCACGACGACGTCGTACTCCTGCGCTGACATGTAGAACACGTTATAGAATTGCCCAGGGCGGCCGCTACTGGCCCGGGTCGACCGTACGAGGAGACGTAGAAAAATGCTCAGTGTTGCTACCCGCGACGAGCTGGCTGCGGACTTGGCGCAGGCCGAGCGGAGCGGTGAGCCGATCGCCCCGCTGACCGCGGCCTACCCGGACATCGACGTCGTCGACGCCTACGAGATCCAGCTGATCAATATCCGGCAGCGGGTCGCCGAGGGGGCGCGGGTGCTGGGCCACAAGGTGGGGCTGTCGTCGAAAGCCATCCAGCAGATGATGGGCGTCGACGAGCCGGACTACGGGCATTTGCTCGACGAGATGCAGTTGTTCGAAGACACCCCCGTCAAGGCGAACCGCTACCTGTATCCGCGGGTGGAGGTCGAGGTCGGCTTCATATTGAACGCCGACCTGCCGGGAGCCGGCTGCACCGAGGACGACGTGCTGGCGGCGACCGAGGCCTTGGTCCCGTCCATCGAGTTGATCGACACCCGGATCACCGACTGGAAGATCGAGCTGTGCGACACCATCGCCGACAACGCGTCGTCGGCCGGTTTCGTGCTCGGCGAGGCCCGGGTTTCCCCCCGCGACATCGACGTCAAGGGGATCGACGCGGTGCTGCGCTGCAACGGCGAGGTCGTCGCGGAGGGCCGCACCGACGCGGTGCTGGGCAACCCCGTCACCGCGGTGGCGTGGCTGGCCCGCAAGGTCGACGGGTTCGGTGTGCGGTTGCGCAAGGGCGACGTGGTGCTGCCCGGATCGTGCACGCGAGCCATCGACGCGCACCCGGGCGACGAGTTCGTCGCCGACTTCGCGGGCCTCGGTTCTGTGCGTTTATCGTTCGAATAGGCTCGAATTAAATCGACTAACTTAAATCTCAGCAGTTCGAAAAGGGGCATCATGCCGTCTAAGGCGAGTGTGGCCATTGTCGGGTCGGGCAACATCAGCACTGACCTGCTTTACAAGTTGTTGCGATCGGACTGGCTGGAGCCGCGCTGGATGGTCGGCATCGACCCCGAAAGCGAGGGTCTGGCGCGGGCCCGCAAGCTGGGTTTGGAGACCACCCACGAGGGCGTGGACTGGTTGCTGGCGCAGTCGGACAAGCCCGATCTGGTGTTCGAGGCGACCAGCGCCTATGTGCATCGCGACGCCGCGCCCAAGTACGCGGCTGCCGGCATCCGGGCCGTCGACCTGACGCCCGCCGCGGTGGGTCCCGCGGTGATCCCGCCGGCCAACCTGCGCCAGCACCTGGATGCGCCCAACGTCAACATGATCACCTGCGGCGGGCAGGCCACCATCCCGATCGTGTACGCGGTGTCGCGCGCCGTCGCCGACCTCGGTGGGGTGCCGTACGCCGAGATCGTCGCCTCGGTCGCCTCGCTGTCGGCGGGGCCGGGAACCCGGGCCAACATCGACGAGTTCACCAAGACCACCAGCAAGGGCGTGGAGACCATCGGTGGCGCCAAGCGCGGCAAGGCGATCATCATCTTGAACCCCGCCGATCCGCCGATGATCATGCGCGACACCATCTTTTGCGCCATTCCCGAGGACGCCGACCGCGACGCGATCGCCAAGTCCATCCACGACGTGGTGGCCGAGGTGCAGACCTACGTTCCCGGCTACCGGCTGCTCAACGACCCGCAGTTCGACGACCCGTCGATCAACTCTGGCGGCCAGGCGCTGGTCACCACGTTCGTCGAGGTCGAGGGGGCCGGCGATTACCTGCCCCCCTATGCGGGCAACCTGGACATCATGACCGCCGCGGCGACCAAGGTCGGCGAGGAGATCGCCAAGGAATCCTTGACCGCGACGGCCGGAGGAGCGCAATCATGACTACCGACATCTTCTTCAACCCGGTCTGGGACGTGCGGATGACGGACACGTCGCTGCGCGACGGCTCACACCACAAGCGCCACCAGTTCACCAAGGACGAGGTCGGTGCGATCGTGGCCGCCCTGGACGCCGCGGGTGTGCCCGTCATCGAGGTCACCCACGGCGACGGACTGGGCGGCTCGAGCTTCAACTACGGGTTCTCCAAGACCCCCGAGCAGGAGCTGATCAAGCTCGCCGCCGAGACCGCCAAAGAGGCCAAGATCGCCTTCTTGATGCTGCCCGGCGTGGGCACCAAGGAAGACATCAAAGAGGCCCAGAACAACGGCGGCTCGATCTGCCGGATCGCCACGCACTGCACCGAGGCCGACGTCTCGATCCAGCACTTCGGCCTGGCCCGCGAACTCGGCCTGGAAACCGTCGGCTTCTTGATGATGAGCCACACCATTTCGCCGGAGAAGCTGGCCGCCCAGGCCCGCATCATGGCCGACGCGGGCTGCCAGTGCGTCTACGTGGTCGACTCGGCCGGGGCGCTGGTCCTCGAGGGCGTGCGCGACCGCGTCGCCGCGCTCGTCGCCGAACTCGGTGACGACGCCCAGGTCGGCTTCCACGGGCACGAAAACCTCGGACTCGGGGTGGCAAACAGCGTCGAGGCCGTGCGCGCCGGCGCTAAGCAGATCGACGGCTCGTGCCGCCGCTTCGGGGCCGGGGCGGGCAACGCCCCCGTCGAGGCGCTGATCGGGGTGTTCGACAAGATCGGCGTCAAGACCGGCATCGACTTCTTCGACATCGCCGACGCCGCCGAGGAGGTCGTCGCCCCAGCCATGCCCGCCGAGTGCCTGCTCGACCGCAACGCCCTGATCATGGGCTACTCCGGGGTGTACTCCAGCTTCCTCAAGCACGCCATCCGCCAGGGTGAGCGCTACGGCGTCCCGCCGCATGAGCTGTTGCACCGGGCCGGCCAGCGCAAGCTCATCGGCGGCCAGGAGGACCAACTGATCGACATCGCGCTGGAGATCAAGCGCGAGCGAGAAAGCGGCGCCGCCGCCGCGCGCTGACCTGCCGCTTCACCCAGAGCGCGCACAGGCTACGCAAAGGTAGCGCGCGTAGCCTGGTGGGCATGAGCACATCCAAGACAGTCGGTACTCGTGGCCGCGGACTCTTCGGCCTGCTCGCCGGGGGGTTACTGACCGCGACCGCCGCGACGATGATCGCGCTGCCAGTGGCCAGCGCGGATCCCGGGTGCAATCAGGACGTGGGCAGTTCCATCGACTCCTACCTGCAGCGGCACCCCGACCTCCATCAGCAGCTGATCGACAAGTCAAAGGGCGAGGGGGGCAACGGCAGCGTGATCGACTACCTGAACCGGCATCCCGACGTACGCCAGCACCTGATTCAGCTGTCCCACGCGTGCCCGCCCTAGCGAACCCGCATCGTCGTGCAACCCCGCAGCCGACGCGCGGGAATGTTCGCCATTGACGAAAAAGTAGAACACGTTCTAGCGTCTAGGCGTGTCCGTAACTTCCTTTTCCGGCCCGCTCACCCACGCGATCGCTGAGGCCGAGGAGCTGGTGGCCGCCGCGCCGCACATCGAGTCCGAAGCCGACTTGCTCGAAGGGCTCCAATATCTGGCCGGCTGTATCGCGGCCTGCACGCATCTGGCCTTCGACTACGACCGCGACCACCCCTTCCTGCAGTCGGGGACCGGGCCGTTCACCAAGATGGGCCTGGACAACCCCGACACGCTGTACTTCGGCACCCGGGTGCACGCCAACCACGATTACGTCGTCACCGGCAGGCGCGGCACCACCACCGACCTGAGCTTCCAGCTGCTCGGCGGCGAGTACACCGACGACAACGTGCCCGTCAGCCAGGCCGCCTTCGACGACCGGGAGCTACAGATCGCCCCCGACGGCAGCTTCGAATGGCGGTTTCGGCCGACCGACCCCGGACAGCTGGTCATCCGCGAGGTGTACGGCGACTGGGCCGCGCAGCGCGGCACGCTGGCCATCTCCCGGCTGGACACCGCGGGCACCGCGCCGCCGCCGCTGAGTCGCGAAACCATCGAAAAGCGTTTTGCCACAGCGGGAAAGCAGCTGGTTAACCGGGTGAAGACGTGGCTGCAGTTCCCGCAGTGGTTCTACTTCAACATCCCGGTCAACACGATGGTCGCGCCACGGTTGACGCCCGGCGGCCTGGCGACCCAGTATTCGTCGGTGGGGCACTACGAGCTGCGGCCCGACCAGGCGCTGGTGATCACCATCCCGGTCACCGACGCCCCCTACCTGGGCTTCCAGCTGGGCAGCCTGTGGTACATCTCGCTGGACTACATCAACCACCAGACCTCGCTGAACAACACTCAGGCGCAAGCGGATCCGGACGGCAAGGTGCGCATCGTCGTCGCCGACCAGAACCCCGGCGTGACCAACTGGGTGGAGACCCTCGGGCATCGGAAGGGCATCTTGCAGTTCCGCTGGCAGCGGGTGTCGCGACAACTCACCGACGCCGACGGCCCCACCGTAGAGCTGGTCGACATCGACGCCGTGCCGGCGGCGCTGCCGTATTTCGAGCACAACAAGATTTCCGAGGACGACTGGCGTGCGCGGATTGCGCTGCGCCACCAGCAGATTCAGGCAAGGATGTTGGGATGACGAAGTTGCTCGACGGCAAGGTGGTGGTGATCAGCGGCGTCGGCCCGGGTCTGGGCACGACGCTGGCGCACCGATGCACACGGGAAGGCGCCGACCTGGTGCTGGCCGCCCGCACGCCGGAACGCCTGGACGACGTCGCCAAACAGATCGCCGACCTCGGAGGCCGGGCGACCACGGTGCGCACCGACATCACCGAGGACGATCAGGTGAGCAACCTGGTCGATGCCACCTTGGAGGCCTACGGCAAGGTCGACGTGTTGATCAACAACGCGTTCCGCGTACCGTCGCTGAAGCCTTTCTCGGGCACCAGCTTTCAGCACATCCGCGACGCGATCGAACTCAGCGCGCTGGGCGCCCTGCGGCTCATCCAGGGATTCACGCCGGCGCTGGCCGAGTCGAAGGGCTCGATCGTCAACGTCAACTCCATGGTGCTGCGGCACTCGCAGGCGAAGTACGGCGCCTATAAGATGGCCAAGTCCGCGCTGCTGTCCATATCTCATTCGCTGGCCACCGAGCTGGGCGAGCAGGGAATCCGGGTCAATTCCGTTGCACCCGGCTATATCTGGGGCGAGACGCTGCAGGGCTACTTCAACCACCAGGCCGGCAAGTACGGCACCACGGCCGAGCAGATCTACCAGGCCACCGCGGCGGGCTCCGACCTGAAGCGGCTGCCGACCGAGGACGAGGTGGCCTCGGCGATCTTGTTCATGGCGAGCGACCTGTCCAGTGGCATCACCGGGCAGACCCTCGACGTCAATTGCGGGGAGTACCACACCTGATGTCCGGCGCTGACGATGCAGAGCGATGCGATGGGGAGGAAGCGGCGCAACGATGACTGAGCGTACCGACGTCGGCACAGTTGACGACCTGAAGGCGTCGGCCAGCAAGATGATCGGGCTGGACGATTTCGGCAGCAACGACGACAACTACCTCGAAGCGCTGGAAGTGCTGCTCGACTCCTACCGCCGCGACGCCGACTTGACGCCGTTGGGCAGCAAGATGAATCGGTTCTTTTTGCGCGGTGCGCTGGTGGCCAGGCTGCTGTCCGAAGCGGCGTGGAAGCAATACCCGCAGCACGCGGACGTCGTCATCGAGCGGCCGATCTTCGTCACGGGACTGGTGCGCACCGGCACCACCGCCTTGCATCGGCTGCTGGGCGCCGATCCCGCGCACCAGGGCCTGCATCTGTGGTTGGCCGAATTCCCGCAGCCGCGCCCGCCTCGTGAAACCTGGGATTCCAACCCGTTTTACAGCCAACTGAACGCGCAGTTCGAGAAGCATCATGCCGAAAACCCGGACTACACCGGTCTGCATTTCATGGCGGCGTACGAGCTGGAGGAGTGCTGGCAGCTGCTGCGGCAGTCGCTGCATTCGGCGTCCTACGAGACGCTGGCGCACCTGCCCACCTATTCGCAGTGGCTCTCGCGGCAGGACTGGACGCCGTCGTATCAGCGGCACCGCCGCAACCTTCAGCTGATCGGACTCAACGACGCCGACAAGCGGTGGGTGCTGAAGAATCCCAGCCACCTGTTCGCGCTGGACGCGCTGATGGCGACCTATCCCGACGCGTTGGTGATCCAGACCCATCGTCCGGTCGAGACGATCATGGCCTCGATGTGCTCGCTGGCGCAGCACACCGCCGAGGGATGGTCGACGTCGTTCACCGGCGCCCAGATCGGCGCTGACGCAATGGAAACGTGGTCGCGGGGCCTGGAGCGGTTCAACACCGCGCGGGCCAAATACAGCCCGTCGCAGTTCTACGACGTGGACTACAAGGAGCTGATCGCCGACCCGATGGGCACGGTGGCCGACATCTACCGGCACTTCGGGATGACGTTGACCGAAGAGGCCAAGGCGGCCATGGAAAAGACGCACGCCGACAGCCAGTCCGGCGCGCGGGCGCCCAAGCACTCGTACTCGCTGGCCGACTACGGCCTGAGCGTCGAGACGGTCAAGGAGCGGTTCGCGGGGCTGTAGAAATCACAGGCGCCACAGGAGTTTCCGGTCCGATGGACGCGCCTTTTGCCCACCTCCGAGCGACAAAGCCGCGAATCCATCCGCGCCAATCCATCCGCGCCCCCTGCCGGTTGTCGCTCGGAGGTGGGCATAACGCCCATGGCTTCCGGGTGCCGGCTCGGTTCCGACGGGCTATGACGAACCGCGACCGTCGCTCAGTGCTCGTCTGGCTCGTCTTCGAGGTAGCCCTCGGCGACCGCATGCTCGATGCTGTCGCTCAGTTTGGGGCAGGACCGGGTGCGCGCGGTGTCACCGCCGGACTCGCGCACCTCGGTGAAGTGCGCGCAACGCTGCCAGGCCTCGGTATTCCATTGCACCGCAGTGTGTCCCGGCCCGAGCCTGCGCACCGTGACGCGGACGTGGCAGAAACGGCAGTCCACCGGCAACAGACCCGAGTTGAGATAGCGCTCGCGGTCAGCGCGGCTGGCTGCGGCCACGGCGGCCGCGCGCTGGGGATCGTTGGCGAAATCCCTTGACTTCGACCACGATCGGGACCCCCCGCCGTTGCCGGCGGGCTTCTCCTCGTGGTCGTGATGATCGCCGTGCAGCTGCAACATCGACCGCGCGAGCCGATCGACGTCAGGTACCTGCGGCTGATCGTCGGCCATGATGCCTAGTGCTGCTCGGCCGGAACGTCCTCGGATTCCTTGGCCTTGAGGTTCTCGGAGACCTCGGAATTCCAGTACTCGTTGGCGCGGGTGGTGTCGACCTCGATCTCGAAGCGTTCCACCATTTCCGGCTCGATGTCGGCGACGTCGACATAGAACTGCTGATACCAGCGGCGTAGCTGGTAGACGGCTCCGTCCTCTTCGACGAGCAGCGGATTGTCGATGCGGGTCTTGTGCTTCCAGATCTCGACGTCCTGCAAAAAGCCCTTGCTGACGCCCTCGGTGAACACCTTCGACAGCTTGTCGGTCATCTTTTCGTCCATGCCCTTGGGCTTTTCGACGATGACACCCCACTGCAGCACGAACGAGTTCTGGGTCACCGGGTAGTGGCAGTTGATCAGGATCGACTCGGCCTTGTAGCCGCCGTAGCTGTTGTGCAACCAGTTGATCATGAAGGAGGGCCCGAAGTAGGACGCCTCGGAATCCAGGTGCGCCTCACCGTAAGACGTGCCGAGGTCGTTCACGTCGGGCCGGCCCACGTTGTGCAGGTACTGCGAGGCGATGTGTCCCTCGAAGACGTTCTTGAAGTACGTCGGCAACCCGAAATGGATGTAGAAGAAGTGCGCCATGTCGGTGACGTTGTCGATGATGTCGCGGCAGTTGGACCCCTCGATGAGGATGCTGTTCCACCGCCAATCGGTCCACTCGTCGCTGTGGGCCTCCGGGATCTCCGGGATCCGCACGGCGGGGTCCGGCGGATTGTTTTCGTGGTCGTGCCAGACGAACAGCAGGCCGCCGCGGACGTCGGTCGTCCACGACCGGGTGCGGGCCGTCTTGGGCGTGCGCTTGGCGTACGGCACCAGCTTGCAGCGGCCGTCGCCGCCCCAGCGCCAGTCGTGGAAGGGGCAGGCCACCTCGTCGCCCTTGATGGTGCCCTCCGACAGATCACCGCCCATGTGCCGGCAATAGCCGTCGAGGACCTTGATGTCCCCGTGGGAGTCGGCGAAGACCACCAGCTTGGTGCCGAAAGCCTCGATCGAATGCGGCTTACCGTCCTGGAAGTCCTTTGCGACGCCCAGGCAGTGCCAGCCGCGGGCGTACCTGGTCGGCAAGGCGCCGGGATCGATCTCCCGGATGCCGACCGCCTTGGTGTCGGTACTCACCTGTCCACCTCCAACTAATAGCCCTCTAACTAGAACACGTTACAGTTTTGCGGCGGGGGCGCGCAACGACGGCGAGCCTGGCTGGGACATATGCGTGTTGGGGTATACGTAGACGATGCCGCTGTTTGCATTCGAGGGCCGCGCACCACGGGTCGATCCCACCGCTTTCGTCGCCCCGACCGCCACTTTGATCGGTGACGTCGTCGTGGAGGCGGGGGCCTCGATCTGGTTCAACGCCGTGCTGCGCGGCGACTACGGGCCCATCGTGGTGCGGGAGGGCGCCAATGTGCAGGACGGGTCCGTGCTGCACGCGCCTCCCGGCATCCCGGTGGACATCGGTCCGGGCGCGACGGTCGCGCATCTGTGCGTCGTCCACGGGGCGCACGTGGGACCGGAGGCGTTGATCGCCAATCACGCCACCGTTTTGGACGGGGCGGTGATCGGGGCGCGCAGCCTGGTCGCCGCGCACTCGCTGGTCACCGCCGGCACCCAGATCCCGGCCGGGATGCTCGCGGTCGGCGCCCCGGCTCAAATCAAGGGCCCGGTGGCCGGCACCGGCGCCGAGATGTGGCTCAAGCTCAATCCGCAGGCCTACCGCGACCTCGCCCAGCGGCATCTGGCCGGGCTGGAGCCGATCTAGACCTTGCGGGTGTTGGCCGCCGCGCGGTCCATCTCCCAATACGCGCGCAGGGCCACCAGCTTGCCCTCGTCGTTGGCCTTGTAGGTGAACACGCCCTCGGCGGTCGTCTGGTATTCACCCGTCGTGATGAGGATGTGCCCGACGTTGGCTTCCTCGTTGCCGCACTGATAGGTATCGCGGAAAACGAACTCGATCTTGGTGGTCGGGGCGATCGCCTTGTCCCAGAAGGCCGAAATCGCGTCGCGGCCCCGATGCCCTTTGCCCTCGGGGTCGAACGCGGAGGGGCCGATCGGGTCCTCGACGATGGCGTCGTCGGCGAACACCGCCAGCCAGGCATCCTTGTCCCGGGCCGCCACCGCCTCGCGGGAGCGGCGGCCGGCCTCGTGCGCGGGATGCTTGGTCATCGCGTGCTCACGCGTCGACTTTTTGGGGCGTCGGCTTGTCGGCGCCGACCACCCACATGGAGTAGTACTGCGAGCCGCCGCCGTAGGCGTGTCCCAACGCCTTTCGCGCGTTGGGCACCTGGTGGTCGCCGCCCTTGCCCATGACCTGGATCGCCGCCTCGGCGAAGCGGATCAGGCCCGAGGCGCCGATCGGGTTCGACGACAGCACGCCGCCCGACGGGTTCACCGGTAGCCGGCCGCCGATCTTGGTCTCGCCCGCTTCGGTGAGCTTCCAGCCTTCGCCTTCGGGCGCAAACCCGAGGTTTTCCAACCACATCGGCTCGAACCAGGAGAACGGCACGTAGATCTCCGCGGCGTCGATCTCGTCGATGGGGCTCGTGATGCCGGCGGCCTTCCACAGCGCGGCGGCCGCGTCGCGGCCGGCCTGCGGGCTGACCTGGTCGCGCCCGGAGAACTGCAGCGGTTCGGTGCGCAGCGCCGTGGCGTGGATCCATGCCACCGGATTGCCCTGCGCCAGGCGGGCTTCGGCGGCCTCCTCGTTGCCGATCACGACCGCCGCCGCGCCGTCGGAGGACGGGCAGGTCTCGTCGTAGCGGATCGGGTCCCACAGCATCGGCGACGCCATCACCTTCTCCACGGTGATGTCGGGCTGGTGCAGGTGCGCCAGGGGGTTGCGGGCGCCGTTGAGCCGGTCCTTGACCGCGACGATGGCACCGATGTTGGTGGGCGCCCCGGAACGACGGATGTACGAGCGCACGTGCGGGGCGAAGTAGCCGCCCGCGCCGGCGCCCACCGGCTTGATGAAGGGAATCGGGATTGACAACGCCCACATGGCGTTTGACTCCGACTGCTTCTCCCAGGCCATCGCCAGCACGCGCCGGTACTTGCCGGACTGCACCAGACTGGCGGCCACCACGCCGGTGGAGCCACCGACCGATCCCGCGGTGTGCACCCGGATCAGCGGCTTGCCCGTGGCGCCCATGGCGTCGGCCATGAACAGCTCGGGCATCATGACGCCCTCGAAGAAGTCCGGCGCCTTGCCGACCACGACGGCATCGATGTCGTCGAACGTGCAACCCGAGTCGGCCAGCGCCCGATCGATCGCCTCGCGCACCAGGCCGTTCATCGAAACGTCCTGGCGCTTGGCGACGTACTTCGTCTGTCCGGTACCCAGTACCGCAGCGATGTTTGGCCCTGCACCGGCCATTAGTTCTTCCCTTCCATGACCGCGACCAGGTTCTGTTGTAGCGCAGGCCCGCTGGTGGCGTGCGCGAGCACCCGCTCAGCCGAACCATTCCAGATGTGTTGTGCTGCAAAGCCGATGCGCTCGAGGCCGGCGACGAACATGGGATTGGCCGCCAGCGCGCCACCGGACGGATTGACCTTGGTCGGTCCCGGTATCCGGATGGCTTCCTCGATGATCAGGTGCTGGTGGGTGAAGGGCGCGCAGATCTCCGCCACGTCCAGGTTGTCGGTCCTGCCGCCGGTGGCCACGTGGGCCGCGGCCTTGGTCGACGGGGATTCGGTGAGGTCGCGCGCGCCCAGCGACGGGGTCTCGATGCGGTGCTCGATTCCCGTGATCCAGGCGGGGTTTTCGCGCAGTTCGCGTGCCCGGTCGCCGGCAGCGAGCACGATCGCCGCGGCGCCGTCGGTGATCGGCGCGATGTCGTGGCGCCGCAGCGGGTCGGCGAAAAACGGCCGTTCGAGCAGTTCGGCCACGCTGATCGACCCCTCGACCTTGTCCACCCGCCGCGCGTTCGCGAAGGAGTCGAAGGCCACGCGCGCCATCTGCTCCTCGGTCCACTTGCCGCTGTCGAGCCCGATGCGGGCCTGCAGCCCGGCCATCGAGATCGAATCGGGCCACAACGGCGCGACGGTGTAAGGGTCGGTCTGCCGCGACAGGATCTGGCGCAGGACCCCGGCCGAGGACTTGCCGAAGCCGTACACCAGCGCGGTGTCGACCTCACCGGTCAACAGCTTGATGTAGGCCTCGTAGAGGGCCCAGGCCGCGTCCATCTCGACGTGCGATTCGTTGATCGGCGGAACGGCGCCGATGGAGTCGATCGCCGAGATGAACGAAAAGGCCCGTCCGGCAAGGTAATCGGACGATCCGGAGCACCAGAAGCCGATGTCAGTCCGCTCGATGCCCAGCTCCTCGTAGAGCTGGGCGAAGCACGGTATCAACATCTCGACGCCGTTGGTGGTGCCGTCGGTGCGGCGGACGTGTGGTGCGTGGGCGAAGCCGACGACCGCAACGTTGCGAGCGCTCATAGGTAGGTAAGCCCTTTACAGGTGGTGCTTGTAGGTGTCGTAGTCGGCGTCGGGTTCCCCGGTCGGCCGGAAGTACTCGATGTTGTCGATGCCAAAACCCCACTCCTCGCGGGGTTTCCACACCGCTTCCACGCGCATGCCCATCCGTACCTCGTGCGCGTCGATGTCGGCGACGAGATGCAGGAACGGGATGTCGGCCCCATCGAGCAGCACATAGGCGGCCACGTAGGGCGGCTTGATGCGCTGGCCCTGGAACGGGATGTTGATGATCGCGAACGTCGTCACGGTGCCCTTGTCCGGCAGCTCGACGAAGTCGGTGGTCGGCTGGCCGGTCGCCGGGTCGGCGCCGTGGGGCGGGAAGTACACCTTGCCGTTCTCGCCCGTCTTCGCGCCCAGCAGCTTGCCCTGGGCGATGGCCCGCAGGTAGGCGCTCTCCTCGTGCGAGGCGCTGTGCTGGATGGTCAGCGAGACGGGCGTGACGATCATGGTCACGGGGTCCTTGTCGCCGTCCGACTGCTCCGCGACGGCTTCGGCTTCCTCCCCCAGCTCGAAATAGGCGATGTCGGTGATGGCGCCCACCGGTTCGTCCACCCAGTGCACGTGCACGCGGGAGCCGGTCTTGATGGCCTTGGGCTCGCCCGCATCCACCGCATGGATCAGCGGGGTGTCGGCGCCGTCGAGCTTGATCAGCGCCCAGGCGAACGGCCGGTCGAGCGGCTGGCCCTCGATCGGTTCGGGCTGCCAGGTCCACGAGACGACGGTGCCGACACTGGATACCGGTACCATCTCGCCCAGCGGCTCGTAGGTGACCGGGTCATATTCCGGCGGCGGCACGTGCACCCGGCCATCCGACCCGCGCACCCCGAGGACGTGGCGGTCACGCAGTGCGGTGAAGAACTTGCTCAGCGTGGGGCCGACCGAACGGGTGTAGTCGAAGGCCAACGTCAGTGGCGCGGAGAGCGGTGGCTCAGGGTGATCCATCAGGGGCGGGCTACTCGAGCTGGCTGTCACGCCATCGAGTAGAACAGGTTCTAAGAACGGATTCAACATCGGGTCTGCGGAAGGGTGACGACGATGAAGCTGGGACTGCAGCTGGGATATTGGGGCGCGCAGCCGCCGCAGAACCACGGTGAGCTCGTCGCCGCGGCAGAGGAGGCCGGCTACGACGCCGTCTTCACCGCCGAGGCGTGGGGATCCGACGCCTACACGCCGCTGGCCTGGTTGGGTTCGTCGACGTCCCGGGTGCGGCTGGGCACCTCGGTGGTTCAGCTGTCCGCGCGGACCCCGACGGCCTGCGCGATGGCGGCTCTGACGCTGGACCACCTGTCCGGCGGCCGGCACGTGCTCGGCCTCGGCGTCTCGGGGCCGCAGGTGGTCGAGGGCTGGTATGGCCAGTCGTTCCCCAAGCCGCTGGCCCGCACCCGGGAATACATCGACATCGTCCGGCAGGTGTGGGCGCGGGAGGCGCCGGTGACCAGCGCCGGTCCGCACTACCCGCTGCCGCTGACGGGCGAGCGCGCAACGGGTCTGGGCAAGCCGCTCAAGCCGATCACTCATCCGCTGCGGGCCGACATCCCGATCATGCTGGGCGCCGAGGGGCCGAAGAACGTCGCGCTGGCCGCCGAGATCTGCGACGGCTGGCTGCCGATCTTCTACACGCCGCGCATGGCCGATACCTACAACGAGTGGCTGGACGAGGGGTTCGCCCGCCCGGGCGCGCGCCGCAGCCGCGAGGACTTCGAGATCTGCGCGACGGCCAACATCGTCATCACCGAGGACCGCAGCGCCGCGTTCGCGGCCATGAAGCCCTATATCGCGCTCTACATGGGCGGCATGGGCGCCGAGGACACCAACTTCCACGCCGACGTCTACCGCCGGATGGGTTACGCCGAGGTGGTCGACGACGTGACGAAGCTGTTCCGCAGCAACCAGAAGGACAAGGCCGCCGAGATCATCCCGGACGAGGTGATCGACGACGCCGCGATCGTCGGCGACATCGACTACGTGCGTAAGCAGATCAAGGCCTGGGAGGCCGCCGGCGTGACCATGATGGTGGTGTCCGGGCGCAGTACAGAGCAGGTCCGCGAGCTGGCGAGCCTGATCTGACCCGTGCCCACTACGGACTAGAACACGTTCTACTTTTCTTGCCAGCGGCTGAGAACGCGTTCTAGATTGTCCGGATGGCGCGCCCGACGACGATGCAGAGCGGAGGGGAGGAGCCGGGCGATCGACACCGGTCCGGCCGGTCAGCCGAGCGGGTGGGCGTCGCCGAATGTCATCTCGACGTGGCCGACGGATCCAGAGATCATCGCCCGCTTCGGCAGGCCCAGCGACGCCAGCTCCTTGGCGTAGGCGTGATCGCCCAGTCGCAGCGTCGCGCCGCCGAGCTGACCGCGCAGCCCGCGCACCCGCATCTCCCAGGGCACCTCCCGGGTTGTGCCGTCGGCGTAGGTGTAGGTCTTGAGGACCTGCGGACGCGAGGTGAACACCGATGGCACCGGCAATCCCCGGGCGAAGTCGATGCCCGCGATGTGCGCGCCGTCGGCGCTGACGTCGAATCCGAACCGGCCCTGCTCGCGAACGGTGAAGTCGGCCATGATCTTCGGGAAGCCCCAGATGGACCGTCCCGCCTCCAGGGTGAAGCTCTGGTCGACCGGCAGGTGGTGGATGAACGCGGCCGCGTCGCCCAGCGCCCGCCAGCCGCTTGCCGTCGAGCCGGGGGGATTGACCATCACGCAGGTGCCGAATTCGTGGTACTGCCCCAGGTCGCCGTCGATGTAGCGGGCCAGCATCAGGTTGACCACCGCCCGGCCCGGGCGGTGCTGGCAGACTTTCAGACCGCTGTAGTCGATAAGGCGTTGGGCCGCTTGCGCATCCACCGAAAACATCGCGGTGTGCACGTCCGCTTTACGTATCCGCACCGGCATGGTGAGGACTGTCCCCGCAACGATGTGTTGTGACTCAGCCATGCCGGTTACTGTAATCCGTTCGTCAACACTTGGAGGCTGTAGATGACTTCGACCATCCCGGAAGCAATCTCGAACATCGACCTGACCGACGGCAATTTCTACGCCGATCGTCACACCTCGCGTGAGGCCTATCGCTGGATGCGCGCCAACCAGCCGGTGTTTCGCGATCGCAACGGGCTGGCCGGCGCGACCACTTATCAGGCCATCCTCGACGCGGAACGCAATCCGGAGCTGTTCTCCAGCACCGGCGGCATCCGTCCCGACCAGCCCGGCATGCCCTACATGATCGACATGGACGATCCCGCACATCTGTTGCGGCGCAAGCTCGTCAACGCGGGCTTCACCCGCAAGCGGGTCAAGGAGAAGGAGCCGTCGATCGCGAAGCTGTGCGACACCCTCATCGATGCCGTGTGTGAGCGCGGCGAGTGTGACTTCGTCCGCGATATCGCCGCCCCGCTGCCGATGGCGGTGATCGGCGACATGCTGGGCGTGCTGCCCACCGAACGCAGCATGCTGTTGAAGTGGTCCGACGATCTGGTCTGCGGGCTGAGTTCGCACATCGACCCGACGTCGGAAACGGCCCAGGCGGTGATGGCCGCATTCGCGGCGTACACCGAATTCACCACGAGCATCATCACCAAGCGGCGCGCCGAACCCACCGACGACCTGTTCTCCATCCTGGTGAACGCCGAGGTGGAGGGGCAGCGGATGTCCGACGACGAGATCGTCATGGAGACACTGCTCATCCTCATCGGCGGCGACGAGACCACCAGGCACACGTTGAGCGGGGGGACCGAACAGCTGGTGCGCCACCGCGATCAGTGGGATGCCCTGGTGCGCGACCCCTCGTTGCTTCCGGGTGCGATCGAGGAGATGCTGCGCTGGACGTCGCCGGTCAAGAACATGTGCAGAACCCTGACCGCCGACACCGAATTCCACGGCACCTCGCTGCGCGAGGGCGAGAAGATCATGCTGCTGTTCGAGTCGGGCAACTTCGACGAGTCGGTGTTCGAGGATCCGGACAGCTTCGACATCCGGCGAAACCCGAACAGCCACATGGCTTTCGGCTTCGGAACGCATTTCTGCCTGGGCAACCAGCTGGCCCGCCTCGAGCTGTCGATGATGACCGAGCGGGTGCTCAAGCGACTGCCGGACCTCAGGCTGGCCGACGACGACTCGACCCTGCCGCTGCGACCGGCGAACTTCGTCAGTGGCCTGGAGGCCATGCCGGTGGTGTTCACGCCGAGCGCGCCGCTGCTGGGTTGATCGCGTTAGAGCCATCTTTCGCCGAGCGTGCACACATGGCGAGATTTCGTTTGATTTCCCGCCCTGAGATCACGTTCGGCGCGCCCACGCCGCTGCCACCCTGGCGATGACGCCGCCCGGCGTGTCTTCGATCGTGACGCGAACGACCGTCCAACCAATCTCCGCCAGGGTCTTCGCGCGTCGAATGTCCTTGTTGAATTGCCGCTGATCGGTGCGGTGATGGTCGCCTTCGTACTCGACGGCCACTTTGATGTCCTGCCAACCCATATCGAGACAGGCGATCAGAGCGCCGTAGTCATAAACCGGTATTTGAGTCTGCGGCCGCGGGAAACCCGCGCGGATCAGCAGCAGCCGCAGCCATGTCTCGCGGGGAGATTCGGCGCCCTTGTCGACAAGCGGCAGCGCGACGCGCGCACGCGCGATGCCCCGTCGGCCTCGGTACCGCTCGCCGAGTGAGTCGACCTCGCTCACCTTGAGATCGGTTGCGCGCGCGAGCGCGTCGATGGCTGCGACCGCCCGATCGACGGGATATCGGCAGGCGAGGTCGAGAGCCGTCCGCGCGGGCGTCGTCACCCGTAGGCCGGCGATCGTTTGTATCTCGTGCTCAAACAGCGAATCCGACCACGTGTCAATACCGGCCGGCGGGCGGCGGTGTTGATAGACCAACTGCGCGGGCGCCCGGTGGTCGACCCATTTGGCCCCATGCAGTGCCGAGGCGGAGCGCCCTGCGACGATGCCCCGTCGCCGCGACCACAGCCACGCGGCGCATGCGCGTCTTGTGGCGGTCAGTTCCGTGGCGGGGTCCACGTAGACGTCGGGGTGCAACGCGACGAACCGGCTCCGCAGCCGGTACCGGGTCAGGGTGCCGGCTGCGAGCGCCTCGCTGCCGATGAAGGGTTCGCGCACGCAAGCAGTGTGGCGTCAAGGACTGACAGCGACGCCGAGCGTGACGGCAGGGCGAAAAATCGGCCGAAAAGTCGCCGTGACGTCACGTTCGGCGGAGAGGGGACCTAGCGGTTTTGGAAGTTGGGCTTGCGCTTCTCGGCGAACGCCCGGGGGCCCTCCTTGGAGTCCTCGGACAGGAACACCGGTATCCCGTTTGCGGTATCGGGCTTGAAGGCCTCTTCCTCGTGCATCCCCTCGGTCTCGCGGATCGTCTTGAGGATCGCCTGGACGGCCAGCGGGCCGTTGTTCTCGATGACCTCGGCGATTTCGAGGGCCTTGGTCAGCGCCTGCCCGTCGGGAACGACGTGGCCGATCAGGCCCATGTCCTTGGCCTCGGCGGCGGTGATGTGCCGTCCGGTCAGCAGCAGGTCGCACGCCACGGTGTAGGGAATCTGGCGCACCAGTCGCACCGCGGACCCGCCCATCGGGTACAGGCTCCACTTGGCCTCGGAGATGCCGAATTTGGCGCTCTCGCCGGCCACCCGGATGTCGGTGCCCTGCAGGATCTCCGTACCCCCGGCGATGGCCGGGCCCTCGACGGCGGCGATCAGCGGCTTTTTGAGCCGCCGGCCCTTGAGGAGGGCGTCGATCCGCGACGGGTCGTAGCTGCCGTCCTTGAATGACTCACCCGGCGGCTTCTGGGTCGCGGCCTTGAGGTCCATGCCCGCGCAGAAGTAGCCACCGGCACCGGTCAGGATGCAGCATCGGATGTCGGGATCGTTGTCGACGCGGTCCCAGGCCTGGACCATGATTTCCATCATTTCCGTGCTCAGGGCGTTGCGGCGGTGCGGCCGGTTCATGGTCACGATGAGGGTGTGACCACGCTGTTCCACGAGCGCGTCAGGACCGGTTTCCTCGTTTGCTGGCGCCTCGGTCACGGTTACCGCCTTTCCCTCGACAATGGACACGAGCTTGCCTCGAAATGTAACACGTTCTAATTTGGTGGCCGTGGCCTTGAATATTGCCGATCTAGCAGAGCACGCCATCGACGCTGTGCCCGAGCGTGTCGCCCTGATCTGCGGCGACGAGAAGTTGACCTACGCCCAACTGGAGGAGAAGGCCAACCGCCTTGCTCACTATCTGCTCGAGCAGGGGGTGAAAAAGGACGACAAGGTGGGCCTCTACTGCCGAAACCGCATCGAGATCGTCATCGCGATGCTCGGCATCGTCAAGGCGGGTGCCATCCTGGTGAACGTCAACTACCGCTACGTCGAGGGCGAGCTGCGCTACCTGTTCGACAACTCCGACATGGTCGCGCTGGTCCACGAGCGCCAGTACTCCGACCGGGTGGCCAACGTGCTGCCCGAGACTCCCAACGTCAAGACGATCCTGGTCGTCGAGGACGGCAGCGACAACGACTACCAGCGCTACGGCGGCGTCGAGTTCTACTCCGCGATCGCCCAGAGCTCACCCGAGCGCGACTTCGGCCCGCGCAGCGCCGACGACATCTACCTGCTCTACACGGGCGGCACCACCGGATTCCCGAAGGGCGTGATGTGGCGCCACGAGGACATCTACCGCGTGCTGTTCGGCGGAACCGACTTCGCCACAGGCGAATTCGTCAAGGACGAGTACGACCTGGCCAAAGCCGCCGCGGCCAATCCGCCGATGGTCCGCCACCCGATTCCGCCGATGATCCACGGCGCCACCCAGTCGGCGACCTGGATGTCGATCTTCTCGGGTCAAACCACGGTGCTGGCACCGGAATTCAACGCCGACGAGGTCTGGCGCACGATTCACGAGCACAAGGTGAACCTGCTGTTCTTCACCGGCGACGCGATGGCGCGGCCGCTGCTGGACGCGCTGCTGGCGCACCAGGAGAAGGGTAACGAGTACGACCTGTCGTCCCTGTTTTTGCTCGCCTCCACCGCGGCGCTGTTCTCGCCGAGCATCAAGGAGAAGTTCCTCGAGCTGCTGCCCAACCGGGTCATCACCGACTCGATCGGATCGTCGGAAACCGGATTCGGCGGCACCAGCGTCGTCGCCAAGGACGCGCCGCACAGCGGCGGCCCGCGCGTGACGATCGACCACCGCACCGTCGTCCTCGACGAGGACGGCAACGAGGTCAAGCCCGGCTCCGGCGTGCGCGGCTTTATCGCGAAGAAGGGCAACATTCCCGTCGGCTACTACAAGGACGAGAAGAAGACCGCCGAGACGTTCAAGACCATCAACGGCGTGCGCTACGCCATTCCCGGCGACTACGCGACGGTCGAGGAGGACGGCACCGTCACGATGCTGGGCCGCGGCTCGGTGTCGATCAACAGCGGCGGCGAGAAGATCTACCCCGAGGAGGTCGAGGCCGCGCTCAAGGGGCACCCCGACGTCTTCGACGCCCTGGTGGTCGGTGTGCCCGACGCCCGCTACGGCCAGCACGTCGCGGCCGTCGTCCAGCCGCGGCCGGGAACGCGGCCCCCGCTGTCGGAGCTGGACGCCTTCGTGCGTTCCGAGATCGCGGGATACAAAGTGCCGCGCAGCCTGTGGCTGGTCGACGAGGTCAAGCGCTCGCCCGCCGGCAAGCCCGACTACCGCTGGGCCAAGGAGCAGACCGAGGCGCGCCCGGCCGACGACGTGCACGCCGCTCACGTAACTGCATGAAGCGCTCCAAGCGCTAGGACCGCGCGAGGCGTGACCGACTTCGTCAAGCACAACCCGGACGCGCCCGCCCGGTTCTTCGCCGCGGAAGCCGCTGGCCTGCAATGGCTTTCCGGCGCCGACGGCGGCGTGCCCTGCGCGCAAGTCGTCTCCGTCACGATGACGAGCCTGACGCTGCGCCGCCTCGGCTCGGTGTACCCGACCCCCGAGGCGGCGCGTGAGTTCGGTGGCCGACTCGCCGCCACGCACGACGCCGGCGCCGCCGGCTTTGGCGCCGGCCCCGACGGGTGGGACGGGCCCGGCTTCTTCGGACCCCTGTCGCAGCCCCTGCCGATGTCGCTGCGACCGCACCGACGCTGGGGCGAGTTCTATGCGCAGGAGCGGCTGGCCCCGATGGCCGAACTCGCCGCCGCGCGGCTCGACTCGTCGACCCGCGAGGTCGTCGACGCCGTCGCGGCGCGTTGCCGTGCGGGTGATTTCGACGACGACGACCCGCCGGCCCGCCTGCACGGCGACCTGTGGAGCGGCAACGTGATGTGGACGCCCGCCGGGGTGGTGCTGATCGACCCGGCCGCGCACGGCGGTCACCGCGAGACCGACCTGGCGATGCTCGCGCTGTTCGGCTGCCCGCATCTCGACGCCGTCATCGACGGTTACCGGCGGGTGCGGCCGCTGCGACCCGGCTGGCGCGACCGTGTCGGGCTGCATCAGCTCTTCCCGCTGCTCGCCCATGTCGTGCTGTTCGGCGGCGGGTACGCGCGGCAGACCGACGCCGCCGCCCGCGCCGCGCTGGCCGCCTGAGCACCGCCCGCGGCGGCCGGGCTACTGTCGATCCCGATGACGATCGACGTCTGGATGCAACACCCGACGCAGCGGTTCCTGCGCAGCGACATGCTGGCGTCCCTGCGCCGCTGGACGGGCGGGTCGATCCCCGACACCGAGATCCCGATCGAGGTGACGCTGGCGTCGATGGATGCCGCCGGCGTGCAACTGGGCATACTCAGCGCCTGGCGCGGCCCGAACGGCCAAGACCTCGTCTCCAACGACGAGGTGGCGCAATGGATTGCCGCGCATCCGGACCGGTTCGCCGGGCTCGCCACCGTCGACCTCGACCGCCCGATGGAAGCGGTCCGGGAGTTGAGACGGCGCGTCGCAGAAGGATTCGTCGGCCTGCGGGTGGTGCCGTGGCTGTGGAACGCCCCGCCCACCGATCGCCGCTACTATCCGCTGTTCGCCCAGTGCGTCGAATCCGGCGTGCCGTTTTGCACCCAGGTCGGCCACACCGGCCCGCTGCGCCCCTCGGAGACCGGGCGCCCGATTCCCTACATCGACCAGGTCGCCCTCGACTTCCCGGAACTGGTGATCGTCTGCGGCCACGTCGGCTACCCGTGGACCGAGGAGATGGTCGCGGTGGCCCGCAAGCACGAAAACGTCTACATCGACACCTCGGCGTACACGATCGCGCGCCTGCCCGAAGAACTCATCATGTTCATGAAAACCCGTACCGGACAACGGAAGGTGTTGTTCGGCACCAATTACCCGATGATCGGCCACGAGCACGCGTTGGCGGGGCTGGACGACCTCGGGCTGTCCGACGAGGCCCGCCGAGACTTCTTGCGCGGCAATGCCGAACGACTGTTTCGATTGGAGGCAACCACGTGAATGGCGCCCAGGCCCTGATCAACACCCTGGTCGACGGCGGCGTCGACGTGTGTTTCGCCAACCCCGGCACGTCGGAGATGCACTTCGTCGCGGCCCTGGACAGTGTCCCGCGGATGCGCGGCGTGCTGGCCTTGTTCGAGGGGGTCGCCACCGGCGCGGCCGACGGTTATGCCCGCATCGCCGATCGGCCCGCGGCCGTGCTGCTGCACCTGGGCCCCGGATTGGGCAACGGCCTGGCCAATCTGCACAACGCGCGCCGCGCCCGGGTCCCGATGGTGGTGGTGGTCGGTGACCACGCCACCTATCACAAAAAGTACGACGCCCCACTGGAATCCGACATCGACGCCCTCGCCGGCACCGTCTCGGGTTGGGTGCGCCGAACGGGTGACGCCTCCCAGGTCTCGGCCGACGCCGTCGAGGGCATCGCGGCCAGCCGGTGGGGTTCACAGATCTCGACGCTGATCCTGCCCGCCGACGTGTCCTGGTCCGACGGCGCCCAGCTGTTCTCCAACCTGGACGCACAGCCGGCGGGCGCCGACCCGTTGCTGGCCCCGGAAGTGGCCGAGGTGCTCGGCTCCGGAGAACCGACGGTGATCATGGTCGGCGGCGACGCCACCCGCCACGCCGGCCTGGCCGCGGCCACCCGGATCGCCGCGGCCACCGGCGCGCGGGTGCTGTGCGAGACCTTCCCCACCCGGCTCGAGCGCGGCGCCGGGATCCCCGCCGTCGACCGGCTGGCGTACTTCGCCGAGGCCGCCACGGCCCAGCTGGACGGCGCCAAACATCTGGTGCTGGCCGGCGCCAAGTCGCCGGTGTCGTTCTTCGCCTACCCCGGCATGCCCAGCGACCTGGTGCCCGCCGGTTGCGAGGTGCACGTGCTCGCCGAACACAGCGGCGCGGCGGATGCGTTGACCGCCTTGGCGGATCAGGTGGCGCCGGGAACGGTGGCGCCGGTGGCGGCCGCGTCGCGTCCCACGCTGCCGACCGGCGCACTGACGTCCGCGTCGGCGGCCGACGTGATCGGGGCGCTGCTGCCGGAACGGGCGATCGTGGTCGACGAGTCGAACACCTCCGGCCTGCTGCTCGCCCAGGCCACCGCCGGGGCGCCGGCGCATGACTGGCTGACCCTGACCGGCGGGGCGATCGGCTACGGCATTCCCGCGGCGGTCGGTGCGGCGATCGCCGCCCCGGATCGCCCGGTGCTGTGCCTGGAATCCGACGGCTCCGCCATGTACACCATTGCGGGGTTGTGGACCCAGGCGCGGGAGAACCTCGACGTCACCACCGTGCTGTACAACAACAGGGCCTACGACATCCTGCGCATCGAGCTGCAACGGGTCGGCGCCGGCTCGGCGCCCGGGCCCGAAGCACTGTCCCTGCTCGACTTAGCCGATCCCACAATGGATTTCGTCAAGATCAGCGAGGGCATGGGGGTGCCGGCCCGGCGCGTCACCACCGCTGAGGAGTTCGCCGACGCGCTGCGCGCCGCGTTCGCAGAAGCCGGACCGCACCTGATCGACGCCGTGGTGCCGTCAATAACGGGCTAGGGTCGGCAGCCGGCTCAGCAACCAGTCCGTCATCGTATTGACCACGTCGACGCCGGTCTCGAACGCGCCGTCGTGCGCGTCCGCCGCCAGTGCCACACCCCACTGCCCGGACGGGGTGGGGACGATCCCGAATTGCCGGACCAGGTACTCGCCGTGCACTCCGGGCCCCCAACCCCCTTTCGCGGCAATCCCTTTGGCGGCCAGCCCCCATTGGTCACCGCTGCTGAGTCGTTGCATCAGGTCGATCACCTCGGCGGCGTCGGGGATGGTCGGCAGCTCCGCGGCGAACCGCGCCTGGCGCTGCAGGTTCCACTGGGTTTGGCCGAAAGCGGTGAAACCACGGCGAAGTCGGCGCGATTCGACCACCGTCGCGGTGTCACCGCCCTCGGCCACCACCGCCTGAACCTGCCGTGCCGCGTCGGCCGGCTCGCCCAACTGCGACCACAACTGCTCGGATGCGCGATTGTCGGATTCGGTGATTGCCTTCACGGCAAAATCGCGGGCGCCCAGCCAATCGTTGCGCAGCGCCGCCACCGCCAGGGGCACTTTGATCGTCGACCATGCCACACCCGACCACCAGCTCCCCAGCGAAAATGTCCGGTCCGGCCGGGCGATCGCGATGCCGACGTTCGCCGGCGCCGCGGCGGAAAGCTGTTCGAAGCTGGCTTCCAGCGCGAGCTCGAGAGGCCGAGCCGTCATGCGCCGGTTCCGCTATCGGCGCGAATGACCGCGGCGCCGGGACGGGGGACCGGCGCATCAACCATCGCGTCTCCTTGTCGTTGCGGCATGTTCAGCGCGGCGGTAGCGGCGCGCCCTCCTCCGGCGGGGGAGGAGCTTCCCACGGTTCGGGGTCCGGCGTCGGCGGTGACCACACCAGCGGCGGGGGTGGCGGTGGCAGGGGAGGCGGCGGGGGCGGGTCCGCCGCGGCGACACCGGCACCCAGCCCGAGCGCGGCCCCAGCCAGCGACCCGACCAGGAGCGAGCGGGCGATCATTTCGCGGATTTTCATCGAGCGCTGAGTTTACTGCCTGGACGCCCACATCCCGCGATAACGCCCGTCCCGGGGCCCTAGCGGTGGATCTTCCAGACCGGATCGCCGCAGTCGACGCCCTGAGCGGCCAGTTGCCGCTTGAGCACCTTGAAGGTCACCGTGCGCGGGAGTTCGGTGCTGACCCGTACGTATGACGGCCATTGCTTGGGTCCCAAGTCCGGTTGCTCGGCCAAGAAGGTGCGGAACTTCTCGTCGTCGAACTCGGTGCCCGGCGCCATCACCACCGCGGCCATGACTTGGTCGCCGACGATCGCGTCGGGCACCGGGTACACCGCGACCTCGGTCAGGTCGGGGTGGCGCAGCAACACCCGCTCGATCGGCGCGGCGCCGAGGTTTTCGCCGTCGACGCGCATCCAATCACCCAGCCGCCCAGCGAAATACGCATAACCGGCGTCGTCACGGTAGGCGAGATCGCCGCTGTGGTAGACCCCGCCGGCCATCCGCTCGGCCTCGGCGGCGGCGTCGTTGTAATAACCCTCGAAACGGCCCGGCCCGGCGACGTTCACCAGTTCGCCGACCACGCCCGGTGGGCATGACGCGCCGGTGTCGGGATCGACGATGTCGATGCCCGGCGGGAGGGGGCCCAATGAACCCGGCGGTGTGTCCGGCGTGCGCGCGATGGCCACGCCGCCCTCGGTGGAACCGAACCCGTCCTGCACGACACACCCGAATCGGCGGGCGAAGCGCTCGATGTCATCGGGCGCGCCTTCGTTGCCGTACACCGCGCGCAGCGGGTTGTCCGCATCGTCGGGCCGCTCGGGCGTGGCCAGTACATACGACAACGGCTTGCCGACGTAGTTCGCGTACGTGGCGCCGTAGCGGCGGACGTCGACGATGAAGTTCGAGGCGGAGAACTTGCGCCGCAAGGCCATTGAGCCCGCACACGCCGCCGCCACCGCCCAGCCGACCAGCACCGCGTTGGAATGAAACAGCGGCATCGACACGTAGCAGACGTCGTCGGGGCCGAGGCCGAAGCGCTGCGACATCGTCACGCCCGCGATCGCGACCTTGCCGTGGCTGCACTTGACCGCCTTGGGCTCGCCGCTGGTACCCGACGTGAAGATCAACATGAACAGATCCGCCGGCGCGGCGTCCTGAAAAACGATCGGGGCGTCGCGGTGCGCGGCCAGTTCGTCGGCCCACGCGACGGAGTCGGCGTTCAGGTGCTCGATATCACCCAGCGTCTCAGACGATTTGGAGTCGGCGAGCACCAATTGGCAGTCGGCCCGGGCGATGTCGCGCTGCAGCGCCTCGCCGCGGCGCACCGGGTTGAGCCCGACCGGCACGATCCCCGACATTCCCGCCGCGACCAGCATCGCCGAGAAGAAGGGCGTGTTCTCCAGCAGCACTCCGACGTGGGGTGGCCGGGTGGGGTCGAGCCGCTTACGCAGCGCCGCGGCGATCGCGGCACCCTGCTGCAGGTGATCGCGCCAGCTGGTGAACGAGTCCTCGAAGTAGATACCCCGGTCGTCGATCTCGGTCAGCGGCGCCAGCAGCTTGGTGACCGTCAGGTCGTCGGTGAGCTCCATTTCGCCTAGGCGGGCGTCTCCGCCAGCTCGCGCCCGATGCGGCGCAGCTGCCCGGTGGCACCGCCCAGCGCGAACTCAATCTCCTTGGCGGCCAGGAAGTATCGGTGCGCGGGGTGATCGGTGTCGACGCCGACGCCGCCGTGCACGTGCACGATGGTGTGCGCCACCCGGTGACCGGCGTCGGCGGCCCAAAACGCCGCGCTGGCGACGTCGATCTCCGCCGGAATGTCCTCGGAGACTCGCCAGGCCGCCTGGGTGAGCGTCAGCCGCAACCCCTTGACGTCGATGTAGCCGTCGGCCAGCCGCTGCGAGACCGCCTGGAAGCTGCCGATCGGCCGGTCGAACTGCTCACGTTCGCGCGCGTATTCGGCGGTCATCTGCAGGCCACGCTCGAGCACCCCGAGCTGGAAAGCGCTGCGGCCCAACGTGCCCAGCGTGCCGAGCCAGGTCGCCACCTCGGCGCCGCCGACCCTGCGGCCGCCGTCCACCTCGGTGCCGTCCAGTGCGAGGTGCCCGACGCTGCCCAGGCCGGTGGTCTGCAGGGCCGTCACCGTGACGCCGGGATCGTCGGCGGCAACCAGGAAAACCGCCGTGCCGGCATCCGTTTCGGCGGGGACCAGGAACGCGTCGGCCACCGGGCCGAAACCGACCTGGGTGCGCGTGCCGGTCAGCCGGTAACCGGCGCCGGCGCTTAGCGCCTGCACCGGGCCCTCGCCCATCTCGCCGTCGAGCGCGATGCTCAGGGTCTTCTCGCCGTTGACCGCCGGCACGCCCCAGTTCTGCTGCAGCTCTTCGGAGCCGAACCGGGCCAGCGCCCCGGCGCCCAGCACCACCGACTCCAGGTAGGGCACCGCGGCCAGCTGATGGCCCAGCGCGACCAGGATCGCGATCTGCTCGAGCGCGCCGAAACCGTCGCCGCCCAGCGATGACGCCGACGCGCTGGACAGGATGCCGGCGTCGATCAGCTTTCGCCACAGGTCGCGATCGAACCGCTGATCGAGCCCGTCCAGCTCGCGCTGGTGTTCGGGGGTGCACACCGAGTCCACGATCGTGTCGACCAGGTTGCCGAGGTCGTTCGCCGCTTCGGTTGTCGTGAAATCCATGAACGTCCGTCCTTCTATTACGTAGCGGCTCAGCGGTTGCGGGGCAGACCGAGGGCGACCATGCCGATGATGTCGCGCTGAACTTCGTTGGTGCCGCCTCCGAAGGTCAGGATCAGGCAGGCCCGGTGCATCCGCTCGACCCGGCCCCGCAGCAACGAGCCCGGCGAATTCTGGCGCACCGTCGCCGCGGTACCCAGCACCTCCATCAGCAGCCGGTAGGCCTCGGTGGCCAGCTCGGTGCCGTAGACCTTGGCCGCCGACGCGTCGGCGGGTGACAGGTCCTCACTCGCGGCCGAGGCCAGCTCCCAGTTGATCAGCTTGAGGACCTCGGCCTTGGCGTGCACCCGGGCCAGGTTGAGCTGCACCCACTCCGAGTCGATGAGCCGGGCGCCCCCGTCGTCCTTGGTGTTCTGCGCCCATTCGCGAACCTCGCGCAGGGCCAGGAAGATCGGTTGCGGCGACACCAGGGCGACGCGCTCGTGGTTGAGCTGGTTGGTCACCAGCTTCCAGCCGCCGTTCTCCTCGCCGATCAGGTTGGTCACCGGGACGCGGACGTCGGAGTAATAGGTGGCGCTGGTGTCCACACCGGCCATCGTGTGCACCGGGGTCCAGGAGAAACCCTCCGCGGTGGTCGGCACGGTCAGCATCGAAATCCCGCGGTGCTTCTTGGCGTCGGGGTTGGTGCGCACCGCCAACCACACCCAGTCGGCGTAGGCGATCAGGCTGGTCCACATCTTCTGGCCGTTGATGACGTAGTCGTCGCCGTCGCGCACCGCGGTCGTGCGCAGGTTGGCGAGGTCGGTGCCGGCGCCGGGCTCGGAGTAGCCGATCGAGAAGTGCAGCTCGCCCGCGGCGATCTTGGGCAGGAAGAACTTCTTCTGTTCCTCGGTGCCGAACGCCATGATGGTCGGCGCGACGCTGTTGATCGTCAGGAACGGCACCGGCACGCCGGCGATGGCGGCCTCGTCGGTGAAGATCAGCGAGTCCATCGGCGAGCGGTCCTGGCCGCCGTACTCCTTGGGCCAGTTCAGGGTGAGCCACCCGTCTTTGCCCATCTGCGCGACGGTGTCGCGATACGCCGTGCCGGTACCGACCTCGCCGCCCCCCGAGGAGGTCAGCGCCTCGCGACGCTCCGGGGTCATCAGGTTGGTGAAGTACGACCGCAGCTCGCGACGCAGCTCTTCTTGCTCAGGGGTGTAACTGATGCGCATTTCAGCCGTCCTTCAAGTCAACGACGTTTCCGAATACAACCCGCGTCACAGGCTGCAGCTCGACCAACGGCTACCCATTCGTCTTCCCGGTTGTAACACGTTCTAGTCTGGGAATCCAGCGACCGTTTCCCCAGCGGTGTCGGGGTCTTATGGTGGACCTACATACTGATGAGGCGAGTCCTGCGGTGAAGGCCAGGTTCAAGGAGGGTGCTGTGCGGGTGATCGTGGACCGTGACCGGTGCGAAGGTAACGCAGTGTGCTTGGGAATTGCCCCCGATATCTTCGACCTCGACGACGAGGATTACGCCGTGGTGAAGCTCGACCCGATTCCCGCCGATCAGGAGCAGTTGGCCGAGCAGGCGATCGCCGAATGCCCGCGCGCCGCGCTGTCCCGCGGCGACTGATCCGAGCCTAGAGCGCGCAACCCGAAACTAGAGGTATTCATAAATTGACTAGGCCTTATGACCCGGCTTCTCCTCAGACCGCTGCGCGGTCAGCATCGTCGCCGGGCGCTAGCACGAACGCGACCGATCTCTCCGGAAAGGTCGCGGTGGTCACCGGTGCGGCCGCGGGCCTGGGACGGGCCGAGGCGCTCGGCCTGGCACGCCTCGGAGCGACCGTCGTCGTCAACGACATCGCCGCCGCGTTGGACGCCTCCGACGTCATCGACGAGATCAACTCCTCCGGTTCGAAGGCCGTTGCCGTGGCGGGCGACATCAGCGAACGCTCCACCGCCGACGAATTGGTCGCCCAGGCCGACGGGCTGGGTGGGCTCGACATCGTGGTCAACAACGCCGGCATCACGCGCGACCGGATGCTGTTCAACATGTCCGACGAGGAGTGGGACCAGGTCATCGCCGTGCACCTGCGCGGCCATTTCCTGCTGACCCGCAACGCCGCCACCTACTGGCGCTCCAAGGCCAAGGAGGCGGACGGCAAGGTCTTCGGCCGGATCGTCAACACCGCATCGGAGGCCGGCCTGGTCGGCCCCGTCGGGCAGGCGAACTACGGCGCCGCCAAGGCGGGCATCATCTCGCTCACCCTGACCGCCGCGCGGGCGCTCGGCCGCTACGGCGTGTGCGCCAACGCCATCTGCCCCCGCGCGCGCACGGCGATGACGGCCGACGTGTTCGGCGATGCACCGGAGGTGGAGGCCGGCGGGGTCGATCCGCTGTCGCCAGAGCACGTCGTCAATCTGGTCAAGTTCCTGTCCTCGCCGGCGGCTGCGGAAGTCAACGGCCAGGTGTTCATCGTCTACGGTCCGCAGGTGACACTGGTCGCTGCCCCGACGGTCGAGCGCAAATTCAGCGCCGACGGCGCCGCTTGGGACCCTGCACAGCTGAGTGCGACGCTGCAGGAATACTTTGCTGGACGTGATCCTGAGCACAATTTTTCGGCGAGCGCACTGATGGATCAATAGCCATTTGGGGCTAGTCGATCGGGGGGAATCGGCAGGTAGAACGTGTGTCAGTTTGACACGTGACAAGTGCGTCTGACCTGGCGAATTAACGGTTGGGATAAGAAATGCTGTTCATTGACATGGTGAACTTGTTCTGAGTTAATATGATCCGGCTCACACCGAGCCCCATGCGACCGTAGACAACGCAAAGGCCAGCCATAGACTTCGCCGAGACCAGCCGAGGGGGGACACCGAGTTGAGGGAGCAACTTGCCGTTCCCGCCCGCGCCGTCGGCGGATTCTTCGAAATGATGATGGACACCGGCCGGGCAGCTTTTCGCCGGCCGTTCCAGTTTGGCGAGTTTCTCGATCAGACGTGGATGATCGCCCGCGTGTCGCTGGTCCCGACGCTGCTGGTGTCCATCCCCTTCACGGTGCTGGTGGCCTTCACCCTCAACATCCTGCTGCGCGAGATCGGCGCCGCCGACCTGTCCGGCGCCGGGACGGCGTTCGGCACCATCACCCAGCTGGGTCCGGTGGTGACCGTGCTCGTCGTCGCCGGTGCCGGCGCCACCGCGATCTGCGCCGACCTGGGCGCGCGCACCATCCGCGAGGAGATCGACGCGATGCGCGTGCTCGGCATCGACCCGATCCAGCGGCTGGTGGTCCCCCGTGTGCTGGCGTCCACGGTGGTGGCGCTGCTGCTCAACGGCTTGGTATGCGCCATCGGGCTTTCCGGTGGCTATGTGTTCTCCGTCTTCCTGCAGGGCGTCAACCCAGGCGCGTTCATCAACGGCTTGACCGTGCTGACCGGACTGCGCGAGCTGGTACTCGCCGAAGTCAAGGCGCTGCTGTTCGGTGTGATGGCCGGGATGGTGGGCTGTTACCGCGGCCTGACTGTCAAGGGCGGGCCCAAGGGCGTCGGCAACGCGGTCAACGAAACCGTGGTCTACGCCTTCATCTGTCTGTTCGTGATCAACGTGGTGATGACCGCCATCGGCGTGCGAATTTCGGCGAAGTGATGAGACGGGTGAGCACGCGATGAGTTACGACGCCACACTGCGGTTTCGTCGCCTCTTCTCGCGGCTGCAGGAGCCGGTCGACGACTTCGGCGAGCAGGCGTTGTTCTACGGGCAGACCGTGCGCTACGTCCCCAACGCGCTCACCCGATACCGCAAGGAGACGGTCCGGCTGATCGCCGAGATGACCATGGGCGCGGGGGCTCTCGTGATGATCGGCGGCACGGTCGGTGTCGCGGCGTTTTTGACCCTGGCCTCCGGCGGTGTCATTGCCGTGCAAGGGTATTCGTCGCTGGGCAACATCGGCATCGAGGCGCTGACGGGATTCCTGTCGGCCTTCCTGAACGTCCGGGTGGTCGCCCCGGTGATCGCCGGCATCGCGCTGGCGGCCACCATCGGCGCCGGCGCCACCGCCCAATTGGGCGCCATGCGGGTGTCCGAGGAGATCGACGCCGTCGAGTGCATGGCGGTGCACTCGGTGTCCTACCTGGTGTCGACCCGCCTGATCGCCGGCCTGATCGCGATCATCCCGCTGTACTCGCTGTCCGTGCTGGCCGCGTTCTTCGCCGCCCGCTTCACCACGGTGTACATCAACGGGCAGTCAAAAGGCCTCTACGACCACTACTTCAATACGTTCCTGATCCCGTCGGACCTGTTGTGGTCGTTCCTGCAGGCGATCGTGATGTCCATCGCGGTCATGTTGGTGCACACCTATTACGGCTACAACGCCAGCGGTGGTCCCGTCGGCGTCGGCATCGCAGTCGGCCAGGCGGTGCGGACGTCGTTGATCGTCGTGGTCGTCATCACTTTGTTCATCTCGCTCGCTGTGTATGGGGCGTCCGGTAACTTCAACCTCTCCGGCTAAGAGGACCGCTTAAAAGGACATGGCAGAAACAGGCGCGCGACGCACGACCGTCCGGCTGGCAGCAGCAGTGCTGGCCGGCCTCATGGTGGCTTTCGCTGTGCTGACTTACCTTTCCTACACGGCCGCCTTCGCGTCGATCGACACCGTCACCGTGTCGGCGCCCCGGGCGGGGCTGGTGATGGAGAAGGGCGCCAAGGTCAAATACCGGGGCATCCAGATCGGCAAGGTCGAGACCATCGACTATTCCGGCGACCAGGCGCGCCTGACGCTGGGCATCAACAGCGACGACATGCATTTCATCCCGTCCAACGCGGCGGTGCACATCGCGGGTAACACCATCTTCGGTGCGAAGGCGGTGGAATTCATTCCGCCGCAAACGCCGTCGCCGACCTCGCTGCGTCCGGACGCGCACGTCGCGGCCTCGTCGGTGCAGCTCGAAGTCAACACCTTGTTCCAGTCGCTGATCGACCTGTTGCACAAGGTCGACCCCGTCGAACTCAACGGGACGTTGAGCGCGTTCGCCGAAGGCCTGCGTGGCCACGGCGATGACCTGGGCGGCATCCTTTCGGGACTGAATACGCTGACGCGCCAAGCGAATCCGAAGCTGCCCGCCTTGCAGGAAGACCTCCGCAAGACCGCGGTCGTGGCGAACGTCTACGCCGACTCCGCCCCCAATCTGAACACCGTCTTCGACAACCTGCCGACGATCAACAAGACCGTCGTGGACCAGCAGAAGAATCTCGACAAGACCCTGTTGGCCACCATCGGCCTGTCGAACAACGCCTATGACACGTTGGCGCCGGCCGAGCAGGACTTCATCGACGCCATCAACCGGCTGCGGGCCCCGCTCAAGGTGGCCGCCGACTACTCACCGGAATTCGGCTGCCTGTTCGCCGGAATCGAGCGCGGCATCAAGGAATTCGCCCCGCTGCTCGGCGTCCGCAAGGCCGGCCTGTTCACGTCGTCGAGCTTCGTGCTGGGCGCGCCGTCGTACACGTACCCGGAGTCGTTGCCGATCGTGAACGCCTCCGGCGGCCCGAATTGCCGTGGGCTGCCCGACATCCCGACCAAGCAGACCGGCGGCTCGTTCTACCGGGCGCCGTTCCTGGTCACCGACAACGCCAACATCCCGTACGAGCCGTTCACCGAGCTGCAGTTCGACGCGCCCTCGACGCTGCAGTTCTTGTTCCACGGCGCCTTCGCGGAACGGGACGATTTCTGATGCCGGACAGTTCGGGCATGCCGTCGCACCGCGAGATGATGATCAAGGTCAGCATCTTCGCCGTGGCCATGCTGCTGGTGTCGGCCGGGCTGGTGGTGGTGTTCGGCGACTTCCGGTTCGGACCCGAAAGCACCTACCACGCAACGTTTACCGACGTCTCGCGGTTGAAGGCCGGTCAAAAGGTGCGCATCGCCGGGGTGCCGGTCGGTGCGGTGTCCGACATCAAGCTCAATCGCGACAACACCATCGACGTGAAGTTCGGGGTCGACAAGCGCTACACGCTCTACTCGTCGACGCGCGCGGTGATCCGCTACGAAAACCTCGTCGGTGACCGATATCTGGAGATCACGTCCGGCCCTGGAGAGCTGCGAAAACTCCCCGCCGGCGCGACGATCAACAGCCAACACACCCAGCCCGCACTGGATCTCGACGCGCTGCTGGGCGGGCTGCGGCCGGTCCTCAAAGGCCTCGACGCCGACAAGGTCAACACCATCAGCAGCGCGGTCATCCAGCTGCTGCAGGGCCAGGGCGGCGCGTTGTCGAACGTGCTGGCCGACACGAGCGCGTTCTCCTCGGCGCTGGGCCAGCGCGACCAGCTCATCGGCGACGTGATCAACAACCTCAACACGGTGCTGACGACCGTGGACCAACGCAGCGCGCAGTTTTCGACAAGCGTGGACCAGTTGCAACAACTGATCACCGGGCTGGCCGAACACAAGGACGACATCGCGGGTGCCATCCCCCCGCTGGCCTCCACGACGACGGATTTGACCCAGCTGCTGAAGAATTCGCGCCGCCCGCTGCAAGGCGTCCTGGAGAACACCCGTCCGCTGGCCACCGAGCTGGACAACCGCAAGGCCGAGGTGAACAACGACATCGAACAGCTGGGCGAGGACTATCTGCGGCTGGCGGCCCTCGGCGCTTACGGCTCGTTCTTCAACATCTATTTCTGCTCCGTGACGATCAAGATCAACGGCCCCGCCGGTGGCGACATCCTCCTGCCGCTTGGTGGCCAGGTGGATCCCAGCAAGGGGAGGTGCGCGTTTGCCAAGTAACGCAACACATGAGCGCGATCCGCTGCGCACCGGAATCTTCGGCGTGGTGCTCGTGGTCTGCGTCGTGCTCATCGCATTCGGGTATTCCGGTTTACCGTTCTGGCCGCAGGGCAAGATCTACGACGCCTACTTCAGCGACGCGGGTGGAATCAATCCCGGCAATGCCGTTTACGTCTCGGGCTTCAAAGTCGGCAAGGTGACCTCCGTGGGTCTGGCCGGCGACAGCGCCAAGATCAGCTTCAGCGTCGACCGCCACGTCGCCGTCGGCGACCAGTCGCTGGCCGCGATCCGCACCGACACCATCCTCGGTGAGCGCTCCATCTCGGTGACCCCGGCCGGTGGCGGCAAGGCAACCACCATCCCGCTCAGTCGCACCACGACGCCGTACACGCTGGCCGGCGCGCTCGAGGACTTGGGTTCCAATGCCAGCAACCTGAACAAGCCGCAGTTCGAAAAGGCGCTGAACGTGTTGACCGACACGCTGCACGACGCCACCCCCGAGCTGCGCGGTGCGCTGGACGGCGTGACGTCGCTGTCTCGCACCCTGGACCGACGCGACGAGGCGTTGCAAAGCCTACTGGCGCACGCGAAGTCGGTCACCGGCGTGTTGTCACAGCGCGCCGAGCAGGTCAACAAGCTGGTCGACGACGGTAACGAGTTGTTCGCCGCGCTCGACGAACGCCACCGCGCGCTGGGTCAGCTGATCTCGGGCATCCAGGAGCTCTCGGCGCAGATATCCGGCTTCGTCGCCGACAACCGCAGGGAATTCGGGCCCGCGCTCAACAAGCTCAACGATGTGCTGTCCAACCTCAACGAGCGCCGCGACTACATCACCGAGGCCCTCAAGCGGCTGCCCACCTACGCCACCGAGTTGGGCGAGGTGGTCGGCTCGGGTCCCGGCTTCAACGTGAACGTCTACGGCGTCATCCCGGCGCCGCTGCTCGCGACGATGTTCGACTTCTTCTATCAGCCCGGCAAGATGCCGGCCAGCCTGGCCGACTACCTGCGCGGGTTGATTCAGGAACGCTGGATCATCAGGCCGAAGTCACCATGATGCAGCGGACCATCCGCAGCAGGGGGCTGCGCTACGCCACCATCATCGCGCTGGTCGCGGTGCTGGTGGGCGGCGTGTATGTGCTGTCGTCGCAAGGGAATAACCGCAAGATCGTCGGCCACTTCGCGTCGGCGGTCGGGTTGTATCCCGGCGACCAGGTGCGCATCCTGGGTGTCCCGGTCGGCACCATCGACACGATCGAGCCGCGACCCTCCGACGTCAAGATCACGATGTCGGTGTCCAAGGACGTGAAGGTCCCCAAGGACGCCAAGGCCATCATCATGTCGCCAAACCTGGTGGCGGCCAGGTTCATCCAGTTGACGCCGGCCTATACCGGTGGGCCGGAGATGGCCGACGGCGCCAGCATCGGCCCTGACCGCACGGCGGTCCCGGTGGAGTGGGACGAGGTCAAAGAGTCGCTGACCAAGCTGGCGGTCCAGCTCGGCCCGACGGCCGGGTCGCTGCAGGGCCCGTTGGGCGCGGCGATCAACCAGGCCGCCGACACCTTCGACGGCAAGGGCCAGTCGTTCCACAGCGCCTTGCGCGAGCTCTCGCAAGCCGCTGGGCGACTTGGGGATTCGCGCGGCGACATCTTCGGGACGGTCAAAAACCTGCAGGTCGTGGTCAACGCCCTGTCGTCCAGTAACGAACAGATCGTCCAATTCGCCGGTAGCGTCGCGTCGGTGTCGCAGGTGCTCGCCGACAGTTCGCGCCATCTCGACAGCACCCTGGGGACCCTCAACACGGCGCTGTCGGACATCCGTGGGTTTCTCCACGAACACAACTCGACCATCGTCGATACGGTCAACAACCTCAACGATCTCGCGAAGACACTGAGCGACGAGAGCGACGACATCGAGCAGGTGCTGCACGTGGCAGGCCCGGGTATCGCCAACTTCTACAACATCTACGATCCCGCGCAGGGCACGCTCAACGGTCTGCTGTCGATACCGGAATTCGCCAACCCCGTGCAGTTCATCTGTGGGGGATCCTTCGAGACCGCGGCCGGGCCCAGGGCGCCGGACTACTTCAAGCGCGCCGAGCTCTGTCGTGAGCGGCTGGGTCCGGTGCTGCGCCGGCTCACCGTGAACTACCCGCCGCTGATGTTCCACCCGCTCAACACGATCACGGCGTACAAGGGGCAGATCATCTACGACACCCCGCAGACTCAGGCCAAGGCGGCGACCCCGGTTCCGGAGCTGACGTGGGTGCCGGCCAAGGGCGCCCAGACGCCGGCCACGCAGAACCCGGCGGATCTGCAGGCGCTGCTCGTCCCGCCGGCCCCGCAGGCCGGTCCGGGGCCCGGCCCCGCGCCGGCCGGCGCCGCTCCCGCGCCCGGTCCCGCTCCCGGAAGCGCGTTCGGGCCGCGGCCGGGGCCAGCTCCGGCCCAACCCGCGCCCAACGGGCCCGCGGCCGGCTTGGGCGGTGGCGGATGAACCGAATGTGGTCGCGCGCCAGCGGATTGGCCGCGGGCAGCGTGCTGCTGGCCGGTTGCCAATTCAACGGCCTGAACTCGTTGGCGATGCCGGGCACCGCCGGTCACGGCAGCGGCGCCTATTCGGTGACCGTCGAGCTGCCCGACGTGGCGACGCTGCCGCAGAACTCGCCCGTCATGGTCGACGACGTAACCGTCGGAAGCGTTGCCGGCATCGCGGCCGAACAGCGCGCCGACGGATCGTTCTATGCGGCAGTCAAATTGGCGCTGAACAAGAACGTCGTCCTGCCCGCCAACTCGACCGCGACCGTCGCCCAGACGTCGCTGCTGGGTTCGATGCACATCGACCTGGCCCGGCCGAAGAACAAGCCGGCCGTGGGCCGGCTGACCGACGGGTCGAAGATCACGGAGGCCAACACCGGCCGCTATCCCACCACCGAAGAGGTGCTCTCGGCGCTCGGCGTTGTGGTGAACAAGGGCAATGTCGGTGCGCTGGAAGAGATCACCGACGAGACCTATCGGGCCGTCGCGGGCCGGCAGGACCAGTTCGTCGACCTGATCCCCCGGCTGGCGGAATTGACCTCGGGGCTCAACCGCCAGGTCAACGACATCATCGACGCGGTCGACGGATTGAACCGCTTCTCGGGAGCACTGGCGCGCGACAAGGACAACCTGGGCCGGGCGCTGGACACGCTGCCCGAGGCGATTCGCGTGCTCAACAAGAACCGCGACCACATCGTGGAGGCCTTCGGCGCGCTGCACAAACTGGCCAACGTCACCTCGCACGTGCTGGCCAAGACCAAGGTGGACTTCGCCGCCGACATGAAGGACCTGTACTCGGTCGTGAAGACCCTCAACGACAACCGAAAGAATTTCGTCACCTCACTACAGCTGTTGCTGACGTTTCCGTTCCCCAACTTCGGGATCAAGCAGGCGGTGCGGGGCGACTACCTCAACGTGTTCACCACCTTCGACCTCACCCTGCGCCGGCTCGGTGAAACGTTCTTCACGACGGCCTATTTCGACCCGAACATGGCTCACATGGACGAGATCCTCAACCCGCCGGACTTCTTGACCGGCGAATTGGCCAACCTGTCCGGACAGGCCGCGGATCCGTTCAAGATTCCGCCCGGCACGGCTTCGGGACAGTAGGGCGGACGCACATGCATGACAGACTGACCAGGATCCAGCTGGCGATCTTCGCCGTGATCACGGCGATCACCCTGACTGTGATGGCGATCTTCTACCTGCGGCTGCCCGCGACCTTCGGCATCGGAACCTACGGTGTGAGCGCCGATTTCGTTGCCGGCGGCGGCCTGTACAAAAACGCCAACGTCACCTACCGCGGCGTTGCCGTCGGCCGCGTCGAGTCGGTCGGGCTGAGCGCAGGCGGCGTCATCGCCCAGATGCGGCTGAACAGCGAGACGGCCATCCCGTCGAACGTCACCGCCACCGTCAAGAGTGTGTCGGCGGTCGGCGAGCAGTACATCGACCTGGTGCCCCCGAGCTCGCCCGCGTCGAGCAAGCTGACCAACGGTGCCCGCATCGAGCGGCAGAACACCCGGATCGGCCAGGACGTCGCCGATCTGTTGAAGCGGGCGGAGACACTGGTCAACAGGCTGGGTGACACCCGGTTGCGTGAACTGTTGCACGAGACGTTCATTGCGGCCAACGGGTCAGGCCCCGAGCTCGCCCGGCTGTTCGAGTCGGCCCGGCTGCTGGTGGACGAGGCGAACGCCAACTATCCGCAGGTCTCGCAGCTGATCGATCAGGCCGGCCCGTTCCTGCAGGCCCAGATCCGCGCCGGTGGCGACATCAAGTCGCTCTCGGATGGGCTGGCGCGGTTCACCTCCGAGGTCCGTCAGGCCGACCCCCAGCTCCGCGACACCCTGGCCACGGCCCCCGGCGCGACCGACGAGGCCAGCACCGCGTTCTCGGGCATCCGCCCCAACTTCCCGACCCTGGCCGCCAGCCTGGCCAACCTCGGCCGGGTGGGCGTGATCTACAACAAGTCGATCGAACAGCTGCTCGTCGTGTTGCCGGCGTTGTTCGCGGCCATCACCACCGCCGCGGGCGGCGGGCCGCAAGACGAGGGCGCCAAGCTGGACTTCAAGCTCGACCTCAACGACCCGCCGCCGTGCGCCGTCGGCTTCCTGCCGCCGCCGTTGATGCGCACCCCGGCCGACGAGACGGTGCGCGAGCTTCCGAGGGACATGTACTGCAAGACCGCGCAGAACGATCCCAGCACCGTGCGCGGCGCGCGTAACTACCCGTGCCAAGAGTTCCCCGGGAAGCGCGCCCCCACGATTCAGCTCTGCCGCGACCCGAAGGGCTACGTGCCGATCGGTCGCAACCCGTGGCGCGGCCCGCCGGTGCCCTACGACACCCCGATGACCAACGGGCTGAACGTGTTGCCGCCCAACCACTTCCCGTACATCCCGCCGGACGCCGACCCAGATCCGGGCACTCCGATGGTCGGGCCGCCCCCGCCGGGTGTGGTCCCTGGACCCGGTCCGGCGCCGCACCAGCCGGCCTTCGCCCCGCCGCCGCCCAACGACAACGGGCCGCCGCCGCCGTTCACGTCGTGGCAACCGCCGGGGGTGCCGCCGGTACCGCCGCAGCTTCCGTATCCGAAGTGGCTGCCCCCGCCGGCGCCGCCGCTGGGGATCAACCCGCCGCCGCCGGGCCCCGGACCGGAGAAGCCGTGGGGCCCGCCGCCCGGGGGGCAGCCGCAGGCCAGCGGGCCGGCGTATGCCACCTATGACGAGAAGACCGGCGCGTTTGTCGATCCGGCAGGAGGCACTGGTATCTTCGCCGCCGGCGCCACCGGAACCTCCGGCGCCGAGAATTGGGTGGACCTCATGCTTGATCCAAGGCCTCTGTAATGGACGCTGCCATAACGGACGAACAGACAACCAAGCCGCGCGCTCGTCGTAAAGCCTCGCGCGCGGCGGGTCCTGCCAAGAGCGAGTCGACGCAGGACGTCACGGTCCAGACGGAGGTGCCGGCCGCGCCGAAGCCGTCGGCGAAATCCGTCAGGAGCCTCAAGTCCATCAAGCCGCCACCGCGGCGCCAGCCGCACCGCGCCCTGGTGGCGTGGATCTCCTTCGCGGCGGCACTGGTGGCGGTGGGGGCGTTGGCCGGGTGCGTGGCCCTCCTGGCCGTCCAGCACCGCCACGCCGCCGCGGCGCAGGGGCGCGACCAACGCTTCGTCGACACCGCGACGCAGACGGTGGTCAACATGTTCAGCTACAAGCAGGACAACATCGACGAGAGCGTCAACCGGTTCGTCAACGGGACCAGCGGACCGCTGCGCGGGATGCTCAGCGCCAACAACAATGTCGAGAATCTCAAGGGCCTGTTCCGCTCCACCAACGCGACATCGGAAGCCGTCGTCAACGGCGCCGCGCTGGAAGGCATTGACGCCGTTACCGATAACGCGTCCGTGTTGGTGTCGGTGCGCGTCACGGTCGCCGATATCGACGGCGTCAACAAGCCGTCCATGCCCTACCGGTTGCGCGTCATCGTGCACGAAGACGACTCCGGACGCATGAGCGGCTACGACCTGAAGTATCCAGACGGGGGTAATTGATGCGATGGCGGCGTTGGCTGCTCATCGTCGCGGGTTACCTTCTGGCCGTGGCGTTCGTCGGGTTGTCCGCGGCGGCCGGCTGGATGTATTGGGATCGGGTCGAGGTTCGCGGTGAGCAGGCGGCGCGTGCCGTGCTGCCCGGTTTGGCGGCCAAGGAAATCCCCGAGGTTTTCGCCTACGACTACCAAACGGTCGAACGCAGCCTGTCGGCGGCGTACCCGCTACTGACCCCCGACTATCGCGCGGAGTTCCAGAAGAGCGCCAACACCCAGATCATTCCCGAAGCCAAGAAGCGCGAAGTGGTGGTGCAGGCCAACGTCGTGGGCGTGGGAGTCATGTCCGCCCAACGGAATTCGGCGTCGGTGATGGTCTACATGAACCGGACGGTCACCGACAAGTCACGGCAGCCGCTGTATGACGGCAGCCGATTGCGGGTCGACTTCAAAAAGATCGGCAAGCAGTGGCTGATCGCCTACATCACGCCGATCTAGCTCAGTAGCACATCGCAATGCCGTTGCAGTACAACGGGTAACGCTCGATCGGGCTGGGCGGCGGTCCGGTCATCGCCAGCGAAAAGGGTTGCTTCTTCATCTCCGGCTGCAGCCCGCATACCGGCCCGTGCAGCGTGGTGTGGGTGCCGCTCATCGTTTCGTCGCTGAACGCGAAGGTTTCGGTGGACGGCGCGGTGCCCCCGCCCGGGCAGGCCACGCCGTTGTCCTTTTGCACCTTGAACGTCCACAGCATGCTGGACATGCGAGCCCGGCCGCTGAAGTTCTGCAGCTTGTCGGCGGCGCTGATCTGCTCGTTCGTAGAGCTCACGATGTTCAGCGCGCAGTTCATCGCGAAGACGATCGGGTCGGAATAGTCGTTCATGTTCCGGGTCCCGGACGGCTGGTCACACAGTGCGGAGATGGTCCAGGTAACCCCGGAGACGCCCGCCTCGTTGTAGGCGTAGGTGCCGTCCGCCGGCGGCCCGAGCGCCTTGGCCGGTTCGCCGGATTGCAGCGCGATTCCCGTTGCGACAGCCGTGAAGACGGCGGCACCCGCGGCCAGTCCGTGACGGAGCTTCATGTGACTCTTTCTCCTTCGCGTGCGACGCTGCTCCCGAGTATCACAGCGTTGGCGCGCCAACACCATGGGTTCCCGGGGCATCCGCGCTAATCGGCGTCATGGGGCCGCGCCTCGGCAAGCGCATCGAGGAATGACCGTGCCCAGCGATCGACGTCGTGGGCGAGCACCTGGCGGCGCAGCGACCGCATGCGCCGCCGTCCTTCCTCGACGGGCTGGTTGAGGGCGGCCTCGATGGCGTCCTTGACCCCTTCGAGGTCGTGCGGGTTGACCAGGTACGCCTGGCGCAGTTCGGCGGCGGCGCCGGTGAATTCGGACAGCACGAGCGCGCCGCCGAGATCGCTGCGGCAGGCGACGTACTCCTTGGCGACCAGGTTCATCCCGTCGCGCAGCGGGGTGACCAGCATGACGTCGGCGGCCACGAAGAACGCGATGAGTTCGTCGCGCGGGACCGGCCGATGCAGGTAGTGCACCATCGGATGCCCGACTTCGCCGTATTCGCCGTTGATGTGGCCGACCTGGCGTTCGATGTCGTTGCGCAGCTGCTGGTAACTGTCCACCCGCTCGCGGCTGGGCGTCGCCAGCTGGATCAGCACCGTGTCGTCGCGTTTGGCGCGGCCCTCGGCGAGCAGCTCCGAAAAGGCTTTCAGCCGAACGTCGATGCCCTTGGTGTAGTCGAGCCGGTCGACGCCGAGCAGCACTTTGCGGGGGTTGCCGAGCTCGGCCCGAATCTCCTTGGCGCGGCGCCTGATATCGCGGTGCCGGGCCGTTTGGTCGAGGGCACTGGAATCGATGGAGATGGGGAAGGCGCCGACCCGGACGACGCGGGATTCCAGCTCCACCTCGCCGTACCGCGACCGCACCCCGACCGCCCCGCGCGTGGTGTTGGCTCCGATCAGCCGCCGGGAAAGGAACAGGAAATTCTGCGCGCCGCCGGGCAGGTGGAATCCGACGAGGTCGGCGCCCAGCAGGCCCTCGACGATCTCGGTCCGCCACGGCATCTGCATGAACAGCTCCACCGGCGGGAAGGGGATGTGCAGGAAGAAGCCGATGGTCAGGTCGGGCCGCATCTCGCGCAGCATCGCCGGGACCAGTTGCAGCTGATAGTCCTGCACCCATACGGTCGCGCCCCGCGCGGCGGCACGTGAGGTGGCTTCGGCGAAGCGGCGGTTGACGACGACGTAGCGGTCCCACCATTCGCGGTGGTACAGCGGCTTGACGATCACGTCGTGATACAGCGGCCACAGCGTGGCGTTCGAGAAGCCCTCGTAGTACTCGGCGACGTCGTCCGCGCTCAGCTTGACCGGCCGCAGTTCCAGGTCCTCCTGGACGATCGGCTCGTCTTCGTGGTCGACGTCCTCGTCGACCACACCGGGCCAGCCGACCCACGCGCCGCGCCGACGGCGCAGTAGCGGCTCCAGGGCGGTGACCAGTCCCCCGGGGCTGCGCTTCCAGGCCGTGCTGCCGTCGGGAAGCAGCTCCCGATCTACCGGCAACCGGTTGGCGACGACGACGAAGTCGGAATCCCCGAATTTGGCCGCCTTGGAGCCTCGCCCTCCCCCGGGAGCCATTTACGCGTCGAGTTTCGCCGGCCCAATACCCAGCATGGACAGGAAGACCCGGCATTCGTCGGCGTCGTTGGCGTACGCCGCGACGACCCGCCTGGCCTGGCTCGCAGTGCTGTCCGCCACCGGCTCGACGTCGCCGATTTCGCCAGGATCAGATTTCGTAGGCATGACTTAACTGTAGGCGACGCGCGTGATCGGCCGCAGCCCGTCTCACCAGCTAACGGGCGTCGGGCGCGTTTATGGCTGGTTTGCAGGGACTCGTCGCGCCGCTCGCGAAGACACGACCGGCCGGGACGTGCCGCCGATCAAGGGCTCGCGGCGCGTCCCCCCGACGCGGCCCGGTTACACACTGGCCGTAATCTGTAAACAAGGCCAAATCAACGACGAACGAGGTGGGCGGAATGACAGTCTCCGAGCAAGCCGACACCGGGGCGGCCAACGCCAACACCCCGGAGCTCGTGGCCTACGAAACCCTCGACGAGGGCCGGATCGCGCGGATCTGGCTCAACCGGCCCGAGGCCCACAATGCGCAAAGCCGCGGCCTGCTGGTCCAGCTCGACGAGGCCTTCGGCCGCGCCGAGGCCGACGACACCGTTCGCGTGGTAATCCTGGCGGCGCGCGGCAGGAACTTTTCCGCCGGCCACGACCTGGGTTCCGAGCAGGCACTGGCCGAGCGCGCACCGGGGCCCGGGCAGCATCCGAGCTTCCGCTCGCGCGGGGCCACGCTCGAGCCGATCATGGAGAAGCTGTACCACCAGGAATGGCACTACTTTTTCGAAAACACCTGCCGCTGGCGCGATTTGCGCAAGATCACGATCGCCCAGGTGCAGGGCAACGCGATCTCGGCCGGGCTGATGTTGATCTGGGCCTGCGACCTGATCGTCGCCGCCGACAACGCGAAGTTCAGCGACGTCGTCGCGGTCCGGTTGGGCATGCCGGGTGTCGAATATTACGCTCACCCTTGGGAATTCGGTCCGCGTAAGGCCAAAGAACTGCTACTGACCGGTGATTCGATCGACGCGGACGAGGCGCACCGGCTGGGCATGGTGTCCAAGGTTTTCGCTGTCGACGAATTAGAGGAAAAGACACTCGAATTCGCGCGACGCATCGCCGAGCGGCCCACGATGGCGTCGCTGCTCATCAAGGATTCGGTCAACGCCGCCTCCGACGCGATGGGTTACACCGAGGCGCTGCGGCACGCCTTCCACGTGCACCTGCTGGGGCATGCGCATTGGGCGGCGTTCAACGAGAACCGGTGGCCGGTCGGCCAGCCTCCGCACGTCGAGGATTGGCGGGACGCGAAGCCGACGAAGGTGGCGCGCCGCGATACGCCGTAGCGCCGCGCAGCCGAGGACCTAACGAGACCGGGGGTAGCGATATTCCCCCCGAGGGCACATGCTTCTATAGCTAGAACCTGTTCCAGTTTGAAAGGGCCTCGCGTGCAGCTTTCTTTCCAAGACCGGACATACCTGATCACCGGCGGGGGTAGCGGGATCGGCAAAGGCGTGGCCGCCGGGCTGGTCGCGGCCGGCGCCTCGGTCATGATCGTCGGCCGCAACGCCGATCGACTCGCCGGGGCCGTCAAGGAGATCGAAGCCCTGCCCGGCGAGGGCTCGATTCGTTATGAGCCCGCCGACGTAACCAACGAGGACGAGGTGGCCCGCGCGGTCGACGCCGCGACGGCCTGGCACGGCCGGTTGCACGGCGCGGTGCATTGCGCGGGTGGCTCGTTGACCGTGGGGCCGATCACCCACACCGACTCGGAGGCGTGGCGAAACACCGTCGACCTCAACGTCAACGGCACCATGTACGTGCTCAAGCATGTGGGGCGCGAGCTTGTGCGGGGCGGGGGCGGCTCGTTCATCGGGATCTCGTCGATCGCGGCCAGCAACACCCACCGGTGGTTCGGGCCGTACGGGGTCACCAAGTCGGCGATCGACCACATGATGATGCTGGCCGCCGACGAACTCGGCCCGTCCTGGGTGCGGGTCAACAGCATCCGGCCGGGCCTGATCCGCACCGATCTGGTCGACGCGAGCGTGATCCAGTCACCCGAGATCAGCGGCGACTACGCGCTGTGCACTCCGCTGCCGCGGGTCGGTGAGGTCGAGGACGTGGCCAACCTGGCCATGTTCCTGCTCAGCGACGCGGCGGCCTGGATCACCGGCCAGTGCATCAACGTCGACGGGGGACACATTCTGCGCCGCGGCCCGGATTACTCCTCGATGATGGTGCAGATGTACGGCGAGGACGCGCTGCGCGGGGTCGTGGCACCCTGACCCGTCGCCGCGCCTAGTGAACGGGAGAAGCGATGAAGCGTCTCGAGGGCAAGCGGATCCTGGTGACCGGCGCCGCGTCGGGGATCGGGCAGGCGACCGCGCTGCGCCTGCTCGACGAGGGCGCCGCCGTCGCGGCCTCCGACGTCGCGGCTGAGGGCCTGGACACCACGCGTGCGCGGGCACAAGAGGCCGGCATCGCCGACCGGCTGAGCATCGTGCCGATGGATGTCGGCAGCGAGGATTCGGTGGTCGACGGGGTGCGCCTGGCCGTCGAGCGGCTGGGTGGGCTTGACTCGCTGGTCAACGCGGCGGGCATCCTGCGGGCCGCGCACACCCACGACACCACCCTCGAACTCTGGAACCGAATCGTCGGCGTCAACCTGACCGGAACGTTTCTGGTGGTGCGCGAGGCGCTACCGGCCTTGTTGGCGAACCCGCGCAGCGCGATCGTGAACTTCAGCTCCACGTCGGCCTCGTTCGCCCATCCCTACATGGCCGCCTATGCCGCGAGCAAGGGCGGCATCCAGGCCTTCACCCACTCGCTGGCGCTGGAATACGCCAAGCAGGGCCTGCGCGCGGCGTGCGTCGCGCCGGGCAGCATCAAGTCCGGGATCACCGATGCCACCGGCGGATACATCCCGCAGGACGCCGACTGGGCGCTGTTCTCGCGGCTCATGCCGGTCCTGCCAACCACGACGGAGTCCAGCGGCACGGGAATGGCCGGACCCGAAGCGGTCGCCGGGGTGGTCGCCATGCTGGTATCCGACGACGGCGCCTGGATCACGGGCACCGAGATCCGCATGGACGGCGGCACGCACAGCTGATGGCGGCTTAGTTGACGCAGGGCACGCCGCCGCCGTCGATCGGCTTTCCCTGATCGGGCGTCGGGTACGTCGTGGTGGTGCCGTTGTAGTAGTAGGTCTTGGCCTTGGTCGACGTGGTGGTGCTGGTGCTCGTGACGTCGTCCATCTGGGTCTCGTCCGGTGTGGGAATCGAGAAGTTGGTGTCCACCGTCACCCGGATGTGGCCGGGCTGGACGCCGGGGCTGGGCTGGCTGGGAGCGTCGAGGCCCAGCATGGTGGCCAGGTTGCGCGCATCGCTCTGCGCGCCGGCGCCGTACGCGATCGAGCTGGTGGTCGGCTCGCCGGACTCGCGGTCCCGGACCTGGCCCGGGGTGTAGCCCTTCTTCTTCAGCGCGCGCGATACCTCGGTGGCAAGCCCGCTCATGCTGCCCGAGTTGACCACGTCGACGACGGTGGACGGGTCGGGCTTGACGGCCGTGGTGGTGGGCGCGGTGGTCGGTGCGTCGGTGCCGATCGCCGCCGCCACCTCGGCCTTGATCGCGGCCGGGTCGACGATGTTGACGTCCTGGCCATCGATGTTGTCGTAGCGCACCACCGGTAGCGTCCGGAATTCCAGGTTGCCCCGGGCGAGCCCGCCGAGCCGTTGGATCATGTCGTCATTCCAGCCGGAGGAGAGCACCACGTCCTTGCGCGCCACCGCCATCAGGTTCTTGAGCTTGTCGATGTTGGTGAAGGTGCCCGCGGCCTGCAGCTCCTGCATGACCGACGAGATGAACGCCTGCTGCCGATGGGTGCGGTCCAGGTCGCCGTTCTCCAGGCCGTGCCGCTGCCGGACGAACGACAGCGCCTCGGACGCGTCCAGTCGCTGGCGCCCGGCCGGGAAGTCGGCGCCGGAATACGAGTCGTAGACGGCGTGGTTCAGGCACACCTCGACGCCACCCAGCGTCTGCGCCAGATCGTAGAAACCGGCCAGGTTGACCTCGGCGAAATAGTCGATCGGCACCCCGGTCAGGCTGCGCACCGCGCGCAGGGTCGCCGCCCGCCCGGCCTCGCGACCCTTGGTCTCGAGCTCCTTCTGACTGCTCGTCCCCTGGTTGGCCAGCTTTTGCGCGACGTACTGCTTGGTCAGCCCGTAGGCCTCTTTGATCTTGATGTGGTTGTATCCCGGGACCCCGGTGAACGGCACCCAGTCGTCGCGCGGGATCGAGAACGCGACCACTTTGTTGTCGGCGCTGACGTGCACGAGGATCAGCGTGTTGGTGTTGTAGCCGCCGTCGTCGGAATCGCCCGCGTGCAGGTGCTTGAGGATCGAATACGGCAGGTCGTTGCCGTCCTGATCTTTGCGCGAGTCCAGGCCGATCAGCAGGATGTTCATGTTGTCGCCGCTGGACCGCGGATCGTCGGGCTGCAGGGCGTTGGAAACGGTGATGCCGCCCAGCGCGCCGTGCGCCACGTAGTACCCGGCGCCGGTCAGCCCGACCGCCGCCACGGAAACCAGCGCGCCCAGGGTGCGCGTCAGCCCCTTGCGGAAGCGAGAGGGCTGACGGACGGCTCGATGACGGCGATGGGCGCCGCCCGAGCGGGCCATCACAAACCTCTGCCCGCACCCAGCGCATCACCGGGCCCCGCAACGGCGGTTAGCGGCGATGTCGCTTCGAGCATGGTGACAAGTATGCGTTAGCCAGCTGTGAAGGCCCCAATCGAGAGCGCCCGCCGGCGGCGGCCGTCACCGGAATCAGCGGGCCCACTCGGCGCGATTCGCGGCCGCGATCGCCGATCTACCTGCCTGTTTTGCTCGGGCGGTGCGGGTGTGCGCCCGGGACGACCCCCGCCCGGTCTCGTACGCGAGCCGGATCGAGCCGAACTTGTGACCGCACGGATACCCGGCACCGCACCGACCGCCCGGGACCGGCAGCAAACCGTCGCCGTCAGCAGTACAGGTACTCGATGCGCCATCGACCGTCGACGTAGTCGGCGCGGTACTGCCCGCCCAGCGCCGGGTTGGCATCGTGAATGAGGCCAGAGCCGCCGACCCCCGGCGTGAAGCCCGGCGGATCCCACGCGATGGACACCGGGTGGGGCGGCATGTTCGGCGTGCATCCGACCTGCTTCTTGACGTAGCCGTCGATGATCGCACGCTCGGCGGCGGCCTGGTCACCGCCGTCGGCCGCGGGGGCGTTGGCGCACAACGCATTTGCGCTACAGGGGCGTTGGCCCACGGCGGCGAGTGCCGGCGCGTTCGGGTGCAGCATGGCCGCTGCGAGCACCCCGGCGGCCGCCGTGATCAGGGCAGTTGCGCCGATGCGCATGTCGTCTCCCTGCAGTGCTATCGGGCTTTGACCAGGTCCTCGCCCGAGGAGTAAAAGAGCGTGATGTTGGAGCCCGTGACGATTTCAGCGAGGTAGACGCCCGCCGGTTCGACCTCGTAGTAGTAGTGGGTGTTGCCCTCGTTGTCCAGCGTCGACGCGCACGGGTAGCCCGGCGCCCCGCACCGTTGCTTGATCGGTATCGCGAAGACGGCGAGCAACACGAGGACGGCGATTCCGATGCCGAGCGGGACTTTCTTCACTGCCGACCTCGTTTGCGCCAGATCTACCACGGTTGGAGTGTAAGCGGCCGGGCCGCCCCCGGCACCCGGTGCGCAGCGGGGCGTTTTTCCAACCCGGCAGCGTTTGGAGGCCCCGGTGCGGGGGGTACGCGGGTTTGAGCCGATCGAAGGACTGAGCATGGGCGATACGGACCTCAGGCCGCCTTCGGCGAAGCGGCCAGGCGATTCAGAGCCACCCGAGCCGGGGACACCGGGCGAGACGCCGGAGCGGCTCACGCCCACCGAACCGCCCGAACGGCTCACGCCAACTGAACCGCCGGAGCGCTTGACGCCATCGGAACCGCCCGAGCGTCAAACTCCGGAATGACAAACGCGCGACTGAGCAGGATCGGAGGACAGACATGCGCGCCGAGGAAGGCGACGAATCGGTCAAGGACTACGCGAAGGAAGGCCGGGAAACCTTGGGCCGCATCAAAGCTTCCCAACATGCGGGGGGCCGGCTGGGTGACATCGCCCGTCGGTTTGCCGGGTTGTGGCGGGGCCAGCGCGGCCAGCAGGGCACCGAGCCGCCAGCTGAAACCTCTGACGGCGGCGGCTAATTCGTGCCCGGGGCCGGGTATCGGTGAGCCCACGGGTTCGCCTCTTCGAGTTGGGCGGCCAACTGGAGGAGCTCGCCGTCGGCGCCCAGCTTCCCCACGAACTGAACACCGAGCGGAAGGCCGTTCTGCGTCCAATGCAGTGGGACGCTGATCGCCGGGCGCCCGGTGAGGTTGGCCAGCTGCGTGTAGGGCACCCAGCCCAGGCTCTCCTGGATGAGATCGTCGAGAATTCCGCTGAGCCCCATGAGTTTTCCCGCGCGTAGCCTGCTGATCACTCGGGCCGCGCGCTGCAACACCGCCGACGTCGCGGTGGCACCAACCTCCAGGGGCGGGGTCGCCAAAGTGGGGGTCAGGAAGTAGTCGTAGGCGCCGTGAAACTCGGCCAGGGACTGGATGTAGTTGTTTCTGTTTTCGAGCGCGGACATGACCGCCAGGACACCACCGGATCGGCCGAGTTCGCTGACGGCCAACGTGTCGGCCTCGAAGTCGCTGTCGCGGGCGCCGGTTCGCCGCTTGATATCGGCGACCTGGTGGTGAAGCTGTGCGAACCAGATGGTCAGAAAGTCACGGCCCAGTGCGGCGTCATCGTACGGCGGCGCGACCTCGTCGACCTGATGGCCCAATTCGCCCAGTAGCACCGCCGTCTTCTCGACCGCGGCAACGGCTTCGGCGCTGGGCCGCGGGTTGATCGCCGAGCGCGCCGAGTACCCGATTTTCAACCGCTCCGGACGACGCTTCACGAGCTCGCTGAATAGCTTGTCGGGCAATGCAACTCGGTAAGCGGAACCCGGATGGTGCCCGACGATCGCGTCGTAGAGCGCGGCACTGTCCCGCACGGTGCGCGATACCACCCCCTGGGTCGCCATCCCCAACAGCATCTCGCCGGTCTGCGGGCCGTAGGGAGCCAAGCCCCGGCTGGGCTTGAGGCCGACGAGTCCGTTGCAGGCGGCGGGGATTCGGATCGACCCGCCACCGTCGTTGGCCCCGGCGGCCGGAACGATGCCGGCGGCCACCGCCGCACCGGATCCGCCCGACGAGCCGCCTGGCGTGTGCCGGATGTTCCACGGGTTGCGGGCCGGGCCCCAATAGTCGGGTTCCGTGACACCCTTGGCGCCGAATTCGGGCGTATTGGTCATCCCGAAAATCACCAGGCCCGCGTCCAGAAACCGCTGCGTGATCAGCGCGTGCCGGTCGGCCACCTCATTGGCCAGCGAGCGCGACCCGCACGACGTGGGAAAGCCGCGGTACTCCTGGCCGAGGTCTTTGAGCAGGAAGGAAACACCGGCAAACGGGCCCTTCAGGCCCGGATCGGCGGCCCGGGCGTCGGCGACACCGTCGAGGCGACGGACGATGGCGTTCAAGTGCGGGTTCACCGCGTCCGATCGTTGCCGTGCCAACGCGAGTAGTTCGGCCGGGGTGACCTGCTTGCGCTCGACCATTTCGGCCAAGGAGGTCGCATCCAGCGACATGTACTCGTCGAGATGCATGCCTTCTCCTTCGCTTCGGCCCGTCGCTGCGGCGCCGCCCGCCCCCTAAATTGACGCCGCTGCACGCCATTGGCGTCAAGCGAACGCGGGCGCCGGTTGCGGGCGCCTTAGTATCACCTGGTGCCCACGGCAGCTGAACCGTTTACGATCCGGGGTCCCGGTGGGGTCCAGATCGTCGCCGACCGACTCGGGGATCCTCATGCGCGCGCGGTGGTGTTCCTGCATGGCGGCGGTCAGACGCGCCGTTCGTGGGGCAAGGCCGCTGCCGCGGTCGCCGCGCGGGGGTGGCAGGCCGTCACCGTCGACCTGCGCGGCCACGGCGAATCGGACTGGTCGGACGACGGCGACTATCGCGTCGTCAGTTTCGCCGGCGACGTCCAAGAGGTGCTGCGCACGCTGCCTCCGCGACCGGTCCTGGTCGGTGCCTCGCTGGGCGGGTTCACGTCGATGCTGCTCGCCGGGGAGCTGTCCCCGGGCATCGCGAGCGCGGTCGTGTTGGTCGACATTGTCCCGAACATGGACCAGTCCGGGGCGAACCGGATCCATGCCTTCATGGCCGAGCGGGTGGAATCGGGGTTCGGCTCACTGGACGAAGTCGCCGACGCGATCGCCGAGTACAACCCGCATCGGCCGCGACCGACCGATCTGGACGGCCTGACCACCAACCTGCGTCGCCGCGGCGACCGCTGGTATTGGCACTGGGATCCGCAATTCATCAGCGGCACAGCCGCATTCCCGCCGTTCGAGGTCACCGACCCCGATCGGATGCACGCGGCCGTGGAGGCTATCCTGCGCGGCGGGGTGCCGATGCTGCTGGTGCGCGGGCAGATGAGCGACCTCGTCAGCCAGGAGCGCGCCGACGAATTCCTGGCGCGTTTTCCCCAAGTCGAATTCACCGATGTCCGCGGCGCGGGACACATGGTCGCCGGTGATCGCAACGACATCTTCGCCGGCGCCGTGCTGGACTTCCTTGCCCGGCACGTCGACGCCGGATGAACCGGCCGCGCGGAACCTGCTGGCCGCCAGTGCATTCGAGGCGAGTGGCGCTGCTATTATCTGCCCGGCACAAACCGGAGGGGGACGGCGTGAACATGCCGTGGTTGCGGGGGCTGGGACTCGTTGGGGCCGTGCTGGTGGCCGCGACGACGCTGGCGAAAACCGCTGCGGCGGCGCCGCCGCCGGCCCTGCCGTCGCCGCCCCCGGCACCGGGCATGGGAGTTGATCATGAATCCGGCAGGTGCACAGCGGGTTTCGCGGCACAGGGCGCCGACGGCAGCTACTACCTGATGACCAGCGGGCACTGCGACTCGCACGATGGCGCGGAGTGGACGTACGGCAACGATGCTCCGCTCGGCAAGATCTCGGCCAGCGAGCATGAAGGGGCCAAGCGCGACGCCGCGATCATCCGCCTCGAGCCGAGCATCGGCATGCCGGTGGGCGACATAGCCGGCAGGTATCAGGTTCGGGATGTGTTGAGCCACGCGCAGATCCAACCCGGTATGCCGTTCTGCAAGATCGGTGCGGTGACGGGTGAGACGTGCGGCGCCATCAAAGGAATCGACGGTGACGTGGTCGAAGCAAGCGTGTTCAGCCTGGACGGCGACAGCGGCAGTCCCGGCTTCGTGATGAACCCCGACGGCACCGTGAGCGCCGTCGGTCTGTTGATGTCCTCGCCCGACGGTGACGACTACACGACCTATTTCATGCTGATCAATCCGCTGCTGGACAGGTGGGGCCTGCGCGTTCTCCCGTGAGTGTCGTAGCGTTTGCAATTCTGACGTACCGGGTACCGACGCCATGGTGAAGCAGCGGAACCGGCGACACGAAGGGGAAGCAGTAGTGAAGCGTGGGATCGTAGCCGGCGTTGCCGGTGTGGCCCTGGTGATCGCGGCCGGCGCGGGGTGTTCGAGCAACAAGTCCGGTACGTCGCCGTCCGGCTCGTCTTCGCCGGCGGGTGCGGCAGGTCCGCTGGTGATCGTCGACGGCCAGAACCAGAACGTCAGCGGGCAGGTCACCTGCACCGCCGCGGGGGACAACACCAACATCGGCATCGGCGACCCCACCGCCGGGCTCGGCGCCGTGGTCAGCAATGGCAATCCGCCCCTGGTCCATTCGGTCGGGCTGGGCACTGTAAACGGGGTCGCGCTCGGTTTCTCCGACGCCGCGCCCAACCAGGGCGGCAGTGCCGGGGCCGCGGTCAACGGCAAGACGTGGGCGATCAAGGGCACCGCTACGGGTGTCGACATGAGCAACCCGCAGCAACCGCAGCAGGTAACCAAGTCATTCGAGTTGGACGTCACCTGCCCGTAGCGCAGGCCATCGACACCCGAGGGGAACGCAGCTATGTCTATGAAACGTGTCGTCGGCGCTGCCGCGGTGGCCGCCGGCCTGAGCATCTCCATGGCCACCCTGAACGCCGGGACGGCCTACTCCGCGCCACTTGACCCGCCTCCGCCTTGCCCGGGCTGCCACGGCGGTGGCGGTGGTGGCGGCGGCGGGGGCGGCAACCCCGGCGGCCCGGGCGGCGCGCCGGGCGGCCCGGGTGGACAGCCCGGCGGCCACGGCGGTCAGCAGGGCGGGGGGAACACCCCGGCGCAGGGTGGGCAGAATGGTCCGCCGGCGCAGGGTGGGCAGAATGGTCCGCCGGCGCAGGGTGGGCAGAATGGTCCGCCGGCGCAGGGTGGGCAGAATGGTCCGCCGGCGCAGGGTGGGCAGAACGGTCCGCCGGCGCAGGGTGGGCAGAACGGTCCGCCGGCACAGGGCGGCCAGAACGGCCCGCCACAGGGCGGCCAGAACGCCCCGCAGCCGAATGAGCCCGGTCATAACCCGCCGCAGGGCGGGCAGACCAACGCCCCGGCGAACACGCAGAATCCGCCGGGGAACGAGCGGCAGCGGTACGCCTCGCTCAATCCCCCGAGCACGCAGCCGCCGCACCCGCCGTACATTCCGCCGCGCGGGGTGTATGCCAGCGGCAACGCGGAGATCGGCGGGCCGGTGGGTCTCGACACCGGCTTCAGCGTCGTGGGCCACGGGGCACCCCCGCCGCCGCGCCCGCACAACTACGGCTGGAACGACGGCCCGGCCCCGGGCCACCCGCCGCCGCACTGGGTGGGCCCGCCGCCCCCCGGGGGCTGGAACGGTCCGCCGCCTCCGGGTGGGTGGAACCGGCCGTGGGCCGGACCGCCGCGTGACGTGCTGGTGGCCCGGGCGGACTTCGGACCGTTCAACTACAACACCTTTACCGTCGTCCCGGTCTTCAACTGGCAGTACGGCGGTTGGGGTTACTGGTTCTTCGGTGTCTGGGTGCCCCTGTACTGAGCGCGTACTACTGCGGGTGGGCCGCCACGTAGTCCGCGGCCGGGATCGGTGACGACGCGTCGTAGCCGATGGGCAGCACCACGTCGCCCGCGGTGGTGCGGCAATAGACGTCCCACCGGTAGTACGCGGTGAACGTGGCCGGATCGGCCGCGATCAGCGCCGCGTATTGGTCGACCGCGCGCACGTATTCGCCGGCGTGGTTGTAGCCGTAAATGGCGCGATCCCGATCGTCGGCAAAGCCGTTGGCGGCCAGGTAGCGGCCCGCCGCCAGGATGCTGTCGCGCGGGGAGTGGATATCGCCGCCCTGTCCGTAGCCGGCGAACGTCGACGGCAAGAACTGCATGGGGCCCTGTGCCCCGGCGGTGCTCGCGCCCACGATGCTGCCGAACCGGGTCTCGATGAAGTTGATTGCGGCCAGGTAGTTCCAGCCGACGCCGGATTCGGACTCCGCCTGGTGGTAGTCGCTGAGCAGCTCGTCGGCCGGGGCCGGCGGCTCGATGCGCCACGCCGGCAGGGTGTCTCGCACCGGGGTCAGCGCGATGAGTTGCCGACGGGCGTCGACGTTGCGGTCGTAGACCTCGGCCAACTCCGCCGGGATGCGCGGGCGCGTCGTCGCGTCCCATTCGGGATGGCGTGCGATGGCCCGGTAGGCCGCCTGCTCGCGGTGTGCCGCCGCCGTCAGCGCCGGCTCCGCGGTCCCCGGGTCGCGCAGGGCGCGCTCGTCGGCGACGAGGTCGTCGACCAGCTGCGCGGGATCCGCGGCCAGCGGCGGCTGCGCGCCGCCGGGCGTCCCGGAGTCCACGGGCACCACCCGGGTCGGCGCCGCGGTGGCGGACGTCGTCGTGGCCGCCGGGGAGGCATGTTTGGGATGCGATGCCGAACAACCGGCGAGCGCGACCATGATCGCGGCGAGGACGAGCGGCGCGGCGCGTCGGTTAGGGCCCACAGTGATCACATCCGTCCATCGCCTCGATCCCCCACGGCTCCGGCTGGTTCGCCTCACAGCGAGTCTGTCGCATCCGAGCGCGTGACATCAATGCCGATGAAGGCTCAAACTGGTTGATATGCGCGACCGCGAGACGATCGACTCAGAACTGCGGCGCATCGCCCTTGGGCGACGATCGATCCGCGAGCAGGGTGGCCAGCCGTCGACCCAAGAGGTCGACGAACTACTCGACGAACTCCTGGCCCACAGCACCGGGGCGACGCTCGTGAACGCGCCCAGCGCCCCCGAAACCCCGGCGGTCGCCGCCGCCCGGCCCCGGCACGACACGGTCACGCTCCTGCGGCCCAGCGGCGTGCTGCGCCGCCTCGGCCTGCTGGCGGCGTTGCCGCTGTCACTGGTGGCGATCGCCGCCGCCGCGATCGCCATATTCGCCGTCCGCCACCAGGATTCATCGGCGCAGCCGACGGAAGCCCCGCCGCCGGCCGCGTCGTCACCCAGTCGACCGGTCGCGTCGCCACCCGCTCGCATGGCTCCCCCCGCACCCGCCCCGCGGATCGGCGTAGCCGACACGGCGTTCATCGCCGCGTTGAAGCACGAAGGCGTGCCGATTCCCAGCCAGGATTACGTGACGGTCCAGGGGCACGCCGTCTGCGACTTCCTGGCGCACCAACACAACTTTTCCGACGCGGTCGGATTCGTGCAGCGATCGTCGATCTGGGACGCCGATCAAAGCACTCATGTCACCGCGGGCGCCATCGTCGCGTACTGCCCCCAGTCCCTACCCTCTGCCTCAAACGAGATGCAGCCGTCCTATCAGGATGCCCTCTCCGATTTGCAGGCCATCGAAGGAAAACTGCGGGACATCCAGGGAGATCTGGACAACCTTCCGGGCCACCCGTGAATCTCAAGTAACTCAGCGGAGACGACGGCGCAGCCAGCCAACGACTTTCCAGCCTAGCCCGATGGTGCTCACGGCGATTTTCAGTACTGGGTGCATACCGGTCGCCCCATCAGGATCGCTTTCGAAGAACTCGGCGTGGGCAAGAATTTCGTCGCGGATGGGGTTCCAAACGGACGCAGGCGGGATGCCGTCCGGCCCGCGAATCAGCCCATGGGCTTTACCAAGATGGGGACTGTTGGGGTCCTCGGCCGCGATGACCCCAAGGTTTGGTCTGACGTGGCCCGCTGCAAACCGTGCCACACCATGTGTTTCCCAGTTGCACAGATCTTTGGTCTTCAGCTTCAACGAGCGAATCAGTCCATCGACGACTACTGATAAGCCATCAGGCTCTTTCTTGATGCTGAACGCTGCTGGCTGCGGCCGTCGCTTCCCAGTGATCGGATCGAGGTGCGACAGATAGGGTGGCTTGCCAGGAACTCGGCGGTAAAGAAGCTCTGTATCGGCGAACGAATCGTCATCGTATGCACCAGCAGGACCGATCTTGATCACTTTGGATCAACGAACGATGTTGCGCCAGTTCGGATTCTGGCGTTCAACTTCCTTCGAAAACTGATTCAAGCTGTACCGAAGTTCCCGCAGGGGTAGATCAGATCCAGAGTCCGAGAAGGACATTCCGGCAATATTTCTCACAGACCACCAATAGTCGCCTGACGAAAATATCTGAATCGTAATCGCCATGTCGCGCGCGGCCCAGTAGAAAATTAAGCCGTCGTCTTCAGGGGCGATCGAGGCGTCAACGGTGTGTGTCTTGAATAGAAACTCGATCAGTTGTCTTCCGCGAGAAGCCATTCCGGCGTTAATGCAACGGTCAGCGAGCAATGCGGTGAGCGTAGTGTGCGCCCGCACTTGAGCATTGTCCGTACTAGATTGGGGCGGTCGGCGAAAGAAACGGGGCTGCGTACAGTCGCCTTCTACTTCCATCGCTGCCGGACGGAGATAGAAATTCATCCTTGCTTTTTGGAGGGCAGCCGCTTCTGTTTGGCGAGAGGCTATTTTTGTCCAACCATCTTCGAGAATCGTCATGGCTGTGCCTTCCACCTCGTCTTCATGTCTTCGCTGAAACAGTCCTCAAACGTGCTGTTCTCAAGTTCGTGAGCTGAATCCAAGAGACTGCGGGCCGTTGTGCACGGATCATCTGACTTTATGGACGACGGATCAGCATGTGCCGCAACAGAATGGATGTCCAGCTCGGGACGCTGTTCCAGCCCTTCGTCTATGTGAACTCCAACGTTGCGCTTCAGACCACCTTCTTCTTCTTCGTTCCAATGGAGTTGAAAACCGATGTATGCCGCGTCGTGGAGTTGTTTTTCGTGCGCCTCGATATCAGACCAATCCCCGGTTAAATAGCCGACCAGCCAGCGTTCTGCGCCGATATCTTCCAGGGAATTTGAGTAGTAACACTGGCAGCCCTGGACCTCTACCGTGGCGTCGGAGACGTCGTCTACAATCCGGACGAAGTCGCCAAACTTCGTGATCAGTTCCTCCGCAAGCACCTCGTAGCTTGGGTATTGGTCGTTGGGTGTGTCGGCGTCGAAGCGCCACGTCAGTGACACGTGGTCGAACTGGAACGCGATCGTGCGCGACAGTGAGCTGTTGACCAACTCGACCCTCGGCATTGGCCATGGCGCATCGAACGGATCTGTCTGTGGGAGCGGGCTATAGGTGCTACGTGAACGCGGCACCGGTGGGGTCTGCCTGACCCCAGGGTAGTCAGTTGACCAAACCTCGCAGAGTTTGTTGATCAACCCTATGTCGTAGGGCAACGGCTTGACGTACACAGTGAAGATCGCCCTGCGGACCGGCGGACGTTCGTAGTGGGTCCTGCCTCCACTTACCACCGATTAGCCCCACTTACCACCATGTTGTTCATCTTTACACAAACCCGCCCACTGGAGGTATTATGCCCCGCGCTCGGCAACTTGTGTCGGTTCCGGTAATCCAGGTTGTTCAGCGCGAAATTGTCCCCGTTTTGAGTAGGAGCAAACGCGCGCTCGTGGAATGCCGGGGCCGCTCCCGATTGCGGCGCGGGCGCACCGTTTCGAGGCAGCGAGGCTCGTTAGCAACGCCGCCTTCCTTCGATATTGTCGCAGAAAGGCATTGTCTACCAGCGCAAATGCCATTGCAGCTACGGAGCCCCCTGTCAGGATTGAACTGACGACCGCTCGCTTACAAGGCGAGTGCTCTACCACTGAGCTAAGGAGGCGGGTAAAACCGGGACCAAGCCTAATCGGTCACTGGTCGGTGTCGATCACGCGCGCCGAGCGCACCGCCCGTGACGAGGGCCGCCGGCGCCCCGGCAGCGGGATCCGATCCGCGATGTTGCTCAGCGGGTTGACCACCATGGTGAGCGCGATGACGGCATCTTGCAGGGTGGCGATGGCGGGCTCGAGCGCCTCCATCCCCGGGGTGAGCCGCGCCAGGGTATCGGCGACGTCGGCGAGCTGGTCGAGCGGTCCGTGTTTGGCGGTCAGCTTGTCGACCAGGCCGCCTTCGCTGAGCAGGCGGTCGGCCAGCCCGTCCTCGGCCAGCAGGCGTTCGATCAATCCGTCCTCGGCGACCAGCTGATCGGCCAGCCCGCCCGGCTGCAGCGTGCGCTGCAAGGCGCCGCCCTCGGCGGTCAGCCGGTCGAGCAGGCCGCCCTCCGAGGTCAGCATGTCGACGACCCCACCCGGGCGGAGCAACCGATCGAGCGGCCCGTCCGGGGCCACCGCCCGACCCAGCGGGGCGTCGTCGTCGAGCAGCCTGGCCAGCCGGTTGGCGCGCACGAGCGCGTCGTCGAGACCCAGCATCGACGTCATCGGGTTGGTGCCGGCGGACCCGTTCTCGCCCAAAGCCCGCTTCGCCACGCCAACGGCCGCGCTTGCCACGCCCAGACCCGCATCCGCCGCGGCCAGACCGACCCGCGCGGGAGCGGTCGCCGCCGACACGATGCTTTTGGCGAGGTTCATTCTTCGAGTCTATGCACGGCGCGGCCTGCGAAAGGCCGATCCGTCTTAAGGCAACGCGCCGATGCCTGGCAGACTACTAACAGACGGTTGACACTGAGCTTTCAGGAATCACACAATTTTTCCATAGGTAACTTCAAGTAAGGGACAGCAGCACCTGATGACATCGCCAACTCCCAGCGACACCAAACCGGAGGCCCGCGTCCTCGTGGTCGACGACGAGGCCAACATCGTCGAACTGCTCTCGGTCAGCTTGAAGTTCCAGGGCTTCGAGGTCTACACGGCAACCAATGGCGCCCAGGCGTTGGACCGGGCGCGCGAAGCCCGTCCCGATGCCGTCATCCTCGACGTGATGATGCCCGGCATGGACGGGTTCGGGGTGTTGCGACGGTTGCGGGCCGACGGCATCGACGCCCCCGCGCTGTTTTTGACGGCGCGGGATTCCTTGCAGGACAAGATCGCCGGCCTGACGCTGGGGGGCGACGACTATGTGACGAAGCCGTTCAGCCTCGAAGAGGTCGTCGCGCGGTTGCGGGTCATCCTGCGGCGCGCCGGCAAGGGCGGCGCCGAACCACGCAGCGCCCGACTGACTTTCGCCGATATCGAACTCGACGAAGAAACGCACGAGGTGTGGAAGGCCGGTCAGCCCGTGTCGCTGTCGCCGACCGAATTCACGCTGCTGCGTTACTTCGTGATCAACGCGGGCACGGTGTTGAGCAAACCGAAGATCCTCGACCACGTATGGCGCTACGACTTCGGGGGCGACGTGAACGTCGTCGAGTCCTACGTGTCGTACCTGCGGCGCAAGATCGACACCGGCGAGAAACGGCTGCTGCACACGCTGCGCGGCGTGGGTTATGTGTTGCGGGAACCGCGCTGAGCGCGTGCGCGGTCGTCAACGGTAGCGAAGAATTGGGTAGATGGTCACTCAGCCTCGACGCGGATTGCCGCTCCGAATAGGGCTCGTCGCCGCCACCCTGTTGTTGGTCGCCTGCGGCCTGGCCGTTTCCGGTGTCGCGGTGACGTCGATCCTCCGGCACAGTCAGATCAGCCGCATCGACCAGACGCTGCTCGACGCATCCCACAGCTGGGCCCTGGCCCCGCGTCGTCAGTCCCCGCCGCCGTACGAGGGCCCCGACCCGGGCCGGCCACCGTCGAAGTTCTACGTGCGCGGCGTCGGCACGGACGGCGTGCCCTTCACCGCCATCAACGACCGCAACGCCGAACCGGCGCTCCCGGCCAACAACGACGTGGGTCCCAACCCGACGACGCTGCCCTCGGTGAATGGCTCGAACATCCATTGGCGGGCCGTATCGGTGCGCGGGCCACAGGGTTTGACGACGGTCGCGATCGACCTGTCCGACCTCCAGCACACTCTCCGCTCACTGGTCTGGCTGCAGATCGCCATCGGGGTGGGGGTGCTGGTCCTGGTCGGGATCGCCAGCTTCGCCGTGGTCCAGCGCAGCCTGCGGCCGTTGGCCGAAGTCGAACGAACGGCCGCGGCCATCGCGTCCGGCCAGTTGGATCGCCGTGTCCCAGAACGGGATCCGCGCACCGAGGTGGGCCGGCTCTCGCTCGCCCTCAACGGAATGCTGGCGCAGATTCAGCAAGCGCTGGCGTCCTCGGAGTCCTCGGCCGAGAAGGCCCGCGGTTCCGAGGACCGGATGCGCCGCTTCATCACCGACGCCAGCCACGAGCTGCGCACCCCGCTGACCACCATCCGCGGTTTCGCCGAACTGTATCGCCAAGGCGCCGCCCGCGACGTCGCCATGTTGTTGTCGCGGATCGAGAGCGAGGCCTCCCGGATGGGTCTGCTGGTGGACGACCTGCTGCTGCTGGCCCGCCTCGACGTGCAACGACCGCTCGAGCACAACCGGGTGGACCTGCTGGCGCTGGCCAGCGACGCCGTGCACGACGCGCAGGCGATCGATCCGGGGCGAACCATCACCATGAAGGTCCTCGACGGCCCCGGCACGCCGGAGGTGCTCGGCGACGAAGCGCGCATCCGGCAGGTGCTGAGCAATCTGATCGCCAACGCCTTGCAGCACACCCCGGAAAGCGCCGACGTGACGGTGCGGGTCGGCACCGACGGCGACGACGCGGTCCTCGAGGTGGCGGACAAAGGCCCCGGCATGAGCGAGCAGGACGCGTCGCGGGTGTTCGAGCGTTTCTATCGCACCGACTCGTCGCGGGCGCGCGCGAGCGGCGGGACGGGCCTGGGCCTATCCATCGTGGAGTCGCTGGTGCGGGCGCACGGCGGTGTCGTCAGCGTGACCACCGCGCCGGGCGAGGGCTGCTGCTTCCGGGTGACGTTGCCGCGCATCAGTGACGTCCACGCGCAGCACGCGGTTCACGCCAACTGAGCCAGGGCCGCCTTGATCTTGGCCTGGGCCTCGTCCAGCGATTCCGGTGAGGGGTTGCGGTCCACGTTGGCGAAGCCGAAGTCGCTGAGGCTGCGGGTCGGGAAGACGTGCACATGCAGATGCGGCACCTCTAGTCCGGCGATGATCAGGCCGGACCGTTCGGTCCTGAAGGCCTTGCAGACGGCCTTGCCGATCAACTGGCTCACGGTCATCACCCGGGCGAAGGCCGCGCCGTCGACGTCCTGCCAATTGTCGATCTCTTCGCGCGGCACGACGAGGGTGTGTCCCTGGGTCATCGGCTCGATCGTCAGGAACGCCACGACGTCGTCGTCCTCATAGACAAAGCGGCCTGGCAGTTCGCGGTTGATGATCTTGGTGAAGATCGACGCCATGGGCACTCACTCCTCCTTGCCGAACTGCATCATGTCGAGGTTCCAGTAGCCACGCATGTTGGTGATCAACCCGGCGTCGTTGACCTTGTAGGTGAACACCCCACGCACCGAGCTGGTCAGGCCGCCCTCGAACTTGCTGTTGAGCACCAAGATGTGGGCGATCTCGTCGGGAGAGCTCGACGGGAAGGTCTCCTCGCAGGTGATGGAGAGCTGATTGGCCGCGATGTTGGTGTCGAAGAACGCTCCGACGGCCTCCTTGCCACGGACACCGGTGCCGTCGGGGTTGGTGACGGACTTGCCGATCGGGTCCTCGATGACGACGTCATCGGACATCAGCGCCAACCAGCCCGCCCGGTCGTGCGCCTGCACGCACCGCCACGAGGACTGCGACGCGGCCAGGGCCGGGGATGCCTGGGATTCTTGCGCGGCTGCGGCTTCGGTCATTTCTTCTCCTGTCACTAGTTTGCGCACCCGGTGCCTCGGAACGAGTCAACCCGATGGGCGTCCGTGAGCCGATTTCGTTGTGGCACAAGGAGGGAGCTCGACAGCACACCGCCATGGCGCCGGTTCGCCCCGGCGCCATGAGGTGGCACAAAGCCGGTCACAGCAGACGCGGCTGATGACGGGTCGTTTACCGGTCGGCGTCGGTGTAGCGGATGACTCCGCGAATGTTCTTGCCGTCCAGCATGTCCTGATAGCCGTCGTTGATCTGCTCGAGCCGGTATTGGCGGGTGATCATGTCGTCCAGGTTCAGCTTGCCGGCCTTGTACATCGACAGCAGCTGCGGGATGTCGTACTGCGGGTTGCCGCCACCGAAGATGGTGCCCTGCAGGTTCTTCTGCATCAGGGTCAGCATCGCCAGGTTGAGGTTGACGTTGGTGTCCAGCAGGCTGCCGATGGCGGTCAGCACGCAGGTCCCGCCCTTTTGGGTGATGTTGAGGTAGTTGTCGACGTCGGCGCCCTGCAGCTCGCCCACGGTGACGACGACCTTGTGGGCCATCAGGCCGTAGGTGACCTCGGCCATGCCGGCCATCGCGGCCATGATGTCGGGGTAGACGTGGGTGGCACCGAACTTCAGCGCCTGGTCGCGCTTCCATTCCACCGGGTCGATCGCGAAGATGTAGCGCGCGCCCGCGTTGACCGCGCCCTGCAGCGCGGCCATGCCGACCCCGCCGACGCCGACGATGGCGACGTCTTGGCCCGGCCGGATGTCAGCGGTGCGGACCGACGAACCGTAGCCGGTGGTGACACCGCAGCCGACCAGCGCGGCGACCTCGAACGGGACCGACGGGTCGATCTTCACCACCGAGCTGCGGTGCACGACCATGTAGGGGGAGAACGTTCCCAGCAGCGTCATGGGGAAGACGTTCTGGCCGCGGGCCTGGATGCGGAACGTCCCGTCGGACACCGCGGCGCCGCCCAGCAGGCCGGCTCCCAGGTCGCAGAGGTTGCGCATGCCGGCCTGACAGGTCGGACACTGCCCGCAGGACGGGATGAACGACAGCACCACGTGGTCACCCGGCGCGATGTCTTCCACGCCCGGCCCGACCTCGGTGACGATGCCGGCGCCCTCGTGACCGCCCAGCACCGGGAAACCGGCCATCGGGATACCCCCGGTGACCAGGTGATGGTCGGAGTGGCACATGCCCGCCGCTTCCATCTGGATCTTGACCTCATGCGCTTGCGGGTCGCCGATCTCGATTTCCTCGATGGACCAGGGCTGGTTGAACTCCCAGATCAGTGCGCCTTTTGTCTTCACGATGGTCCTGACCCCATTTCGCCTTTGGAATTGATCAGCGCTGACCGGCCCTTCATGCCGGCCAGCTAGGTGACGGATGCCACAGGCACCCTCGTCGCGTCAGCATAGCGCGTGCAACAAATCAAATGCTTGGTTGGCTCCCGCGGCGATCGCAAGCGCGGCGTAGCCGGGCGCAGCGGGTCGCCGCCATTGGCTCCCGCGGCGATCGCAAGCGCGGCGTAGCCGGGGCGCAGCGAGTTGCCGCCGTGGGCTCCCGCGGCGATCGCAAGCGCGGCGTAGCCGGGCGCAGCGGGTTGCCGCCATTGCTTCGGTCACCAGATGGGGACCGGTGCTTCGCCGAGCGGGTAGTAGCCGGGCAGCTTCTCGCCGGCGATGCTGCGTTCGATGCGCCGCTGCATGCCCTCGCTCAGGTCGCCGGACTCGATGAGCTTGCCGTACATGTACGCGACGTGTCCGAAGTCGAAGAAGTCGCGCTGCCACTCGATCAACAGGTCGTCGTTGAGCCGGAACCAGCTGCCGCCGATGCCGTAGATCTCGCCCTGGGTACCGTCGGCCTTGTTGACGATCTGCTTCCAAAAGCCGACGATCTCGCCCTGCTTCTCGTCGATGAGCACCTTCTGGTACTCATACACCCAGTTCTCCAGGCCTTCCATCTCCAAACCCAAAGCGATGTCGCGGATCTCGTCCACGCCGACGCACATCACGTCTTCTTTGGGGCCGATGTTCCACCCGTAGGTCGCGTCTTTGGTGTAGAAGTCCGCCAATGGCCGCCAGTCACCGGCCTTTTCGCAGTCCTTGTTGGCCTGCAGCCAGCGGTCGACCCATGCCTCGAGCTCTTCGCGTGACGCCACTGTCAATCTTCTTTCTCTTTGATGAGTAGTGCTTGTGTTGGGCACATCTCGACCGCGCGTTCGACTTCGTCGCGGGCGTCTTCGGGGGGCTCGGGGTCGAGGATCTCGACCTTGCCCCGCTTGGGCACCTGGAAGTAGTCGGGCGCCTCCAGTTCGCACATGGCGTGGCCCTGACACAAATCCAGATCGGCTTCGATTCGGAATCCGCCCATCGGACTTACTCCTTACGCCTTGCGCTTGCGGTAGCGGACCTTGGCCGGCCGGGCGAGCTGCACGACCATCTTCGAGTGATCGTTGTGATAGCTCTCCGCCGGTTGCGCCATCTCGAAGTCGTACTCGCGCAACAGGACCGAGAAGATCGCCTTGATCTGCATCTGGGCGAACGCTGCGCCGACGCAGCGGTGCCGGCCCGCACCGAACGGGATCCAGGTCCACCGGTTGACGATGTCGGCCTGCTCGGGCTTGTTGTAGCGGTCCGGTTTGAACGCATCCGGGTCGGGAAAGTCCTCGGGAATCCGGTTGGAGATCGCCGGAGAAGCCGCGACGTAGTCGCCGTTGTGAATCGGGAAGCCCTCGACCTCGAACTCGCCCTGGGCCACCCGCATCAGAATGATGAGCGGTGGGTGCAGCCGCAGCGTCTCCTTGACCACGTTGTCCAGCTTCGGAATCGAGCGCAGCGCATGGAAACTCACCTCCTGGCCGTCGGCGTAGAGCTCCTCGAGCTCGGCCAGCACCTCGGCGTACACCTCGGGATGGCGGATCAACTCGATCAGGGTCCACGCCGAGGTCCCCGAACTGGTGTGGTGCCCGGCGAACATGAGCGAGATGAACATCCCGGTGACCTCGTCGGCGGAGAACCGCGGATTGCCATCCTCGTCGTTGATCGACACGAGCACGTCGAGCATGTCGCGGTCGCTCTTGTCCTTCGGCGGGTTGGCCAGCCGCTCGTTCATGATCTCCTGCACCAGCGCAACGAGTTTGACGCGGGCCTCGTCGCGGCGCCGGAAACTGTCGATCGGCAGGTACGGATCGACGTAGCACAACGGGTCGGTGCCGCGTTCCAGCTCGTGGTAGTACTCCGCGAACCGGTGGTCGAGCTGGTTACGGAATTTCACGCCGATCAGACACGCCGTCGAGGTGTAGATCGTCAGCTCGGAGAAGAAGTCGAGCAGCTCGATCTCGCCCTCGTCGCCCCAGTCGGCGATCATCCCCTTCACTTGAGCCTCGATGGTGGCGGCGTGGCCCTTCATCTGCTCCCCGCGCAGCGCCGAGTTGTGCAGCATTTCCTTGCGCCGCTCCGGGCTTGCGTCGAACACCACGCCCTTGCCGAAGATCGGCGCCATGAACGGGTACGCCGCGGCCTGGTCGAGGTCCTCGTCGGCGGACCGGAAGAAGAACTCGTTGGCACCCGCGCCGGAGAGCAGGATGACGTGCTTGTCCACCAGCTGGAACCACCCGACGTCGCCGCACTCGTCGCGGACCCGCTTCATCAAACCGATTGGGTCGGTACGGAATTCCTCGAGGTGGCCGTGCTCTTCTTCGCCACCGGAAACCCGGGGCACGATAGCTGTGCTGGTCATTGTCCTGGCATCCCCTCTTCGCCGAGTGCGAGCTTCTGGCGATCTTTGTTATTGGCCAGCGGGGCTTCGGGCTGAAGCTCCATGTTGGCAACGAAGCCGCCGCGCGGCGTCTCGGCGACGAACGTGATGGCGCGTGCCAAATCCGCTGCGCGCAAGAAGTAGTCGTGACGGGCCTGGCCCCACTTGGCCCAGTCTTCCAGTGCGGGACCGATCTTTTCGGCGGGCAGGCTCCACCCCATCGACGTCTTCGTCGGGCCCGGATGCACGATCGAGGCCCGCACGCCGGTGCCCTCGAGCTCCATCTGAAAGTTGGTGACCATCGCGACCAGGGCGGCCTTGGCGGCGCCGTAGGCGCCCATGTGCGGTCGCTGGCGCAGGGCGACGTCGGAGCCGACGAAGATCAAGTCACCCCGCTGCCGCTCCAGCATGCCGGGCAGCACCGCGGCGGCCAGCCGGTTGGCGCCGACGAGATGGATCTGCAGCTGGGACTCGAATTCGTCGGTGGTGATCTCGGCGAGCTTGCCGAAGTAGGTGTCGCCCGCGCCGGCGACCAGTACCTCGATGTCGCCGAGCGCGTCGACCGACTGGGCCACAAAGGATTTCACCGAATTCGGGTCGGTGACGTCCAGGTGGAACCCGACCGCTTCGCCGCCCTCGGCGTTGATCTTGCCGACAATGTCGTCGAGCTTCTCGACCCGGCGTGCGCCCAGGGCGACCGGGAAGCCGTGCGCCGCGAGTTCGATGGCGGTGGCCTCCCCGATACCGGAGGACGCTCCGGCCACGATGGCGGGCCGGCGTTCGGGCAGGGGCTCAAAGCGGGGCATTCAGCGGACCTCCACGCTCATTGGTAGGTGGGCGAATCCGCGGACATTGCTGGAGTGGACGCGGACGGCGTTGGCCTCGTCCACTTCGTAGCCGCGGATTCGCTTGAACAACTCGGTGAGCGCCACCCGGGCTTCCATCCGCGCCAAATGCGCGCCCAGGCAGAAGTGTGCGCCGCTACCGAAACTCAATAGCTTGGGCCCGATTTCGCGCCCGATCACATAATCGTCGGGCTTGTCGAACACCCGCTCGTCACGATGGCCCGAACCGGGCAACAGCAGCAGGACGTCGCCGTCGGGAATGGTGGTGTCATAAAGGGTGAGCTCACCGGACACGGTGCGGGCCAGTATCTGGCTGGAGGTGTCGTAGCGCAGGGTCTCCTCGACCCACAGCGGCACCCGGGACAGATCGTCGTAGACCGGGGTCAGCTGATCGGGGTTCTTATGACCCCAAAAGGCGGCGTTGGCAAGCAGTTTGGTGGTGGTCTCGTTTCCCGCGATCACCATGAGGAACATGAAGCCGAGCACCTCGTCGTCGGTGAGCCGGTCGCCGTCGATCTCGGCTTCCAGCAGCGCCGACGTCAGATCGCCCGTCAATTGCTCGCGTCGCTCGGCCACCATCTGTTGGTAGTAGACGATGAGGTTGAGGGAGGCCTCGACGGCCTCGGGCGGCACGTCGGTAACTCCCTCGTCGCGGTGCATCACCCCGTCGGCCCAGGCGCGGACCTGGTCTCGGTCCGGCTCGGGCACACCCATCAACTCGGAGATGACGTCCATGGGCAGCTTGCCCGCGAACTCGTCGACATAGTCGACGGTGCCGTTCGCTGAAGACTTAGCCTTGGCCAGCATCGTGTCGAGGTGCTGCGTGGCGATCTCGGTGACCCGGGGTTCGAGTTCGCGAATCCGGCGCGGCGTGAAGCCTTTTGAGACCAGCGTGCGCAGCCGCAGGTGGGCCGGATCGTCCATCGCGAGAAAGCTCATCGTCTTACTTGCGTGCGGGCCGCGCGACGCCGGATCCAGCGACACGCCGTACTTGTTGGACAGCGTGGTGCTGTTGCGGAAACCCTGCAGCACGTCCTGGTGCCGGGACAGCGCCCAGAACTTCAGTTCTTCATTGCGATACAGCGGGGCGTCGTCGCGGAGACGCTTGTAGTACGGGTACGGATCCTCGTGGAAGTCGTAATCGTAGGGATCGAGGACCAGCTCGTGGTCGCCAACGTGGACGGTCATCGCTTAGGTTCCTGCCTTACGTCTCGGGGCTTGTGTCTTTGGCGCCGGTCAGGATCAGCCGCACCACGTAGGCCAGCCGGTCGGCGATCTCGCGGTAGCTGAATTCGCCACTGCCGCCCTGGACCAGCGCGCCGAAAAAGGACATCTCCAGTGCGGACACGGTCGTGGGATCGGCGTTGGGGCCCATCGCGGATGTGATCCTGCGGTGGATCTCCACGCCGATGCGGTCGCGGGCGGCGCGCACCGCGGGGTCCGCCCCGCCGCTGAGCAAGGCCGTCGTGCAGGCGGCGCTGACTTCGGGCTCGTCGGCGACCACCAGGGCCAGATGGCGCAGCACCTGTTCCACCCTGCTGGGCATCGGGTCGTTGACGTCGGTGAAGTAGGGGACCTGCCGCACCAGGTCCAGGTAGACCTCGGCGATCAGGTGATTCTTCGACGAAAAGTAGGTGTAGGCGGTGGCGGGCGCCACCTTGGCGCGGGCCGCCACCGCGCGCACGGTCAGGTCGGCATAGGACTTCTCGCGCAACGTTTCGATGCCGGCGGCCAACACCTTGCGGAAGGTCTCCTCTTGACGCCGATTGCGCGGCGTCTGACCGGTCTGACGGTCGGCGTCGGAGGTGATCGCCAGTGCATCGCTGGACACATGTCCAAGCTAATCGATGTTGTCGGCGCGAAGCAAGTCCGTCCCGGAAACATTGTGGTTAATCTGCGGTTTTGGGGCGAGTATTCGAGTCGAACGGGATCCGCCCTTGCACCGCCGCTGGCCAGGAGACTATGGTTCGATCGGACGATATCGGACAACTGTCCACTAGATTGGCGTGGCGGGTTGGCCGCGCACAGACAGGAGCGGGACATGGCCTTGCTGGCCGACGGCGTGAGCGAACTCTTCATCGACGGCAAGATGTCGGCCGGCAGCGCTGGCACCTTTCCCACGGTCAATCCGGCGACCGAGGAAGTGCTGGGTGTCGCCGCCAACGCCGACGCCGCCGACATGGAACGCGCGATCGATGCCGCGCGGCGCGCCTTCGATGAGACGGACTGGTCGCGCAACACCGAATTGCGGGTGCGCTGCGTCCGGCAACTGCGCGAGGCGATGCAGCAGCACCTCGAAGAGCTGCGCGACCTGACCATCGCCGAAGTCGGGGCGCCGCGAATGCTCACCAGCATCGCCCAGCTCGAAGTCCCGGTCAACGACCTGGCGTTCGCCGCGGACACCGCCGAATCCTACGAATACAACCAGGATCTCGGCGAGGCGTCGCCGATGGGCATCCCCACCAGGCGCACCATCGCGCGCGAGGCCGTCGGCGTCGTCGGCGCCATCACCCCGTGGAACTTTCCCCACCAGATCAACCTCGCCAAGATCGGGCCCGCCCTGGCCGCCGGAAACAGCGTCGTCCTCAAGCCGGCACCCGACACCCCCTGGTGCGCCGCCGTGCTGGGGGAACTCATCGCCGAGCACACCGACTTTCCGCCCGGCGTCATCAACATCGTCACCTCCGACGACCACGGTGTCGGGGCGTTGCTATCGAAAGACCCACGGGTGGACATGATTTCGTTCACCGGGTCGACGGCGACCGGGCGCGCCGTGATGGCCGACGGCGCGGCGACCATCAAGAAGGTCTTCCTCGAGCTGGGCGGCAAGTCGGCATTCATCGTCCTCGACGATGCCGACCTCGGCGGCGCGGTCGGCGTGGCCGCGTTCTCGGTGTGTATGCACGCGGGGCAAGGCTGCGCGATCACCACCCGGCTGGTGGTGCCGCGGGCGAAGTACGACGAGGCCGTCTCCATCGCGGCCGCGACGATGGGCGGCATCAAGGCCGGCGACCCCACCGACCCCGGAACCATCTGCGGGCCAGTGATTTCGGCGCGCCAGCGTGACCGGATACAGGGCTACCTCGACTCGGCGATCGCCGATGGCGGGACGTTCGCCTGCGGAGGCGGCCGGCCGGCCGACCGCGAAGTCGGCTTCTTCATCGAGCCCACGGTGATCGCGGGACTGGGCAACGACGCGCGCTGCGCGCGCGAGGAGATCTTCGGCCCGGTCCTGACGGTGATCCCGCACGACGGCGACGACGACGCCGTCCGCATCGCCAACGACTCGCCATATGGCCTGTCGGGCACCGTGTTCGGCGCTGACCCCGACCGGGCGGCCCGGGTCGCCGCGCGCGTCCGCGCGGGCACGATCAATGTCAACGGCGGCGTGTGGTACTCGGCCGACGCGCCCTTCGGCGGTTACAAGCAGTCCGGAAACGGACGCGAGATGGGCCTGGCCGGTTTCGAGGAGTACCTGGAAATCAAAACCATTGCGACAGCAGTTAATTAGAGGAGCTTGCGAACATGCGATTCGAGAACAAAGTCGGCATCGTCACCGGTTCCGGGGGCGGGATCGGGCAGGCCTATGCCGAGGCGCTGGCCCGCGAGGGGGCCGCGGTGGTGGTCGCCGACATCAACGCCGAGGCGGCCGAGGCGGTCGCCAAGCAGATCGTGGCTGACGGTGGAACCGCGATCAGTATTCCGGTCGACGTGTCCGACCCGGCGTCGGCCAAGGCGATGGCCGATCGCACGCTGGCCGAATTCGGCGGCATCGACTACCTGGTCAACAACGCCGCGATCTTCGGGGGCATGAAGTTGGACTTCTTGCTCACCATCGACCCGGAGTACTACAAGAAGTTCATGAGCGTGAACCTCGACGGGGCGTTGTGGTGCACGCGCGCGGTCTACAAGAAGATGGCCAAGCGCGGTGGCGGGGCGATCGTCAACCAGTCCTCCACCGCGGCATGGCTTTACTCGAACTTCTACGGGTTGGCCAAGGTTGGGATCAACGGACTCACCCAGCAGCTGGCCACCGAACTCGGGGGTCAGAACATCCGGATCAACGCGATCGCGCCGGGCCCCATCGACACCGAGGCCAACCGGACCACCACCCCTCAAGAGATCGTCGCCGACATCGTCAAGGGCCTGCCGCTGTCGCGAATGGGCACGCCGGCGGACCTGGTCGGCATGTGCCTGTTCCTGCTGTCCGACGAGGCGTCGTGGATCACCGGGCAGATCTTCAACGTCGACGGCGGACAGATTTTCCGGTCATAGCCGCCGGCGACGATGCAGAGCGAAGCGATGAGGAGGAGCGGCGCAGATGACACCGCCGGCGACGATGCAGAGCGAAGCGATGAGGAGGAGCGGCGCAGATGACACCGCCGGCGACGATGCAGAGCGTAGCGATGAGGAGGAGCGGCGCAGATGACTGATCAGCTCAAGCTGGGCTATATCGGGCTGGGCAATATGGGCGCCCCGATGGCCACCAAGATGACCGAATGGCCGGGCGGGGTAACGGTTTTCGACATTCGGACCGATGCGATGACCCCACTGGCCGAAAAGGGCGCCCGCCTGGCCGACAGCGTCGCCGACGTCGCCGCCGCCGACATCATCCACATTACCGTGCTCAACGACGCCCAGGTCCGTGAGGTGGTCGGCGAGCTGGCGGCGCACGCCAAGCCCGGGACGGTCATCGCCATCCACTCGACCATCAGCGACACCACGGCCGCCGAACTGGCCCGCGAGCTCAAAGACCGGGGCATCCACATCGTCGACGCCCCGGTCAGCGGCGGCGCCGCTGCCGCCGCGAAGGGCGAGCTGGCCACCATGGTGGGCGCCGACCGCGAGGTGTACGAGCGAATCAAGCCGGCGTTCAAACACTGGGCAGCGGTGGTCATCCACGCCGGTGAGCCGGGTGCGGGCACCCGAATGAAGTTGGCCCGCAACATGTTGACGTTCACCTCGTATGCCGCCGCGTGCGAGGCCATGAAACTCGCCGAGGCGGCCGGGCTGGATCTGCAGGCGCTCGGACGGGTGGTGCGTCATACCGACGCTCTCACCGGTGGCCCGGGGGCGATCATGGTGCGTGAGGACATGAAAGACCTCGAGCCGGACAACTTCCTGTACCAGCCGTTCCTGCACACCCGGGGGCTGGGGGAGAAGGATCTGAGCCTGGCATTGGCTCTCGGCGAGTCGGTGTCGGTCGATCTACCGCTCGCGCAGTTGGCCTACGAGCGATTGGCCGCCGGCCTCGGGGTGCCGCACACGAAGAAAGAGGCGTAATGGACGAGCTGCGCAGCAAGGGTCTCGCGAAGATGAACGAGGTCTACGGCTGGGAGATGCCCAACGTTGAAGGCGACGGGTACTTCGACCTGACCGTCGATCACCTGTTCGGCAGCATCTGGACGCGGCCGGGATTGTCGATGCGCGACAAGCGCATCATGACGCTGACGGCCGTGACCGCGATCGGGAACCGCGACCTGGCCGAGATCCAGATCAACGCCGCGCTCCTCAACGGCGAACTCTCCGAGACCGAACTGAAGGAGATGGCCGTCTTCCTCACCCACTATCTCGGCTTCCCGCTGGGTTCGGCGCTCAACGGCGCGGTCGACGCCGTGGTGGCCAAGCGCAAGAAGGCCGCGGCAAAGGGGGCCGGCGAGGACAAGAAGGGCAACGTCGACGCCGCGCTCAAGATGCACTCGGGCGAAAAGTCGTGACCGCCGGCTGACGCACGTTCGTGCTCCCTGCGCCGGATAGCTGTTCCGGCGCGGGTTTTCGTGAACCCCTCCGAACTCATGGGTGTACAGGGACGGCAACGCAGAATATCCTCGATCGCGGTGTTTGGCGCGTCACCGCTGATTCCCGGTGCGTGGCGCACATGAGCGGGGCCGGTCTGCAGAAGGACCAAAGGGAGCTGAGGAGCAGGATGGCAAAGGAAAACCCGGACGAAGGTGAAGCGCCGATCATCGTCGGCATGGCGGAGGCGGCGATGCACATGTACGTCACCGCCATCACCGCGTTGCCCGATGCTGGCGATGACGAATTTCGGCCCCGGGTCGAGGTAATTCTCGCTGGCTTGCGCAAGCTCCGAAAATCGCTGACCGACGGCGCGGCCCGCAGCAGGCTGACTCCCGGCGTGATCGTTGCGCTCAGCGAAGCTCGTCGGTGTTACGACGACCTGATGGAACGCGCCGCGGCCGCACCCGCGGCCACGCTGGGCCAGCAACTGTACGTGGCCCGGTTGCGCGCCAAACTCTCGGCGAAAGAGGCGGCGAACGGGGTCGGACTGCGCGCGGAGCTGCTGGACCAACTGGAAGCCGGTGAAATGCCAACCGAGGATGAGGCGATCAAAGTCAAAGCGCTGATCGAGGCCCTCGGCCGCGGGGTGCCGGCGACGAACAGCAACTGCGAGCACGGACGATTGCCCATCGAGTCGCTCGACGAATCAGTGGCGTGAAATTTGGTCGGCCGCGGTTCGTGCATCGGCGCGCTCCCCGGCTAGTCTGACGTGTCGTGCGCGTCCTGGTGATCGGTTCCGGTGCCCGTGAGCATGCGCTGCTGCTGGCGCTGCGCAAAGACCCGCAGGTCACGGGGCTGGCCATCGCCCCGGGCAACGCCGGCACCGCCCGGCTGGCCGAGCAGCACGACGTCGACGTCACCTCGACGGAAGATGTCGTCGCCATGGCCCGAGCGGTCCGCGCCGACCTGGTGGTCATCGGTCCCGAGGTGCCGCTGGTCCTCGGGGTGGCCGACGCGCTGCGGTCCGCGGGCATCGTCTGCTTCGGCCCCGGCAAGGACGCCGCCCGCATCGAAGGCTCCAAGGCGTTCGCCAAAGAGGTCATGGCCGCGGCCGGCGTGCGCACCGCGACCACTGAAATCGTCGACAGCCCCGCACTTTTGGACGCCGCCCTGGACCGCTTCGGTCCGCCGGCCGGGGATGCGGCCTGGGTGGTGAAGGACGACCGCCTCGCCGCCGGCAAGGGCGTGGTGGTGACCGCGGATCGCGGTGCGGCGCGAGCGCACGCCGCTGGGCTGCTCGAAGCCGGCCACCCGGTGCTGCTGGAGTCGTATCTGGACGGTCCCGAGGTGTCGCTGTTCTGCGTCGTCGACGGCGCGACCGTGGTGCCGCTGCTGCCGGCGCAGGACTTCAAGCGCGTCGGCGACGGCGACAACGGACCCAACACCGGCGGCATGGGCGCCTACGCGCCGGTCCCGTGGCTTCCCGACGAGGTCTATCGCGACATCGTCGGCAACATCGTCGAACCCGTTGCGGCCGAGATGGTTGCGCGTGGCTGCCCTTTCAGCGGATTGCTGTATGCCGGACTCGCGATCACCGCAAACGGGCCAGCGGTGGTCGAATTCAACTGTCGCTTCGGCGATCCCGAGACCCAAGCGGTGCTGGCCCTGCTGGAATCACCACTCGGCCAGCTCCTGTACGCGGCGGCCAGCGGCACGTTGGCGGAGTTCGGCGAGCTGCGCTGGCACGACGGTGCCGCGGTGACGGTGGTGCTGGCGGCGGAGAACTATCCCGGGCGTCCTCGGGTGGGCGACGTCATCGTCGGCTCCGAGGCCGACGGGGTGCTGCACGCCGGAACGGCGCGACGCGAGGACGGCGAAATCGTCTCCTCGGGTGGCCGCGTGCTGTCGGTGGTGGGAACCGGCGCCGACCTGTCGGCCGCGCGAAGTCACGCGTATGACGTCATGCGTTCGATTCGACTGCCCGGCAGTCATTTCCGCAACGACATCGCCCAGCTGGCGGCCGAAGGCCAGATCCGCGTCTAAAAGGCGTTAGAAGGCGGCCGCCTGTCCGTCGCGGCGCGGATCGCTGGCCGCGAAATAGCCGCCGTGGAGTCGCCAGATCGCCTGGCAGCTGCCGAATTGGTTGTAGTCGTCGACGGCGACCAGGTCGTGCCCGCGCCGGCGTAATTCGTCGAGCGTCGCAGCGGGGAAACCCTTTTCGCAGCTGACCTGCGTCCCCTCCACCCACCGGAACCGCGGGCCGTCACACGCCGCCTGCGGGTTCTGCCCGTGGTCGGCGATGCGCACCATTACCTGCACATGTCCCTGCGGCTGCATCATTCCGCCCATCACCCCGAAGCTCATCACCGGGGCCCCATCCTTGGTCACGAAGGCCGGAATGATGGTGTGGAAGGGGCGCTTGTTCGGGCCCACGACGTTCGGATGGCCTTTCTTCGCAAGGAAATTCGCGCCGCGGTTTTGCAGCGAGATGCCGGTGCCGGGCACCACCACGCCGGAACCGAATCCCATGTAGTTCGACTGGATCATCGACACCATCATCCCCGCGGCGTCGGCCCCGGTCAGGTAGACGGTTCCGCCCGTCGGGGCGCCCGCGGAGGCCGGCTTCGCCCTCGCGCGGTCGATCAGCGCGGCGCGCTGCGCCAGGTAGTCCGTGTCCAACAGGTGTTCGGGCCGCAGCGGCATGTGCTCGATGTCGGCGACATACGCCTGGGCGTCGGCGAACGCGAGCTTCACCGCTTCGATCTGCAGGTGCACGCTGTCGGCGGAATCCGGTGGCAGCGACGCCATGTCGAAGCGCTCCAGGATGCCCAGGGCGATCAGCGCGACGATCCCCTGACCGTTGGGGGGGATCTCGTGCACGGTGTATCCGCGGTAGCCGCCGTCGACCGTGCCCACCCAGTCGGCGCGGTGAGCCGCGAGGTCGCTGCCCCGCATGACACCGCCGTGGGCCGACGCGTGCGCCTCGAGTTTGGCGGCCAGTGCCCCGCGGTAGAACGCCTCGCCGCGGGTGGTGGCGATCGCCTCGAGTGTGGCCGCGTGATCGGGAAGGCTGAATCGCTCGCCGGGTTTCGGCGCCCGCCCGCCCGGCAGAAACGCCTCGGCGAAACCCGGCTGCCTCTCGAAGAGCGGCACCTGGGCCGCCCACTGCTCGGCCACCGTCGGCGAAACCAGAAAGCCGTTGCGGCCGTAGGAGATCGCGGGCTCGAAGAGCCGCTCGAACGGCAGCTTGCCGAACTTGGCGTGCAGTTCGGTCCACGCCGACACCGCGCCCGGCACGGTCACCGAATTCCACCCGAAGAGGGGAACGGCTTCTCCGCCAAAGTATTCCGGAGTCCAGCCCCCCGGGGAGCGGCCCGATGCGTTCAGCCCGTGCAATTGCTTGCCATCCCACACGATGGCAAAGGCGTCCGAGCCGATGCCGTTGGAAACCGGCTCCACGATCGTCAGCGTGATGGCGGTGGCGATGGCCGCGTCGACCGCGCTGCCGCCCTCGGCGAGCATCCGCAGGCCCGCCTGGGCGGCGAGCGGTTGCGATGTGCACACAACGTTTTCCGCCACGACGGGCTTGCGGGGCCAGGCGTAGGGGAGGTTCCAGTCGAACGGTGCGCTCATCTCCGCGAGCGTAACGCCATGGCGATTTCGGACGCGATGCTTCGCCGTGGCGTTACGCCCGCGGGGCGGCGGCGCAGACCCCTCACGCCGTCAGCAGCGGTGCCATCCAGGTCAGCTCGGCGGGCAACTGCGAGCTCCAGAATCCCCCGTCGTGCCCACCGGGCGAGAAGCCACCGGCCGGCGGATTGGGCAGTTGCGCGATGAACTGCTTTGTCGCGCTGTAAAACGGATCGCTGTCGCCGCAATCGATCCGAATGGGGATCGAGGCCAGGGCGGGCATGCCGAACACCGAGTTCGCCGCGAAGTCGTCGGGGCCGTCGAAAGCGCCGGGTGCGGCCGCGCCCGACGACATCCACAGTGCGGGGCTCACCGCGCAGATCGCCGCGGTGCGGCCCGGTCCCAACCGACCGCCCAGCAGCAATGCGCCGTAGCCGCCCATCGACCAACCCAGGAACGCCACCCGTGAGGTGTCCAGATTCTGGTTGCCCAGCATCGGGATGAGCTCGTCGAGCACCGTGGCGCCGCTGTCCTCGCCGGAAGACCGTTTGTGCCAATAGCTGCCGCCGCCGTCGACGGCGACCACCGCGAACGGCGGTAGTCCGGCGTCGACGGCCTGCGCCAGACCGTGTTCGACGCCGCCCGCCATCACGGTGGACGCGTCACTGCCCTTGCCGTGCAGCGCGATCACGGGTCGCAGCGGCTTCGTCTGGCCCGGCGGACGCGCGATGGCCCAATTCGTGTTCACCCCGCCACGCGCGGCGGAGACGAAGGAACCGGTCACCATGGTGGGCGCGGCCGCCGCCGGGGGAGCCGGATCGCGAGGCGGGCTCGGCGCCAAAGGCGCCTGGGTGCCGGCCGTCGACACCGGCGTGGCATGAGATGTGCGTGGCTGTAACAGGATGTCGAGTCCGTACGCGCCGACGGCGCCGAGGGCCGCGCCGGCGCCGAGACCGAGCACGGCGCGGCGGCTCAAGTCGGGCATGCGGGCCATCATGCCATGTTCGTTCGGCGGGCCGTTTGGCCGAAATGGCAATGCAGTACCACTTTGGCTGGCACGATGGCTACTCGTGACTGCAGCGGTTACTCCGAAAGGAGAACGTCGACGGTACGCGCTCATCAGCGCCGCCGCCGAGCTGCTCGCCGAGGGCGGGTTCGAAGCGGTGCGCCATCGGGCGGTCGCCGGGCGGGCCGGATTGCCGTTGGCGTCGACCACCTATTACTTCTCCTCCCTCGACGATCTGATCGCACGCGCGGTCGAGCACATCGCGATGATCGAGGTGGCGCAGCTTCGCTCGCGGGTCACCGCGTTGTCCCGGCGGCGCCGCGGGCCGGAGACCATCGCCGAGGTGTTGGCGGACCTGCTCGTCGGGGACGTGTCGGGCCCGGGACTCACCGAGCAGCTGATCTCGCGCTACGAGCGACACATCGCGTGCACCCGCCTGCCCGCGTTGCAGGAAACCATGCGACGCAGCCTGCGGCAGCGCGCCGAGGCCGTCGCGGAGGCCATCGAGCGCTCGGGCCGCTCCGTGCACATCGAATTGGTGTGCACGCTGATCTGCGCGGTCGACGGGTGTGTGGTGTCGGCCCTGGTCGAGGGCCGGGATCCGCGCGCGGCGGCGCAGGGCGCGGTGGTCGATCTCATCGAGGTGCTCGCCCCCATCGATCAGCGCCCCGTGCAGATCTGACCCGGCAGCGACGGCGTCACGATGCACCCGCTGCCAACGTCGCCGTAGATCGTCATCCCGGCCGGGCGGCGGTGGGCGTACAACGCCACGTAGGCACAGACGACCGCGTCGACCGGATCCTCGGCGCGGCGCAGCTCGCATTTGCGGTGCGCGGCGGCCACGGCCGTCCGCAACGCGACCCAGCCCTCGTGCGCGGCGACGCGCAGCGGGATCGGGGCATGCGCGAGCCGTTCGAGCCCGTCCATCAGTAACAGCAGCTCGGACTTGAGCCGGTCGACGCTACGGCCCGGCTTGGCCTTGTACTTCAGGGTTCGCTCCAACCCGAACACCGCGACCGTCGCCGCATGCGGGTAGACCTCGACGGCGCGACGGCCGACCGGTGACCGAGGATCCAGGTCGAGGCCGAGCGCCGCGGCCAGGCGTCCGCCGCGCGGGCCGTTGGCGAATTCGGGCTTTCCGGTGTTGCAGGGGTGGGCGCCGGCCTCGAACCTGCGGAAGTCGCGGTTGAGCGCGGTCTCGGCCGGACGCTGGCCGGTCGGGTTGTTCACCACCAGAGGCGCGTCGAAGGCGACGACGCAATCACCCCGCACGTAGGGCCGCAACGCGGCCAGGATCTCGTCGTCGTCGCGGGCCGCGCCCACGCTCACCAACTCGCCGTCGGAGTCGACGACGGCGACGCCGGTCGGGTTGCGACCCGCCCAGGCGAGGTCGACACCGGCGAAGTACATCCGCACAGGGTATGACCGCGACGCAACGAGGGTATGGCGGCATCGAATGTAACGCCACGGTGATTTTCGGCACGATTTTTCGCCGCCACGTTACGCCCGGTGATGAGAAGACCCGGGCGCGACGACCGTAAGCTGTGTGTTCGTGAGGACCAAGTGAGCATTCCGAATGTGCTGGCCACCCGGTACGCCAGCGCCGAGATGGTCGCGATCTGGTCGCCGGAGGCCAAGATCGTCGCGGAGCGTCGGCTGTGGCTCGCGGTGCTGCGCGCGCAGGCGGAGCTGGGCGTCGCCGTGCCCCCACAGGCGATCGCCGACTACGAGCGGGTGCTCGAGGACGTCGACCTGTCGTCGATCGCGGACCGTGAACGGGTCCTGCGCCACGACGTCAAGGCCCGCATCGAGGAATTCAACGCGCTGGCCGGTCACGAGCATGTGCACAAAGGCATGACCAGCCGCGACCTGACCGAGAACGTGGAGCAGCTGCAGATCCGGCGGTCGCTGGAGCTCGTCTTCGCGCACGGGGTGGCGGTCGCGGCGCGGCTCGCCGAGCGGGCCGTCGCCTATCGCGACCTGGTGATGGCCGGACGCAGCCACAATGTCGCCGCCCAGGCCACCACGCTCGGCAAGCGATTCGCCTCGGCGGCCCAGGAGACGCTGATCGCGTTGACCAGGCTGCGCGAGTTGATCGACCGGTATCCGCTGCGCGGCATCAAGGGACCGATGGGCACGTCGCAGGACATGCTCGACCTGCTGGACGGCGACGCGGCCAAGCTCGCCGAACTCGAGCGGCGCATCGCCCAATTCTTGGGTTTCGCAACGGTTTTGACCAGCGTCGGGCAGGTGTATCCGAGATCGCTGGACCACGACGTGATTTCGGCGCTGGTGCAGCTGGGCGCGGGGGCGTCGTCGATGGCGCACACCATTCGGCTGATGGCCGGCCACGAGCTGGTCACCGAGGGATTCGCGCCGGGCCAGGTCGGCTCGTCGGCGATGCCGCACAAGATGAACACCCGCAGCTGCGAACGGGTCAACGGCCTGCAGGTGGTGCTGCGCGGATACGCGTCGATGGCCGCCGAGCTGGCGGGTGCGCAGTGGAACGAGGGCGACGTCTTCTGCTCGGTGGTGCGCCGAGTGGCATTGCCGGACAGCTTTTTTGCCATCGACGGGCAGATCGAGACCTTCCTGACGGTGCTCGACGAGTTCGGCGCCTATCCGGCGGTGATCGCTCGCGAACTGGACCGCTACCTGCCGTTTTTGGCCACCACCAAGGTGTTGATCGCCGCGGTGCGCGCCGGCATGGGCCGCGAGGCCGCGCATCACGTGATCCGCGAACACGCGGTCGCGACGGCGCTGGCCATGCGGGAACGCGGGGCCGAGCCCGATCTGCTGGATCGGCTGGCCGCCGACGACCGGCTGCCGTTGGACCGGGCGGCCCTGGACGCCGTGCTGGCGGACAAGAAGGCGTTCACGGGCGCGGCCGGTGACCAGGTGGACGAGGTGGCGGCCCTGGTGGACGCGCTGGTGAGCCGCTACCCGGATGCCGCGAAGTACGCCCCGGGTGCGATCCTGTGACCCTGGCCGGCGCACTCGCGGAGATCGATTTCACCGATCTCGACAACTTCGCCAACGGATTTCCGCACGACCTGTTCGCCATCCATCGCCGCGAGGCGCCGGTGTACTGGCACCCACCGACCGACAACACCCCGGACAACGAGGGCTTCTGGTCGGTCGCCACCTACGCGGAAACGCTTGAGGTTCTCAAGGACCCGGTGACGTACTCGTCGGTCACCGGGGGCGGACGGCCCTACGGCGGCACGCTGTTACAGGACCTGGCGATCGCCGGGCAGGTGCTCAACATGATGGACGACCCGCGGCATTCGCAAATCCGGCGACTGGTCAGCTCCGGGCTGACGCCGCGGATGATCCGTTTGGTGGAAGACGATCTGCGGGCCAGGGCGCGCCGGCTGCTCGACGCCGTGGTGCCGGGCGAGCCGTTCGACTTCCTGGTCGACATCGCCGCCGAGCTACCGATGCAGATGATCTGCATCCTGCTGGGAGTCCCTGAATCCGAACGGCATTGGCTGTTCGAGGCGATCGAGCCGCAGTTCGATTTCGGGGGTTCGCGCAAAGCGTCGCTCTCGCAGCTGTCGGTGGAAGAGGCCGGATCGCGCATGTATGACTACGGCCGGCAATTGATCGCGTCCAAGCGTGAGAACCCGACCGATGACATGTTGTCGGTCGTGGCGAACGCGATGCTCGACGATTCGGAGGCGTCGGCCCTCTCCGACCTCGAGCTGTATCTGTTCTTCAGCCTGCTGTTCAGCGCCGGCGCGGAGACCACCCGCAACGCGGTCGCGGGCGGGCTGCTGGCGCTGGCCAACCATCCGTCGCAATTACGTTCCCTGCGTGAGGATCTCGGTGCGCTGCCCACCGCCGTGGAGGAGATGGTGCGGTGGACCTCACCCTCGCCGTCGAAGCGGCGCACCGCCACCCGCGACGTCACGCTGGGCGGCCGGCCGATCGAGGCCGGACAGAAAATACAGATCTGGGAGGGTTCGGCGAATCGCGACGCCAGCGTGTTCGACCACGCCGACACATTCGATATCGCCCGGAAACCCAACCCGCACCTGGGATTCGGTCAGGGTGTGCACTACTGCCTGGGCGCCAACCTGGCCCGGCTGGAACTGCGGGTGCTGTTCGAGGAGTTGCTCTCCAGGTTCGGTGCCGTGCAGGTGGTCCGGCCGGTCGAATGGGCCCGCAGCAACCGGCATACCGGCATCCGGCACCTCGTCGTGGAGCTACGCGAAGACCAGTGACGATCCGGTTCGCCGATATCGAGCCCTCACCCGATGTGTTCGCTGCGGTGATGGCAACCGGCATCTTGTCGATCGGTGCGAAAAATCACGGGTACCGGTTGATCAGCGACACGATGGGTGTCATCGCCACCCTGGGTCTGGTCCTCCTGGTTGCCCTCGTTGTCGCGAAGGGTTGCGCCACCGGACACAAGCTGCGCTGGGATCTGACCGATCCCGACGTCACGCTGCGGATGATCACCTTCGTCGCCGCCTGCGCGGTGATCGACACGCGCCTGTCGTCGAATGTGTGGGTGGCGCGGGTGCTCGGTGCCGTCGGGCTGGCGTCGTGGCTGGTGCTGATCCTGCTCAGCGCGCGAAACATGTTGGCGCACCGCTGGTCCGCGCTGCGCGACCGCGCCCACGGCGCCTGGCAGCTGGGCAGCGTCGGAACATCGGGTTTGGCGATCGTGATCGCCCGGGCGGCCCGTCACACCGGTCATCACTGGTGGCTCGCGGTGGCCGTGGCCGCGTGGGTGGCGGCGCTGTGCATCTACGGCCTGATGACCTGGCTGACCCTGTGGCGCGTGGTCAATGAACGACAGGACCGCGACGGCTTCGAACCGGATACCTGGATCCTGATGGGCGGCATGGCGATTGCGACGCTGGCCGGCGACAACATCCACGCCGTGGCCCCCGCCTGGCTGGCCGGCCCGGTGCGCGTGGTCACCATCGTGACCTGGGTGACGGCCACCCTATGGATACCGCCGCTCATCTACTTCGCGCTGCACCGCATCCGGCGGTATCCGAACATGCTGCGGTTTGCCGGCGTGTGGTGGGCGTTCGTGTTCCCACTGGGCATGTATTCGGCGGCCAGCTTCGCCATGGCCATCGAGATCGGTCAGCGATCGCTGCTCACCGTCTCGCTGGTGTTCTTCTGGGACGCGTTGGCGGCCTGGCTGATTGTGGTCGCCGCGGGGCTGCTCCTGTTGTCGCGGGCGCTGCTGCTAAGCCCCGCGGATCGCGATACCCGCCGAGCGTAATTCAAGCGCGGCCAGGGCCCCGATGGTGACCGGGTCCTCACGGCGCCACCCGCCGACCGGGTCCGCGCTGACGGCCATCAACTTGCGTGGTGGGCGGTTGGTCAACGCGCGCAGCGCGAGCAACTGCGCACCGGCCGGGGTTGCGGCCAACGCGGTCACCGTCAGCTTGCGCCGAAAGAAGCGAACCCGCAGAAACAACCACGGGATTACCGCGACGAGGATCGGGAGCGCGACGACCGCCATCGCCAGCAGCACCGCGAGCCAGCTCGCCGCGGTGTCCAGGTCGTGGCCCGCACCCGCGATGTCCAGCGCGGCCTGGCTGGCGGAGTTGAGCGGCTTGCTGACCGTGTCGCCCACCACCGGGATGTGCTGGGCGCCGTGGCCGGCGGACGCGAGGTTGCCGGCGATGCCGTCCGCGCCGCTCTCGACCTGGCGGCCCGCGTCGGCGATGGTCGCGATGGCGTCGTAAACCGCCAGGCCGACGAGGAGCCACAGCGCAGTCCACACGACGACGGCGAAGTCGCTGAACAGCTGGGCGGCCAGCCGGCCGGGCCTGGTGGAGTAGGGCAGAAACCGCGGTGTCATAGCCCGATCCCAGCACAAGCCGCGTCGTCAGGTGCCCGATAGGCTGACCGGATGCCCGCACTGTCCGACTACCAGCATCTGGCCAGCGGCAAGGTCCGTGAGCTGTATCGCGTCGACGACGAACACCTCCTACTGGTCGCCACCGACCGCATCTCGGCGTACGACTTCGTCCTGGACAGCACCATCCCGGACAAGGGCCGCATCCTGACGGCGATGAGCGTCTTCTTCTTCGGTCTCGTGGACGCCCCCAATCATTTGGCCGGGCCGCCGGATGACTCGCGCATCCCCGACGAGGTGCTGGGCCGGGCCCTAGTGGTGCGGCGGCTGGAGATGCTTCCGGTCGAATGCGTCGCGCGTGGTTACCTGACCGGCTCGGGGCTCCTGGACTACCAGGCGACCGGCAAGGTCTGCGGCATCACCTTGCCCCCGGGACTGGTCGAAGCCAGCCGGTTCGCCGAACCGCTGTTCACCCCGGCGACCAAGGCCGCGTTGGGGGACCACGACGAGAACGTCTCGTTCGCCCGCGTGATCGAGATGGTGGGCGGGGTGCTCGCCAACCAGCTGCGCGACCGCACGTTACAGATCTACGTTCAGGCCGCCGACCATGCGCTGAGGAAAGGAATCATCATCGCGGACACCAAGTTTGAGTTCGGCACCGATCGCGACGGCAACCTGCTGCTGGCCGACGAGATCTTCACCCCGGATTCGTCACGGTACTGGCCGGCCGACGAGTACCAGGTCGGCGTGGTCCAGAACAGTTTCGACAAACAGTTCGTCCGCAACTGGCTCACCAGCCCCGACTCCGGGTGGGACCGCCACGGCACGCTACCCCCGCCGCCGCTGCCGGACGGCATCATCGAGGCGACTCGCGGCCGCTATATCGAGGCCTACGAACGCATTTCCGGCCTGAGCTTCGGCGACTGGATCGGCCCCGCCGCATGAGCGAGTCGCACCTTGCCGGTCCCGTGCCGCCCGTCGCCAAGCGGGTGGACAGCCGGCGCGAGCACCACGGTGACGTCTTCATCGACCCCTATGAGTGGCTGCGCGAGAAGACGAACCCCGACGTGATCGCCTACCTCGAGGCGGAAAACAGCTACGTCGACCAGATGACCGCCCACCTCGAGCCGCTGCGGCAACAGATCTTCGACGAGATCAAGGCGCGTACCAAGGAAACCGACCTGTCGGTACCGACGCGGCAGGGCCAGTGGTGGTACTACGCCCGCACGTTCGAAGGCAAGCAGTATCGCGTCCAGTGCCGTTGCCCGGTAAGTGATCCCGACGACTGGAACCCGCCGACGCTGGACGAGAACACCGAAATTCCCGGCGAACAAATCTTGCTCGATTCGAACGTCGAAGCCGAGGGCCACGAATTCTTCTCCCTGGGCGCCGCAACCGTCAGTCTCGACGGAAACCTGCTGGCGTACTCCGTCGACACCCTCGGCGATGAACGCTATACGTTGCGGTTCAAGGATTTACGCACCGGCGAGCTGTATCCGGACGAGATCGCCGACATCGGCGCGGGTGCGACCTGGGCCGCCGACAACCGCACCGTGTACTACCTCACCCTGGACGCGGCCCATCGCCCCGACAAGGTGTGGCGGTATCGGGTGGGCTCCGGTGCGGAATCGGAGCTGGTGTACCACGAAGCCGACGAGAAGTTTTGGCTCGGCGTGGGACTCACCCGAAGTGAGGCCTACGTCTTCATCGCCTCCGGTTCCTCGATCACCTCCGAATTCCGCTACGCCGACGCCGCGGATCCGCAGGCGCAGTTCACCGTCGTGCTGCCGCGCCGCGAAGGCGTCGAATATTCGGTCGAACATGCGGTGGTAGGCGGGCAGGACCGGTTCTTGATCCTGCATAACGACGACGCGGTCAACTTCACGCTGACCGAGGCGCCGGTCAGCGATCCCACCCAGCAGCGCACGCTGATCCCGCACCGCGACGATGTCCGACTCGACGGGGTGGACGCCTTCGCCGGCCATCTCGTGGTCAGCTACCGGCGTGAGGCGCTGCCGCGGCTCGCGCTGTGGCGCGTCAACTCCGACGGCACATACGCGGAGCCCGAAGAGGTTTCGTTCGATTCCGAACTGATGTCGGCCGGCCTGGCCGGCAACCCGAATTGGGGCGCGCCCAAGCTGCGGATCCGGGCGGGGTCTCTGGTCATTCCGGCACGGGTCTACGACATCGACTTCGTCACCGGCGAACGCACCCTGCTGCGCGAGCAACCCGTACTCGGCGATTATCGCCCGGACGATTACGTCGAACGGCGCGACTGGGCGGTCGCCGAGGACGGCGCCCGGATCCCGGTCTCGGTCGTGCACCGCTCAGGAATCGAATTCCCAGCGCCCGCGCTGGTTTACGGCTACGGAGCCTACGAGATCTGCACCGATCCGAGTTTCTCCATCGCCCGGTTGTCGCTGTTGGATCGGGGAATGGTGTTCGCGATCGCCCACGTCCGCGGCGGCGGCGAGATGGGCCGGCTGTGGTATGAGCACGGCAAGCTCTTGGAGAAGAAGAACACCTTCACCGACTTCGTCGCGGTGGCAAGGCATTTGGTGGATTCCGGAGTAACCCGCCCGCGCCGGCTGGTGGCGTTGGGGGGCAGTGCCGGCGGACTGTTGATGGGAGCGGTGGCCAACCTGGCGCCGGAACTCTTTGCCGGCATCCTCGCGCAGGTACCGTTCGTCGACCCGCTGACCACGATTTTGGATCCCTCCTTGCCGCTGACCGTCACCGAGTGGGACGAATGGGGAAACCCGTTGGCGGACATGGACGTCTACTCCTACATGAAGTCCTATTCCCCGTATGAGAACGTCGAGGCAAAGCCCTATCCGGCGATCCTGGCGATGACGTCGCTCAACGACACGCGGGTCTACTACGTGGAACCCGCAAAATGGGTCGCGGCCCTGCGACACGTCAACGCGAACGGCAGCCCGGTCCTGCTGAAGACTCAGATGAATGCCGGGCATGGCGGCGTCAGCGGTCGCTACAAGGGTTGGGAGGAAGCCGCGTTCCAGTATGCGTGGCTGCTGGCCACCGCCGATGGCGACCGTTATGGCGGCGGCCGGGACGGCTAGCTCGAGGATCAGCCGGGCCCGGCGCTAGTCGTCGCCGACGGGCGGGGTCGCCAGCTTCCTGGGCAGGAAGGATGCCGGGACGACGGTGAACGCCACCAGCACGACCGCCAGCACGAACACCGTCGTATAGGCGTGCGCCAGGTGGTGCGACACGTGGCTGGCCAGATCGGGCGTCATCGTCTGCCCGGGAAGGGCCGACGGGTCAACGCTTCGCTTGCCGGCGGGCGGGCGCACCCCGGCCATCTCGTTCGCCGCCATCAGGGCTTCGTTGCGATTGAACTGATTGGTCAGGATCACCGCCATGAGCGCGGCCCCGATCGACCCGCCCACTTGCTGATTCACGCTGATCAACGTCGTCCCGCGGGCCACCTGACGCGGGGTAAGCGCCTGCATGAGCGCCGCGGAAAGCGGCGTGGTGGTCAAGCCGGCACCCAGGCCCATGATCGCGAGCCCGAACACCAAGACCGGCGAGTACTCGGCCTGCGTGGCGACGCCGTAGGTGAACACGCCCAGACCCGCTGCCATCAGGGGCAGTCCGATCAACACGATGTTGCCGGGACCGTGCTTGTCCATGAAGGCCCCGCCGATCGGCATGGTCAATACGGCCCCGATTCCGATCGGCAGCATGTGCAGCCCGGACTGCATCGGCGTCTCGTGGCTGACGATCTGGAAGTAGCTCGGGATCAGCAGGCCTACGCCGACTGAGGCGGCCCCGAACACCAGCATCGTCACGTTGACCTCGGTGACCACGGGGTTGCGGAACAGCCGCAGGTCGATCAGGGGGTGATCGGTGCGATGCCACGCATGCACGATGAACGCGCCGATCAATGCCAGGCCGAGCAGCGCCGGCCCCAGCACGTAAGGGTCGGTGATCGTGTGCCGACCGGGGATGGAGCACACCCCGCACAGGAAGATCGCCACCCCGGGGGAGAGCAACAGCGCGCCGGTGATGTCGAGGGCCTCCGAGGGGGCCGAGCGATCCTTCGCGAACATGATCGCGGCCAGCGCGAACGCGGTCAGCCCGATCGGCAGGTTGATCAGGAAGATCCACTTCCAGCCATACGCACCGATCAGCCAACCCCCCAGGATGGGCCCGCCGATGGGGCCGAGGAGGATCGGGATTCCCCCCACCGCCATGAGGCGGCCGACCCGTTTGGGCCCGGCCTCACGCGTCAAGATGACGAAGCTGAGCGGCAGCAGCATGCCGCCGCCCACCCCTTGCACCACCCGGAACAAAATCAGCAGCAAGATGTTTGGTGCCACCGCGCACAGCAGCGACCCCAGCGTGAAGATCAGGACCGAACCCATGAAAAGCCGCTTGGTGCCGAACCGATCCGCCGCCCATCCGGTGATCGGGATCACGGTCGCAAACGCGAGCATGTAGCCGGCGATGGTCCACGAGACGACCGCCTGAGTGGACCCGAACTGATCGATGAAGGTGCGTTGCGCGACGGCGACGACGGTGCTGTCCAGGACGGCCATGATGCAGGCCAGGCCGCAGACTCCGGCGATCCGGAACAGCGCTGCGTCGAGCTTGTCCGGGTACTCGTCTGGGTGCCGCGACGGACCCGGCTCGATGGGCAACGGAACGGTGAAAGATGCGGAACGGGTGTTCTCCATGGCGCCGCTGAGCATATCCACCCGGCTAGCCGTGCTGAGGCGTTTTTACTCGTATTCGCCGCTATTCCCACGCGTGTAATTCCTGCCGTGCAGAGGCGGCGCGGACGGCAGTTTAAAGCGAAAAAATCGGCTTTTCGCGGGCGAGAGGGCGCGAATGCGTTATTCGCCGGCAGTTTCGCTTGCCGGCTTTTTCGGCAAAAAGGACGCCGGAATGATCGTGCAAACCACCAGCACGACGGCAATCACGAATACTGCGGTATACGCGTGGGAAAGATCATGCACCACATTCCCCCAAAAACCCGGGACAAGGGCCTGCCGGGGGATTGCGGATTGGTCCACCGGCACCCCGTCGACGGTCGCACGCTGATGCAGGGCAGCAACCTTGTTTGCCGCGACGATATTTTGGCTCCGATTGAACTGATTGGTCAGGATCATCGACATCAGCGCGGTCCCCATCGAGCCGCCCACCTGGTGGTTGACGCTCATCAAGGTGGTTCCCCGGGCGATTTGATGCGGTGCCAGCGCCTGCACGGCGGCGACCGACAACGGCATCATCGTGCAGCCCATGCCCAGGCCCGTGACCGCCAGCGCCACCAGCAGCACAGGTAGATAGTGCGCCTGCTTGGCCACCCCGAACGCGAAGGCCCCCAGCCCGGCCGTGATCAGCACAATCCCGACCAGCACGATTTTGCCCGGCCCTTGCCTGTCCACCAGCGGCCCGGTCAGCCGCATGGTCAGCATGGCGCCGAGCCCCTGCGGGATCAGGTGCACGCCCGCCTGCATCGGCGTTTGGTGCAGCACCTGCTGGAAGTAGCTCGGAAGCAGCAGGCCGGCGCCGAAAAAGGCGGTCGCGAAGACCAGCATCGTCACATTGGCGTGGGTCAGCACCGGATTGCGGAAGAGCCGCAGATCGATCAACGGATGATCCGCCCGGTGCCAGGCGTGCGCGACGAACCCCGCGATCAATGCCAGCCCGATCGTCGCCGGGATCACCACATGGCGGTCGGCCACGGTGCCGCGGCCCGGGACGGACGACACTGCGAACAGGAACATGGCCAGGCCGGGGGAGAGCAGCAGCACGCCGACGGCGTCGAACGTTTCCGACCGGACCGGATGGTCGCGGGGGAACACGATCGCCGCGAGAACAATGGTGAGCAGTCCGATCGGCACGTTGATCAGGAAGATCCATCGCCAGCTCGAGGTGTCGATCAGCCAGCCGCCCAGGATCGGGCCGCCGATCGGGGCGAGCAGCATCGGGATGCTCAGGATCGACATCAGGCGCCCGAGCCGGGCGGGGCCGGCCTCACGGGTCAAGATCATGAACCCCAACGGCAGCAGCATGCCGCCGCCGACACCCTGAACCACCCGAAAGATGATGAGCTGCAAGATGTTTGCGGCAATCGCGCACAGCAGTGATCCGAGCATGAAGGCCAGCACGGAGCCTATGAAGAGCCGCTTGGTGCCGAACCGGTCGGCGGCCCATCCGGTTATCGGGATCACTGTCGCCAGGGCGAGCGTGTAGCCCGTCATCGTCCAGGCCACGACCGCCTGCGAGGACGCGAACTGGTCGATGAAGGTGCGTTGCGCGACGCTGACCACCGTGACATCCAGGATCGCCATGACCGTGGCCAAGATGCACACGCCGGAGATCCGCAACAGCTCGGCGTCCAACTTGTCGGGATACTCCCGTGTGTCGGCGCCCGGCTGCCCCGCGGGGGCATGGGGCAGCGGCGCTCCGGCCGCTGCGTAGGAGGCCTCGTCCATGGCGTTGCTTAGCATATCGAACAGATCGTGTCCGCCGGCGCCGGTGGCCGTTTGCTGGACCGCCCCTGAAACTCCGGTCGCCGAACCCAGTTATCGCTTTTGGGTGAGTGCATATACGCCTGCTGTCTGCGTGTCCTTCACCGTTCCGACACTTGCGGTCGGCAAACTGCTGGTGTGTCTGGAAAATTGATCGTTTCGGTCTCGGGGATCGGGGAACGCACCCTGCCCGACGTCGAGGCGTTCTGCGCGCAAATGGATGCCCGTGAGGTACCGGTGTCGCTGTTGGTGGCTCCCCGCCTGTCCGGCGGCTACCGACTCGACAGCGACCCGAAAACCGTTGACTGGCTGACCGCCCGCCGCGCCGGTGGCGACGCGATCGTGTTGCACGGCTACGACGATGCCCTCACCAGGAAGCGGCGCGGTGAGTTCGCGATTTTGCGGGCGCATGAGGCCAATCTGCGCTTGATGGCCGCCGACCGGGTCCTCGAGCACCTCGGGTTGCGCACGCGGCTGTTCGCGGCTCCCGGCTGCGTGGTCTCGCCCGGTGTCGTCAAAGCATTGCCGGGCAACGGTTTTCGGATGCTGGCCGATCTGCATGGGATCACCGACCTGGTGCGGCACACCACCGTGCGGGCGCGGGTTCTCGGCATCGGCGAGGGTGTTCTCGCCGAGCCGTGGTGGTGTCGCACGGTCGTGCTGTCCGCCGAGCGGATCGCGCGGCGCGGCGGCATCGTGCGGGTGGCGGTCGCCGCGCGGCATCTCCGCAAACCCGGACCGTTGCAGGCGATGCTGGACGCGGTCGACCTGGCGTTGATGCACGACTGCACACCGACGGTGTATCGCTGGCGTCGTGACAAGGCCTTGCTCGACGCCGCCTGACGAATCGACCGCCTGACCTGCTGTCCGGGGCACTACCCTGGACCGACATGAGCGTTTCTTCGGTTGGCGGGTTCGGCGCTGATGTCATCGTCGTCGGGGCGGGGCTGTCCGGCCTGGTCGCCGCCTGCGAACTGGTGGATCGCGGCCTGCGGGTGCTGATCATCGACCAGGAGAACAGCGCCAACCTGGGCGGGCAGGCGTTCTGGTCCTTCGGCGGTCTGTTCTTCGTCGACAGCCCCGAGCAGCGCCGGTTGGGCATTCGCGACAGCCACGAGCTCGCGCTGCAGGACTGGCTGGGTACGGCGGCGTTCGACCGGCCCGAGGACTACTGGCCGCGCCAATGGGCCCATGCCTACGTCGATTTCGCCGCGGGGGAGAAGCGCAGCTGGCTGCGCGCCCGCGGGCTCAAGCTTTTCCCGTTGGTGGGGTGGGCCGAGCGCGGCGGGTATGACGCGCAGGGGCACGGCAATTCGGTTCCGCGCTTCCACATCACCTGGGGCACCGGGCCCGCGCTGGTCGAGATCTTCGCCCGTCAATTGCGCGACCGCTCCACGGTGCGCTTCGCGCACCGCCATCAGGTCGACCAGTTGATCGTCGAGAATGACGCGGTGACGGGCGTCCGGGGGACGGTGCTGGAGTCCTCAACCGCGCCGCGCGGCGTCGCCTCGTCACGAAAGGCCGTCGGGGAGTTCGAGTTCCGCACCGCTGCGGTGATCGTGACGAGTGGTGGCATCGGGGGGAACCACGAGCTGGTGCGCAAGAATTGGCCGAAGCGGATGGGCCGCGTGCCCGAGCAATTGCTCAGCGGCGTGCCGGCACACGTCGACGGCCGGATGATCGGCATCACGCAGAAGGCCGGCGCGCGCGTGATCAACCCGGACCGGATGTGGCACTACACCGAGGGCATCACCAACTACGACCCGATCTGGCCGCTGCACGGAATTCGCATCATCCCGGGCCCGTCGTCGCTGTGGCTGGATGCGAACGGCAAGCGGTTGCCGGTTCCCCTGTATCCCGGTTTCGACACACTTGGCACGCTCGAGTACATCACCCGATCCGGGTTCGACTACACGTGGTTTGTGTTGAACGCCAAGATCATTGAGAAGGAATTCGCGCTTTCCGGGCAGGAACAGAATCCCGATCTGACCGGGCAGAGCGTGCGCGAGCTGCTGCGGAACCGGGCACGCTCCGGACCGCCGGGGCCCGTGCAGGCGTTCGTCGATCGGGGCGTGGACTTCGTCAGTGCGGATTCGTTGCGCGACCTGGTGTCCGCGATGAACAAGCTGCCCGACGTGCAACCGCTGGACTACGCCACGGTGGAGGCCGAGGTCACCGCGCGGGACCGGGAGGTCGCCAACAGGTTCAGCAAGGACGGCCAGATCACCGCGATCCGTGCGGCCCGCGGCTATCTGGGCGACCGGCTGGGCCGGGTCGTGGCGCCGCACCGGTTGACCGATCCGAAGGCCGGGCCGATGATCGCGGTCAAGCTGCACATCTTGACGCGAAAGACGCTGGGCGGCATCGAAACCGATCTTGCCGCACGGGTGTTGACCTCCGACGGCACTCCGCTGAGCGGGCTGTACGCCGCCGGCGAGGCGGCCGGCTTCGGCGGCGGGGGCGTGCACGGCTACCGCGCGCTGGAGGGCACATTCCTGGGTGGATGCATCTTCTCGGGCCGCGCCGCCGGCCGCGGCGCCGCCGACGACATCACCTAGCTGCTCGCGCTAGAAGGTGACGGCGTCCTCTTCGGGCAGCACCTGGAAGTCGGTGCTGGTCATCTCGGTGAGCCGGCCGTAGTAGATGCCACGCGCATCGGGGGCGATGATCCCCTGGTGGATGGGGACGGCGCGCGCTGGTGCCACCGCGCGAAGGTAATCGACCGCTTCCGAAACCTTCATCCACGGGGCCGCCGCCGGGGTGGCCAAAACGTCCACCGGCTCGTCGGGCACGAACAGCGCGTCGCCGGGATGCATCAACCGGGCGGGATGCTCGCCGTCGCCGATGAGAAACGAAATGTTCTCGATCACAGGGATTTCCGGGTGGATGACGGCGTGCTTGCCCCCCGAGGCCCGCACGGTCAGCTCACCGATCTGCAGCTCGTCGCCGACGTGTACCTCGCGGCAGGGCGCGCCGAGTTGCGCGGTGGTCTGTGGGTCGGCATACAACGCGACGTCCGGGTTACCCTCGAGCAGTGCCGGCAACCGTTTCCCGTCGACGTGGTCGGGGTGCTGATGAGTGATCAAGATGGCGGTTAAGCCGGTGATTCCCTCGAAACCGTGGGCGAAGGTACCGGGATCAAACAGCACGCGTGTCTGGTCGAACTCGGCGAGTAGGCACGAATGACCGAAATGCGTCAGTTGCATATCTACGATTGTGCCTTGATGGACAAGCTGCCGCTGCGCGTGATCCTGGCCACGATGCTGGTCGCCGGCGGCCTCGCGGTCGCGCTGGTCGTCGTCATCCCTGCGCACGGCGAGCCCGAGACCTGCCCCGCCATGTGCGACCGGATCCCCAACACCGCGTGGATCGATCAGCGTGCCGTGCCGCTGGACGCGGTGTACCACTGGCCCGCGCTCGCCGGTCGGGCGGTCCAGACGACGGGCTCGGCGCCCGGCCCCCGGTTTCGGTTCGAGGAGCTGTGCGCCACGCCGGCCACCGCTCGGGACCCCCGCGACTCGGCGGTCTCCGCCCGCTTGACGGTGCAGCATCCGGACGGTCAGTGGCAGTTGCAGGCCCAGATCCTGCATTGGCGCGGTGATACGGCCCGCGGTGGTGAGATCGCGGCCGAGGCGTTCCGTAGCGCCGTCGCCGCGTTGCGGAGTTGCCAGCAGCGTGCGCCGCAGCAATCGCCGTCGTTGACCAGCGACGACACCAACCGCATGGCCGCCGTGATCAGCGGCCCGGTGGTGATGCACACCTACCTTTTCGCCCACCCGGCCAGCAGCACGGTCAGCGAGGTCACGCTCTGGTCGACGTCCCCGCCGCAGACGCCCTGGCCGGCGATGGCCGACGACCCGGTGCTGGGCGCCATGGGCGCGCCGCTGTGCGAGGCCTACATTGCCTCGTGCCCGTGAGGGCGAGCTGCGGTTTCGCCGGTAGAGTTGGCGGCGAAACGCCAACTGAGGAGGAGCGCCGGTGGCCCGGGTGATCGTGAGCGTGATGCCCAAAGCGGAGATCCTGGACCCGCAGGGTCAGGCGATCGTCGGCGCGCTGGGCCGCCTCGGTCACCCGGGGATATCAGATGTCCGGCAGGGCAAGAGGTTTGAGCTCGAAGTGGACGACAGCGTGGACGACTCGGCGCTGGCCGAGATCGCCGAATCGCTGTTGGCGAACACCGTGATCGAGGACTGGACGATCAGCCGGGAGACGACGTGACCGCACGCATCGGGATCATCACGTTTCCCGGCACGCTCGACGACGTGGACGCCGCCCGGGCGGCGCGCCGCGTCGGCGCGGAGCCGGTCAACCTGTGGCACGCCGACGCCGATTTGAAAAGCGTCGACGCCGTGGTGGTTCCGGGCGGCTTCTCCTACGGTGACTACCTGCGGGCGGGGGCGATCGCCAGGTTCGCCCCGGTGATGACCGAAGTGGTGGACGCCGCGCGGCGCGGGATGCCGGTCTTGGGTATCTGCAACGGTTTTCAGGTGCTCTGCGAGGCCGGCCTGCTGCCCGGTGCCCTGACCCGCAACGTGGGTTTGCATTTCATCTGCCGCGACGTGTGGCTGCGGGTGGCGTCGACGTCGACGGCGTGGACGTCGCGTTTCGAACCGGACGCCGATCTGCTGGTGCCGCTGAAGTCCGGCGAGGGCCGCTACGTGGCGCCCGCCGAGGTGCTCGAGGAGCTCGAGGGCGAGGGGCGGGTGGTGTTCCGGTACCACGAGAACGCCAACGGTTCGCAACATGACATCGCCGGCGTCAGCTCCGCCGACGGCCGCGTGGTGGGCCTGATGCCGCATCCCGAGCATGCCATCGAGGCGCTGACCGGGCCCTCCGACGACGGCTTGGGCCTGTTCTACTCGGTGCTGGACGGGGTCCTCGCCGGCTGATCGGAAATGCCTGCGGCACAGCATAATTCGTCGAAGGCCGCGCTGATGGCGTCCGTCGCCTCATGCGGGTCGTCGAACGTCTGATCGTCGGTCAGCACGGCGACGCCGAGCCGGTCGACGTAGCTCCACACGGTGATGTTGACCGGGGCGCCCGGCGAGAGCACACCCGTGGAATAGATCTCGCTGACGGCCGCGCCGCCGAAGTGGCCGCGTTCGCGCGGTCCGACCACGCTGGATACGGCGACGTTCATCAGCTTGTTGGGCACCTCGCGCAGACCCAGCCAGCGAAATGCCGCCGGGGCGAAGGCGGTCGGCAGGTAGGCCATCATCTTCCCGTACAGCTGCGGGCCGAGGATCTCGTGGTCTTCCTTGGCGATCCGGGTGGCCACCGAGATCAGCCGGGCCCGTTCGATCGGGTCGTCGACATGCACCGGCAGCGAAATCATCAGCCCGCTGATCTCGTTGCCGGTGATCCGGTCCGACTTGTCGGTGGCGGTCGGCACCGACGCGATGATCGGGCGGTCGGCCGCGCCGTCGTAGGCCAGCAAGAGCGTTCGCAGCCCGCCGGCCGCCGTCGCCAGCACCAGATCGGTCATGGTGATGCCCAACGCTTTTGCCGTCGCCTTGGCCTGCGGCAGCGGCAACGACGTGCTCGCGAACCATCGCCGGGGTGAGACCACATGGTTGAGGAACGTCGGGGGCGCGTCAAAAGCATCGGCGAGGTCGGGGTGGTCGCCGCGCTCGCGGGAGCGACGCCGCACCCGCATCAGCCCCACGGCCGCGTCTTTGAGCAGCCGTGGCAGTTGCGCGAGTTGCCGGACGTGGTCGCGCGCGGCGGCGCGCAGCAGGTCGGCATCGGAAACCGTGACACCGGCTTCGTCGTTGTCGCGCTCGTCGGTGAGCCCGTCCCGCAGATCCATCGCGCGCGCCAGGAGGTTGACCGACGCGACACCGTCGGCCAACGCGTGGTGCACCTTGCCGATCAAGGCGAACCGGCCGTCGGCCAGTCCCTCGGCGAAGTGAAACTCCCACAGGGGCCGGGTGCGGTCCAGGGGGGTGGACGCCACCTCGCCGATGACCCGATCGAGCTCTCGCCGCCCGCCCGGCGCGGGCACCCGGACGCGACGGAGGTGATAGTCCAGGTCGACCTCACAGTTTTCCTGCCACATCGGGTGATGCAGGTGCCACGGGATGTCAACGAGCTTGTAGCGCAACGGTTCCAGCAGGTGAAGCCGCCGCCGCACGTGGCGGCGGAAACCGTCGAACCCGAACTCGCCGTCGCAGTCGGCCGGGTCGATGATCGCCACCTTCAGCGTGTGCGTGTGCAGGTTGGGCGTCTCGCTGTAGAGCAGCATGGCGTCCATGCCGTTGAGTCTTTTCACACGTCACCTCGCCCTGCCGACGCGACCAGGCCAACAACTATGCCGTAGGGCGCCGGCCGGCGGCGCGGATTGGCGGCATCCTCAGCCGAGAATCGGAAACCGGCGCTGCTCGGCCAACCGCTTCAGCGCGTCCTCCATGACGGCGCGGACATGGGCGTCGACCTCGTCGACATCGGGGTCCTCACCGAAGCGCGCGGTGACGTCGATCGGCTCGAGCACCTCGGTGACGACCTTTGCCGGCAGCGGCAGGTTGGGCGGGAAGATCACGCTGAGCCCGAACGGGAACCCGACGCTGACCGGCAGGATGTCCATGCGGGCCTTCGTTAGCCCCAGCTTGCGGGCCAGCCAGTTGCCCCGGGTCAAAAACAGCTGGGTCTCCTGGGCGCCGATCGACACGGTCGGCACGATCGGCACGCCGGCTTCGATCGCCGTTCGCACGTAGCCGGTGCGCCCGTTGAAGTCGATGGTGTTGGCGCTGAACGTCGGGCGGTACGAGTCGTAGTCGCCGCCGGGAAACACCAGCACCACCGCGCCCGAATGCAGGGCGGCGGAGGCGTTTTCGCGGCTGGCCTCGATCACCCCGAGGCGGCGCAGCCAGCCGTCCAAGGGCCCCATGAAGATCCCGTAATGGCCGAGCGTGTAGACCGGGCGGTCGTAGCCGAACCTTTCGTAGAAGGCCGGGGAAAAGATCAACACGTCCGGTGTCAGCATGCCGCCGGAGTGGTTGGAGACCACCAGCGCCCCACCGGACGACGGGACGTTGTCGATGTTTCGCACCTCGGCCCGGTAATACCGTTTGATGGCCGGCCCGAGCGCGTTGGCGACCCGTTCGGTGAAGACCGGATCCCATTTGGCGGTCTCGTGATTGTCCGCCGCGCCCGCACCGCTGCCCTTCATGGCTCCCCGCTGTCGTGATCGTGCCATTTGCTATTGGTTGCCGGTGTGACGCCGGTCTCAAACCTCAGGCCATGGATGACATATGGTACTTTCGAATTTGGAGAATGTCATATTCGTTTGCTGGGGGCAAACCCGGCGCTGGGGGATCATGTCCGAGAAGGTTCTTGTCACCGGGGGTTTCGGGCTCGTCGGCTCACAAACGGTGCGCCGGCTGGTCGCCGACGGCCACCGCGTGGTCGCGACGGATCTGGGCACCCCCACCCAGCGCAAGGCGGCGAGGACGCTGCCCGACGGCGTCGAGGCGCACTGGGCCGATCTGACCGACCCGGGCCATGTCGACCGCCTGCTCGCCGCGACCTCACCCACCGCCATCGTCCACCTGGCCGCGGTGATCCCGCCGGCGATCTACCGCAGCCCCGCCCTCGGGCGCCGCGTCAACGTCGACGCGACCCTCACGCTGCTGCGCGCCGCGCAGGCCCGGCCGCACCCGGTGCGGTTCATCCAGGCGTCGAGCAACGCCGTGTACGGGGCGCGTAACCCGCACCGCAACGCCGAGCTGTTGCGCGCCGATTCCCCGATGAACCCGGCTGATCTCTACGGCGCGCACAAAGCCGAAGCGGAACAGCACATCCGGTCCTCGAACCTCGAATGGGTGATCTTGCGCCTGGGCGGGGTGATAAGCGTCGACCCGGAGGCCATGCCGTTCAGCGTTGACGCACTGTTCTTCGAGAGCGCCCTGCCGACGGACGGGCGCATCCACACCGTCGATGTGCGCGACGTCGCCCGTGCGTTCGCCGCGGCGACCACGGCCGACGTCGTCGGTGAGACCCTGCTGATCGCCGGCGACGAGTCGCACCGGATTCGGCAGGGCGAGGTCGGCAAGGCGCTGGCCGCCGCCCGGGGTCTCGTCGACGACGTCCTGCCCGGGGGACGTCCGGGTGATCCCGACAGCGACGACGACTGGTTCGTCACCGACTGGATGGATACCGCTCGCTCCCAACAAGTCCTGCAATTCCAGCACCATTCGTGGCCGGACATGCTCGACGAGATGCGCGCGACGGCGGGGTGGCGGCGCTACCCGATGCGGTTGATCTCGCCGCTGGCGCGGCGGTTTCTCAAAAGCCGTGCGGCCTACCGGGATACGCCCGGACGCTACGCCGATCCGTGGGGCGCCATCCGGGCGAAGCTGGGTGAGCCGCGCCCCGATGCCCCGGGTGCCGCGAGCGGCCCCTAGACCGGGCGGGCGTCAGCCGGCGTGACGCAGCAAGGACCGCTCGGCGGACGGCAGGCCGGCGGCGGGGTCCAGCTCCTCGAAGAGCTCGGTGGCGTCCGCGATCGTCAGGTCGACGAGGGACGCGAATTCGGCGAAGGAGACTTTGCTTCGGATCCATTGCGACTTGCGGGCCACCACGCCGATGCGCTGCGGATCGCACGAGCCGTGCACGATCGCGGTGACGTGGCGGTCCTGACGGTTCCACGTGTCGGCGAAGTGCGTCAGCCAGGGGCGGTCGGCGGCCGGAAAGTAGCACCCGGGAGTGACCCGGATGATCAACACGTCGTCGTGCGCGGGCGAGATCTCGAAATGAACGTGCAGCCGTCGCGGAGCGCCGGTGACGAAGAAGTATTCGCCATCGCGGTGCCCGCGAAAGTATTGCCGTCCGCGGGTGCGCAAATAGCGTTCGACAAGGTTCGCGCACATCTGCTCGTTCGTCATAGACGTATGGTGTCGCCGGCGACTTTGCGGACGCTGGCAGCCAAGCGATGTGGCAGCGAAGAATCTGTTGAGAATTCGCTGAGTGGCCCGCTGCCCGTTTATCGGGGCCCGTCGAGCGGATACAGGGCGGGGAGATTGATCACGATCGCTTCCTGGGTGCTGCGGGCGATCACGACCTCGGCCGCGGTGTCGGGGTCCGGGTTTTCCTCCCGGTGCGGAAGATACGGCGGAATGAAGACGTAGTCGCCGGGTTCGGTGGCAATACGGACCTCTTGGGTGCCGTCGTGAAACACGAACTCCGGGTGGCCGCTTCGCACATAGATCGCGGTCTCCGAGTCACCGTGGTGATGGTTGTCCGAGGCGGATTTCGGCGACGCGTGCGTCTCACCCATCCAGAGCTTCTCCGCTCCGACCGACGCGCCGGAAAGCGCGGCGAAGCGCCGCAGGCCCTCCGACTGCGCGGTGTCCGAGCTGATGTCGGACGCCTTGATGTGGCGCACTTGGTTGCGGGCGATCGGCGCTGCCGTGTCTTCGAAGTCGGGATGGAATCCGTCGGAGGTGGCCATGGGTCAATTATCGCCGTGCTCTCGGCGCTCAGCGAGACCCGAGGCGCTCGGCCAGCTCGCGAAGGTTGCCGGCGACGATGTTCGGCTGCGGTAGGCCGCGGACCGGTAACGGCGCGTTGCCGCGCCGGGTGATCAGAGCCCCACTGAACCCGACGCTCTGTGCGCCGAGGGTGTCCCACACGTGTGCGGCCACCATCATGCAATCACCGGGTGTCACACGGAGCTCGTCGCACACGTACCGATAGACGGCGGGAGACGGTTTGAAGGCGCGGCGGGCATCGACGCTCAGTTGGCGCTCGAAAAAGCCGGCCAGCCCCGAATTCTGTAGCGCCGTCTGGCCGTCCGGGTTGGGTGGGGAGTTCGTCAGGGTTACCAACCGAAAACCGTTGTCGCGCAAGGTGGCGAGACCCTCGGCGGCATCGGGGTATGCCGGCATGGTGAGCAACCCGGTCGTCAGGCGATCGAGGTGGTCATCGGTGACGTCCACCCGGTGGACGTCACCCAGCATGCGCAGCACCGCCTGAGCGAGAACGGGGAACGGCACGTACTTGCCGGCCAGTGTGATGGTCATCGAGTACTGAATGAGCTGACCGAACCACTCGCGCAGCACGCGTTCGTCGCCGAACAAGTCCGCGAAAAGCGGTGCGAGGGACTCGATGTCGATCAGCGTCTCGTTGACATCGAAAACGAGGACGGAGGGTGTCGTCATGCTAGGGCTCGACCTTTTTAACGTTGGGCACATCCGGCCGCAGATACCCCGCCAGACACACGCAAATCAATACCATTCCGACGGCCGGCCACCACAATGCGACGACTGCCGCCGCCGCGAACACGCCGATCGTGATGAACGACCGCATGCGTAGCAGTCGGCGCACTCGCTGGGTGAGGTCCTCGTGGGCGGGACGATCGACCACTTCCTGGCACAGCGCCAAGTAGGTGATGTTGACGAGCACGAACACCGAGGCATACAGAACCACCGGTGCGGCGGCCAGCCTGCTGTCGGCGATCCACTCGGTGGTGATCGGAATCAGCGACACCGAGAACAAGTGCGCAAAGTTCGACCACACCAATCGTGGCGTCGCCACTTGCGCGTAGCCGAACAGGTGGTGGTGGTTCACCCAGACGATGGCGATGAACACGTAGCTGACCACATAGCTCAGTCCGGTGGGCCATTCCGGTAATAACGCGTTGAAGGTGTAGGACTTCGGCGGCTTGAGCTCGAGGACGAGGATCGTGATGAGGACCGCGAAGACTCCGTCTGAGAATGCGCCCACCCGGTCTGGACTCGTTTTCCGCGCGGCCACGACGCCTCCTCAACCCCGCTGGTGGTTTCGTTCCTGCAAGACCCAGGCGTTCCCGTCGGGATCGCGGAAGTCGGCGAAGCTCGCGTAGTCACCGCGATCGGGGTCGGTACCCGGGAGGAACCCCCCTCTCCAGCCGCCGTCGGTGTCCTTGTGGCGGATCTCGCCGACGGTTACGCCGCGACCGATCAACTCGGCGCGGCAGGCCTCGATGTCCGGGACCACGAGGTATAGGCCCCGCACCGAGCCGGCCGGCGCGTCGGTCAATCCCACGCCGAATTGGATTGAGGCGTGCGATCCCTCGGGCGTCAATTGGATGACCCGGAACCCGGGCGCGGGCGCGTAATCGACATCGAGGGCGAAGCCGACCTGGTCGCGGTAGAACCGTAGTGACCGGTCGGGATCGGCGACGGGCAGGATGACGACTTCGATGGACATCCTCATGACGTGCCCCCTACCGGATTCTTTCCTAAGACCTCGTCGGTGTCCAACCCGCGGTCGACACCGTGCGGGATGACGGTTTGGCCTGGTTCCAGCCGAAGTTGCTTGCCGTCGAGGTACACATCGATTTTGTCCGGTTCGAAGGACACCAGGTTGCGGACGCGCGACACTTCGGTCCACGCATCGACGTAAGACCACGCCGCGTGCTGGTGGCCGCCGATGTCATAGTACGAGCAGATTCCTTTGTAGGGGCAAAAGGTTTGGATAGCAACGGGTTTGAGGGCCGACTCGTCGATATCGTCGCGCTCGACGTACCATCTGGGCGCGAAGCCGGATTCATACAGGGCCACGGGTCGGCGAGTCTCGGCGATCACGCGCTCTCCATCGCGGACGACGAGATGCCGTGCCGTGGAACGGATGTCGATGCGGTGGTAAGCGTCCGCGGCGTGCCCGACGATCCGTTCCTCTTCTTCATAGAAGGCATCCATGGCGCGCCACGCAAAAGCCACCCGGCCCTGCAGGACAGTCGCATGCGCGGGCAGACCGGTATGTTCCCAGGCGCTGTGGGCGGCCTCGCGCCCCGGTGCCTTGACGGTGAACCACTGCGTGTCGCCGAGGTCGCGGTGCTGCGTCACCCGATCCTCGGCGGTCAACGTTCCCGCTTCGATATCCCCTGACGGAAAGTAGGCCACCGGGTAGCGGCCGGGCTCGTGTAACAGAAGCACGTCCTCGCTGTCGGCGATCCACCGTTCCGCGAAGCGCACCCGCATCCGGCGGCGCAACGGTTCGGCAAAGAGCAGCCGCGACGGCATCGGCTGCTCGGTGAGGAAGTGCCCGATCGACCCGGTTGCCAGCGGGCCTTGCTGCCATGCCAGTCCCATGTGGACACCTTCCTTTCCCGAATCCCCTGCGTGCCATGGTGTTTGACAACAGGTCACTCCAGCACGACGACCATCTTGCCGCCGGCCTCCCCGGCCTCCATCAGCCGGTGCGCCTCATGAATCTGGTCGAAGGAGAAGACCCGAGACGGTTTCGCCTCGATCGCGCCGTCGGCGACCTGTCCGGCGATGTCCCCCAGCGGTACGTCGGACAGCGGGAAGCCCGGCGTGCCGAACACGAAGCTGCCGAAGAAGTTCCAGTTCACACCGGATGCCATCCGCAACAGCGGGTTGAAATCCCCGATGGGCTCCAGCCCGCCCAGCCAACCGGCCAGGCAGGCCGTCCCGCCGCGGCGCAGCATGTCCAGGGAGTCGAGGATGGTGCTGTTGCCGACGAGATCGAGGACGGCGTCAATCCGGCCGCTCTCGGGAAGGTGGCCTGCCAAGTCGCGCCGCTCCAGCTCGATTCGCGACGCTCCCAATTGCTCGAGCATCGCGAAGCGAGCCCTGCTGCGCGCGGTCGCGATGACTCGTGCGCCGGCGGCTACCGCCATCTTGAGTGCGGCCTGCCCCAGGGACGACGTGGCCCCGCGTAACACCAGTGTCTGCCCGGCCTTGAGATCCAGATTGCGGAAGAGGCATGTCCAGGCCACCGCGAACGTTTCGGGCAATGCCGCCAACGCCGCCCACGACAGCTCGGAATCGATGAGGGCGACGTTGGCCGCGCGCACGCGCGTGTATTGCGCATAGCTGCCGTTGATGGTTCGGCCGAGGCCACCCATCAGCGCGGCCACCTTGGCGCCGACCGGGAACTCACCGCCCGGGCACGAGTCCACGATGCCGACGCATTCGATGCCGCTCACCTCCGCGGCCTCGGCCCACTCGCCCCGACGCATGTGCATCTCGGCGTGGTTGATCCCGAAGCCCTTCACCGCGATGACGACTTCGCCGTCTTTCGGCAGCGGCTTGGGGAGGTCGTCGTAAACCAGGTTGTCCAGCCCGCCGAATCCCTTCAGGATGATCGCCCGCATGGTTTCCCCGCCGGGGCGCTCGCGCACGACGGCCGGTGCGGTGGGCAGCTCTGGTGAATCCGTGACGGACATGGACTGCCTCTTTCGACATCGTTGGCAGCGCGAGACGCCGGTGCCTGCCGCACAATAATGGGCCAACTGACCCAGTATTATGTTCGAACCTTTCCGCCATGTCCAGGGCGGGCGGTCAGGAGTTGCGCTGACCGCGAGGCGCGCGGGATCCGCCCTTGCGCGGCGGAACCGCGAACGAACGCACGTAGTCGACGGCGGCGGTGACGGCGGCCCGCAGCGGCTGCGGATCGCCGGTGGCGTGCGTGAGCAGGGCGCCACCCTGGTGCGCGGCAACCAGTGGCACCGCCAGGTGGCGCGGATCGGCGTCGGGGCGCAGGTCGCCACGGTCACACATCGCCTGCAGGCCCGTGCGGAACAGTTCGATCCATTGGTCGTATCCGGCGGCCAGGTCGTCGTGGATTTCGTCGTCGGCCTCGATCAGCTCGCCCGCCAAGGACCCATAGACGCAGCCTCCGACCCGGTACACCGGATCGATGTCGGAGACGCAGGCATCGGCCCACGCCTGCAGCGCATCGAGGCTGTCGAGCGCGGCGAACTTCGCTTGAGTGTGGAAGTCCCGCACATTGTTTCGGCGTACGTCGACGACGTGCCGGGTCAGGTCGCGCTTGTCGTGGAAGTAGTGGGAGATCTGGGATCCGCCGACTTCGGCGGCGCGCCGCACCTGGTCGATGCTGGTGTTGGCGATGCCGCGCTCGAACATCAGCCGGGCCGCGGCCTCGATGATGCGCGCACGGGTCGCCAGACCCTTGTGGGTGTACCGCGGCGAGGGATGTTCAGTCACCTGGTGGCCTTGGGCGCGGACGGATCCGCCGGCTTTGCGCGGGCGGCGGCTCCGCGACCGGCGCGGGGGCCGCCGCGGAATCCGTTCGGCACTGTCGGTGGCGAACATTCGCAAGTAGTTCACCGCGAAACGAATCGCATCGGCGTGCGGCCATTCCTCTTGGTAGGTGAAGGCCAAGATTCCGCCTCCTTGATGCGCGGTGATGATCACCAACGCCAGCTGCCGCGGGTCGGCATCCGCAACCAGCAGCCCGTCGTCTTTCATCCGCTGGATTGCCTTCTCCACCAAATCGATCCACCGGCGGTAGCCGGCCGCCAACGCGTCGCGCGTGGCATCGTCCGACTTCGCGAGCTGGCCGGCCAGCGCGTGATAGGTGGGGGTGCCGACGTATCCGATGCGCCGCAGGTAGCGCATGTTCATCTCGATCCATTTTTCGAAGTCGTCGAACGTACTCAGGCCTCGAAGCGTGGGTTGGCGGTGAAAGTCCAAGACGACGCCGATTTGGCGGCGGATCACCGCGCGAATCAGCGCGCTCTTGTCGGCGAAGTAGTGGGCGAGCTGCGAGCCGCTGACCGAGGCGGCGCGCCGCACGTTCTCCATGTTGGCCGCGGACAGGCCGTCGGTGACGATCAACTGCGCCGCCGCTTGCACGATTCGGTCGCGGGTGGCACGCCCCTTGGCGGTCAACCGTTGTTCGTCACGAACATCGGGATGGGCCATCGCGTCAGGCTAACCCGTGGGTGCCCCCGTTTATGGGATCTCCAACCCAGACGGCGGGATCGTCGCGGTCGGTTGCCGCGCGCCCGGCGGCCGGGCATCACGCCCCGAGCTGCTCGGCAAGGAAGTTCCGGATCAGGGGAATGACGTCATCGAGCGCGGACTCCAACAGAAAATGCCCGCCGTCGAGCAGGTGGATCTCGGCGTCGGGCAGGTCGTCGGCGAAGGCCTCGGCCCCGGCCGGTCCGAAAATTTCGTCGCCGCGACCCCAGACCGCCAGCAACGGCACCCGGCTGGCCCGGAAGTATTCGTGTAAGCGCGGATACAGGGGCGCGTTGGTGGCATAGTCGCGAAACAGCTTGAGCTGCACCAAGTCATTGCCGGGCCGGGAGAGCAGCGCGTAGTCGTGATGCCACGACTCGGGATCAACCAGGGTCTCGTCGGCCACGCCGGTCACGTACTGCCACCGGGTGGCGTCCAGCGTGAGGAACTGGCGCACCGGGGCCTCGGTGTCCGCGGTGGGCTCACGCTGGTAGGCCTGTACGACCTTCCAGAAGCTCTCGACGAATCCCGCGTCATACCCGTTGCCGTTCTGGGTGATGATCGCGGTGATCGCCGACGGGTCGCGCAGCGCCAGCCGCCAGCCGATCGGCGCGCCGTAGTCCTGGACGTACATGGCGTACCTGTCGACGCCGAGGGTTCGCAGCAGGCCCGCCGTGAGGTCGGTCAGCGCGTCGAAGGTGTAGTCGAACTCCTCGACGGGCGGCGCGTCGGACAGCCCGAATCCGAGATGGTCCGGCGCGATGACGTGGTAGCGGTCCGCCAGGGCCGGTATCAGACCGCGAAACATGTAGGAGCTGGTGGGAAACCCGTGCAGCAACAGCGCCGCGGGAGCCCTCGGGTCGCCGGCTTCCCGGTAGAAGAGTCGGTAGCCGTCGACCGTGGCGTATCGATGATGAACAGCCGGCATGACATTCCTCCTCAGCCAACGCTTTTCGCAGCGAGCGCCGCGACCGCGTTCGGTAGACATCGACAGACCAGCTCGACGTATTTTTGGGTTGTATGACCCAGTATGCACCAAACCGGACACGGGCAACAGCCCCGTGCGGCCGATGTGTTGCCGTGCGGATCGCGCTGCCATATTCTGGGCCAACCATCCCAGTTGGGTGACTGGTGCCATGGCGAGCTGGTTCGAGGTGACACGGTGGGCAAGCTTGTTTCGGTGAACGTGGGTATGCCCAAGAACGTCCGATGGCGAGACAAAACGGTCTACACCGGCATCTGGAAGACCCCGGTGCAGGGGCCGGTCATGGTGCGTCGACTCAACGTCGACGGCGACGGGCAGGGTGACCTCGCCGGCCATGGCGGGGAACAACGGGCCGTGATGGTGTACCAGAGCGAGTCCTACGACTTCTGGAAGACGTACCTGGGCCGCACCGACCTGCGGCCCGGGCATTTCGGCGAAAACTTCACCGTCACCGGGCTCGCCGACAACGAGGTGTGCATCGGTGACCGTTATCGCATCGGCGACGCCGAATTCGAGGTCACGCAACCGCGAGTCACGTGCTTTCGGGTCGGTCTTCGCCTCGACGAGCCCGACATGCCCAATCTGCTTGTCTCCCAGCACCGTCCGGGTTTCTACTTCCGGGTCATCACCGAAGGCCGGGTGCGGGCCGGGGACGACATCGTGCGGACCCGCCGCGGCCGCCACCGGCTCAGCGTCGCCGAGGTCGACGCGTTGCTCTACCTGCCGGACCGCGACGTCGAGCGGCTGCGCGAGGCCGTCGATGTTCCGGGGCTGAGCCCGGGATGGCAGCAGTCTTTTCGCGACATGCTGGCCGCACCCGATGGTGCGGCGGCCTCGCCCACCCCGGTCACGCCCGGATGGAAGGGATTCCGAAACCTACGGGTCATCGAGACGCGTCGGGAAAGCCCGCAAGTGCTCTCGATTCGGCTGCAGGCCGACGACTCCGACCCGCTGCCGCCCGCGCTACCGGGTCAGTACCTCACGGTGAAGATTCCCGGGGCCGGTGAGCCGGCGCCGTTGCGCAGCTATTCCCTGTCGGGCGATCCGTCAGCCGGGTACTACCGCATCAGCGTCAAGCGGGAGGATCACGGATTGGTCAGCGGCTGGCTGCACACCCACATCCGGCCGGGGATGGTGATAACGGCGGCCGCCCCGCGCGGCGACTTCTGCCTCACCGAGGACCGGCGCCCCGTCGTGCTCTTTTCCGCCGGAATCGGGGCGACGCCGGTGCTGGCGATGTTGCATGCACTCGCGGGGGCGGGCAGCGAGCGAGACATCTGGTGGGTGCACGCCGCTCGCAATCGCCAAACCCAGCCCTTTGCCGCGGAAGTCGCAACGCTGATCGAGTCGTTGCATCACGCCCGTCAGCAGGTTTTTTACTCCGAAACGCAGGGACGCCTGAACCGCGATGCCATCGCGGGATTGGGATTGCCGACCGATGGCGTCGTTTACCTCTGCGGGCCAACGCAATTCATGGCGGACGTCCGCGAATACCTGGTCGGCATCGGATTCGACCCCGCGTTGATCCACAGCGAACTATTTGGTGCGCTGCCCGCGATCAACCCCGGCGTCGTCGAAACGGGACCGCACAGGCCGCCCCATCAGCCCGCCGGGCCGCCGGGCACGGGGCCGTCGATCACGTTCGCGCGCAGCGGGTTGACGGCCCACTGGTCGCCGGACTACGGCAGCATCCTCGGGCTCGCCGAAGCCTGCGATGTGCCCACCCGCTTCTCCTGCCGGAGCGGCGTCTGTCATGTGTGCGTCACCGGGGTCGTCGCCGGGACGACCACCTACGTCCAGCGGCCGCTGGAGCCACCGGCCGACGGGTCGGTGTTGATCTGCTCGGCTGCTCCCGAAACCGATGTGGTGCTGGACCTTTAGCGACAGAGCGAGGCGTGTGTTGCTACGCGGTCAGCGGGACGGACGCCTCCGCCGTGTAGCACAGGAAGGTGAGCGTCTCCTGCAGATACAGCTGCACGGTGTCCGCGTCGTGGCTGGTGTAGCCGATCGTGACGTCGGTCCCGAGCTGCAGGTCGAAATCGCCGCCGCGGGTGGTCAGCACGAAGGCACCGTCGATGGCCGGGCCCCAGATGATGTCTCCGGGAACCAGCCGGTCGATGTGTTCGAGGATCGGGTATCCATGTTGGGTCGTCTCGCTGACCTTCGTGTAGACGTCGGCGGACAGCAGCACCGAGTACGGGCCGTCGACGCCGGCCAGGCGGAGCTCGGAGATCGCCTGGGTGATGACGTCGGGAATCTCGCTGGGGTCCGCCGGCAGCGTCAGCGTCTTGTTGGAGCTGGCGGAACGGATGCCTTCGATCGACGCCGCGGCGTAGCCCTCGAAGATCGCCCGGTCTTCCACGAACGCGAGCTTCTTCGCCGCCGCCTTGACCGGGTCCCAGTCGGAGTCGTTGGCGCCGCGCTCGACGTTGTCGATCTCGTAGCGCGACAGGGTGAACGGAACGCGAAGCCGTACAAGCGGTTTACTCTCACGCAGGTGCGCCTCCACGCCCTCGGTGGGTGAGGCCACGTTGGCCAGCCGTCCGGTGCTGACCGCGGCGGCGACGGGACCGCCGGGCTCGCTGACGTCGACGACCCGGCGCCCGGCGATGTGGCGCTTGAATGTCCGGGTCGCCTCCAATTCGATTTCTTTCCAGGCGGCTTCGGTGACCGGTGCCAGGTCGCGGTAGAGGTTGTTCATGAAGTGGTTCCTTTCAGGCTGCCGATCGAAAGTGAGCCGTCCTGTGCAACAGACGTTTCCGCCGCCGCCGCCGGCGTTGCGGGCAGGGGCGGGGGATCATCGAGAAAGTCGACGGTGGGGGAGAAGAACAACCCGCCGGTGATGGCGGTGGAGAAGTCGAGGATGCGGTCGGTGTTGCCGGGCGGGTCGCCGAGGAACATGTTGCGCAGCATCCGTTCGGTGACTCGAGGTGTGCGCGAATAGCCGATGAAGTACGTGCCGTACTCGCCCTTGCCGAGCTCGCCGAATGGCATGTTGTGCCGGACGATTTTCAGTTCGGTGCCGTCGTCGTCGGTGATGACGTTGAGGGCGATGTGGGAGTCATCCGGCTTGACGTCGTCGTCGAGTTCGATGTCCTCGAGCTTGGTGCGGCCGATCACTCGCTCCTGCTCGGTGACCGAGATCGCGTTCCACGCGGACATGTCGTGCACGTATTTCTGGACGTGCACGTAGCAGGAGCCGGCGAAGTCGGGGTCCTCGTCGCCGATCGCGGTGGCGCTGACGGCAAGTGGGCCGTCCGGGTTTTCGGTGCCGTCGACGAACCCGAGCAGGTCGCGGTTGTCGAAATACCGGAAGCCGTGCACCTCGTCGACGACGCTGACCGCGCCGGCCATCGATTTCAAGATCCGGTCGGCCAGTTCGAAACAGACGTCCAGACTCTCGGCCCGGATGTGGAACAACAGGTCCCCGGGCGTGGCGGGAGCGTTGTGACGCGGGCCGTTCAGTTCGATGAACCGATGCAGTTCGGCGGGACGCGGCCCGGAAAACAAGCGGTCCCAGGCGTCCGAGCCGATCGAGGCGATCGCCGACAACCGCTTCTGCGGCTCGCGGAAACCGATCGCGCGCACCAGTCCGGATACGTCCTGCAGCGCGTCGTGGACGGTTGCCTCTCCACCGTCGTCGATGGTCACCACGAGGAAGATCGCCGCGGGCGTCAGCGGCGCGAGGATGGGTTGCGGCTGGACGGGGGGCACTCTGGTGACCCTAGCGTGGCGACGGTGAGCGCCGGAAGCGGCGCGAGCAAGGAGCGCGCAATGGACCCTAGCGTGGCGACGGTGAGCGCCGGAAGCGGCGCGAGCAAGGAGCCGCGCAATCGACCTAGCGTGGCGACGGTGAGCGCCGGAAGCGGCGCGAGCAAGGAGCGCGCAATGGACCCTAGCGGGAACGCCGCGGGCTCGGACAGCCATGATGTCAACATGTCCGGCGGGCCTCGAAACCAGACGAAGTCCTCGGCGAGCGCACAAGGACTCTGCGAGTTCATCGACGCGTCGCCGTCGCCGTTTCACGTCTGCGCCACGGTGGCCGCCCGGCTGATCGCCGCCGGGTACACCGAACTGAGCGAGGCCGAACGCTGGCCGTCGGTGCCCGGGCGCTACTTCACGGTGCGGGCGGGCTCGCTGGTCGCCTGGAATTCGGCGGGAGCCGATGGGCCGTTCCGGGTCGTCGGAGCGCACACCGACAGCCCCAACCTCAGGGTCAAGCAGCATCCCGATCGGGTGGTCGCCGGCTGGCGGGTGGTGGCGCTCGAGCCGTACGGGGGCGCGTGGCTCAACTCCTGGCTGGACCGCGATCTGGGAATCAGCGGGCGCCTGTCGGTGCGGGCGAAGGGTCAAAGCACCGGGATCGCGCACCGCCTGATCCGGATCGACGAGCCGATCCTTCGCGTGCCGCAGCTGGCCATCCACCTGGCCGAGGATCGCAAGTCGCTGACGCTGGACCCGCAGCGACACCTCAACGCGGTTTGGGGCGTCGGCGAGACGGCGCGGTCCTTCGTCGATTACGTCGCCGAGCGCGCCGAACTGGCGCCCACCGACGTGCTGGCCGCCGACCTGATGACGCACGACCTGACTCCCTCGACGGTGATCGGTGCCTCGGACGACGGAACCGCGGACCTGCTGAGCGCGCCCCGGCTGGACAACCAGGCCAGCTGCTACGCGGGACTGGAAGCGCTGCTGGCATGGGAGCAGGGCGCGGGCTACCTGCCGGTGTTGGTGCTCTTCGATCACGAGGAGGTCGGCTCGTCCTCGGACCACGGCGCGCAATCGGACTTGTTGGGCACCGTCCTGGAACGAATTGTGCTGGCGGCGGGCGGCACCCGGGAGGACTACCTGCGCCGGCTGCCCGCGTCGCTGTTGGCCTCCGCGGACATGGCGCATGCCACCCACCCCAATTACCCGGAGCGGCACGAGCCCGGCCACCCGATCGCGGTCAACGCGGGGCCGGTGCTCAAGGTGCACCCGAACCTGCGCTACGCCACCGACGGCCGCACCGCCGCGGCCTTCGCGCTGGCCTGTCAGCAGGCCGGGGTGCCGTTGCAGCGCTACGAGCACCGGGCCGACCTGCCGTGCGGATCGACGATCGGGCCGTTGACGTCCGCGCGCACCGGCATCCCCACCGTCGACGTCGGCGCCGCGCAGTTGGCGATGCACTCCGCGCGCGAGCTGATGGGCGCGCACGATGTGGCCGCCTGCTCGGCGGCGATGCACGCGTTCTTGTCGCCGGCCTGACGGCCTACTCGGGCTTGGTCGTGGCCGCGCCGTGCAGGATCGCGTCGAGCAGCCCATCGAAAGTTCGCGGTCCCTTCGCGGCGAAATCGGTTGCGCCCCCGTGGGTTAACGCGCGAAACAGCATGGTGCCGATCAGCGCCTCGGCGATCGCGTCGAGGTCGGCGGCGGCGCTCAGTTCCTCGTCCCGGACGGCCCGGCGCAGTCGCGTCGTCAACCCGTCCAGCTGGGGCGCGCTGAGCTGCTGGTAGAGATCGTCGCCGTCGGCCGGGCGGGCGGCCGCCGCGGCGATGAGCGCCCGCACCAACGCGGCGTTCGACGGCTGCGCCAGGAAGTCGGCGTGCTCGCGCAGCCACGCCTGTAGGTCGGCGCGCAGGTCCCCGGTCTCGGCGACGGGAAATGATCCGGTTCCGCCGTACGCCTCCAGGACGGCCTCGGCGACGAGCGGGGCTTTCGATGGCCAGCGCCGGTAGAGGGTCTTCTTCCCCACGCCGGCGCGCGCCGCGATGCTTTCCATCGACAACTCGGCGTAGCCGCCGGTGGTCAGGAGTTCGCGGGTGGCATCGAGGATCGCGTGATGCAGCCGGGTGTCACGGGGCCGGCCGGCCCGCTCGTCTGACATGTGGGCCGAGCCTAAGTGCGCCCGGTTGCGGCGGCGAACCGATTCGGGACTGGCGGGCGGGCGTGCGCTCGGGTTACCTTCACCGGGACAAGTGTAGGAAACGATACGTGTCGTTTCTATGCTCGGCGGTCCGTGACGAAGGAGTCCACCCATGAATGCCCCCGCGTTGTCGGTGCCCACGACCTGGGATGACATCTCGCCGCAGTGGATGTCTGCGGCGCTGGCCGCCGCGCATCCCGGCGTCGAGGTGGACACGGTCACCGTGGAGGTTCGCGACGACGGCACCAACCGGCGCGCCCGCCTGGGGGTGACCTACCGCAACGGCAGCGGACCGGCGTCGGTGTTCGTCAAGGCCGCCGACCCCGACCACAAGGAACTGATCCGCATGACCAGCGGCATGTTTCACGAGCCGCGGCTGTTCACCTGCGGGGTCGATCTGCCCCTCGAGCACCCCCGCGTCTACACCGCGTTGATCGACGAGGACGCCTACGACTTCGTGATGGTCATGGAAGACCTCACCGCGCGGGGCGCCGATCCCCGCGACGCCACCAGGCCGATGACCGTTGAGCAGGTCGCCACCGGCGTGCGCGGCCTGGCCCGCATGCACGGACGGTACTGGGGCCAACGGGTTCTGACCGAGCCGGCGCTGGAGTGGCTTGAGCCGTTCCTGCCCTGGGACGGCATGGAAATGGCGCCGTTGCCGGCCGCGCTGGAGCGCCTCGGCCCGGACGCCCCCGAGCAGGTGACCTCGCTGACCATCGACGCGCTGATCGAATCGATCTGGAAGCCCTACATCAGAACGCTGACCGCGTCGCCGCAGACCCTGCTGCACGGCGATCCGCACATCGGCAACACCTACCTGCTGCCCAGCGATGAGGTGGGGTTCCTCGACTGGCAGGTGGCCCGGCGCGGCAACTGGTCACTCGACCTGGGCTACTTCCTGCAGGGCGCCCTGACCGTCGAGGATCGCCGCCGCAGCGAGCGCGATCTCCTCGAGGAGTACCGCGGCGCGCTCGGCCTGCCGAAAGCGGAGATGCCGAGCCCCGACGAGGTCTGGGTGCGGTACCGGGCCTCGGTGGCGCACGGGCTGACCCTGTGGCTGTGCACCGCCAGCGCCGGGGAGCTGTGGCAGCGCCCCGACATCGCGCTCGCGCTGGCCCAACGGTATTCGTTCGCCTACGCCGACCTGGATACGGCCGCGGCGCTGGCCGAGATCGCCGGCTAGAGGCGCTTGGCCAGCAGCTGTTCCGCCATCTCGGCGCCCTTGCGGCTGTCTGATTGCGCCTTGCGGAACAACTCGGCCACGTCCTTGTCCCCGGCGCGTTCGGCGTCCTGGATGTAGGTCTCTAACCGCAATGCGTTGTCGAGGCACTTCTCGGTGTACCAAATCAGGTTGTAGTTCTTGTCTTTGGTGCCGGTGATGTGTCCGGTTTCGACTGTCATTTCGTACTCCGGTTGATTGCTCTTCGGACACTGTGCGGCTACCCGCCGACTACAGGTGCAAACGTTCGTCGCGCCCGGTAGGGCGGCGAGAGCGCCTTGCCGATGTCCAGCCCTAGACTGTGTCCCGTGATTGTCTCCGGGACGAGTGCGCGCACCCACGCGATCGACACCGTCGAGCACGCCGCCTCCACCCCCGACGAGCCGCAGCCGTTCGGCGAGCTGGGCCTCAAAGACGACGAATACCAGCGCATTCGCGAGATCCTGGGGCGTCGCCCCACCGACACCGAACTGGCGATGTACTCGGTGATGTGGAGCGAGCACTGCTCGTACAAGTCATCCAAGGTGCACCTGCGCTACTTCGGCGAGACCACCACCGACGAGATGCGCGCCGGCATGCTGGCCGGGATCGGCGAGAACGCGGGCGTCGTCGACATCGGCGACGGCTGGGCGGTCACCTTCAAGGTGGAATCGCACAACCATCCCTCCTACGTCGAGCCGTACCAGGGCGCGGCCACCGGTGTCGGCGGCATCGTCCGCGACATCATGGCGATGGGCGCGCGGCCCGTCGCGGTGATGGACCAGCTTCGGTTCGGCGCGGCCGACGCGCCGGACACCCGCCGCGTGGTCGACGGCGTGGTCCGCGGCATCGGGGGCTACGGCAACTCGTTGGGTCTGCCCAACATCGGCGGTGAGACCGTCTTCGACGCGTGCTACGCCGGCAACCCGTTGGTGAACGCCATGTGCGTCGGTGTGTTGCGGCAGGAGGACCTGCATCTGGCGTTCGCCTCGGGCGCCGGCAACAAGATCATCCTGTTCGGTGCGCGCACCGGGCTGGACGGCATCGGCGGGGTATCGGTGCTGGCGTCGGACACCTTCAGCGCTGATGGGGGGGCCGAGAACTCGCGCAAGAAACTGCCGTCGGTCCAGGTGGGCGACCCGTTCATGGAGAAGGTGCTCATCGAGTGCTGTCTCGAGCTGTACGCCGGGCAACTGGTGGTCGGCATACAGGACCTGGGTGGTGCCGGATTATCCTGTGCCACTTCGGAATTAGCGTCGGCTGGCGACGGTGGCATGGCGATCCAGCTCGAGAACGTGCCGCTGCGCACCACCGGCATGACGCCCGCGGAGATCCTGTGCAGCGAGTCCCAGGAGCGGATGTGTGCGGTGGTCACCCCGGAGAACGTCGACGCCTTCCTGGCGGTATGCCGCAAGTGGGACGTGCTGGCCACCGTGATCGGCGAGGTGACCGACGGCGACCGGCTGCGGATCACCTGGCACGGTCGGACCGTCGTCGACGTGCCGCCGCGCACGGTCGCCCACGAGGGCCCCGTCTACCAGCGTCCGGTCGCTCGCCCCGACACCCAGGACGCCCTGAACGCCGACGCCTCGACGCGGCTGCCGCGGCCCGCCACCGGCGACGAGCTGCGCGCGACTTTGCTTGCCCTGCTGGGCAGTCCGCATCTGTGCAGCCGCGCGTTCATCACCGAGCAGTACGACCGGTACGTGCGGGGCAACACCGTGCTGGCCGAGCACGCCGATGGTGGCATGCTCCGCGTCGACGAGGTCACCGGCCGCGGTATCGCGCTGTCGACCGACGCGTCCGGCCGCTACACCAAGCTGGATCCCTACGCCGGCGCCCAACTCGCCCTGGCCGAGGCCTACCGCAACGTCTCCGTCACCGGCGCCACCCCGGTCGCGGTGACCAACTGCCTCAACTTCGGGTCGCCCGAAGACCCCGGCGTGATGTGGCAGTTCTCCCAGGCGGTGCGGGGCCTGGCCGAAGGCTGTGCGGCCCTGGGGATTCCGGTCACCGGTGGCAACGTCAGCTTCTACAACCAGACCGGGTCGACGGCGATCCTGCCCACCCCGGTGGTCGGGGTCCTCGGCGTCATCGACGACGTCGGTCGCCGCATCCCCACCGGCCTGGGCACCGAGCCGGGCGAAACGCTGATGCTGCTGGGCGATACGCGCGACGAGTTCGACGGATCGGTGTGGGCGCAGGTGACCGCCGATCACCTGGGTGGGTTACCGCCCAAGGTCGACCTGGACCGCGAAAGGCTGCTGGCCGAGGTGTTGCGCTCGGCGTCGCGCGACGGCCTGGTGTCCGCGGCGCACGACCTGTCCGAAGGCGGCCTCGCCCAAGCCGTCGTCGAGGCCGCCCTGGCCGGTGAAACCGGTTGTCGCATCGTGCTTCCCGAGGGTGCCGATCCGTTCGTGCAGTTGTTCTCCGAGTCGGCGGGCCGCGTGCTGGTGGCGGTGCCGCGCACCGAGGAGAGCCGGTTCCGTTCGATGTGCGAGGCGCGTGGCCTGCCGGCGGTGCGCATCGGCGTCGTCGACCAGGCCTCCGACGAGGTGGAGGTCCAGGGACTGTTCACGGTTTCCCTCGCCGAACTGCGCGAGACCTCCGAGTCGGTGCTGCCGCGGCTCTTCGGATGAGCGCCGGCATCGAATCCTGATGCCTGCCAGGCATTCTCGTCAAGCCTACGCCCTGTCTTTGGCCGCCGCCCTGGTCGGTTGGAGCTTCGCCGGCCCGCGGCTGCCGGCCCGGTGGCGGATGGCGCTGCAGGCCGGCCTGGGCGGCGCGCTGGTGCTGGTGACGCGGGCCCCGCTGGGCCTGGGGCCGCCACGGTTGTGGGCCGGGCTGCGGCTGGGGTCGGCGGTCGCCTTCTCGGCGGCGAGCACGGTGGCCGCGACCACCCGCCTGCCACCGGTGCGCCAATCGATGGCCGTCCGGGAACCGCCCGCCTCCGCGCCGGACTGGCTGCTGGTGCGGATACCCGTGGGCACGGTCTGGTCCGAGGAATCCGCCTTCCGCGGGGCGCTGGCCACCGCCGGCTCCGCGGCGTTCGGCAGACGCGGCGGAAGGGTGCTGCAAGCCACCGCTTTCGGCCTCTCGCACATCCCCGATGCCCGCGCGACCGGTGAACCCGTGGCGGCCACCGTGCTGGTCACCGGCCTCGGCGGCTGGCTGTTCGGTTGGCTGGCCGATCGCACGGGCAGCCTCGCCGCACCGATGCTGGCCCACCTTGCCATCAACGAGGCCGGCGCCATCGCGGTGTTGGCCGCGAGGTCTCGGGGCGCCGTCAGGGGTTGATGGTGTAGTCACCCAGTTGGCGGCCCCACACGAAGTCGACCGCGAGGGGTGAACCGACCTCGAAGTGGTTGTAGGGAGCCATGCTCGCGCCGGTGTCCATGACCAGGAACGGGGCGGGCCACAGTTCTCGCGTGATCTTCTGCCAGCACCCCGGTTTCCCACCGGGTCCGCCGCGGGCGTTGGTTCGGGGCAGGTTCTCCGGCCAGATGTACGGATTGGGTGCACCGGCGATGGCGCCCGAGGCGTGGGCGCCCAGCGAGTACCCGTTGTCGCCCAGCGCGTTGTGGACCCTGGGCGCGACCTCGTCGAAATTGTGGATGGTGCAATAGATTTCGGGGCTGTACTCGTCGAGCAGCTGGCTGCTTCCCACCAAATCCGCGGCACCGCGCGCGAAGTACGGCCCCGCGCGACCGAGAACATCCGCGCCGGCGTTGCCCAATCCCGCGGCCGCCAGCAGCGCCTGATCCAGATCGCGTTGCTGGCGGTTGAGCGTGCGCGCGGCGGTCACCGCGTGGTCCAGCGCGTCCCATAGGTCGGGGGAGGCGTGCGCATACGTGTCGCCGAGGGCCGCCAGCTGCGCTATGTCGGTGCGCAGCGCCGGCATCCGGGGGTTCACGTCGTCGAGGATGGCGTTGCCGTCGATCAGCGACCTGCCGAGGTTCTCACCCAGTCCGGTCAACGCCTGCGCGGCCGCGCTGAGCGTCAGGTTCACTTTGACCGGATCGACTTTCTCGGCGATCGAGGTGACCGTTTCGAACAGGGTGTTGAACTCGGTTGTCACCGAAGTCGCGTCGATCACGATGGATGGCGTGATCGAATGCGCCGCAGGGTGATTCGGCGCGCTGAGCGCAACGTACTTGTTGCCGAACACCGTGGTCGCTTTGATGTCGGCGGCGACGTTGGCCGGAATCCGCTTGACGTACTTCGGGGTGATGTCCAGCACCACTTTCGCGGCCGGCTTGCCGCGATGGGTGACCTCCGAAAGGCTCGACACGCGGCCGATCTGGACCCCGTTGTAGGTGACCTTGGACCCGGGGTCCATCACCAGCCCCGCCCGCGGGGCCACCATCGTCAATTGCGTATTGGGCGTGAGGTCGCCCCGGAACTGCCCATACAGCAGCAACACGATCAGCGCCATGACCACGATCGTCACCAGGCCGACGGTCTTGTACGGTGGCCGCTCCCGCAAGCGACGGGGCTCCATGGTTTTGAGACCCTAGGGTATGGCGCCGCGCGACAAGGCCGATCCGGCCAAGACCCGGCAGGCCGTGTTGGCCGTGGCGCAATGGTTGGCTGACGAAACCACCCCGGCACCGAGCCGTGACGAATTGGCGGCGGCCGTGCGGCTCACCGCCCGCACCCTGGCCGCGGTGGCACCGGGACGAAGCGTGGAGCTGCGGATCCCGCCGTTCGCGGCGGTGCAATGCGTCGCCGGCCCCACGCACACCCGCGGCACCCCGCCGAATGTGGTGGAGACCGATCCGCGGACCTGGCTGTTGCTGGTCACCGGCAAGTTGTCGTTCGCCGAGGCGAAGGGCGCGGGTACGCTGCGCCTTTCCGGCTCCCGTGCCGGTGAGATTGACCACTGCCTGCCGTTGTTCGATGTGGGCTGAATGCAACCCTGAACTGCACCTTTAGGGTCTGGTGCGGGTATTTCGTCGCTCAACACGCCTGGTGGATTCGGCGGCTCGGCGCCGGTGCCCGTAGACTCCCTAGCGTCACCAACCGTTCCCCGGGGAGCCGCCCAATCGTGACCGCCCAAGAGCCCGACGAGGACTTCAACGCACCCCGTGAGGAATGCGGCGTATTCGGGGTCTGGGCCCCGGGCGAGGATGTCGCCAAACTCACCTATTACGGCTTGTACGCGCTGCAGCATCGCGGGCAGGAAGCCGCCGGTATCGCCGTCGCCGACGGGTCGCAGGTGCTGGTCTTCAAGGACCTGGGTTTGGTCAGCCAGGTGTTCGACGAGCAGACGCTGGGCGCCATGCCGGGCCACGTCGCCATCGGGCACTGCCGGTACTCCACCACCGGCGACACCACCTGGGAAAACGCCCAGCCGGTGTTCCGCAACACCGCGGCCGGCACCGGGGTTGCGTTGGGGCACAACGGGAACCTGGTCAACACCGCCGAGCTCGCCGCCCGCGCCCGCGACGAGGGCCTGATCGCCAAACGCGCCCCGGCCCCGGCGACGACGGACTCCGACATCCTGGGCGCGCTGCTGGCCCACGGCGCCGCCGACTCCACGTTGGAGCAGGCCGCGCTGGACCTGCTGCCGACCGTGCGCGGCGCGTTCTGTTTGACCTTCATGGACGAGAACACCCTGTACGCGTGCCGCGATCCGCATGGGGTGCGGCCCCTTTCGCTCGGACGGCTGGACCGCGGCTGGGTGGTGGCCTCCGAAACGGCCGCGCTCGACATCGTCGGCGCCTCGTTCGTCCGCGACATCGAGCCGGGCGAATTGCTGGCCATCGACGCCGACGGCGTCCGCTCCACACGTTTCGCCAACCCCACCCCCAAGGGCTGCGTCTTCGAATACGTCTACCTAGCGCGACCCGACAGCACGATCGCCGGCCGGTCCGTGCACGCGACCCGGGTGGAGATCGGCCGCCGGCTGGCCCGTGAACGCCCCGTGGAGGCCGACCTGGTGATCGGCGTGCCCGAGTCGGGCACCCCGGCGGCCGTCGGCTACGCGCAGGAGTCGGGCATCCCCTACGGCCAGGGCCTGATGAAGAACGCCTACGTCGGGCGCACCTTCATCCAGCCGTCCCAGACCATCCGCCAGCTCGGCATCCGGCTGAAGCTCAACCCGCTTCGCGAGGTGATCCGCGGCAAGCGGCTCATCGTCGTCGACGACTCCATCGTGCGCGGCAACACCCAGCGCGCCCTGTTGCGGATGCTGCGCGAGGCCGGTGCCGTCGAGGTGCACGTGCGCATCGCGTCGCCCCCGGTCAAGTGGCCCTGCTTCTACGGCATCGACTTCCCGTCGCCGGCCGAATTGATCGCCAACGCGGTCGAAGACAAAAAGGAGATGCTCGAGGCGGTGCGACACGCCATCGGTGCCGACTCGTTGGGCTATATCTCGCTGCGCGGCCTGGTCGCGGCCTCCGAACAGCCGGCCTCGCGGTTGTGCACCGCCTGCTTCGACGGCCAATATCCGATCGAGCTGCCCGAGGAGACCGCGCTGGGCAAGAACGTCATCGAGCACATGCTCGCCAATGCCGCGCGCGGTGCCGGGCTCGACGATCTCGCGGCCGGCGAAGTGCCGGTGGTGCACTGACTCGGTTGCGCTCCTTCGCCGACGTTTGATACCGGCGGTCAGCGCCGCCCGGTAGCCTTTATCGCGATGACGGATCCCGGAAAGAGCCCCGCGCGCCACTCAGGCAGTCAGGGCATCACCTACGCGTCGGCCGGGGTGGATATCGAAGCCGGCGATCGCGCCGTCGAACTATTCAAGCCGCTGGCGACGAAGGCCACGCGACCCGAGGTGCGGGGCGGCTTGGGCGGATTCGCCGGCTTATTCGCGTTACGCGGCGACTACCGCGAGCCGTTGCTCGCGGCCTCCACCGATGGCGTCGGAACCAAGCTGGCGGTCGCCCAGGCGATGGACAAGCACGACACCGTCGGACTGGACCTGGTGGCGATGGTGGTCGACGACCTCGTGGTGTGCGGCGCAGAGCCGCTGTTCCTGCAGGACTACATCGCCGTCGGCCGCACGGTGCCGGAACGGTTGAGCGCCATCGTCAGTGGCATCGCCGAAGGGTGCGTGCGGGCAGGCTGCGCCTTGCTCGGTGGCGAGACGGCCGAACACCCCGGCCTGATGGAACCGGACCACTACGACATCTCGGCCACCGGCATCGGTGTCGTCGAGGCCGACGACGTGCTGGGGCCCGATCGGGTCAAACCCGGCGACGTCATCATCGCGATGGGATCGTCGGGCCTGCACTCCAACGGGTATTCGCTGGCCCGCACGGTCCTCCTCGAGATCGACCGGATGAACCTGGAAGGCTACGTCGAAGAGTTCGGCCGCACCCTGGGCGAAGAGCTGCTGGAGCCCACGCGCATCTACGCCAAGGACTGTCTCGCGCTGTGCGCCGAAACCCACGTCCGCACCTTCTGCCACGTCACCGGCGGTGGACTCGCCGGAAACCTGGCGCGCGTCATCCCACACGGGCTGGTCGCCGAAATGGACCGCGGCACCTGGACGCCCGCGCCGGTGTTCGCCATGATCGCCCAGCGCGGCCGGGTGACACGCGAAGAGATGGAGAAGACGTTCAACATGGGCGTCGGCATGATCGCCGTCGTGGCTCCGGAAGACACCGACCGCGCGTTGGCCATCCTGACCGCCCGGCACCTGGATTGCTGGGTGTTGGGCACGGTCGGCAAAGGTGGAAAGGCGGGCCCGCGGGCCAAGCTCGTCGGTCAGCACCCGAGATTCTGAGGGCCCCGGACCTCAGCTGAACTGATGCGGCGCCGGTGCTCGAGGCATCGGCGCCGAGGCGTTGGTTCTAGCGCCGCCAGCTGTCCTGGTCGTCCCAGGATCCGTCGGCGCCGTCGGTGTCCAGTTCGGTGGGCTCGTCGGAGCCAGTCCCGGACAGCTCTTGCTGAAGCCGCTGGAAGTCGGTCTGCGGAGAACTGTATTTGAGTTCTCGAGCAACCTTGGTCTGCTTTGCCTTAGCCCGGCCGCGGCCCATGGGGGAACCCCCTCGCGCAATAACGGAGCGGCCTAACGAGTAGGCGGCTCCGATCTCCTGGTGTCGTATTGTCCTGCCAACAGTTTACCGTGCCCCGCCAGTGGGCGTCGGTGCCCCCTGCTCGCTGTGGCGGACGTTACCGTTCATTATCCCGCACCGCCCCGCAACCGTTCAACGGCCAGTCGCCCGGCGCCGATCTGTTCGGTGGGAGGCAGGGAATCGACGTCGATCACGGCGGCGACCGCGGCCTCCGGACCGGTCGCCAATTCCGTCTCGGCGGGCAGCCCGCGCTTGAGCAACGCCAGCGCGATCGGTCCGAGGTCGACGTGATCGACCACGGTGCCGAGGCGGCCGACGGTACGTCCGCCGGCCAGCACCGGCTCGCCCGTCGACGGCCGTTCCACCGAGCCGTCCAGGTGCAGCAACACCAGCATTCGGGGTGGCCTGCCCAGGTTGTGCACCCGCGCGACGGTCTCTTGCCCGCGGTAACAGCCTTTGTCCAGATGGACGGCGCCCTCGCGGGGGCCGCCGATCCAACCCACCTCGTGCGGGATCGTGCGTTCATCGGTGTCGACGCCGAGCCGTGGCCGCATTGCCGCGACCCGGTGGGCTTCGTAGGCCCACACGCCGCCGGGCCGCACTCCGGCCTGCGACAACCGGTTTCGCCAGTCACCGGCGTCGGCGCGCGGAACCACCAGGTCCAGTTCGACCGGGCCGGCAGGCGTGCCGGGCATCCGTCGCACGAACCCGCCGTCGAGGGGAACCGCGGACAGCTCGGCGGGCAGCGCGTCCACTCCGAGCGCGTCGAGGATCGTTTGGTCGGCCAACCGCGGGCCCAGCAACGAGAGCACGGCCAGATTGGCGTCGGTCGGGGTGACCTCGGACCAGAACACCATCTTGCGCAGGTATTCCAGCAGCGGCTCGGCGCGCCACGGTTCGGTGTCGAGGTAGGTGGTGCCCCCGAGCTCGGTCTGGATCCAGTGGTCCTCGACGCGGCCCTGACCGTCCAGGCTCAGGTTCTGCGTGCTGGCGCCCTCGGGCAGGTTGCTGACGTGCTGCGTCGAAATGCTGTGCAACCACGTCTGGCGGTCGTTGCCGGTCAAGGTGAGCACACCGCGGTGGGAGCGGTCGATCACGATCGCGTCGGTTTCGGCCGCGCGTTGCTCGCCCAGCGGGTCACCGTAATGCCAGACGGCGCCGGCGTCGGGTCCGGAATCGGGTGCGGGGACGGGGTGGCTCACACGTCAACTCTACGGACGTCGAGTGTGCGCCCAACGAGTGTGCAGCTCGCCGCACGTTCGTCGACGACTGTGCGGCCGGCTTCACATTCGGCCCGGGAGCGGTGAGCCGATAGGCTTCTCCACCATGGCTGGCCCGAACGGTGTGATCGTCACGCTGGACGGCGAAGTCCATTCGCCGGACGCGCCGCTGTTGCACGCCGACGACCTGGCGGCGGTGCGCGGCGACGGCGTCTTCGAGACGCTGTTGGTGCGCGACGGCCGGGCCTGTCTGATCGAATCGCATCTGCAGCGGCTGACCCAGTCGGCCGTGCTGACCGATCTGCCCGCCCCGGATCTGCCGCGCTGGCGTAGTGCGATCGAGGCGGCCACCCGGCTGTGGTGCGCGGGCACCGCGGACGAAGGCGCGATGCGGCTGATCTACAGCCGTGGCCGGGAGGGCGGTTCGACGCCGACGGCCTACGTCATGGTCAACGGCGTTCCCGAACGCGTCACGGCGGTCCGACGCGACGGACTGGCGGCCATCACTCTCGATCGCGGCCTGCCCGCCACGGGCGTCGACGCGATGCCGTGGCTGCTGGCCGGCGCCAAGACGCTGTCCTACGCGGTGAACATGGCCGCCCTGCGTCACGCAGCCCGCCAGGATGCCGGTGACGTCATCTTCGTCAGCACGGACGGCTACATCCTGGAGGGCCCACGCTCTACCGTGGTGATCGCCACCGACTCAGATGCACCCGAGGGCACGCCGTGCCTGCTGACGCCCCCGCCGTGGTATCCGATTTTGCGCGGCACCACCCAGCAGGCCCTGTTCGAGGTCGCCCGGGCCAAGGGGTACGACTGCGATTACCGGGCGCTGCGTGTCGCGGATCTGGTTGCTGCGCAAGGTGTTTGGCTGATCTCCAGCATGACCTTGGCCGCCCGGGTACATACCCTCAACGGATTGCCGCTGCCGCGGTCGCCGATGGCGGCGGACTTCGCCGAGTTGGTCGACGCCGCCATCGTCAGCGATCGCTGAGCGCTGAATCCTGTTGTCGCCTCTGGGATTCGCGGGTACGGTCGGCCGTACACAAGGAAGGAGGTGGTCCGAGAAATTGATAGCTTCATGGACATGTGAGGTGGCTGCGCGCTAGCTGCATCGGCTCGGAAGAGCCGGCGATACAGATGCGCTGGCGAATTCCCCGCAGTCACCCGGCCCCCGAGCTTCCGGTTTTGTCCGACCTGGAATACGGCTCGGGGGCCGCTCCATGTCGGCGGCCGCTACCGAGCTGCTAGCCGGCGAACCGGGACAACCGCGCCGAAAGATGCGGCACCAGGCCGCCGTCGGCGTCGACCCGCTCCTCGACATAGGCCAGATCGCCGCCCTCGACGATGCCGTAGAGCCGCTTGGCGCCGCCGACCAGCACACCGGACCTGCTGCGGGCCAGCGCATCGGTCACCAGCTCCCACGACGACTGGGTGCGCGGGCGCCCGTAGAACAATTCGACATAGCCCGCCGAATGGGCCAACAGCAGCTCGATCGCCTGGGATTCGCTTGGGTCGTCGGGATCGTTGACGAAGCGCCAGAAACCGGTCTCACGCAGGTCGCGCTCCTGGTAATCGCCCGTCGCGCTCAGCCGCCAGGAGCGGGATTCCCAGTTGAGATAGTCGCCGCCGTCGTGAGAGACCACGATCTGCTGGCCGAACCGGTAGTCGCCGTCGTGGCCGCGGCCCTCGCCTTCGCCGCGCCACACGCCGACCAGCGGCAGCAACGCCAGCAGCGCGTCGTTGAGATTGGCGCCCTCGCGCAGGTTGGCGGTGTCGGCGGGCAGGGGCAGGTCATCGAAGGACGGGATGTTGCGGCCGGCGGTCACCTTGGCGCGCTCAGCGGCGGCGGCCACCGCCCGGTCGCCGGAACTAGCCGCACTCAACGGTTCGTCGGAGGTCATGGTCGCTCCTCCCGATCGCTGCGCTCTGGATCGTCGCCGGCGGGGGTCATGTGCGCCGCTCCTCCCCATCGCTGCGCTCTGGATCGTCGCCGGCGGGGGTCACGACTCGTCAGTGATGAGCCGGTAGAGGGTGTAGAGGGCGAACCATGAAATCACCACGACCGCCACAACCAGCATGATCTCGAAGAACAGCACCACGGGGACAAGTCTATTCGTCCCGTCGCGGCACAGTCGCGGGCAGCTGGCCGATCAGGCGATCTTGACGTCGACCTCGTGGATGCCGGCGCCCGACGGCGTCACGACGGCGTTCCCGTTGCCGGCCGCCGACAGCGCTCGCAGCGTCCAGGATCCGGGAGCGGCGAAGAACCGGAAGTCACCGGTGGCCGACGCCACCACCTCGGCGGTGAACTCGTCCGACGAGTCCAGCAAGCGGACGAACGCGCCACCCACTGCCTGGCCATCGCCGTCCACGACGCGGCCGGTGATCACCGTTTCCTTTTCCAGGTCGACGCTGGCGGGCAACGTCAGTCCTTGCTTCGGTGCAGAGCACATATCAGCTTCCCAACTCGATCGGGGCCCCCACCAGGGAGCCGTATTCCGTCCAACTGCCGTCGTAGTTCTTGACATTCCTGTGCCCGAGCAATTCGTAGAGAACGAACCAGGTGTGCGACGACCGCTCGCCGATGCGGCAGTAGGCGATCGTTTCTTTGTCGCCGTCCAGGCCGGCCGCGGCGTACAGCTCGGCCAGCTCCTCGTCGGACTTGAAGGTGCCGTCCTCGTTGGCGGCCTTGCTCCAGGGCACGTTGATGGCGCCCGGGATGTGGCCGGGCCGCTGGCTTTGTTCCTGCGGCAAATGCGCGGGCGCCAGGATCTTGCCGGAAAACTCGTCGGGGGAGCGCACGTCGACCAGGTTCTTGACGTTGATGGCCGCGATGACGTCGTCGCGGAACGCCCGGATGCTGTTGTCCGGTGCGGCCGCCGTGTACGACGTCGCGGGCCTGCTGACGGTATCGCTGGACAGTGCGCGGCCGTCGAGCTCCCACTTCTTGCGGCCGCCGTCGAGCAGCTTGACCTTCTCGTGGCCGTACAGCTTGAAGTACCAGTACGCGTACGCGGCGAACCAGTTGTTGTTGCCGCCGTAGAGGATCACGGTGTCGTCATTGGAGATGCCCCGCTCGCTGAGCAGTTTCGAGAACTGCTGGGCGTCGACGAAGTCGCGCTTGACCGGGTCCTGCAAATCGGAGCGCCAGTCCAGCTTGATCGCGCCGGGGATGTGACCGGCGTCGTAAGCGCTGGTGTCTTCGTCGACTTCGACAAAGACGACGCCGGAGGCGTCGAGATTGCTCTCAGCCCAGTCGGTCGAGACCAGGACGTCGGAGCGTGCCATGGAGTGGGTCCTTTCGATCACTTTTGGTTACAGCAGGTCAGGTGGGGCGCGCGCCGCCTCGCAAGCGGGCCACCAGTGGGTAGAGCTGGCAGCCCAGGCAGATTCCGAAGGCCGCGTTGAGGAACGCGGCCGCCAGGGCGGCCGCGGTGGCGATGACGCCGACCAGGACGGCACCGGCGGCGAAACCGGCCGTACCCAGCACGGCGAAGATCAGGCCGACGAGTTGGGCGAACTTCAGCGGCGCGGCGGGTTCGCGGTCCTGCACCGGGCCCAGCCGGGGCGCGACGACGGAGGCGAATATCCGGCCGTAGGGGTGCTGGCGAGGCCCGGCGACGGCGCCGATGGCGAAGATGACGGCCTGGATGGCAAGGATCGCCGCCGCGGCGGCTGGGCTGACCGCCGACACGACCAGCGTCAGGATCAAGACCCCGGTGGTCACCCACGCGGCAAATCGTGGTCCACGCACGTCGACGAGGTCGGGCTGCGTGGCGGTGTTGCTGCTCGGCAAGGTGTTACTCCTCGAATACCCCTGTTGCTGACGGAAACGACGATGGGAGAGGTGCCACGGTCGGGATCCGGGCCCGCTCCGAGTGCTACGCGAAGGCGCGGCTACTCAGCAGCAACAGCAACAACAGCCCGCGGTGCGGCACAGCGCAACTGCGCGGCGCTTGGTGAGCATGGGCTCGAGGCGGGCTAACACGTCGGTCAGCTTACCCAATGACACCGTGGTCAAGCCAACAGCGGTTTCAGGGCGGACCGCAGGTCGGCGGCGCTGGGCACTCCCGAGGTCCGGTAGCGCTGCCGCCCGTCGACGTCGAAGATCAACGTGGTGGGCAGGGACAGCACCGAATAACGGCGCGCGGTCTCGGGATTGGCGTCCAGGTCGACCTCGACGTGGGCTATCGGAGATCCCGGGTCGCCCAGGTCGTCGCAGACTTGGGCGACGACCCGGCGCACCCGGTCGCACGGCCCGCACCACGGGGCGCTGAAATGCACGACGGTCGGGCCGCCGCCGGAAAGTCCCAGGGCTGCGACGTCGGCGGCGGGGTCGCGATCCGGCCCGGGATCGATTTCCCGGATGCTGCCGGAGCGGCGGGTGAACAGCCAGCCGAGCAGCGTCGCGACGGCGAGGGCGGCGACGGTCACCACGATCACCGTCATCATGCGCGCCACCCTTGGCCATCGCCGCGTTCGGCGGCATCGTCAGCGTGCGTCATGACCGTTTAAACCCATCGAGGGACACCGTTACTCCATAGGTGATGCCCTCGATGATGACGTCGGAGCCGCGCGCGCCCTCGGTGGTGGGCGCGACGCCGAAGGGAAGCCGCTGATCGGGAAGCCTGCCCGCGAAGGCGTGCAGCACCGCGTCGTGCTTGTCGGCCGGGACGATCTGGTCGGCGGTGTCCGGCCCGGTCAGCACTCCGGTGGGGGTGAAGACCAACGTCGCCGGGTCATCGGCGGCAATGGACAGGTCGACCGAGACGCTGACGCGGTGATCGAAGCCGGAGGATTTGGGCGTGCCGGTGAACACCAGCCCATGGCTGTCAGAGATGCCCGACGCGGTGACGCCGCCGGTCGAGGTGTTGGTTTCCTTGGGCGGGGCCTCGACCATCAGGTCGCTGATGCCCAGGTAGCGGCCCAGGTGCGTCGAGTCGATGATGATGCGGCTTTCCAGCTTGTGCACGGCGAGCTTCGCGTCGGGCGTGATCAGCCACGACGCATGCGCGAGATCCACCGAGTACATCGTGGCCTCGAGGGTGGCTTTGCCGGTCATTGCGTGTTCGACGGCGTTGGCCTTGATCTCCACCTGGTCGTAGTTGCCGCGCATGGCCTGCGGAATGAAGGGAAACGCCACGATGGCCACGAACGGGTCGCTGCCCAGGTTGGCCGCCTTGCGCACGCTGGCCGACAGCCGGTATTCGGCATAGATGCTGGTGCCGTAGTCGACTCCGATCGCGCCGAGGGCGACCACGGCCAGCAGGATCGCGGTCGCGGTCACGGCAATCAGCACCTTGCGCACCCGCATATTGTGGCGTAACCCCCGGCGGGGCCGGATCGCCCGTGGCGGGGCTCACAGTGGCTCGTCCGCCACGCGAAAAAACCAGGTAACACGTTATCGTTAGATGACCTGGTAACTAACGCGTGATGGCGTTGTGAATTTGGGAGATGCCGTTCCCCCGAGCTGGAGGGACTAGTTGGAGCTTTTACTGCTGACCTCGGAGCTGCATCCCGATCCGGTCCTGCCCTCGTTGTCGCTACTTCCGCATCCCGTGCGGACGGCGCCGCCGGAACCAGCTTCGCTGCTCGAGGCCGGGACGGCGGACGCCGTGATCGTGGATGCGCGCACCGATTTGTCGTCCGCGCGTGGGCTGTGCCGCCTGCTGAGCACCGCCGGCCGGTCGGTTCCCGTGTTGGCGGTGGTGAGCGAAGGCGGGCTGGTGGCCATCAGCGCGGACTGGGGTCTCGACGAGATCCTGCTGCCCACCACCGGGCCGGCCGAGATCGATGCGAGGCTGCGGCTGGTGGTCGGCCGCCGCGGCGGGCTCGCGGAACAGGAAAGCGCCGGCAAGGTGAGCCTGGGCGAGTTGGTGATCGACGAAGGCACCTACACCGCCCGGCTGCGTGGCCGCCCGCTCGATCTCACCTACAAGGAATTCGAGTTGCTCAAGTACCTGGCTCAGCACGCCGGGCGGGTATTCACGCGGGCGCAACTGCTGCATGAGGTGTGGGGGTACGACTTCTTCGGCGGCACCCGCACCGTCGATGTGCACGTGCGTCGGCTGCGGGCCAAACTCGGTTCCGAGCACGAGGCGTTGATCGGCACGGTCCGCAACGTGGGTTACAAGGCCGTCCGCCCGGCCCGCGGCCGCACTCCGGCGGCCGACTCGTCCGACCCCGACGGCACGGATGGCGGCGAATCCGGTGCGGAATCCGACTCCGAGGACGTCAAAGATCCGTTGGTCGATCCCTTGCACACTCAGTGATCCCGCCCGACTGGCGCCGGACGCTGACCGACGACGAACAGCGGGGCGTGCGCGAACTTGTCAGTGCTGCAACTGAATTCGATGGGGTGGCGCCCGTCGGCGAGCAGGTACTGCGCGAACTCGGACACGACCGCACCGAGCACCTGCGGATCACCTCGGACGACGCCGGCGCAATCATCGGTTATCTCAATCTCAGCCCGGCCCGCGAGGGCGAGACGGCCATGGCCGAACTCGTCGTGCACCCACGGGCGCGTCGGCGCGGTATCGGGGCCGCCCTGATTCGCGCGGCGTTGGCCAAAACGGGTGCGAGCAACCGGTTTTGGGCGCACGGCACGCTCGAGCCCGCCCGCGCGACCGCGTCCGCGCTGGGCCTGGCGCCCGTGCGGGAACTGATGCAGATGCGACGCTCGCTGCGCGATCTCCCCGACACCGCGCCGTCGGTGCCCGGGGTGCAGATCCGCACCTATTCGGGCACGGCCGACGACGCCGAGCTGCTGCGCGTCAACAACGCCGCGTTTGCCTACCACCCCGAGCAGGGCGGCTGGACCGACGTCGAACTGGCGGAGCGGCGCGACGAACCGTGGTTCGACCCGGCCGGCTTATTTCTGGCGTTCGATGACTCCGCCGGCGATCAGGCCGGCAGGCTGCTGGGTTTTCACTGGACGAAGGTGCACCTCGATCGGCCCGGTTTGGGGGAGGTGTACGTCGTGGGCGTCGATCCGTCGGCCCAGGGCCGCGGACTGGGCCAGGCGTTGACCGCCGTCGGCATCGAATGGTTGGCCCGCCGCCTGGCCGACGCCGCCGATCCCACCGTGATGCTCTACGTCGAATCGGACAACGTCGCCGCCGTGCGCACCTACCAGCGCTTGGGGTTCACCACCTACAGCGTCGACACCGCATACGCGGTCACACCCGCGGCCAACTGACCGCGGGTACGCGGGGCATTGAGCCGGATCGTTAACCTGGTCCTTGCTACCGAGGCGTTGCTGTGCGCCGGGGCGGCGCATACTTTCGCCGCGACGGGCAACCTGGCAGGGGATGACCAGCGGCGCCCACATGCGTCTTGAACGGTGTCATGAAAGCGAGATCGGTGAAGCTCGACAGGCAGGGCAGGGCGGCGGCCGCGGTGGTGCTGGCGACGGCACTCGGCGTCGCGGCGCTGACCGGCTGCGGCAGCGACGAGAACCGTCCCGGAGCCGCGGCGCCCAGCGTCACCGCCCCCGCGGGCACCGCGGGATGTGGCGGCAAGAACAACCTGACGGCGGAAGGCTCGACCGCGCAAGCGAACGCCATCACCGTCTTCAACCAGGTGTGGGGCCAGTACTGCCCGGGCAAGGGTCTGGCCTACAACCCGACCGGGTCGGGCGCCGGTCGCGAGCAGTTCATCGCCGGGCACGTGGACTTCGCGGGGGCCGACTCTCCGTTGGTCGCCGAACAGATCGGACCGGCCGCCAGCCGGTGCGGCGGGAACCCGGCGTGGGACCTGCCCCTCGTGTTCGGCCCGATCGCGCTGGCCTACAACCTGCCGGGGAATCCGGCCCTGGTGGTCAGCAGTGACGCGGTGGCCAAAATTTTCACCGGCAAGATCACCACCTGGAACGACCCCATCCTCGTCGGGCTCAACCCGGGTGTGGCCCTGCCCGACACCAGGATCACGCCGATCTACCGGTCCGACTCGTCGGGAACCACCGACAACGTGCAGAAGTATCTGACCGCCGCCGCCCCGCAGAGCTGGGCCAAAGGGGTCGGTACGGAATTCCAGGGCGGCGTCGGCGAGGGCGCGGCGAAGTCGTCCGGGGTCATCCAGGCCGTCCAGACCATTCCGGGCGCCATCGGATACGTCCAGAAGGGCTTCGCCGACCAGGCGCGCATGTCCTACGCCAAAATCGCCACCCGCGGCGGGGTGGTCCCGCTCACCAACGACACGGCCGGAAACGCCATCAAGGCGGCCAAATTCCTCGGCGAGGGAAACGACCTGTTGCTCGACCTCAACGCCATGTACGGTTCGCAGGAGCCGGGCGTCTATCCGCTGGTGCTCGTCACCTACGAGATCGTCTGCTCCAAGGGCTACGACGCCGAGACCGCCGGGGCAATCAAATCGTTCCTCTCCATCGCCGCCACCAGCGGGCAGGCCGAACTTTCCTCGGCCGGTTACATTCCGCTGCCCGATAAGGTCAAGGAACGACTGGTCGCCGCGATCGATGCGCTGCAGTGACCAGGTGAGATCGCAGTGACGGAGTTTTCGGGGCCAAACCCAATCGACTCGGGCGCGGGCGCGGTCCTCGCCACGTCCATTCCCGAGTCGCCGACGACACCCACCAGCCCATGGGGCGAGGCCCGACCACATGTGGGAGACCGGATATTCCGGCGGCTCGCGCAGACCTCGGGCGTGCTGATCATCGTCGTGATCGCCGCGATCGCCGTCTTCCTGCTCGGGCGCGCGGCACCGGCGTTGCAGCGCAACCGCGAGAACTTCTTCAGCTACGGCGGTAACTGGGTCACCACCGACCCGTCGGCGATGCACTTCGGGATCGCCAGCCTGCTACCGGTGACCGTGTTCGTGTCGCTGTTCGCGTTGACCTTGGCCATGCCCGTCGCGCTGGGCGTCGCCCTCTTCATCACCCAGTACGCGCCACGGCGCGTGGCGACGCCGCTGGCCTACGCGGTCGATCTGCTGGCCGCGGTTCCCTCGATCATCTACGGCGCCTGGGGTCTATACGTGTTGGCGCCGCAACTGCGGCCCATCGCCACCTGGCTCAACCGCTCCATGGGCTGGTGCTTTCTGTTCGCCGACGGCAACGCGTCGGCTGCCGGTGGCGGCACCATCTTCACCGGCGGCATCGTCTTGGCGGTGATGATCCTGCCCATCGTCACCGCCGTCACCCGCGAGGTCTTCGTCCAGACACCGCAGGACCAGATCGAAGCCGCGCTGGCGCTGGGCGCCACCCGATGGGAAGTGGTCAAGACCGTCACCCTGCCGTTCGGGCGGTCCGGTTACATCAGCGGCGGGATGCTGGGGCTGGGGCGCGCGCTGGGTGAAACGGTCGCGCTGCTGATCATCTTGCGGGGCACCCAGTCGGCGTTCGGCTGGTCGCTGTTCGACGGCGGCTCCACCTTCGCCACCAAGATCGCGGGCGCCGCGGCCGAGTTCGACGACCGGTTCAAGTCGGGCGCCTACATCGCCGCGGGCCTGACACTCTTCGCGCTCACCTTCCTCGTCGACGCCCTGGCCCGGGGCGCCGTCGCCGGGGCCGGCCGAAAGGCCGCGCGATGACGTCGATGCTCGACCGCCCGCTCAAGTCGCGGACGTTCTCACCGCTGTCCCGGCGCCGCCGTACCGCGAATCGTGTTGCGACCGTATTGGTTTCACTGGCATTGCTGGTGGCCGTGGCGCCGCTGGTGATGGTGCTGTGGTCGGTGACCGTCAAGGGAGCCAAGGCGATCACGTCGACCGTTTGGTGGTCGCACTCGCAAGCCGGGATGACGGCCTTCGTGACCGGCGGCGGCGCCTACCACGCGCTGGTCGGCACCGTGCTGCAGGGATTGGTGTGCGCCGCCATCTCCATTCCGATCGGTCTGATGGTCGCGATCTATCTGGTCGAATACGGCGGCGGCACCGCGCTGGGCCGGTTGGCCTCGTTCATGGTGGACATCCTGAGCGGGGTGCCCTCGATCGTGGCGGCGTTGTTCGTCTACGCGTTGTGTGTGGCCACGCTGGGCCTGCCCCGCTCGGAGTTCGCGGTATCGCTGGCGCTGGTGTTGCTGATGCTGCCGGTGATCGTGCGGGCGACCGAGGAAATGCTGCGGGTGGTTCCGGTGGATCTGCGCGAGGCCAGCTACGCCCTGGGCATCACCAAGTGGAAGACCATCGTCCGGGTGGTCATTCCCACCGGGCTGTCCGGCATCGTCACCGGGATCTTGCTGGCGATGGCACGGGTGATGGGGGAGACGGCGCCGCTGTTGATCCTCGTCGGCTATGCGCAATCGATGAACTTCAACATCTTCAGCGACTTCATGGGGACGCTGCCAGGCATGATGTACAACCAGACGTCGGTCGGCGCGGGCCTCAACCCCATCCCCACGGATCGGTTGTGGGGTGCCGCGTTAACCCTCATCCTGGTGATCGCCGCGATCAATATCGTGGCTCGAGTGATAGCGAAATTCCTTGGCGCCAGAAAGTCATAGGCAGGAGCAGTAGTGGCCAAACGGTTGGACCTCAAGGGCGTCAACATCTACTACGGGTCGTTTCACGCCGTCGCGGAGGTGACGCTGACGGTGTTGCCGCGCAGCGTCACCGCGTTCATCGGCCCGTCGGGGTGCGGCAAGACGACGGTGCTGCGCACCCTCAACCGCATGCATGAGGTGGTGCCCGGCGGGCGCGTCGAGGGCAGCGTGCTGCTCGACGACGAGGACATCTACGGCGCCGGTGTCGACCCGGTCGGTGTGCGCCGGGCCATCGGGATGGTGTTCCAGCGTCCGAACCCGTTCCCCGCCATGTCAATTCGTGACAACGTGGTGGCCGGCCTGAAGCTGCAAGGGGTGCGCAATCGCAAGGTGCTCGATGAGACGGCCGAATACTCGCTGCGCGGCGCGAACCTGTGGGACGAGGTCAAGGACCGGTTGGACCGGCCCGGCGGCGGTCTGTCCGGCGGGCAGCAGCAGCGGCTGTGCATCGCCAGGGCCATCGCCGTGCAGCCCGACGTGCTGCTCATGGACGAGCCGTGCTCGGCGCTGGACCCGATCTCGACCATGGCCATCGAGGAGCTGATCAGCGAGCTGAAACAGGACTACACGATCGTCATCGTCACCCACAACATGCAGCAGGCGGCCCGGGTCAGCGACTACACCGCGTTTTTCAACCTGGAAGCCGTCGGGAAACCGGGGCGGCTGATCGAGGTCGACGACACCGAGAAGATCTTTTCCAACCCGAATCAAAAGGCGACCGAGGACTACATCTCGGGCCGTTTCGGCTAGCTGGACGGCGGTTTCGCCTCTTCCTCGGGCAGTCTGCCGGTCGCCTGGAAAATGACGCGCCTGGCCACCTCGACGGCGTGGTCGGCGAAACGCTCGTAGAAGCGGCCCAGCAACGTCACGTCGACGGCCGCCGCCACGCCGTGCTTCCATTCCCGGTCCATCAGCACCGAGAACAGGTGCCGGTGCAGATCGTCCATCGCGTCGTCTTCTTCGCGGATCCGGGCCGCCTTCTCCGGGTCGCGCGACAACACCACCTCTTGGGCGCTGTTTCCCAATTCGACTGCGATGCTGCCCATTTCGGCAAAGTAGCCGTTGACCTCTTCGGGCAGGGCGTGCTGGGGATGCCGCCGTCGGGCGATCTTGGCGACGTGCAACGCCAGCGCACCCATGCGGTCGATGTCCGCCACCATCTGAATGGCGCTCACGATCGAGCGCAGATCACCGGCCACCGGCGCCTGCAATGCCAGCAGCACAAAGGCGCTTTCCTCGGCGCGTGCGCTCATCGCGGCGATCGCTTCGTGGTCGGAGATCACTTGTTCGGCCAGCACCAAGTCGGCCTGCAGCAGGGCTTGGGTGGCCCGCTCCATGGCGATTCCTGCCAAGCCGCACATCTCGCCGAGCCGCTCGGATAACTCCGAGAGTTGCTCGTGGTAGGCGGTTCGCATGTCGTCAAGGATACGTTCCCCGCGTCCCAGACAGGCCGCGGAGCGCCGTCAAAACGGCTTATTCGCAGGTGGTGTCGGCCGCGTTGGTGACGGTCAGGTCCTCGGGGAGCTTGGCCGGCGCGTTGCTCGAGCCGCGTTCGATCTGCAAACTCATCGGCGAGCCGCTCGGCGAGGGGGCGGTGACCGACTTGAAGTCCGGGCCCAGAACCACCTGCACGACCTGCCCGTAGCCGGACACCCGCTGGACCTTGGCGTTGGCGAACGAGGACGCCACGGTGGCCGCGGCCTCTTCGTTGCCGGGCGAGAACAGCACCGTCGTCGCGGTCACCGAACTCGGATAGTCGTCGGGGGCCATCACGTTGAAGCCGTCCCGCTTGAGCTGGGTGGTCGCGGTCGCCGCCAGCCCGGTCTGCGTGGTGGCGTTGGAAACCCGCACGGTCACACCGCTCGGCGAGGTCGTGGTGACCTGTTCGTGTTGGGCCTCCGGCGTCGGGGACGGTTTCCTGGTGGTCGGGGCCTTCGACGCGCCCGTCGTGCCCGAGCCGGACGATGCGCCCAAATTCTTTGCGTTCTGGTCGTTTTCCTCCGGCAGCGGATCGTCGTTGATGATGGCGTCGAACAGCGCCCGCATGTCGGACATGCGCGGCGGCTCGTCGCCGTTCTGGTCGGTGACGCCGGTGGGCACCGTCACGAACGTGACGTGGCCGGCCGCCATCCCCTGCAACGACTGACCGAGCTGCACCAGGTCCTTGGACTTCACGTTGTCGACGACGGTGTCACTGATGAACATGTTGACGACGTTGTTGAGCTTGTTGAGGTCAAGCAGCGTGTCCGCCGAGATCAACGACCTCAGCAGCGACGACAAGAACAGCTGCTGGCGCTTGATGCGGCCGTAGTCCCCGTTGATCTCCGTGGTGACCTGGCGGGCCCGTACGTAATTCAGCGCGGTGGAACCGTCGAGAACCTGGCGCCCGCCGTGTTCGAGCACGGTGCCCAGCTCGTAGTCGTGCAGCGGGGTGCTCGAGCACACCTCGACGCCGCCGAGGGCATCCACCATTTTCGCGAAGCCTGAGAAGTCGACGGCGATGAAGCGGTTGATGCTCAATCCGGACAGCTTCTGGATTTCCTTCACCAGACACTTCGGGCCGCCGAAGGCGAACGCGGAGTTCAGTTTGGTCTCGGTGTAGACCATCTTCGGTCCCCACGTCTGCGTCTTCGCGTCGTAGAGCGGTCCGTACTTGCCGGTGGTGGGGTCCCAGGCCTCGCACTGCATCGGGGTGATCGCCAGGTCGCGCGGGAACGACACCGCCACCACGCGTTTGCGATTGGCCGGGATGTTCACCAGCATGACGGTGTCCGAGCGGGCGCCGTCGGCGTCGTCGGTGTCGCCGGCGCCCATGTTGGCGTTGTCGCCGGCGCGCGAGTCGAGGCCGACGATCAAGAAGTCTTCGTCGCCGTATTGCCCGTTCGCGTCGCGGATGTCGTCCGAGTGCGGGTCGAGCGCGTTGATCGTGTTGAGCCGGGCGTTCTTCGACGTGCTCCACTGCCAGGCCCCGCCGGTCATCACCAGCGCCAGCACGGCGGCCAGCGCCGCCACCGAGCGGCCGGCCAGCAGCATCGGGCGGCGGCGTTTGGGCTCCTCGGCGGCGGTGTCGACGGCGCAGGATGGCGGGTCGTCGGGCTCGTCCTGGTTCGGGTAGTCGGCGTCCATGAGCTCGCGAAGCTCGGAGACCGCATCGAACGAGTAGGCGAGGTCGTCGATGACCTGTGTTTTCTGTAGCTCGAGCGGCGGTTCGGGCTCGGGCCGGAAGGCTTGGGGTTGGGCCTCGAAGAATTCGGGCTCGGGGAATTCGGGCTCGGAAGGCTCGACCTCCGGGGCGGCGCGTCGGTGGATGGGCCGGTCGGGGGCACCGATTTTGGCGATCAGATCGGCGACGCTGACCCCGCCCCCGGCGTGACTTCCGGTGTGCTCGGTGTCGTCGACTTCCTGCGGCGCGGCGGGCTCGACGGCCGTTTCGGGCTGCCAGCGATGGATGTTGTCGTCGGGCGGCGGTTCGAAGAATCGCTCCCAGGGAGCGGCGCCCAGGCTGGGCGACGGGCCCGTCGGGATCGGTTGGGCGTGAACCTCGCCCGGTGCGTGCCGACCGTTACGAGTGGCGTCGCGCTCGCCGTCACTCATGTCCTACCGGCCTCCGAAGCTCTGATGCAGACGTCAGCGTGTCCGTGCGTGGTGGCAGCGCGGCGCCGCTCGTGTCGGCGCGACGGCTCGTGCCATCCGTTTTCGTCGCGCCCGTGCGGCGGCACAAAATCATCCGCCGTCCAAGCGCATGCAACAAAGCCCACATCGTACTGAGTTATCGGTCCGGAAGCGATTTCGAGCCGGTGGACTCAGCCGCCGGAGTGCATGACGTCGGCGCCGGCCGGCACCGTGCAGTCGTCGGGGTCGTCCAGCCAGCCTTCCGGGAGCACGACCCGGGCGGGTGAACCCTGCCGGCCCCGGGGCCCGCTCGCCTCGTCCGGGAAGGGCACGTCGGCGTCCAACCGGTCGAGAAGGCGGTCCAGCTCGTCGAGCGTCTTGACCATTGCCAGCGCTCGGCGCAGCTCGGAGCCGGCGGGAAAGCCGTGCAGGTACCACGCGACGTGCTTGCGGATGTCGCGCATGCCCTTGTCCTCGCCGAAGTGCGCGGCCAGCAGCTGGCCGTGCCGGCGGACGATGTCGGCGACCTCGCCCAGCGTCGGTGGTGTGGGCGGAGGGCTGCCGGTGAAAGCCGCCGACAGCTCGGCGAAAAGCCACGGGCGGCCCAGGCAGCCGCGGCCGATGACCACGCCATCGCATCCGGTGGCGGCCATCATCGTCAGGGCGTCGCTGGCGTCGTAGATGTCGCCGTTGCCGAGCACCGGGATCGTGCGCACATGCTGCTTCAGCCGGGCGATCTCGTCCCAATCGGCGGTGCCGGAATAACGTTGCGCCGCGGTGCGGGCGTGCAGCGCGACCGCGGCGGCGCCCTCGGCTTCGGCGATGCGGCCGGCGTCGAGGTGCGTGTGGTGCTCGTCGTCGATGCCGATGCGGAACTTGACGGTCACCGGTATCTGGGTGCCCTCGGTGGCGCGCACGGCGGCGGCGACGATCTGGCCGAACAGCCGCCGCTTGTAGGGCAGCGCCGACCCGCCGCCGCGCTTGGTCACCTTGGGCACCGGGCAGCCGAAATTCATGTCGATGTGATCGGCCAGGCCTTCGTCGGCGATCATCTTGGCGGCCGCGTAGGTGGTCGCGGGGTCGACGGTGTAGAGCTGCAGCGACCGGGGCGACTCGTCGGGGGCGAACGTGGTCATGTGCATGGTGACCGGGTGACGCTCAACGAGCGCGCGGGCCGTCACCATCTCGCAGACGTAGAGGCCGCTGACGGTGCCGACCTTGGATTGCTCAAGCTCACGGCACAGCGTCCGGAAGGCGACGTTGGTGACGCCAGCCATCGGTGCCAGAACCACCGGGCTCGCGAGCGCGATGGAACCGATGCGCACCGCTTGGTTACCGCCGGCTCATGGTCAGCGTGCCCGCCGTCTGATGCAGCTCGACGGCTGTGGTCCTCTTGCCGGTGCGGGCTTCCCGGTCGAGCTGGCGCTGCTTGGAGACCTCGAACTTGTCGCAGGTCTGCTCCAGCTCCTTGATCAGCACCCCGAGGTCGTCGCGCAAGGCGGCGGCCTCACCCGAGAAGTCCTCACGCTCGAAGATGCGCCATTTCCTCAACACCGGCATGACGACCTCATCGAGGTGGATGCGCGGGTCGTACACGCCGCCCACGGCGATCATCACGGCCTTGCGCCGGAACTCGGGCACCTGGTAGCCGGGCATCTGGAAGTTGCGCAACACCTTGTGCAGCGACTTCATCGCCTGATTGGGCGCGATCTCGAACCCGGCCTCGGTGACGTCGCGGTAGAAGATCATGTGCAGGTTCTCGTCGGCCGAGATCTTGGCCAGTAACTGGTCGGCGATCGTGTCGTTGCACGCCTTACCGGTGTTGCGATGCGAGATCCGCGTCGCCAACTCCTGGAAGGTCACGTAGGTGACCGAATCGAACAGGCTCTCGGCGAACAGGTCTTCGCGAACCTGGTGGTTCTGGCCGGGGCTGAAGCCGCGGTTGACCACCTCGATGCGCAGCTTCTCCAATTCGTACGGGTCGACCGCGCGCGTGACCACCAAGTAGTCGCGCAGCGCGATCCCGTGCCGGTTCTCCTCCGCGGTCCACCGGTTGACCCATTGGCCCCAGGGGCCGTCCATGCTGAAGTTCATCGCGATCTCGCGGTGATAGGACGGCAGGTTGTCCTCGGTCATCAGGTTCTGCACCATCGCCACCTGGGCGACGTCCGAGAGTTTGGATTGTCCCGGCTCCCAGTCCTGCCCACCGAGCGCATAGAAGTTCTTTCCGTCCGACCACGGGATGTAGTCGTGCGGGTTCCAGTTCTTGTGCATGCTCTCGTGCCGGTTCAGGTACTTCTCGACGACCGGCTGGAGTTCGTGCAGCAGCTGTAGGTTTGTCAGCTCGGCTGACATAGTGCCTCCAGTTATCTGTGTCGATGGGTAGCAGTCAATATATCTGTGTACTTCGGTAGCAGCAAGTTCCTCGCCAGGCGTGGCCGATAACGGTTTGACATCGCGATCAACCCCAGTTTTACGGCTTGCCGATCCGGCCCGAATGAAAACCCGCTACTGCGACTTGCCGAGCTCTCCGGCGGGGACGTACGGCGCCGCGGTGATGTAGAGCATGTTGATGCAGTAGTCGATGAACTGTTTGCGGGTCGCCCCGAGTTGCCCGTGCAGGTAGGCGGTGAACAGGCTCGACAGGCCACCGACCAGGCTGGTGGCGATCATTTTCTGCAGCACGGCATCGCCGATCCGGGACAGCTTGCGCTGCAGCAGGTCGATGAAATTGGGCATCCACTCCGCGCCCGACCGCACCAGCACCGGCTCCACCGCCGGCGCCAGCAACAGCACGCGCCCCCGGACCGGGTCGTCCACCATCAGCTCGACGAAGCGCTCGACGGCCTCTCGCGGGGTCGTCGCCGATGTCAAAGTGTTCATTGCCCGCGTGCAGACGTCGTCATAGACCGCGCGCACGAATTCGTCACGGTCGGCGAAGCTTTCGTAGAAGTAGCGTTCGGTCAGCGCAGCCTTGCGGCACACCGCGCGCACGGTCAGCGCCGGCCCCCCGGAACCGCCGAGCAGCTGCACCCCGGCGCTGATCAGGTTGTCACGGCGAAGCGCGAGGCGACTCTCCAAGGGGACGCCGGTCCAGCGGCCCCGTCGTTGACCCGTCTGCACATCGCTCCTAAGCTGAAAATGACAACGGCTGTAGTCAAAAATTCAGATACCTACAGGAATCCAATAGTGACTCAAGATACGTCCGCATCGCGCCCCCTGACCAGCGACGCGACCGGCGCCCCTGAGCAGGCTGGCGGGCCGGCCGACGGCTCCAACGGTGTCGCGGGCGGCTGTCCCGTATCGCCACTGGGCTACGACGCGCCGCCAACACCGCTGGGACCCGATTCCCTGACCTGGCGTTATTTCGGGGACTGGCGGGGCATGCTGCAGGGCCCATGGGCCGGATCGATGCAGAACATGCACCCCCAACTGGGCGCGGCGGTGCTCGACCACTCCACCTTCTTCCGCGAGCGGTGGCCGCGTCTGCTGCGTTCGCTGTATCCCATCGGTGGGGTCGTCTTCGACGGTGAGCGCGCCCCCGTGACCGGCGCCGAAGTCCGCGACTACCACACCGACATCAAGGGCGTCGACGACCAGGGCCGCCGCTACCACGCCCTGAACCCTGACGTCTTCTACTGGGCGCATTCCACCTTCTTTATGGGCACCATTCACGTGGCCGAACGGTTTTGCGGTGGGATCACCGAGGCGCAAAAGCGTCAGCTGTTCGACGAACATGTCGAGTGGTACCGCATGTACGGCATGAGCATGCGGCCCGTGCCGAAGTCGTGGGAGGAGTTCCAGGCCTACTGGGACCACATGTGCCGCAACGTGCTGGAAAGCAACGAGGCGGCGCGGGCCGTGCTCGATCTCAGCGAGTTGCCCAAACCGCCTTTCGCGCAATGGATTCCGGAACCCTTGTGGGCCTTGCAGCGCAAACTGATGGCCCCGTTCTTCGTCTGGCTGACCGTCGGCCTCTACGACCCCCCGGTGCGGGAGCTGATGGGCTACCGGTGGTCGCGCCGCGACGAGTGGTTGCACCGGCGTTTTGGCGACCTGGTTCGTTTCGTATTCGCCCTGGTGCCAAGCAGATTCCGCAAGCACCCGCGGGCGCGTGCCGGGTTGGACCGCGCCAGCGGGCGAATCCCGCTCGATACCCCGCTGGTGCAAACGCCGGCGCGCAATCTGCCGCCGATCGACGAACGCGGGGACCCCAAGCACTACTGCCCGATGGTGTCTTGAGCACCGCCCGCGCTAGGCGTGGGCGTGGCCGTGAACGTCCTCCAGCCCGGCCTGGTGGACGTGCCGATGGGTGTGTTCGGTCCCGTCGGCGTGCGCGTGGGAGTGTTCGTGCTCCACGTGGTCGTGCTCGTGGGACGTGTGTGCGTGTGCGTGCGTCACGTCGCCGTGCCGATGCTCGTGGTCGTGCGGTGCGTCGTGGGTGTGCTCTTCGCTCATCGGTGATGCCTCCTTGCGTGAAATGCCTTGTGCTTCCGGCCGGCTCAGCGGCCGCTGCTGCGGTGTCGGTTCGACGATTCGGCTACCGCCTTTAGCCCGTCGTCGCCGCGGTGGTGGCCGGGGACCCCGGGTCCGGCGTGCTCGGCGTTGAACACGGCGTCGATGACGAGCTGGCGCACGTGGTCGTTCTCCAGGCTGTAGAAGATCGTCGTGCCCTCCCGGCGGGTGCGGACCAGACGTGCCATCCGCAACTTCGCGAGGTGCTGGGAAACCGACGGCGCCGGCTTGCCCACGTGCTCGGCGAGTTCGTTGACCGACATCTCGTGGTCGGTCAACGACCAGAGCACCTGCACGCGGGTGGCATCGGCCAGCATCCGGAAGACCTCGACCACCAGGCCGGCCTGGTCGTCGGGAAGGCGCCCTTTGCTATTACCTGCATGCATACGCAAATACTAGCGAAGGCTGGCGGGCCTTCCAAGGGGGCGGCTCAAGCCGGCGGGACGACCGTCGTCTGGCGCCGGCCGCCATTGCGCTCGTTCCACAGCCGGTAGACCTCTATCGCCCCCTCGTGCGGGTCGTAGCGCATCGGCAGACGCCGCTCCTCCCAGTCCTTGGCGAATTCGTCATAGAACGTGGACAACTCGAAGTACTTGCGGTCATCGGCGTAGTACTGCTCGTAGCTTTCGCGCGTGGTCAGGAACACGACCTCGCGGGGCGAGCAGTAATACAGCGAGCCCAGGCACATCGGGCACGGGTGGGCGAGCACGTAGATCGTGGCGTCGACGAGGTGCTCGGTGCCCAGCTTCATGCAGGCCTCGCGGATGGCGAGGATCTCGGCGTGGGCGGTGGGGTCGCTCGTCTGGGCCACTCGGTTGGCGCTCTCGGCGAGCACCTCGCCGCCCCGCACGATCACCGTGGCGAACGGCCGGCCGCCTTCGGCCACGTTGCGACGAGCCAGTTCGATCGTTCGTTGAGCGAAGTCGGTCACGGGTCCTCCGGAGTGCAGCAGATAAGTCGGAGGGTAGCCCCGTCGGCCGCCACACCGAGCCTGTGATGTTAACTAGATTGTCTATCTTTTTTCGGACCCGACTGAAGGGGCATCATGGCGCGCACCGATCGTGATCGTTGGGACCTGGCGACAAGCGTCGGGGCGACGGCGACCATGGTGGCCGCCCAGCGGGCGCTGTCCTCCGAGGCGAAGTTGATCGACGACCCCTATGCCGCGCCGCTGGTGCGGGCGGTCGGCATCGACGTCTACGTCCGCCTGGTGAACGGCGAAATCGAGGCCAGCGGGAACACGGAGTTCGATCCAAGGCGAATGGCGCAAGGAATGGCCTGCCGAACCCGGTTCTATGACCAATTCTTTCTGGATGCCACCCGCAGCGGCATCGGCCAGGTGGTGATCCTCGCGTCGGGCCTGGATTCCCGCGCCTACCGGCTGCCCTGGCCGGCCGGCACCGTCGTCTACGAGGTCGACATGCCAGAGGTCATCGAGTTCAAGACCCTGACCCTGGGCGATCTGGGCGCCGAACCGACCGCGCAGCGGCGCACCGTCGCGATCGATCTGCGCGACGACTGGGCCTCGGCCCTGCGGGCCGCGGGATTCGATCCCCAGGCCCCCTCCGCGTGGAGCGCCGAAGGCCTGGTGGTCTATCTGCCGGACGACGCTCAGGATGCGCTGTTCGACAACGTCACCTCGCTGAGCGCCCCCGGCAGTCGTCTCGCTTTCGAATTCGTGCCCGACACCGCGGTTTTCGCCGACCCGCGGTGGCGTGCTCACCACGACCGGATGAGCGAACTCGGCTTCGAGATCGACTTCAACGACCTCGTGTATCACGGCCAGCGCAGCCACATCGTCGATCACCTGAACCAGCGCGGCTGGCAGACGACTTCGACGACGGTCGCCGATCTGCATGCGGCGAACGGTTTCGTCTACGCCGACGACGACGTCGCCGCGGCCTTCGCCGACGTCACGTACTGCAGCGCGGTGCTCGGGCGATGAGCGGTCATCGGTCGCGCACGGCCATGCGATGCGCGATGTGGTGCCCCCACTAGGACTCGAACCTAGGACCTGCGGATTAAAAGTCCGTAGCTCTACCAACTGAGCTATAGGGGCCGCGAAGATTCAGGATACTTGGACCGAAAACCCGGCTCGTTTGAGGATTGGGCACACCGTGACCTAAGCTGACGTGGCTCCCAACGAAACCACGTTGCGAGTACCCCGGAGTGATTCGGTTCTGGCCCCCATCGTCTAGTGGCCTAGGACGCCGCCCTTTCACGGCGGTAGCACGGGTTCGAATCCCGTTGGGGGTACGCGACGCGGTGACGCGGAGCAGCAGCAAGGCCCTGTGGCGCAGTTGGTTAGCGCGCCGCCCTGTCACGGCGGAGGTCGCGGGTTCGAGTCCCGTCAGGGTCGCCAAGCGCGGCGAGGCACTCGCTGCCTTCCGGCCAGGTAGCTCAGTCGGTACGAGCGTCCGCCTGAAAAGCGGAAGGTCGGCGGTTCGATCCCGCCCCTGGCCACCAGTCTTGAGCTGCACGGACGCGGTGATGGCACTCTATGGATGGTTCGGTGTGTCCGGTTCCTGTCCGTTCGCCCGGTTTTTGGCGACGTCCTGAAGCCGGTCGAGATTCGTGGCTACGTGGTCGAGTTCGTCTGAATAGAGGTCGCTGTAGATGTTCGCGGTGACGGTCGGCGTCGAGTGCCCCATCGTCTTCTGGACGTAGCGGAGGTCGGCGCCGGAGGCCCGGGCCAGGCTGGCGTAGGTGTGGCGCAGGTCGTGAATCGTCAGCGGCACCAGTCCGGTTTTCTTTAGGGCTTCGTTCCAGTCGGTATGCCGGCGCCAGTTGTTTGATCTGAGGAACCCGCCATTTGGCGAGGTGATTGCATGTTCTGTGGGCGCGCGATTATCGATCCTTGGTTTGAGCGCGTCGATGACGATTTGGGGGAGTGGGACGGTTCGGGCGGCGGCGCGAGTTTTTGGCGGCCCGACGATGATCCGGCCTTCCACTTCTGGCGCGGCCTGGCGGACATAGAGCCGACGCGCAGTTAGGTCGATGTCGCCGACCCGCAGGCCGACGAGTTCGGACCAGCGCAGGCCGGTGAAGGCGAGGATGATCACCACGTCGCCGTGGTCGCCGCATGCGGCTGCCAGGGCGGCGACTTCGGTGGCGGTCAGATAGCGGTGGCGTTCTCGGGTGGGTATCCGCCCGGATGACACCCCGTCAGCCGGGTTGCTGTGGATTCGACCGTCCTCGCGCGCCATGTCGAGAATCGACCGCAGCAGCCGCAGCGTGGCGAGTTTGGCCCAGGGACCGACGGTCATGGAATCGATGAATTGCTGTATATCCTTTCGGCTGATTTCATCAACCGGGACGTGGCCGAAACGCGGACTGATGCGTAGTTCCCAATGCTGGGTGTAGCCGCTCCAGGTCTTGGGCGACACTGCGGGGCGTTTCAACGCGCTGTATTGCGTCCAGACAGCGGCGAGTTTGGCCCGGCCAAGTCGGGGGTCGAAGCGTCTGGCGCCGATCGCCGCTTCGCCATCCCGGTCGGCCTTGAATGCCCGCGCTTCTCGCAAGGTGGCGAACGTCGACGACGTCTCAGCCCATCCCGACGGGGAGTCTGAATCACGCACCAGGTAGCGCACTTGATAGCGCGGCAGACCGGCCGAATTGATCCGCTTTCGGATACCGCGCGGGACCGATCCGGCCACTTAGCGACGCACCTTACGAAGCCATGCGCGGACTTCAGCTGCGTCCCAACGTCTTACGCGATCAGATAGCGTGTAGCAGGGCGGTCCCACGTCTGCGCCGTGTTCGCGCAATGCGCCCCATCGACTCACCGTCGCAGCGGACACGCCAAGCAGCTCGGCCACCTGCTCCGCTGTTAGAAGCTCTGGAAAGGTCGCTGTCGCGGTGGCGCTGGTTTTGATGCCGAGGGTTGTCATGCCGATGTCCTCAGTTCTCTGCTGAACCAGCGCGACTTGAGCTTGTAGGCCCGTATTCTTGTGCGACAGAACGGATTAGCGAATCGGGCCAGAAGTCGGCGCGTACTCGCATCGTTGACCCGTCTTCGGCGATGACGTATCCGGTACCAGGCTCATTTGGGTTGATCCGATGCGCGGGGGCGGCGTCGGCGAGGCCGTCACCCAAGACCATGGCGACTTCGTCGCGTGAGCGCAGCCGCAGTGCGACGGTTTGGGTGAACAACCCGCGCATGGGCAGAATCTCCTTGCGAGGGTCCTGCATGAATGCGGCGACCACGATGCCTACAGCCCTACCCTTTGTCAGGATGCGTGAGAGTGAGCCCGCAACTTGCTTCCTCAGTGCCGCGTCCGTCATGTATGCGGTCAAGCCCGCGAATTCATCGATGAGCAGCACGACGAGCGGTTCGGCGGTGCTCGGTGTGTGCGAACGCGCTCGGCCGGCCATCCTGCGACCGCGGCTGTCTAGTAGCTCCTCCAAGTTGGTCAGCAGTCTCGCGGCGTTGGCCTCGGTCGTCGCAATGCCGCTGAATAGTGCAGACCCGACTGACACTTCGATCCCGTACTTGAGATCCACGGCGAACAGCCGCACGGTTCCCGCCTTGATGGCTGGGCCTAATCCGCCTGCAATGCCCCAAAAAACGGAGCCCTTGCCCGCACCCGAGCACCCAACAGTGAGGGTGTGCAGGCCGGCGACGCGCAGAGTCCATGCCGACCCATTCTCACGCCGGCCGACCTCGACGCCCGTCGGCTCGACGCTGGTTGGGAATGCAGCGGTCTCTGCCTCTGAAAGGCATTGTTTCATAACGAATTCCACGCGAACCGTGCCGGGGCCGATCAGTGTCGAGCGGGCGGAATGCGCCCCGACAGCGTCACGAATTGCGGGGACCGCGTTTTCGAGGTCGTCCACCGTCTGGCCGGTCCGTGTTCGGACTGTCATCCGTAGGCAGTCGCCGAACATGCTCACCCCGAGAAGGCGAGGATGAGTCCAAACTGTCCTCGTCCTGCTCTTGCCCTGTGCGTCCGTGCGTGTGACGTGCTCGGGAGTCGACAACCCGCAGGCCTTGGCAACCCGTGGCCAGGAGATCGATGCCCAGATCAGCCATCGGGCCCGACATGCTGGTGTTGCAACATAACGCCCAAATGTGGCGGGGGAACGCACTCTCCAAACGACGAGCGAAACGGCGACCACGCCGATCACCGCAATGAGCCACATGGCGCCGACCGCCAGCAGGTGCGTGAGGTCAAAGAAGTCGATGCCGGCGTCGGGATCTGGAATCGAATACGGATCGCTAGGTACTACGGGGTCGTACGGACTCATGCTGACACCCGGTCTCCCGCTGAGGACCCCGCCTTGCCGGTGTCCGCAGTCATACCCGAGGCCCGAAACGACCACGCGATGCGGCCGGATTCGCTCGAACGGTCTACGTACGGCAATATGTATAGTTCCTCGAAAATCACTGGTGTGAAGGGCATTCCGGCAGTGTTCGGTGGGCACACAGGCTGCTTGGGCGTTGCGAACTTGACGGTGAGAGTGCGCGCTCGCTTACTAGCTGTCGGGTCGCCGTCGAGGACTTCGACCTGCCACAACGGAGCGCCTGATTCTCGATCAGTCGCCTGGACCTTGTTGTCCTTCGTCGACCGCTCGTAATCGATCACCGCCGTCACGTCGGACACCACAAACGCTTTGCGTGGGAAAACCTGCTGGTGTGACACCTTGAGCCATTTCGGCACAGACATTTGTCGACCTTTCATGAGAACTGCTCTAGACAAGTTGAGGTTACATAGTCGTCTAGAGGAGTGCAACGGTCGACGCCCAGTTGATCGAAGACTTTGGGCTCAGCGGGCCGGGAACTCGTATTCGAGCAGGTAGGCGGAAGCAACTTTCACCGTGTCGCAGACCTCAACCGCCACGTCATTCGCGTCATATGCGGTTCGCAGCACTGTCAATACGGGAACGCCTGGTTCGAGTTCCAGTTGCCGCCGTTCTTCGGGAGTGGGCATTCGGGCTGCGACCTCCTCGGTGAAGTGACCGAGTACGTGGCCATTCTCTTCCAGTCGGGCGTAGATGCCCCCGGGCCCAGTGTCCACCTGCTCGATCCTCGTGCCTTCGGCGAAAGCAGCCGGGATGAAGGAGACCGCCGTTTCAACCGGTCGGCCATTCGCCAGGTAGCGGCGCGATCGCACGACGATGTCATCGTCCGGTGATAATCGAAGTCGTTCCGCTACAAACGAATTCGGCTTCTCGCGGCTCACCGCAATATTGTCGACTTGCGGCGAGTAACCCGATTTCTCGGCCTCGACGGTAAACGCCGCCTTGCCTGCCGCGCGATGCTGTCGCGCGAATCGATCCGACGCGAGCCGGCGGATGGGGGGCGTCGGGCGAATAAACACCCCGCGGCCATGCTGCGAGACGACCAGTCCCTCGGAACGAAGCTCCTGCACAGCTTGTCTTACCGTCATGCGTGCCACACCGAAATGCTCGATAAGTTCCGTCTCAGACGGCAGTCGTTCCCCGGGAGCTAGCCGGTTGGAACGGATCGCTTCTCGCAACATGCCCGCGATCTGCCGATATGGCGGCTTGTCATCGGCTCTGTCGATTTGTCCAAGTTGCAGCACCCGCTGGCCTTCCATCACATGTCTAGACGACTAGTCTAGGAAGCCAGTCAACCCGTGTCTCTTCTGCCGGCATCGAACAAGGAGGACCCCAGAAATGGCAACCTCGCCTAAGCACTCGGTCAGTGTCGCCGGCATCGTAGTGCGTGACGATGATCGCGTTCTCGTGATCAGGCGGGACGACAACGGCCACTGGGAAGCCCCTGGTGGTGTACTCGAACTAGGCGAATCTTTTGAGGACGGTGTTCGGCGCGAAGTCCTTGAGGAAACCGGATTGACGGTGAAGGTAGAACGTCTCACCGGCGTTTACAAGAACCTGACCCATGGGATTGTCGCTCTGGTCTACCGCTGCCATCCGGCCGATGGGGACACTCACCCCACTGCGGAAGCCCGCGAGGTTCGTTGGATGACAAGGGAGGAAGTTCAGTCAGCGATGAATCCTGCATTCGCGGTGCGTGTACTGGACGCGTTCGACGAAGAAACTCATTCGCGGGTCCATGACGGCGTCAACCTCGTGTCGGGCTGCTAGGGGTCCACTACACGCTGTCCGGATGTAATCCGAACAGTGCTTGATAGAACACTGCTCGCTTTGGGGGCGCTGGCTCGACCTCGCCCGGACGAGCCTGCACGCATCCCAGGAACGCACTAGACGACGGCGCATTCGCCGGTTTGTTCCGGACGATAAGTTTCGTGAACGCTTCGATGTACTCGAGCGCCGCTCGGATGAGGGTGAAACCGGTTGTCGCAAGGTCGGCCACCATTGACGAACCGGTAAAGGGCGAAACAGGTTCGGTCTGCCACACTCCCAGCGCGTCGTAGTGGTGCTGAGTCATCTCATTGTCGGCACCGAGGGCTAACTCGGGAATCACACTGAGATTCAGCGCCACGTTCATCGTGTTGCCGTAGCTGCGGCCAGGGTGGGTGTCGACGGCAAGAACGCCATCGTGGATGTGATTCCTCAACTGCTTGCAGAGCCACGCATACACCCGCAGGCGCGTCACGTCACCCAAAAGTGACTGGTCGTACTGCGTTCGCACTTCCTTGTCGATGAAGGTCCGCGAGTCGAGTGATCCCCGAGCCTTTTTCCGATCAACTGACGGGTCGACCATCGCTTGGTAAGCACGCCCGAAAATATCGAAAACTGCTGCAAGATAGAGTAATTCACGGTCAAAAGCTTCAGCGGTAGCCTCGGCAACATCTTCGTTCCGCTTCCCGTCCAGCGGGTTCGACAGCGCGGCCAGCAGATCGTCGAACGCGCGCGCTGCACGTCTCAGGCGGATGCGAACCGACGTGAATGCCTCTGCGGCCTCAGGTCCACCTTTAGCGGCAGCCGCAAACATTGAAGCGGCATCGAAGTATGGCAATCCGCTGACCGTGCCCCAGTCGTAAAGATTGACGATGGTCGCAGTCGACTCCGTCGTCTCCCAGCTTCCGCCACCCACCAACATGCCGCGCTCGACCGTCACAACCGGATTGCTAGTCACCCGCAAGTAGTGACCGATGAGTGGTACAGCCGCGTCGGGTGTCACGCTGACGACCACATCGTTGTCGGCGACATCTGTTCGTCCCGCAGTGGGGGCGGTGGTGACGATGGCATCGATGCCAACAGCCCCGGCGGCGGCAGCATAGGCAGCTGCACGATGTCGCTGATCGAGCGTCAACGGGGGGAGGCCGTCCGGCGCATCGTGCTCATCGAGCTGCTGGTACGCGGCGAAGAACCGAGCCTTGGACCAGGCACGGTAGCTCTCGCCACGAGCGGTGCTGACGGAGAACTCGGCCGCGTCGCAGAACTTGCCTGCGTCAGCTACGTTCGTGAAATTGACGGTGTGGCAAGGCGGTTCATCGAGCAACTCGGTCCACCCGCTCGGAGCTTCCGTTGCCGCCGGGATCAATAGGTGCACCTCGATCTCGTCGCGCGTCAGGAACCCGGTGATGTAGCCCTCCTCCGGCGGCTCCGCGATGGTCCCGACATCAATGCCCAGCCGCACCGGGCGCGTTGCCGGCCTCAATGGGTACAGAGGCTCCAACTTCGAGTCTCTCGTCGGCGGCCGAACGTAGCGCATGAAGCGCCAGTTGGGCCGGCCGGATGGGATGGTGATCGCCATATTGGGATGGTCGCACTTGGGGATGACAACTCAGATCGGTCCGTAGTGTTCGCATTCCGACGACTGCATGCATACGGCAGGTCAACCGACCGCAGCCACACCAGAGCCGCACGGCAGGGGAGGCGCGCGAGCGCATTGATCGAGGTTTGCAGCGCATTCTTGATGCATGGAACGCCCGCGATAGCGCATAGGAATACTAATAGTATCGTTGCGCTACTATCGGTAGCATAGATGGGACTCACCGACGCGTCGAAGGGGGCGGTTATGCACACGCAATGGATTGAGCAATGCACCGTTCAGCGAGTCTCGCTGCACGAAGGGCTCATACTCGACCTCGACGGTTACAACGAATTGGTGATTTCCCGACCGCTGCGACTGACCCTCCCGCCGGCAGGAGCCTGGCCGTCGGATGAAGTGTTGATCGACCCCATCAACCTTTCGCCCGAGGAGCGGCCACTGTTGGACCTTGCCGGAGCGATCTGCACGCGCGCCTGGTGCGACGACGACGGGGCCTTACATCTCTGTTTCTCCCCCGGCCACCGCATCGACGTCGACCCGGATGCGGCGGCGACCTCGTGGGAACTCTATGGCAAGTGCCACGGCTACATGGCGTGTCTGCCGCGAGGTCGCGTCCGAGCGATTCGGCACGACCTTCCTGTCGACGAGAATGACTTAGACGCAACACAATCAGTGGCCATGGCGCATCAGTAGCCGCGCGCCTGGCGACAGGACGGCACAAGCGCCGAAGGCGTGCGAACGATAGATCGAGCCATCTCGATGGGTGTCCGACGTGTCAGCCGGGGCGGGTGCAGGTTCGCTGGATGCTTACGTCGGGGTCCTTGTGGTGCGGTCGAGGAAGTCGGTGACCGCGGCGGTAAACGCGTCGTTGTTGTCGCCGGCAACCATGTGACCGGTGCCGGTGACGTCCGTCGTTTCGGCGTGCGGGACGAGCTGGAGGAATTCGTTGACGGTTTCCTGGGAGACTACGTCTGACAGTGCGCCGCGTACTAACAGCGTTGGGGCCGTGATTCGACGTGCTCCTTCGGCGAGAAATCCGCTGATGGCGTCGAACTCCTCGCTGCCTGTCATGAGATTGCCTTGCAGGACATCGAAGTTGGAGCTGATGAACGCTGGGTCCCAGCGCCAGATCCATCGTCCGTCGCTACGTTGCCGCAGGACCTTGTGCAGGCCGTCGAGATTTTCGGGTCGCGCGCGCCGGGGGTTGTATTCGGCGATGATGTCGGCGGCGTCATTGAGTGAGCCGAATCCGTCGGGGTGGGCGGCCATGAATGACACGACGCGACGGGCTCCATGAAATTCGATCCGCGGGGTGATGTCGACCAGGACAACGGCTGCCCAGAGGTCGGGTGGGGCCAGCAGATGGGTAGCGAGGATGATCAGCCCACCCAGCGACGCGCCGACGACGGCGGGGGGACTGTCGGCGCTGACGTGTCCTCGTACCGAGATCAGATCGGATACGAACCGTTCGACGTCGTATTGTCCGCTCGGGTCCCAGTCGCTGTCGCCGTGACCTCGTGTGTCGTAGGCGACGACGGTGTAGCCGTGGGAATGGAGTCGACGGGCGGTGGTGGCCCACGCGTGACGGTTCTGACCGCCGCCATGGAGGAGCAGCACGACGGGGCGAGTCGCGGCGTGCTGGTAGCAGTCGGCCACGAGAGTGATCCCGTCGCTGGTGCGGATGCGCTCCTGGCTAATTGTCATGTGGTCCGATGTGGTCGGCCGTTGTGAGTCAGGGGTTTCCGTTGCGGCCACCAGCTCGCTTCGCGCAGCAGTGTGGCGATCGCGGGAACGGTGAGGGTGCGAACGACGAAGGTATCCAGAAGTAGGCCGCAGCCAATGATGAATCCGGCTTGGATCATGATCGCGATGGAGCCGACGATCAGGCCGAACATGCTGGCGGCGAAGATGAGCCCGGCCGAAGTGATGACTGAGCCGGTGTTTGCGACGGTTCGCAGGACGCCGACGCGAATGTTGTGGGTCGATTCTTCGCGTAGTCGCGAGATGAGCAGCATGTTGTAGTCGGCGCCGACGGCCACCAGGATGATGAACGCTAGAAGCGGTACGGGCCAGGCGATTTCCTTGCCGAGGCCATATTGAAAGACGAGGGTTCCCAGTCCGAGCGCGGCGCCGTAGTTGAGCACGACGGTACCCAACAGGTAGAGCGGGGCGACCAGGGCGCGCAGCAATACGACCAAGATGAGGCCGACGATGACGAGGGTCGCAAAGGCCAGCTGATGAAAGTCGGCGGCGAGCAGGCGTTGGATGTCGGAGTTGACGGCGGGGAATCCGGCCATCGACACCGTGGCGTTGGCCAGCGAGGTGTTGGGTCGTGCGGCATCGGCGATCTCGGTGATTTTGTGGGCGAGGTTCATCGCGTCGCTGCTGTAGGGGTCGTAACTGGATTCGATGGCGAAACGCGCGGTCTTGCCATCAGGTGACAGGAAGTGCTTTGCGACGTCGGCGAATTGGCGGTTCTCGAAGGCATTGGTGGGAAGGTAGAAGCCGCTGGCGTTGTCTGAGCCGGCGGTGGTTCGTGCGGAATTCTGCAGTTGGGTGGCGATTTGGCTCATGCCCGACAGCATTTCGATGTTGCTGTCGGCCAGGGTGTGCACGCCGGTGGCGAGGGCCTGTGCGCCGGAGGCGAGTTGGCTGATGCCGCTTTGGAGGCGGCGGATGTTGCCGGCCAGGTCGGCGGGGTCGCCGAGTGCTCCGAAAGCCTTGTCCAGCGACGTGATTGCGTTTTGGACGTCGGCCACGGTGCCGGCCGCGGTGTCGCTGCCGGGCTGGTAAAGGTCGCCGAGGTTGGCGAGCTGGTTGAAGAAGCCGGTATGGCGCAGGGTCACCAGGATCTGCACCTGGTCGCGGAGTTGGGCGCATTCCGGTGTGGTCGCACACCATGGGGAGGTGTTGAGCGCAGCAACGAGCGGGTCGATGGCGGCGATTGCGTTTTGGGCTTGGTCGGCTTGCTGGCGCAGTCCCGGACCGGTTCGGATGGCTTGGTCGACGGCCGGGGCGGTAGCCGAAAGCTGCTGTAGCAGCGGACGGAACCGCTGGACTTGGGATCCACTGGATTGGGCCTGGGTGAGGATCCCGGTCAACGGTGTCAACGCGGTGCGCAAGGTGGTGTCCAGTTGCGCGAGACCGCCGGCGAGTTGGTCGGCGCCGTGGGTGAGTTTGGCCAGGTCATCCTTATGGGCGTCTCCCTTGGCGACCGCGCCGGCCATCTTGTTACCGATCTGGCCGTTTTGCCACGACAGTTGAGCCTGGTCCAGGCGTGCGCCCGTGGGCCGGGTGACACCGGAGACCTTGGTGACACCAGGCAGTTGCGAGACCCGAGACGCCATTTCATCCAGGTCGGCCAGGGCCTTGCTGGTGCGCATATCAGTGGGCGATTCAACCAGCATGAATTCGGTGATGATGACGTCCTTGCGAAAGTGGCGGTCCAGCAGGTGATACCCCTCATTGCTGGCGGTGGTCGCCGGCTGTCCTTGGCGATCGTCGTAGCTGATGTGCATAGTCAGCGCGACGGCCGCCAGGCCTAGCACCAGGGCCAGACTGGCGACCAGCAGTGGAACGGGTCGACGCACCACGGCCACGGCGATCCAGTTCCAGTAGCGGCGTGTGCGGTCGGCCTTGGGTTCACCGATGCCGCGTTTGGCCGCCAGCGCCAACACCGGGGGAAATAAAGTCACCGTGGCCGCAAATCCGACAAAGACGGCGATTGCGCACGCGGGACCCAACGCGGCGAACACGCTCAACTTCGCGAACACCATGGCCAGAAACGCAAACGCCACGGTGGCGGCCGAAGCCAAAATCACGCGCCCGATGGTGGCGGTCGCGTTGATCACCGACAGATCCGGCGGGACGTTTTGGCGTCGCTGCTCGTGATATCGACTGATCAAGAACACCGAATAATCGGTGCCAGCACCCAGCAAGATCACCGTCATGAAGGCGATGGTGAACTGCGACACCGGCATGCCCGATTCACCCAACGCTGATAGCACTCCGCGCCCCACCGCCAGGCTCACACCGATGACCAGCAGCGGCAGCAACGCGGTAAACACCGACCGATACACGACCAGCAAAATCATCGCGATCAGGCCTGCCGTCGCGACCGAGATGACAACCAAATCCTCTTCGGCCGAAGCGATTTGATCGCGGAAGGTGGCCGGGGGCCCGGTGACGCGAACATCGGTGGGTGAGCCGCTGAATGCCTGGGCGGCGATCGTGCGGACCGCCTGGACCGATTCGGCAGCTTTGAGATCGCCCAGCGTTCCGGCCACTCCCACCGGCACATACCAGGCTTTGCCGTCTTGGCTGACTGCCTGGCTTGCGGTGACTGGGTCGGCCAACAAGTCTTGAACCAAGCGCACATGCTCCGAATCGGCACGCAACCGGGAAATCATCGCGTTGTAGCGTCCGCGCACCGGCGCAGTCAGGCCCGCCGGATCCTCCATCGCGACAAATATCGTCGTCTTGGATCCCTGCTCGCCGAAGGCCGCGCCCATGCGGTCTACCGTCTGAAGCGATGGCGCATCGCGCGGTATGAGATTCACTGACTGCTGTCTAACAACGGTTTCCAGCTGCGGGAACAGCACCGCCAGGGCAGCGGCGCTCACCACCCACATGCCGATGATCAGCACCTTATGTCGGATACTGAAACCCGCCAAGCGCGCTAGCCGATCGCTGTACGCGCCCTCACCGGCCGCAACCTTTTGAAGTCGCTCCCGAACAGGGCGACTCAAGGTCGCCACGCCCGAAGAGACCCACCCGTTGTCTGCCATCCCCCGCCCCGCTACTTCGAAAGAAATCAACGGTATCGCAACAGTACTACCAGTACCCTTCTACCTGCCCGGCGAAACCGCCACCGGTGTCCGAAGCTCTCTGATCGCCGCCGCGCAACCAGCCGCTTCAGGCGGTGACCAACGCGCCGTCGACGGTCCAGCATGTCCGGTACAGCGACACGTGATCCCTTTGCGCACAGGCGGTTTGACAATGACGATGCACCGACCCCGAAACAGTGACCGCTTCATGAACGGCGCAGGCGAAATCCCAGCCGGGAGATCAACCTGATCGGCTCGTCGCGCACGTGGTCATACATTTCCCGGTTCATCAACTCGTCGTCCAAGTAGGAGCAGGAGCGAGGAGGGTAGTGACGGGGACGAACGCGGCCGCGGTCATCAACCGGCGGCTGTCGGTGTAGGCGCCGAGTGATACCGCGGCGGACCAGCCTGAAATCGCGAACCCCCCGCGCCCACACATGCGTCTTGGTTAGCCCAAGCGGCACATTCATCGCCGACCAGCCCCGCCCGTCTGTGCGATTCCCCCTCGCGCCCGCCGGCAGAGTTCGTTCGTCCGCCACACGAACCGGCCTGTGGTGGCCGCGCCCTGAAGCTGCTCAACCAGGGATCGTCCGACCCGCTGCCCGATCATGCGTCCTCCTTCGCCCCACAGACCCCTACAGACAAGTGTACTAGTGGTATCGCTACGCTACTAGTAGTAGCGTAGCCGTCTAGGGGTCGAATCAATCGACCGATGCAGCCGCGATTCGGTGCCGGCCAGCTACGCGCGAGGTTTACGGTGACTACATGGAGCGCGACACCCTGGAATTCCCGGTCGACGACGATGATGACGTCGACCCGCGCCTGTTGCGCTCACGAACCCGGCTATTGGATGCGGCCACCAAACTCCTGAGCGCCGGCGGCATCGAAGCCGTCACCATCGACGCGGTCACCAAAGCCTCCAAAGTCGCGCGCACGACCCTGTATCGCCACTTCAGCAGCTCCACTCAACTGCTTGCCGCCACATTTGAAAGGCTGCTGCCGCAGGTCCACCCTGCACCGGAGACGGGATCGTTGCGCGACCAACTCATCGAACTGTTGAGCCGACAGGCCACGCTGTTCCAGGAGGCACCGCTGCACGTCACCACCCTGGCCTGGGTCGCGCTTGGCCGCACACCAAACGGCACCCAGGAAACCCACGACCGGCACGCGCTGCGCACACGGATCATCGACCAGTATCGCCAGCCATTCGATGCCCTGTTGCAAAGCCCCGAAGCCCGCGCCGACCTCGACGATTTCGACCCGGAGCTCATCCTGTGTCAACTCGTCGGGCCAGTGGCGTTTGCCCGACTCACCGGGCTGCGTGCCATCGATCGTCAAGACTGTGAGCGCATCGTCGATGACTTCCTCGCCGCGCACCGCCGCAAGGCCGATGAGCCCGCATCGTAGGCCACCGTCCGCAAACCCCTCTTTCCGCAGCAGCCGCTTCACTTTGTCCTCCAAGACTTCAGGACTTCATGCTCGACGGTGAGGTCTTTGATGGTTTCCCTATAGACCAACCGCCAACGTCACCAGCGGGCCTATGTCGCCGAAGCGTCTTCTGGTGCGGGGTGCAGCAGAAAGTAGGCGTTTAGGTCGATGTCTTAGCGACCGTCGGGCGCTATTGAGAAAGGTGCGTTGGATGTTGCAAAACTCGCGTGTTCTCCGAGGCTGTCTACGGCGATCCGCTTTGGTTCGCGTGGCCCAATCACATGAAGATCTTCTGCAACAACAAGGGCGTTGTCGCCAAGTCCACCCACGTGTGCAACAACTACCTTCCCCGGGGAAATGTCGGTCTGGAACTGGAGCTAACCCCGCCCTAGTCCCGCCGCGGTCGGGACTGCATGCACCTCAGCAATGCCTTAGTAGTGCGGTGAGGCCGCCGGGAACCGGTCGGTGGTCGCCGACTGCGGGTCATCTTGCCGGGGCAGCAGGTAGGCGCGAACCGCCGAACGTGGCCCGTAGGGCCGAAGTAGCTGGCTGGCCGGGCGAGTGCGTACTTGTTGCGGCCACCAGAACCAGCGCCCCAGCAGCGCGGCGACGGACGGCATCATGAATGAGCGCACGATCAGGGTGTCGAACAGCAGACCCAGGCCGATGGTGGTGCCGACCTGCCCGACGACTTTCAAATCGCTGAATATGAACGAGGCCATGGTGGCGGCGAAGACCAGGCCCGCAGACGTCACCACCGCACCGGTGCCGGCCATCGAGCGGATGATTCCGGTTTTCAAACCGGCACCGATTTCTTCTTTGAAACGGGACACCAGCAGCAGGTTGTAGTCGGATCCGACGGCCAGCATCAAGATGATGGACATCGCCAGCACCATCCAGTGCAGTTTGAAGCCGATGATGTCCTGCCACACCAGCACGGACAGTCCGAACGAGGCGCCCAACGAGATCAGCACCGTGCCCACGATGGTGACCGCGGCGACCAGGCTTCGGGTGATGATCAGCATGATGATCAAAATCAGGCTGGCCGCAGCTATTGCCGCGATCATCAGGTCGTATTTGGAGCCGTCGCGCATGTCCTTGTAGACCGCGGCGGTGCCGGCAAGGTAGATCTTGGCGCCCTCCAGCGGAGTTCCCTTGATGGCTTCCTTGGCTGCGTTCTTGATCGGCTCGACGTGCGAAATGCCTTCCGGGGTCGCGGGATCCCCTTCATGGGAGATGATGAAGCGGGCCGCGTGCCCGTCCGGCGACAGGAACATCTTCAGACCGCGCTTGAAGTCGGGGTTGTCGAAGACTTCCGGCGGGATGTAGAACGAGTCGTCGTTCTTGGCGGCGTCGAAGGCCTGGCCCATGGCGGTCGAGTTTTGGCTCATCACGTCCATCTGGTCATACAGCGACGACATCGAGCTGTGCATGGTCAGCATCATTTGCTTCATGGTCGTCATGGTGGCGATCATGGGCGGCATCTGCGCCAGCATCTGCGGCATCAAGGCGTCCAGCTGAGATATGTCGCCGGCAAGATAGGTGAATTTTCGGTGATCTGATCCAGACCGTCGAGCGCGTCGAAGAGGGATCGCAGCGACCAGCAGCCCGGGATGTCGAAGCAGTGCTTTTCCCAGTAGAAGTAGCTGCGAATCGGCCGGAAGAAATCATCGAAGTTGGCGATGTTGTCGCGCAATGTGTTTGTGACATCCAACATTTCATGCGTGAGGCCGTCCATGTGGTGGGTGACCGCGGCCATCTGCGAGGTGATGTTGTACATGCGCTGCATGGTGTCGATGGACTGTTGCATCGCGTCGGCCTGCTTGAGCATGTCGTCCATGCGCTGGTGCATGTACTGCTGGTTTTCGACCTGCGTGGTGTTTTGCATGCTGATCTGGAACGGGATTGAGGTGTGCTCGATCGGCGTTCCCAGCGGCCGGGTGATCGCCTGGACGCGCGCGACACCCGGGATGTGGAAGACCCCCCTGGCGATCCGGTCCAACACCAGCATGCCCGCCGGGTTGCGCATGTCGTGATCGGTCTCGATCATCAACAATTCCGGATTCATCCGGGACGCGGGGAAATGCCGTTCGGCGGCGGCGTAGCCGATATTCGCGGGGACGCTCGGGGGTAAATACAGCCGGTTGTCGTAATTGGTTTGATAACCGGGTAGGGCGAGTAGACCGATGAGGGCGATCGCGACTGACACCGCGAGAATTGGCCCGGGCCAGCGCACGATCGCGGTGCCCACCCGTCGCCATCCCCGGGTCCGCATCTTGCGCTTAGGATCGAACAGCTTGAAGAAACTGCCGACGGTCAGGACCGCCGGACCCAAGGTCAGCGCGGCAGCAACGGCGACCAGCATCCCGACCGCACAAGGGATACCCATAGTCTGGAAATACGGAAGCCGGGTAAAGCTCAGGCAATACATCGCACCGGCAATAGTCAGGCCAGAGCCAAGGACGACGTGCGCGGTTCCGTGGAACATGGTGTAGAAGGCTTTTTCGCGGTCCTCGCCTAGGCCGCGCGCCTCTTGATATCGGCCGAGAATAAAGATCGCATAGTCTGTCCCAGCGGCGATGGCCAACAGCACCAAAATATTAACCGCGAAGGTCGACAATCCCATGATGTTGTTGTAGGCCAGGAAAGCGACAACCCCCCGAGCCGCCATCACCTCGATCACCACCATGAACAACGTGCTGAACACGGTGATAATCGAGCGGTATACCCACAGCAACATCACGATGATCACCACGAAGGTGATGATCGTGACCTTCTGGAGGCTCTTTTGTCCGGCCCAGTGCTGATCGGCGATCAACGCCCCAGCGCCGGTCACATAGGCCTTGACCCCCGACGGCGCAGGCACGCTGTCCACGATCTTGCGGACCGCCGCGACAGACTCGCTGGCCAGGCTCTCGCCCTGGTTACCAGCAAGATACGCCTGCACATAGGCGGCCTTGCCGTCGGAGCTTTGCGAACCGGCGGCCGTCAGCGGATCCCCCCAGAAGTCCTGGACGTGCTGGACGTGTTTCGTGTCAGCCTCGAGTTTGCGGACGATCTGGTCGTAGAAATGGTGGGCCTCATCGCCCAGCGGCTTGTCACCTTCCAGCACGATCATGACCGCACTGTCACTGTTGAATTCGTTGAATACTTTGCCGATGTGCTTCATCGCTTGCATCGACGGCGCGTCCTTGGGGCTCATCGACACGGTGTGTTCTTCGGCGACCGCGTCCAGCGATGGAACCAAGACGCTGAGGACGACGACAAGCCCCACCCAGGCAAAGACGACGGGCACCGCGAGTTTGTGGACCGTTCGCGCGAAAACCGGCATATGCGGCAGCCCTGCGGCCCGGTCATCGGTCATGCGGACTTCACTATGCAGAACGTTTGCGCATTCATACCCTGACTCGACCTTTCGTCCTTGACCACCTCGTCCACGATGATCCGGCAGCCGATTTGGTTGCTGTCGCCCTGCGCGACGATGTTGACGCTCACCGAGGGCAGCGTCGAGGTAACCGAGAGCGTCCAGGGCAAAGGCACGTTGCTAGCTTTCTGGGGCTGGGCATTGATGTCCAAGTAGTTGATGTTGGCCACCGTCCCCGGGGGACCATAAACCTGGTAAACCACGCGCTTGGGATTGAACGGCTTGATCTCATCGGCGATGCCGCTGGTCATCGGGCGATTGTCGTGGACGCCGAAAAAGGTGCGAAGCCGCAGTACGCAGAAGCCCGCTACCGCCACCACCGCCACGATGACCAGGACGATCCACATTTTCTTCATCGCAGCGCCAACGTGAATCCTCCCCAGCCAACCATCTCCCGCTAGTTGGGCGCCCCACCGCCCGTTCGACTGGCTCGATCGCAACTTAGCGTTTGGCGCAAAGCCATTGCCGGCGGAAGGCTGCGCGGTCTCGCCTGGTTCCCGGCCATCGACAAGGTTGGCATCGTTTTCACCGGTTGCAGTTCGCCAAGCCACTGCGTCCTGGTCTCCTTTTCTGTTCATGAGGTTTCAGAGATGAGGCCGATGCACCTGGCGGTCAGCAGGCGGGTCAAGGCGGACGCGAAGCCCAGATTCCACTCGGGCGGAACGACTTGCGCGCCCTTTGCGTAGACATCGGTGAGCCGCTCTGGCGGGTTGGCGTCTGCCAGAGGGTGGCCACCAGCGAGTAGGCGGCCAACAGCATATCCAGTGATCCCGAACGGCCGAGCGCAGGCAACGAGCTCTCAATTGCGTCGGCGGGGATAGCGTCGCGGCGGTCCTGATCCGCTTGACCTCGACAACCCGTTCGTCGTCCACCTCGTGCTGCGACCGGCGTCTTGGTCCGCGCCGCACTTGAAGCCCTGCGCTACTGGCTGCTCTATGTTCCACGACCTGCGCGATGGGCGGATTATGCGCTGTTCTTTTCCGGCGCGGTGGTGAGATGACGGATAAACATCGCCACCTCCTCAACCGCGCGAAGCGCATCTGGGTTGACGTCGAAACCGAGCTGGAACATGTGCATCGCCTTGTGCCACTGCTGCACCCACACTGGTACGCCGTGAGCCCGCAGCCGGTCGGCCAGCGTGAGGGTGTCATTGAGCAGCATCTCGTGGGTGCCAACCTGGAGCAAAAATGGGCCAAGGCCATGCAGATCGGCCTCCGACGGCATCACTGGCGCCGCCCGGGTGCCGTTGACAGTACCGAAGACGTCATAGAGGAACTTCACCGTCATGAACGGAAACATCACGTCGCGATGGTCTTTGAGGGCCCGGTACTTCAGCCCCATATCCGACGACGTCAGCGGTGACATCAGCGCCTGACCCGCAGGCACCGGCAGCCCGCTGTCGCGGGCGGCCAGTGCGGTACCGGCAGCCACCATGCCACCGGCCGAATCTCCTGCTAGCACAATGCGATCCGCTGAAAAGCCGAGCGACATAACGTAGCGGTAGGCGTCGAGCCCGTCGGACACGGCATCCTCAAGGCGGGCCTGCGGGGCCAGCCGGTAACCGACATTGAATACCCGCGCGCCGGTCTCTTGGGAGAGCTTACCGACAAACCGCCGATGCGAATTGAGACCCAAAGTCACCAGCGCCGAGCCGTGGAAGTAGACGATAACCCGGTCGGACTGGCGGGCCGTCGGGAATACCACCCACTCGGCCGGACACTGTGGCAATGCGACGGGGGTCACTTGAGTTCCCGCCGGTGGCGGCACCACGCGCAGCGGTTTGTCGATGACGTCAAGGCGTGCACGCTGCAACAGGTGAGGACTGAAACGGTTGATGACTATGCCGATGACGGTCAAGGTAGCGAGCACTGGGCGCGCGAAGATAGCCGTCAATAACGCCAGCAGGCGCGACTGCCAGCAGATGGAGCCGAAGTGGGCGCTCGCGGGCCGATCCCGCCAATCAGACGAATTCACAGAGCCAACGGTATCAGGTACCGCATGTATTAGATACTATCTGTATGGGGTCCGCTGTAACGCGCGAAGGAGTGAGGACGGTAGCGGTCTGCACGTTCGACAGACCCCTCGCGATCGGACGGGAGGGGCCCAGATCGCCGACTTCACAATGCTAGCCTCGAGGTTTCATGTCGTTGGGGGTTGTGACGGCGTGTAATGCACGGAAGCGCCTGTCCTGCAGGGAATTCTTGGGATTGCTGAAGTCTCAAGATCCTCAAGCAGGAAGGCAACTCCGTAGGTGAAGCGTAACGCAGTTGGTGGGCTGGTCGTCGATGATGTCCGCGAGTCGTTGGTGACGTCATCGGGCGCGGCGATGATGAACGAGACGATCCGGGTTGCGGGCCTGGGGCTTGTCCTATCGAGGGCGCTGGGGCCGTGGCGGCTGGCGCGGGCCCGCCATGATCCGGGCAAGGTGCTGCTTGACGTGGCGATCGCGGTCGCGCTCGGTGGTGACTGTTTGGCCGATGTGGCCGCAGTCCGTGCGCAGCGCGACTTGTTCGGAGTCGTGGCCTCCGACCCGACTGTGTCTCGGTTGTTTGCGGCGTTGGCCGTCGATGACGCCACCACCGATGCTGCGGTCATGGCGCTGCGCTCGGCACACGCTGCAGCCCGTGACCGGGTCTGGTCACGGCGTCGGCCGCTGGCGGGAACACCGGGAACACGAGAGGGTGGGCAGGTCATCGTCGATATCGATGCCACCCTGGTGGCGGCGCATTCGGATAAGGAGGGCGCTGAGGCGACCCACAAGATGTCTTATGGGTTCGCCCCGATGTGCGCTTTTGTCGACCATGGCGAGCACGGCACCGGAGAAACTCTGGCGCTGGACCTACGCCCGGAAAGGCCTCGCCGTTCAATAGTTCTGATCACATCACAGTGCTGGGCGCCGCGCTGGAACAACTGCCCGCCGCCGAGCGGGGCCAGGTGCTGGTGCGCGCCGATGCCGGCGGGGCGTCTAAAGCATTCCTGCATCACCTCACCGACGCCGGATTGCACTATTCCATCGGGTTTCCCGCTCACGGCCCTGTCCAGGCCGCGATCGAGACGATTCCCGAGCAGGCTTGGGTGGCTGCGCTCGACAGTGACGGCGCACCTCGTGAGGGTGCGCAGGTCGCCGAGCTCACCAACTGGATGCCGACCCCGGTCAAACCCACCCGTTCGCCGGCCAAGTACGGCCCCCAGGAATGGCCACGCGGGATGCGAGTCATCGCCCGCCGTGAACGTCCTCACCCCGGTGCCCAGCTACGGCTGACCGACCATAACGGCTGGCGAATCACCTGCTTTGCGACCAACACTCGCGGAACCGGCTGGACGCTGCCGACCCTGGAAGTGCGTCACCGCCAACGCGCCCGCGCCGAAGACCGTATCCGCTGTCTGAAGGACACCGGCCTGCGTAACCTGCCTTTCCACAGCTACCGGGCCAACCGGATCTGGCTCGAAGTCGTCGCCCTGGCTGGCGACCTGATCGCCTGGACTCAAACCCTGGCCTTCGAGCGTCATCAACCCGCCCGCAGCCAAGATCGATCTCGTGACACGGACGGGTGTGATTTGTGATGAGTTTTGGGCGGTGGTCGAGCCGTTGATGCCGTCGCATGACGGTAAGCGAGGCAACAGGTTTCGTGATCACCGGCTGATCCTGGAAGCGATCGCCTGGCATTTTCGCACAGGATGCCCGTGGCGGGACCTGCCCGCCGAATTCGGGCCGTGGCAAACAGTGTGGAAACGCCATCACCGGTGGTCGCTGGACGGCACGTACGACGAGATGTTCGCCCGGGTCGCGGCCTCGTTCGGGTTCGACGCCGACGTGCACGCCGACATCGAAAAGCTGTTATCAGTCGATTCGACCAACGTGCGTGCCCATCAACGGCTCTTCGTAATTCAGAGTGCATTGACAAGTTGGTGGAGTGCTCCGCTGTGTAGTAGTGAGCGCCAACGGTAGTGGGTGAGGTTGCGGAATCCGAGGGCGTTGCGGCGCAATGCTTCCAGGCGGCCGTTGATGGCCTCGGTGGGTCCGTTGGAGACGTGGTGGTCGAAGAAGGCCAGGATGTCGGCGCGGCGGCGCGATAGCGTGCGGCCGAGTTGGGCGATCTCCTCCAATCCGGCGGGTACGCCGCGCCGTATCGACTCGATCAGCCTGGTCATTGCCTTCTTGCCGTGACGTCGGTTCGGGTCGGCGTAGGCGGCGATGATCTTCTGATAGATCAGCCAGGCGACCTTGACGGCGAGATGGTCGTCGCCGTCGAGCACCTCGGTCAGCCGGGTGTATTGGCGTGGGGAGAGCAGCTGCAGGCGGGTTCGGGCGATGCGCCGGATCCCATAGAGCGGGTCACCGGTGTGTCCGCGCCGACCCAGGGTCTGCTGCTGGATGCGTTGGCGGATCAGGTCGAGCTTGGTCCCGGCAAAGCCACAACGTGGAAGGGGTCCAGTCATGGTGACCGCGTCCGGGA